>JBCDLT010000018.1:0-101983 GCA_038745065.1 Pseudomonadota bacterium | reverse complement strand
TTGTCACATTGCCCGTTGTGGATCTTCGAATTTAAGCCGTACGTTGTGGCGGCCGGCGGACGTAACGTCGAGCTTTCGCCACATGATGTTTATCCCATGGGACCACAACGAATGTGCAGGTTATTGCTGCGAATGAATTGTCTTGTGGCCGCGACACTTGTCGTTCTCGCCTATGAACCTGTCATTGCGGAAGAGAAAGCCCGTATGTCGCCCAGAGATTTTGTCGAACAATATGAAGCAGCGTTAGCCACCCAGGATTGGACTGTCGTAGCGCCTTTGATCAGTGAAGAAGCCAGAGTAGTCTTTTCCGATGGCTCTTTGCATGGAGGAAAAGACGCCATCAGGACAGCGTATCAGCGCAATTTCGCGGCAATAAAAAACGAAGACTATGGGATCGAGAATGTCCATTGGTTGATCGAGACGTCGGATAGCGCAGCATACATGTTCGATTTTTATTGGAGCGGCATCGTTCACGGCAGCGAAGCCTCAGGGTCCGGAAGAGGTATCGCAGTATTGGCTCGAAAGGACGACCGGTGGGTGCTTGTCGCCGAGCAATTGGGTCCGCGTCCAAAGCCTTGAAACTGAGAACTTGCGGTGTGGGTCCTGTTGGGCAATCGCCCCTGGCAAAACTCCGCTTGCTTTGGAAGGTTGTTATGGCTGCGGCCAAAGGAACCGGCATGCGCGTAAAGCGCAGCATCGGCCAAAGCGGGGCCTCTCCGGCCGAAACCTGGATCGCAGAGACTTTTCTTTCGCGGAGCCGGATCATGGTCGATCGCGGCGCCGAGTACCTCGCCACCTTTGCGCTTCATAAAATCTGAAGCCGCTTCAATATCGGGGATATTGAAGCGAAACTTGGTCGGGTTCTGCGCAACGCCGCCGGTCTCCAGCGTCAAGTAGCTGTCACCCAGGGAAAGTCTGGTCAGTCGTTCGGACTCGCGATCGATCTGATGCAACAAATCCAACTCGAGAACCCAGCAATAAAACGCAACGCACCGCTCGAAGTTCTCGGTGAAAACTACGGAACCCGGACATAGGCGCCTTCTAACGGTCCAGCAGTCGGGCTTCCTGGTCGGCGCTCATTCCGCCCTTCAATGGGACGCTCCGGCGAGACCTGTCCCATTCGATCAAAGGGATCAGGGTCTGACGCAGCGGTCGGCATTCAAGGCCGGCGGCTTGGGCTTTGTCCGTGCTTACTTCCATAAGGTGCCGGAAGCTCGGCCGAACCGATGTCATCATCGGAACGTCTATCCATGGGGTGATGTCGGCATCCAAGATCGCTTCCTCGGAGACCCATACCGGCTCTGCGTTCGAACCGGTTGCAGCGACAATGGCGGCCAGCACACCGGCAAACGTTTGGGCCTTGCCCGTTACGTTCCAGACGCCTGAAAGCTCCTCCTCTGCGCATCGCACCGCAAATTTTGCTGCGTCCCGCGCATCAATCAGCTGAACGGGTCTTTCGCGTGGTGCGGGCGCCGGAAACACACCCCTGGCGCCGTCGATCCGCCGCACCCACCATGTGAGCCTGTCTGTATAATCGCCGACACCCACGAGGAGCCCGACGCGTAGCGCCGTTGCTCGATCGCCAAGAACGCGCCGGGCCTCTATCTCACACGCACGCTTCAGCGGGCCATAAGAGGGCCCATAGGCCAAAGCCGATGCACGGTCTTCAGCAGGAAGACCGGCAGCCACCGCATAGTCTCTGTCCGATGCAGTGGGAACCGTTTCAGTCTCGTCCAGTCCGGGTTTGGCGAAGGTCCCGTAAGCTGAGATGGACGAGATCACGCAATATCGTGCCACCCGGTCGCCGACTGCGCTCAAAAGTGATCGGACGGCGTCCGGCGCGTAGGCACATGTATCGAAAACCCAATCGAATTTCTGCGCCTTGAGATGGTCGAGCGATCCGTATCGGTCCGCAACGATTACTTTGATTTCTGGGCGCGTTCGGCGTGTTGTGCTGCCTCGCGACACGATCGCCACTGAGTGCCCGTCATCGACAAGAGCATCTGCAATTGCACCGCCAAGGAAGCCCGTCCCTCCAACCACAAGACATCGCATCGGCGTTACTCCCTTAAGGATGCTCAACGAACACGCAGCAAAACAATTGCCTGTCAATCGATCGTCACAGAAGGGCTCGGACCGGACCCCTCCTGCAAGCCCGACCACGAGGTTGAACCTCAGGTCTCCGCCCGGGCGTCGGCCGGTATGGGGCAATCGGTGCAGATGCGATTGTCGCAAAGCCGGCAGAGCGTTCGGCGTTCGTCCGCTGTCGTTTCCATTGAAGACAGCATCTTGTGCAGGAGCGTCGTCAGTGTCTCCTGCTCCATGCCGGTCAGCGGCGTCAGCAACGGCCGGATGGCGGCAAGTCGTCCCTTCAGGAGGTCTTCACGGATCGCCATGCCCCGTTCGCTGAGATGCAGCGCAACCGCCCTTTTGTCTCGCGCCTTGCGACGCTCGACAAGGCCATCGGCGACCAGCCGGTCGACGAGGCGCACCGTGCCCGGGTGGGACAAGCCGAGAACGCGGCGCAGCTGATCGTTGGAGGGGCCGGAACCGTAGCCGATCACGACGAGTGCCGCTGGCGTTTCACCGGCGTGATTAAGGACTTCGCGGGCCGTGTCCTCAATACGGTCGGCAACAGCCAGCCCGACGACACCCAGCAGATTGGCGGTACGATCGATCATGGATAAGTGTTTATGTGCGGAGCGCACGAATTTCAACTTGACAGTATGTGCGCAGCGCACATAATTCACGGCGTGACAAGACGGTGCGCTCATGGCGCCGCCCCGGGTCGGCCAAAGCCGATCCGCTTTGCGCTGACCCGGACGGAGGCCAGATCATGCCAGATACACTTCGCAGGAGCCTATTTGTCGGCGCAGGTCTTTCTGCAGTAACCGCGCTTGCCGCACGTGGTCATGCCCATACCCTTGAACCGGGTGCCGGCGGCCTGACGCTCGGCGCCGCCGATTGGGACGCGGACAGCCCTCCCGAGTTGGAATTCCTGTTCGAGGCGCGGGTCCAGCTTCACCTGCCGCCGATGGACGTCGGGCCGACATCCGACGGGCGGCGCCTTATCTATCTGGTCAAGGGCGGCACGTTTGACGGCCCTCATCTACGCGGGCGGGTAGTGCCCGACGCGGGCGCGGACTGGGTCCGTATCCGGCCGGATGGGACCGGTGTCCTCGATGTGCGTTTCTCTCTGGAAACACACGACAACGCAATGCTTTATGTCTATTGGCAGGGGCGGTTCTGGTCGGCGCCCGAAAATGCCGACTATGCGACCGACCTGGAGAAACCGGACGACCCCGCCGGTGCCTGGCGCTACTACTTCCGCACGGCGCCGCTGTTTGAAACCGGCGATTCCCGTTATGCATGGCTCAACAACATCGTCGCCGTGACCAAATCCCGAACGGGCGACGGTGGCCCGATCCACCGCGTCTACGCCGTAAAATAACGCATGGTCTGCTTTTCGCTTTTTTCGACTCCGCTTGGCGACTGCGGCATTGTCTGGCGCGGCGACGCGGTCGTTGCAACGCGCCTTCCGGACAGACGCTCTTCTGAGACCGCCCGCCATCTGGCCGCGCGGACCGGCGCGGTAAAAGGCGAGCCGCCACCCGCCATTCGTCGAGCCATCGGGTCGATAACCAGCCTGCTCGAAGGGGAACAGACGGATCTGACGTCCATAGTCTGCGATCTCGCCGGGATCGATCCGTTCGACGCGCAGGTCTACGCCGCAACGCGCGAAATCCCGGCCGGCGAGACATCGACCTATGGTGCCATCGCTTCGCAGATCGGCGACAAACAGCTTGCCCGTGACGTCGGACAGGCGCTTGGGCGCAACCCGTTCCCGATTGTCATACCGTGCCATCGTGTCGTCGGTGCCGGCGGCAAGCTCACCGGCTTTTCGGCGGCGGGCGGCGTCGCGACGAAGCTCCGGATGCTCGCGATCGAAGGCGCACAGGTCGGCGAGACGCCGGGACTGTTCGATGACCTGCCGCTTGCGGCGAAACCACAAAGGTGACGCTACCCGTCGTCCGCCCGGTTAAGAAAATGCGCCGGGGTGAAGCGCGGCCCACCCCGGCATGTTTCAATCCGCCGTCAGGTCGGCAACTCCTGCATGATCATCGGCGCCGGGTGGTAGCGGAAACCCTCGCCCACTTTCTCCACATGCCCGATGCCGGGCCAGGGGAAGTGATAGGCGATGAGCGGAAGGCGCTGCGCTGCGATCATGTCGAGCACCCGCACGCGGGTCTGCGCGGACTGCGCCGGGTCGGTGTCGAAGGCGAACTGGGTAAGCGGCGTCTCCAGCAGGATGACGTGATGGTGCGTGAGATCGCCGATCACCGCCAAGGTGTCGTTGCCGGAGGTGACCATGAAGGCCGTGTGACCCACCGTGTGTCCCGGAGCAAACATGGCCTGCACGCCGGGCAGGAACTCTTCGCCATCCTTGAAGAATTTCATCCGGTCCTGATTGGGCATCAGGTTGCGCCGCGCACCCTCGACAAAGGCCGCCATCCAGGTCGGATCCGTGGCGGAGAGCTTGGCCTCGTCCGTCCAGAAGTCGAAATCCGCCTCCGAGATCCAGATTTGCGCATTCGGGAAGATCCGCTCGCCCGCATCGGACATGATGCCCCAGACGTGGTCGCAATGGCCGTGGGTGCAGACGATGGCAGTGATCGTGCTTGCCTCGATTCCGGCGGCGGCGAGGCTCGACATCAACTTGCCGGGCGTGGGTCCGAACATCTGCGACGTACCCATGCCGGTGTCGAAGAGGATGCGCTGGTCTCCGGCATCGACCACAAGAATGTTCTGCTCCAGCACCGCGTTGTCGGTGGGCAGAAAGTTGCGGCTCAACATGGATCGCATCTCCTCGGCCGAGGGGCCGAGGAAGCTTGCCGTCGGGTCGCCGAGCGGCAGGATGCCATCGGAGACGACAGAGCCGACAAGCTCGCCGATCCGAAAGCGGTAGAAGTAAGACACCTGGTTCAAGGCAGGCGCGGCCACCGCCTGGCCAGGAGCGACCATCACGCCGCCGACCGCCGCGGCAAGGCCGAGGCCGGCAGAGCCGAGCAACAGGCTGCGGCGGTCCAGTTTCGGACCTTCGTTGACGAGGATCGGGGATGGGGTCATGGGTATACCTCCCTAGGATCTGTTTTCGTTGGAATGGTCGTGGGCGCGGAGACTTCCGCAACGAGGTCGATATCGACGTCGATGCAGGATGATGCCATCAAGGAAGGTTAACGACAACCGAAGGAGAGTCGGCGTGCAACCGCAGAAGGGCGCTCGGACACTTGTGCGAGCACCGTTACTGCGTGCGCTGACAGCGAAAGGCATCGTGTCTGTTTCGGACCTAAGCTCTTCGTTACAGCGTCTCGGAAGACCGTGCGTTTTCCCTCAATCGGCGGTCATCGCTCCGACGGTAAAGATCGGTGGCTTGGTCATGACCTGTTCCCCGATACTCGGATCAGACGACTGAAACCGACACAGAGCCAATTCCCTCCACTGTCCCCTCCAGACGATCCCCGACCTGCACAGATCCTACCCCTGCGGGGGTGCCGCTCATGATGAGATCGCCGGGTGCCAGATCGAACAGGCCGGAGAGATAGGCGATGATTTCCGGCGTCTTCCAGATCAGCTGGTCGAGGTCGCCGTCCTGCCGAACTTCTCCGTTGACCTTCAGCCAGATGCGGCCGTGATCCGGATGGCCGATTTCGGAGGCAGAGGCGATCGCCGACATCGGAGCGGAGCGTTCGAAGGCCTTGCCGACCTCCCAGGGGCGCCCCGCCTTCTTGGCCTGGCTTTGCAGATCGCGGCGGGTCATGTCGAGACCGGCGGCATAGCCGAAGACATGATCAAGGGCGTCGCCCACCGCGATGTCGGACCCGCCGGCGCCGATGGCGATGACGTGTTCCATTTCGAAATGCACGTCGGTAGTCTTGGTCGGATAGGGAAAGTCCGTTCCCGGCAAGAGGATGGAATCCGGGTTCTTCTGGAAGAAAAACGGCGGCTCCTTATCCGGATCGTGGCCCATTTCCACGGCATGCGCGGCATAGTTCCGGCCAACGCAATAGATGCGCCGGACGGGAAAAAGTGCGTCGCTGCCGCTGACCGGCAGGCTCGTTACCGGGGCAGGCGGAAACAGATAATCGGCTTGGGGCGTGGCACCGTCAGGCATGAGAGACTCCGGATTGGGTTCGGTTGGCCTTCCTATGCCAGAGGCCATGGAAATCGGCAATGCCACGGCGATCCCGACCGTTCCGCTTCATTCGGCAACCGGCTTTCCCACAGCCCGCGACTTGCGCTATGACGCTGTTTCGAAAATCAGCACTATCCGGAGCGCTCGGTTTGGACGGCGAGGCCCCTCACAACGGACCGGTGATCCGGCAGGCCGGCGAAGGCGGACTGCTCGTCGAATTCGGCGAAACGCTCGACGATCGCGTCAACAACGCCGCGCACGCCTTCGACCGCCGGCTCCAGGAACAGCCGTTCGCCGGCCTTATCGAGACAGCACCGACCATCCGTTCCGTGTTGGTCCGTTTCGATCCTCTCGCCGTCGCGCCGCAAGACGTGAAGACCCGACTCGCAGACCTGTACAACGAACGCGACTGGCTTGCCGCCGGGCCGCCGCACAATCGCAGCCTTTGGCGCGTTCCCGTGCTCTACGGCGGCACACACGGTCCGGACCTTGATGCGGTTGCCGACGCTCTTGGCATGGATCCGATGGCCGCCGTCGAGGCCCATGCCGCCGTGCGCCAACGGGTCTACATGCTGGGCTTCGCGCCCGGTTTTGCCTATCTGGGCCGGCTGCCGGAGATCTGGAACCTGCCCCGGCTGACGATGATCAAACCGGAGATCCCGCCCGGGTCGCTGTGCATTGCCGTGCGCCAGACCGCCTTGTGTTCCACGGCGATCCCGACCGGCTGGCACTGGATAGGCCAGACGCCGTTTCGCAGTTTCTCGATCGATCGGGACCCGCCGTTTCTGATCGAACCCGGCGACGAAATGGCCTTCGAACCAGTGGATGCCGCTGCTTTCGCACGTCTTTCCGACGCGGCCGCATTGGGTCGTCCCATTGGCTGCTGGGAAATTCTGCCATGAGCCGGGCCTGCCTCGTCGTGCAGGAGGCCGGGCCGGCCGTCACGGTGCAGGATCTCGGCCGGGCGGGCTATCAGCGCTACGGCGTTGCCGAGGGCGGGGCTGTGGACCGGCTCGCCATGGCGGAAGGGGCCGCGCTCGTCGGGAATGCGCCAAGCGATGCGGCGCTCGAACTATTCGGCCTGGGCGGCCGTTTCACGATCGAAAACGGACCGGTCCGGATAGCGTTGACCGGCGCGACGATGCCGGCAACCGTCGATGGCGACCCGGTTCCCTGGCGATCGGCGTTCCTGCTTGAGCCGGGACAGGTCCTCGGCATCGGCCCCGCAATTGGCGGCAATTACGGCTATCTGCATGTCGGCGGCGGGCTGGATACGCCACCTGTGCTCGGATCCCGCTCGACCCATTTGCGGGCACGCCTCGGCGGCGTCGACGGACGCGCCCTGCGGACCGGCGATCGCCTGTCCATCGCACCGCAAAACCCGGACAGCCTGCGGGACGACAGGCTCCATGCCTCTACCCTCGCGCATCCGCGCCCGGCCGTTCCGAACCGCATCCGCTTTTTGTGGGGCAGCCAGGCCCATTGGTTTTCCGAGGCCGAACGGGCGCGGTTCCTCGGGATGACGTTCACGGTGACCGCCAAGCTTGACCGGATGGGCGTCCGCCTGAAACCAGGCGGTGACCCGATCCATTCCGATCTCGGGCTTTCGGGCTTGTCCGACGCGGTCTGCCTCGGCGATATCCAGATCCCAGGCGACGGCGAGCCGGCCATCCTGCTTGCCGACCGGCAGCCGACCGGCGGCTATCCGCGCATTGCGACCATCCTGTCGCCCGACCTCGACCACGTGGTGCAATGCCGGCCCGGAACCGAGCTCCGGTTCGCTGCCGTCACACCGGACGAAGCCGTCGACATCCTGCGCGCCAGACGGACATATATTGCCGGTCTGAATCGCCTGGTGGTCCCGCTGCGGCGAGATCCGCGCGACATTCCCAATCTTCTGGACTACAACCTGATCAGTGGCGTCGTTTCGCCCTGACCCTTCGCATGACCGGACCGGACCATGACCCATTCCATCGACCTCAATGCCGATCTCGGAGAATCCTTTGCGGCATGGACCATGGGCAATGACGAGGCGATGCTGGACATCGTCACGAGCGCGAACATTGCCTGCGGTTTCCACGCCGGCGATCCGACGGTGATGGACCGTACCGTCCGCACATGCCTCAACAAGGGCGTCGGAATCGGCGCCCATCCGGGCTTCGACGACCTGACCGGTTTCGGCCGGCGTCGCATTCACGGGATCGAGCCGCACACAATGAAAGCGATGCTGGTCTATCAGATCGGCGCGCTTTCCGGCATTGCGGCGGCGAACGGTACCCGGGTGCGGCACGTCAAGGTCCACGGAGCGCTCGGCAATATGGCGAGCGAGGACCTGGCTATTGCCCGGGTCTATGCAGACGCGGTCGGCGCGGTGGATCCGGACCTCATTGTGGTCGCCATGGCTGCAACGGCGCTCGAAGAGGCCGTGCTTGAGGCGGATCTGACGATCGCCCGTGAAATCTATGCCGACCGGACCTACAACGACGACGGCACGCTGACCTCTCGGGCGCGGCCGGATGCCTTGATCCACGACGCAGAATACGCCGCCGACCGGGTCTTGCGCATGCTCGACGACGGCGCCGTGATCTCGGTCAATGACGTGCGGGTGCCGGTATCGGCACAAACGATCTGCCTGCACGGCGACAACCCGGCAGCCGTTACCATGGCCGAAACCATCCGCGCCCGACTGGAAGCAGCCGGCGTCAGGGTGGAATCGATGAAACCGAAAACCAACGGAGGACAATGAACATGGCAGGACGCGAGGTGGTTATCGTAAGCGGCACCCGGACAGCGGTCGGAACATTCGGCGGATCGCTGAAGGACGTCCCGCCGACAGCGCTTGGGGCAGCGGTTGCCAAAGAGGCATTGCAGCGGGCGGACGTGGCGCCCGACGATGTGGGCCATGTCGTGTTCGGCAACGTCATCCACACCGAGCCCAAGGACATGTACCTGTCGCGCGTCGCGGCAATCGATGCCGGCATTCCGGTCGAAACGCCGGCCCTGACCCTCAACCGGCTATGCGGGTCCGGCCTTCAGGCCATCGTGTCGGCAGCGCAATCGATCATGCTGGGCGATGCCGACGTCGCAGTAGCCGGTGGTGCGGAATCCATGTCTCGTGCCCCGCATGCGGACCTGACTTCGCGCTTCGGTCAAAAGATGGGCGATATCAAAACCATCGACATGATGATCGGCGCCCTGTCGGATCCCTTCGGCAACGGCCATATGGGCGTGACCGCGGAAAACGTCGCGCGGGAATGGCAGATCGATCGGCAGACGCAGGACACGTTTGCCGTCGAAAGCCACAGGCGGGCGGCGCATGCGATCTCGGAAGGGCGTTTCAAGGACCAGATCCTGCCCGTGGAAGTGCGCGTCAAACGGGACATGGTGCCCTTCGATACCGACGAACACGTCCGTCCGGATGCGTCGCTCGAAGACATGGCCGGCCTGCGGCCCGTGTTCCAGAAGGACGGGTCGGTGACGGCCGGAAACGCGTCCGGCATCAATGACGGCGCAGCGGCGATCGTGCTGATGGACGCGGAAACCGCGGAACGGAAGGGCAAAAAACCGCTTGCTCGCATTCTCGGCTACGGCCATGCCGGCGTGCGCCCGGAAACCATGGGCGTCGGGCCGATTCCGGCCGTCCGCAATCTCCTCGACAAGACCGGGCTCGCAATCGAGGATTTCGACGTCGTGGAATCGAACGAGGCCTTTGCCAGCCAGGCCTGCGCGGTGACCCGAGAACTCGGCATGGACCCGGAAAAGGTCAATCCGAATGGCGGCGCCATCGCGCTCGGCCATCCGGTCGGCGCCACCGGCGCGATCATTTCCGTCAAGGCGCTCTACGAATTGCAGCGCACCGGCGGCGGCAAGGCGCTGATGACGATGTGCATCGGCGGCGGCCAGGGTATTGCCGTCGCCGTCGAACGCCTGAACTGAGGAAGTCACTCCCCTGCCGGACAGCCACCCGGCTGTTCCGCAGGGGAGATCAGAGTGCTACCTTTGGTGGAAGAAACTCTCCATTAAGGATAATCAAGCGTTAACGCTTCGCTGGCAGTGTGTCGGCTTAAAGCGGCCGGTACCATATGCCGTACCGAACCGCGATGGAGCGTTATTGTGCCCGGTCTCGACAATCTGTTGCGCTTCCCCTCCGGCGACACGGATCGGCTGCCGCCGCCCTTGCGAGATCTCGCGGAGCATGCCCGCGCCCCAGAGCCGAAAGCAACACAGCGAGCCGGTCTCGGCGATGGCCCGGCTACGCGTGTGACCCTGTCCGCCTCTGCACAGCGTCTGACGCCGTCGGAAAATGAGGACAATGAGACAGAGCTCGACTTTCTGAAAAAAGCCCTCGAAGCGCTTTCAGACCGGCTTGAGGAAAAACGGGAAGCGGCGGACGAACCCTCCGATGCCGACGTGCTCGTAGACCGGCTCACGTCCAACCTGTCGGATTCCCGGCTTGCCGCAGCAGAGCAAAAACTTGCCGCCGCCGAGCAGAAGCTGGAAATGCTTCGGTTCCTGAGCGCCGACCCGGCAGCCGTTGCGCGCCAGGCGAAGCAAATTGCCAACGAGATCAAAGCCGCTGCCCGGGATTACCGGGCCGCTCTGAAGGCATCCGGCAAAAGCGCGGCTGCCGCGCCGGCCCCACCCCAATCGCTTTCGTCCGCCACCGCCCAGACAACGGCATACCCATCGTCGGTTCAAACCGCGTCCACCGCTCCGGTGAATGCGGCCGCTGCGCCGTCCGCGGCTGGGCAGAGTGTCCCGCCTTCGGGCCCGGCTGCGGGACAACCGGTTGCCACTGCGCCCGATGCCGATGCCAGCGTCACACAACCAGGCAGTGCTGCCGGCGGCACCGGACCGGAAAGCCCGGATCAGACAACACCGCGCGAAAAGATCGCCGAGGCCTATCGCAGCCTTGCCGCGGAATTGTCTTCCCGCAACGGCGATTCCGCGGCGCAGCGGGAAATCGGCGAGCGCTTCAAAAAAGCCGCGCGCGAGGTGCGTCAGATCCTTGAAAAGGCGATCGCCGACCTGAAGGCGGAGGACACCGACCCGCAGCTCGTCGAGGACGCGGAAAAGGCGCTTGACGACCTCGACAAGGAAATCGAGGAGCTGCTCGACGCTCTCGGCGATACGGGCCCGGAAGCGCGCAGCCCCCTGTCCCTCGCCGTTCCGAATTCGGGCGCCACAGGTGAATTGTCACAGCCGGTCGTCGCCTTCTCAATCCCCGTGTCCGTGGACCTGCTGGCGTGACGGGATTGTCCGATCCCGTCACGGTTCTTGGCGCCTATGCAGCGCCTTCGGTCGTTTCGGCTTTCGATGCTTTCGGTTTTTCGCGCCGGTACAGCGTTTCCAACCAACGGCACACGACGTAGAAGACCGGCGTGAAGATCAGCCCGAACACGGTGACGCCGAGCATGCCGGAAAACACCGCCGTGCCAAGCGACTGACGCATTTCCGCGCCGGGGCCGGACGAAATCACCAGCGGCACGACACCGAGAATGAAGGCCAGCGACGTCATTAGGATCGGCCGCAAGCGAATGCGACAGGCCTCGATGGCCGATTCCACCCGCGAGCGCCCTTCGGCCTCCTGCTGGCGGGCGAACTCGACAATCAGGATGGCGTTCTTGGCCGCCAAGCCGATCAACACGACCAGCCCGATCTGGACCAGGATGTTGTTGTCGAGGCCGCGCATGTTGACGCCGACAACAGCGGCCAGGATGCACATCGGGACGATCAGGATCACCGACAGCGGCAACAGCCAGCTTTCATAAAGCGCAGCCAAGAACAGGAAGACAAAGACGACCGCCAGGCCAAAGGCGATGATGGCAGTATTGCCGGCGAGCTTTTCCTGCAGCGCGAGTTCGGTCCATTCGAAATCGAAGCCGTTCGGCAGAGTCTCCGCGGCAATCGCCTCGATGGCGGCGATCGTATCGCCGCTCGACACGCCGGGCGGGCTCGCGCCCTGCAATTCAGCGGCTGGATAGAGGTTGTATCGCGGCACGCGGTAGGCGCCGGTCGTACTCCGCAGTTCCGCAACCGAGCCGAGCGGTACGATCTCTCCGTTTTCCGATCGGGTCTTCAATTCGCTGATATCGCTCGCGTCGTCACGGAACGGGCCGTCCGCCTGAGCGGTCACCCGGAAGGTGCGGCCCAGGAAGTTGAAGTCGTTGACATAGGCCGAGCCGAGATAGACCTCGAGCGTTTCCAGCAATCGATCCGTCGGGACGCCGAGCATCTGCGCCTTGACGCGGTCGATTTCAGCATAGATGCGCGGCGTCCTTGTGTTGAAGAGCGTGAAGGCCTGGGCAACCGCATCGCTCTGGTTGACCGCGCCCATCAGCTCGACCGTGGCCATTTCGAGAGCGTCGATGCCGCGGCCGCGCCGGTCCTGGACATACAGTTTCCAGCCGCCGCCGGTTCCGATTCCGCGCACCGAAGGCGGTGCGATCACGAAGATGAAGGCTTCCTTGTGTTGCTGCAGCGCACCGAAGGCGCGACCGATGATGTCGCTGGCGGACTGACCGGGGCCGGTCCGTTCGTCAAAGGGATTGAACGTCGCAAAAATGGCCGCCGAATTCGGAGCGTTCGTGAAGGTCGCGCCGTCGAGCCCGGCAATACCGACCGTGTGTTCGATCCCCTCGACGCCGAGCAAGGTCCGCGACGCCTCCTGCACCACCTGGTCGGTGCGCGCCAGCGAGGCGCCCGGCGGCAATTGCACGACCGTGATCAGATATCCCTGGTCCATTTCCGGAATGAATCCGGTCGGCGTCTGCTGCAGGCGATCGAATGTCAGGAAGATCAGACCGCCATAGACGACGAGCATGATCAAGGTCAGCCGCACGAACTGGCGGACCAGGGCCGCATAACCGTCGGCCATCCGGTCGAAGACGGCATTGAAGCCGCGGGCGAACAATTTGCCCGGCAGCGTGATGAACGCAATCAACGGATGTTCTTTACGGGACGGGTCCTTGGGACGCAACAGAACGGCACAGAGCGCCGGAGAGAGCGTCAGCGAAACGATTGTCGAAATCGCTGTGGAGACGGCGATCGTGACCGCGAACTGGGCGTAAAACTGGCCGGATATGCCGGTGATGAAGGCCGTCGGCACAAACACGGCAAGCAGCACAAGCGATGTGGCGATGAGCGCGCCGGAGACCTCGTCCATCGTCTTGTGCGCCGCCTCGGCACCGGAAAGTCCCTTGTCGAGATAGCGCTCGACATTCTCCACGACGACGATCGCATCGTCGACGACAATCCCGATGGCCAGAACCAGGCCGAACAGCGACAGCGTATTCAGGGAAAAGCCGAGCGCGCTCAAGACGGCAAACGTGCCGATCAGCGAAACCGGAATCGCGATCACCGGGATCAGGGCCGTGCGGAAGCTCTGCAGGAAGATGATGATCACCAGCACAACGAGGATGGCCGCCTCGAACAGGGTCTGGAAGACGGCGTCGATCGATTCTTCGATGAATTCCGTCGGGTTGTAGACGATGGTGTGCTCGATCCCCTGCGGGAAGCTTTCCGACATCTCCTCCATCGCGGCGATCACCGCGGCCGCGGTCTCCAGTGCGTTGGAGCCCGGTCGCTGGAAGATGCCGATCGGCACGGCGACCTTGTCGTCGAGATAGCCGATGTTGAGGATGTCCTGGGCTGCGAGTTCGACCCGCGCGACGTCGCGCAGGCGCACGACGCTGCCGTTGTCGCGCTTGACGACGATGTCCTCGAACTCGTGCGGTTCCAGGAGGCGTCCCTGGGTCTCGACGTTCAACTGAAAAGCACCGGGATTGTCGAGCGGCAATTGGTTCAGCGTACCGGCCGCGACCTGCACGTTGTTGGTACGCAGGGCACCCACCACCTCGCCGGCCGTCAGGTCGAAGGAGGCGATCCGGTCGGGATCGAGCCAGACCCGCATGGAATAGGCCCGCTCGCCGAAGATCGTGACCTGCCCGACGCCGTCGATGCGTGCTAGCTCGTCGTAGATCTGCGAGCGGGCATAATTGGATATGTACAGGTTATCGCGCGAATTGTCCGGCGACAGGATGTGCACGACCAGCATCAGGTCGGGCGACGACTTGCGTACCGTCACGCCGAGGCGGCGGACCGGTTCGGGCAGGCGCGGTTCGGCGATCGCCACCCGGTTCTGCACCAGCACCTGGGCCTCGTCCAGGTCGGTGCCGAGCGCGAAGGTGATGGTCAGCGTCATGCGCCCGTCGCCGGTGTTTTCCGAGCGCATGTAGAGCATATTCTCGACGCCGTTGATCTCCTGCTCGATCGGCGTCGCGACCGTGTCGGCAACGGTCTGTCCGTTGGCTCCGGGATAACTCGCGGTCACCTGGATCGTCGGCGGCGCAATTTCGGGATATTGCGCGACCGGCAGCACAAAATAGGCGATGCCCCCGACGATCGTGATGATGATCGAAATGACCGCTGCAAAAACCGGGCGGTCAACGAACACGTGGGTGAGGCGCATCGGCCTACTCCGTCACTACGGGGGTTGCGTCGAGCCCGTCCGGCGTCACGTTGATCTCGACCGGATTGGGAGTAACCGGAGCGCCCGGCCGGGCACGCTGCACCCCGTTGACCACGACCGTTTCGTCGCCGGATAGCCCGTCTGAAATGACGCGCAGACCGTTGACGATCGGTCCCAGCGTGACCGTGCGTGTCTCGATGAGATTGTCGGCCCCGACCACCATGACGAGCTTGACGGACTGGTCCGAGACAATCGCCTCATCCGGCACCAGGACACCATCGAACGGTTCGCTTCCGATCAACCTCAATTGTCCGAAGAGGCCGGGTTGCAGAAAATAATCGTCGTTTTCGAAAACCGCCCGCCCGCGGACCGTGCCGGTATTGTCGCCGATCTCGTTGGCGACGTAGTTCATATGTCCGCGCCGGGTCCAGTTGTCCTCCCCGGACACACGCACATAGACCGGATTGGCGGTTTCCCGGGATGAGGAGCGTATGCCGGACCGGGCCAGACGGGAATATTTCAGGTAGGCTTGTTCGGACACGTCGAATTCGAAGTAGATCGGGTCGAGCGACACGATCGTTGCCAGCAGCGTGGGCTGGGTCATGCCACCGGACACGAGGTTGCCGATGTCGACAAACGTTTCCGAAATACGCCCGGTGATGGGCGAGCGTATGTTGGAGAATTCAAGGTCGAGTTCGGCCGTCCGCAAAAGAGATTCAGCGCTTTGCACCTCAGCGGAGGCAATGTCGCGCTGCGCCATGCGCCGATCGACTTCGGACGCACTGATCGTCCTGCGTTCCAGCAATTCCTCGGCCCGCTCGAGCTCGATCTCTGCCAGCGTGAGCTGGCTGCGTGCATTCAGCACGCCGGCGCGTGCGCGCCCGACCTCGGCCTCGAACGGCCGCGGATCAATGACATAAAGCAGGTCGCCCTTGTTGACGATCTGGCCATCGGTGAAATTCACCGATTGCAGATAACCGGAAACCCGTGCCCGCACTTCCACCCGTTCCTGGGCCTCAAACCGCCCGGTGAACTGGTCCCAGATCTGGATCTGCTGGACCACGGGTTGGGAGACGTCGACCTCGGGCGGGGCGTTACCCTGGGCAGTCGCGGCGAGCGGGGTCAGACAGGACAGGAGGAGGACAAGACCAAGGCGACATTTCATGCAACAGGCTCCACGTTCTTCCTGCGCGGTCGGGTCATCCCGCCGCAATCCATTCCACCGCCCCCGAGCCGGCACCATGATAGTGCCGGGCTCCGGAACGCTATTCCGGCGGGACCGCATCCACAACAGACACTTTCGGTCAATGCACCACCCTGCGAAAAGAGACCGGCCATGGTGGGATTTCCGAGGCCGGCCGATAAAGACCTGACCGCGCCGCTCGAGTGACTGCGTTAAGTATAGGGCGCTCTGTCGAACGGCCATACCGATGGTCGAATAAAACCCGCTCTTCGGGATCGGCACCAGGCGACCGGTTTCTCGACAAGCCACGATCAAATGTGAGCTGAAACCAAAGGTGATGGTTTTTGGGCCGTCTGATGGATCAAATCTCGTGACCGTCAGAAGGAGTTGCTTGATTTCACCGAACCAAAGTGACAACCAGAGACCGCACGCACTTTCCGTCCCCTGCCCCCAATTCCATCATGTCCGCCGTTCCAGACCCTGCACCCGACGCTCCGCCCGCGGTACCCGTGGTTGTCATGGGCGTTTGCGGCTCCGGCAAGAGCACGATCGGCGCGCTGCTCGCCGATGCGCTGGCCTCCACTTTCATCGACGGCGACCGCCTGCACCCGCAGGCCAATGTCGACAAGATGGCCTCGGGAATGCCGCTCAACGACGACGATCGCTGGCCCTGGCTGCAGCGCGTCGGAGAGACGCTCGGGGGGTCCGGAGCGCACTGCATCATCGCCTGCTCCGCGCTGAAACGGAGCTACCGGCAACATATCGCGGCGGCCGCCCGCGAGCCGGTTCTGTTCATTCATCTGTCCGGCAGCCGTCAGGTCATCGAGACACGCATGCAGAGCCGTGCGGGCCACTTCATGCCGCTGGCCCTGCTCGATTCCCAACTCGCAACGCTGGAACAGCCGGACCGGGACGAGTTTGCCGTCATCGTGGATGTCGACCAGCCGGTAGAGGTCGTGCTGGAGACCGCCCTAACCGCCATCCGCTCCGTTCCCGGACCGAAAACCGGCCCGGTCAACGGCAATCACACCCGATCGGAGACCTCGTCATGACGGATGCCGATATCGGCCTCATCGGCCTTGGCGTCATGGGCGCAAACCTGGCGCTCAATATTGCCGACAAGGGCCATACCGTGGCCGTCTACAATCGTACCGCGGCAAAGACCGACAGTTTCATGCAGCAGGCGGGGCCGCTTGCAGAGCGCTTCGTGCCCTGCCGATCGCTGTCGGATCTGGTTACAGCGATCCGGCCGCCGCGGCCGATTATCATGATGGTCAAGGCCGGCGAAGCGGTCGACGAACAAATCGATGCCTTAAGGCCGCTGGTCGCGGCCGACGACATCCTGATCGACGCCGGCAACGCCAATTTCCACGATACGCGGCGGCGGGTCGACGCGCTCGGAACGGCAGGCCCGCGCTTCCTCGGCATCGGCGTTTCCGGCGGAGCCGAGGGCGCCCGCAACGGACCGTCGATCATGGTCGGCGGCACGCGGGACTCCTATGCCCGGGTCGAGCCCATCCTTTCGGCGATCGCCGCCCGCTACGAGGACGATCCCTGCAGCGCCTATCTCGGGTCGGACGGAGCCGGCCATTTCGTCAAGACCATTCATAACGGCATCGAATATGCCAACATGCAGATGATCGCCGAAATCTTCGGACTGCTGCGCAACGGCTACGGCCGATCACCGAAGGATATCGGCCATATCTTCGACCGCTGGAACAGCGGCATGCTGAAGTCCTACCTCATCGAGATCACCGGCAGGGTGCTTGCGGCCGACGATCCGGATACCGGCCAGCCCGTGGTGGATATTATTCTCGATCGGGCCGGACAGAAGGGAACCGGTCGGTGGACGGCAATCGAGGCCCAGGCACTCGGCGTACCGGCGACCACAATCGAAGCGGCCGTGTCGGCCCGCGCCCTGTCCGCGCTCAAACAGGAGCGGGTTGCGGCTGCCGGCATCTACGAGGCGCCGCAGGGTGTCGGTCTCGGGGATTATGGCGTCGAAACCGCAAAGACGCTCGAAAAGGCGCTGCATGCCGCCACGATCATTGCCTATGCCCAGGGATTTGCGGCGCTGTCAGCGGCGTCCGATGAAAATGGATGGAACCTGCCCTATCGCGACACTGCCCGCATCTGGCGAGCCGGCTGCATCATCCGGTCGGCGTTTCTCGATGTGATCATGCGGGCATACGAGGATGCCACAACGCCAAGCAATCTGCTGGTCGCGCCGGCCGTGGTCGAGACGCTGACGGAGGCTGTGCCGGCCCTGCGCACAGTCGTCGCCGGTGCCGTTGCGGCCGGCATGCCGGTACCGGCGCTTGGTGCGGCGCTCGGTTATTTCGAGACCTATCGAAACGCCCGGACCACGGCCTATCTGCTTCAGGCGCAACGGGATTATTTCGGCGAACACGGTTTCGAACGGATCGACCGGCCCGGCGACTTCCACGGTCCCTGGGGCCCCGGTTAGAGCGGTTCCTGCCCCGGCCGGATCAGGCCTTCAAGGCCTCCGCGATCACGTCGTCGCCGACATGCTCCTCATACTGGGAGAAGTTCTTCACGAACATGCCGACGAGGCGATCGGCCTGGGCATCGTAGGCGTCCGGATCGGCCCAGGTCGTCCGCGGATCGAGCAGGCCCGTCTCGACGCCCGGCACCTCGACCGGCACCTCGAAGCCGAAGAAGCGATCCTTGCGGAAGGCGACATCGTTGAGGGAACCGTCGAGCGCCGCGGCCAGCAGTGCCCGCGTTGCCTGGATCGGCATCCGCGCCCCGACACCGTAAGGGCCGCCTGTCCAGCCGGTGTTCACCAGCCAGCAGACGGACCCGTGCTGAGCGATCTTGCTTCGCAGCAGCTTGCCGTAGACTTCCGGCCGGCGCGGCATAAACGGCGCGCCGAAACAGGTCGAGAAGGTCGGTTCCGGTTCGGTCAGACCCTTTTCGGTGCCGGCCACCTTTGCCGTGAAGCCGGACAGAAAGTGATACATGGCCTGGGCCGGCGTCAGCCGGGCAATCGGCGGCAGGACACCGAAGGCATCGCAAGTCAGCATGACGATGTTCTTCGGCACGCCGGCCAGCGACGCGCGGCTGGCGTTGGAAATCACGTCGAGCGGATAGGCAACACGCGTGTTTTCGGTATGGCGTGAATCGTTGAAGTCGTAAGCGCCGGTCACAGGATCGAGTACGACGTTTTCCAGTACGGAGCCGAATTTCTCGGTCGCCGCATAGATTTGCGGCTCGTCATCGGCATTCAGTTTGATCGTCTTGGCGTAGCAGCCGCCCTCGAAATTGAAGATGCCCTCGTCGGACCAGCCGTGCTCGTCGTCGCCGATCAGCGTCCGGTCGGGATCGGCCGAAAGCGTCGTCTTTCCGGTGCCGGACAGGCCGAAGAACACCGCCGCATCGTCGCTGTTCGACGTGGTGTGATTGGCGGAGCAATGCATCGGCATGACACCGCGCGCCGGCAGCAGGTAGTTCAATACCGAGAATACCGATTTTTTGTTTTCACCGGCATAGGACGTGCCGCCGATCAATATCAGGCGGCGCTCGAACGAGACCGCGATCACGGTCGACGACCGGCAGCCATGGCGCTCGGGATCGGCAGAAAAACTCGGAGCGTTCAGGATGGTGAATTGCGGATCGAACGTTGCCAGTTCGGGCCGCTCCGGCCGACGCAGCATGTGGCGGATGAACAGGCCGTGCCAGGCCAATTCCGTGATCACGCGCACGTCAAGGCGATGCGACGCATCCGCGCCGGCATAAAGATCCTGAACGAACAGGTCACGGCCTTCGACATGGCCTTTCATGTCCTGATAGAGCCGCTCGAAGGCGTCCGGCGCCATTGCCTGGTTGGATTCCCACCAGATATCGTCCTCGATCGACGCCTCGCGAACCGTGAACTTGTCCTTCGGCGACCGTCCGGTGTGTTCGCCGGTTAGCGCGACAAACGATCCGCCCGGGCCAAGCTGCCCCTCGCCCCGCTCGATTGCCGCCTGGATCAGCGCCGGCGGCAGCAGGTTGTAGTGGACGCAGGACGGTGCAAGGCCCATCGTATCGATACCGCGGGCTTCGTTCCAAACGCCGATAGTTTTCACTGTGTTCTCCAAGACGGTTTTTCGACTTGCGGACGCCAGACACATCGCGTCTTCGGGGCCTGTTTTGCCCGTCCGTCAAAGACTGGCAGAGCTTGTGGCACAGAATTGCGGCGGACCATACCATCCATTCGTCGCATGAAGGTTGATTAGGATTATTCCGAAGGGCCGGCAGCCGCCTTCGGTGATTTATTCACTCTTTTCCGAAGGTTATCCCCAGATCTCGATAGGTTTCCTTGACGCGCTTGAACGCCCGGTTGGCTGCCGGCACGCCGGCATATATGGCGACATGCAGGAGGGCTTCGCGGATGTCGTCAGGGCTCGCCCCGGTGTTCTGGGCTGCACGGACATGCATTGCCACCTCATCCTCATGGCCGAGCGCTGCAAGCAGGGCAAGCGTTACGATTGAACGCTCGCGCCGTGTGAGGTGCCCACCGGCCCAAACCGTTCCCCAGGCGCTTTCGGTGATCAGGCTCTGGAACGGGGCGTCGAATTCGGTTTTTGCCGCTTCGGCACGGTCGACATGGGCGTCGCCGAGAACCGCCCGCCGCACGGCCATGCCGGTTTCGAACCGGCTATGTTCCGTCTCTTCGTCCGCCATGGCCCCTCCTGTCCCCGTGTCTGTGACCGCAATGCGGCTTTTTCAGGTCACTTTTTTAACTATCGCAAATTCCGGACGCTGCCATTCTCCTGACGCCAAGATGTCGGCCCATATCTCGACCGCATCCCAGACATCGGTACGGGAATTGTAGAGCGGCGCAAAACCGAAACGGGCAATATCCGGCGCCCGAAAATCGCCGATGACGCCGCGGGCGATGAGCGCCTGGATGAAGGCATAGGCATTCGGATGGGCGAACGAGACATGGCTGCCGCGGCGATCGGGATCGCGCGGCGATACCAGACGCAGACCGGCCGAGGCACACCGGCTCTCGACCAGGCCAATGAACAGATCCGTCAGCGCCTGCGACTTGGCATAAAGCGCTGCCCCATCGGTTTCGCCGAAGATGTCGAGCGCGCCCTTCAGTACCGCATAGGAGAGGATCTGGGGCGTGCCGCAAATAAACGACCGGATGTCCGGGGCGGGCTCATATTCCTTTGCAAAGGCAAACGGACTGGCATGGCCGAGCCAGCCGGTAAGCGGATTGACGGCTGTGCCGAGATGCCGGCGGGCGACATAGATGAAACCCGGCGCACCGGGACCGCCGTTCAGGTATTTGTACCCGCAGCCGACGGCAAAGTCGGCGTCAGCGTCATCCAGGCGGACAGGCACCGCTCCGGCGGAATGGGCGAGGTCCCAGACGACGAGCACGCCGTGATCATGGGCGGCGCGGGTCAGGCGCGGCATGTCCCAGATCCGCGCCGTCTTGTAGTTCACATGGGTCAGCGACAGGACGGCGACGTCATCGTCGAGAAGCGCAATCACTTCCTCCTCGGTGGCGTCGGGCGGAACCAGCCTGCGGGTCGTCCCCTCAAACAGCGATGCTGCGCCTTCCATGATGTAGAGATCGCTTGGAAAGTTGGCGCTCTCCGACACGATGACGGAGCGTCCCGCATTCATGCGCAACGCCGCGACCAGTGCCTTGAAGAGATTGATCGACGTGCCGTCGGCCACGACGGTCTGACCGGGCGCAGCGCCGATCAGACCGGCAACCTGCTCTCCGAGGTCCACCGGCCAATCGACCCAGCCGGCCGTATTCCAGGACCGGATCAAGCCGGTGCGCCATTCCTCCTCCACCGTCCGCGAAAGGGCATCGCGCGCGTCCCGGCAGGCCGGGCCGAGCGAGTTACCGTCCAGGTAAAGCACGCCGTCCGGCAGTTCGAACCTTTGCCGGAACCGGAACAACGGATCCGCCAGGTCGAGCGCCTCGCATTCGGCGCGCGATTGCGGCAATGCGGAGATGTCGGTTTGCGGGGTCGGGACCGCCTCGCTCGAGACCATCTTTTCCTCCTTTCGGGGATACCTCGTTCGATCCCCGTGTTCGAAATCCGGTGCCGGCTGTGCGCTCGCTCGGCTACGGACGTGTTCTCGACGGCGTTTCGCACACACCCAAAATCTCGGCAAGTCCGATATCGCGGCGTGGGCCCGAACAGATCTCGCCGAGGATGCACGACAGCAGCGGCACCCGCGCCGCCTCGATCCGGCCATCCTCGATCAGTCCCCGGATCAGCGGCGCGACCCGATGCGCGAGTTCGGCCCCCTCCACGGTCTCGCCGCGCATCGGCCCTTCCACGACGTCGGCGAAGGACAGGCCGGATCCCATGTGCCTGCCCAAACGTCCGTTGCGCCCCGCCTCGCAGGTCACATAAAGATCCCCTGCCCCGGCGGGACCGAGCGCGGTTTTGTCCACACCGCCAAACACTTCGACGAGATAGCCCATTTCCAGCAGCGCCTGGGCAAAAAGAGTCGCCTTGAGGTTCACCGTCGGTGCGCCGCCGGCGCCGGTCGCGCCGCGGGCGCCCGTACCGGCCGCCCAGCCGATTGCGATCGCATAAAGGTTCTTGAAGGCCGCGCAGAATTCCGCGCCGTCGACATCGGGTTCGATGCCAAGATGATAATAGGGGGTGGCCAATGCCGATCGCGTCGCTTCGGCAGAAGCAAGGTCGCGACTGGCCAGAATGACCGAGGTATGGTGTTTGTTGGCGAGGTCACGGGCGATGCACGGTCCGGCGATGGCGACTACCGGGTGCCCGGTCCCACCGGCATCCTTGAGAAGAGTGCCCGCGTGATCGCTGAGCGGCACGATGCGGCCGTCGGAAACCGAGACGCCCTTGGCGACCAGGATAACCGGAACCGGCTGCGGGCAATGCGATACGATCCAGTCGCAGGCCCAGGCAAGACCGGCGGATGTCACCGCCGCAACGACGAGATCGGCGCCGGCGCCGAGACCGTGAGGCACCGTTTCGCACTCAAAAGGTTCGACACGCTCTGAAAGTTGTGTTTCAAGTCCCGGGTGCCAGCCCGAAGCCAGCACGGACCGAATGGTCCCGGTGTCGTATGGCGTGCCGACAAGCGCAATCGAATGGGCGTTTTCGGCGGCCGGCACCGTGATCGCGGCGCCCATCATGCCGGCGCCGAGGACGAGAATGCGGGACATGGGCATTCCGTTAGAACAAATTCACGACGAGGTCTTGTGAAAAATGAGACCGCGTTGCCCCGCCGTCGGAAACGACCAAACCGCGGTCGCCGATCGACCAGCCCTGAATGATCGGGGGTTCTATGCAGCGGAGAACGAAACCGCCGGATCGGTGGAGTCCGGTACAAGGAGCGAGAAGCGTCATGACTCAGGACAGCCAAGAGACGATCATCGAGGCAGGCCGGACCGGCTTTGATGCGAACGATACGATCGGTGGTCGGATTTCCCGGGCACGGGAGGCCGGCGGCTACTCCATGGCGCAGCTCGCACGCCGGCTCGGGGTCAAGACGGCGACCCTGAAAATGTGGGAGACGGACCGGTCCGAGCCGCGTTCGAACCGGCTGACCATGCTGGCGGCCTTCCTCAATGTCAGCCCGACCTGGTTGTTGGTCGGCAAGGGTGAATCGCCGTCGCCGCAAACGCTCGCCGACGAGATCAACCTCCTGGAAAACGAACTCGTGGCGATCCAGGAGACCATGGACGGATTGCAGCAACGGCTTTCCGACACGATCGGACGCCTGCGCGCGCTCAAATCCACCGAGGTGGAAGCCGAAGAGGCCGTGCTTGCCGAAGAGGCGCGGTTCCTGCGGGCGAGCTGACGCCCCCCGACGAAGGTCTTTGCGCGCCGGTTCTGCTGGCGCGCCAGCACCGCCTTCCTGCACCGGCCGATCGGGTACCCTACCTTAGCGGCGCGCCCTGTCAGCGCCGTGGCTGCACCGGACGTGGACGCTAGTTGGGCCATCGAAGCCAGCCGATGCGCAGCGCACCACCAAAACGTCATGCGATGCCGCAATCCGATCCTTTCCAGCCGAATTGTTAGCCGTTGATTGCTGTATTGGTTGATGTGGTGCGATGGGGCATTCTACCCGCCATTCGCGCAATTGGGCCCGGAAAAACGGGCCAAACCCGGAAGGGATCCAGCCGATGACCGAGCAGCCAGCAGCAGGAGAACGACGACGCCGGCGCCAAGGCGCACGCGGCAACGGAACGACGATCCGTCAGGACAATCAGGCGCCGTTCAAGCAGCCGCACCTGATGATGTCCCCGGCGCGATATGTCAGCGCCGATGCCATCGAAGCCATTCACACCACATCGCTGACCATCCTGAAGGAAATCGGCGTGGATTTCATCCACCCTGAAGCCCGGGAGATCCTTATCAATGCCGGCGCGGACGTGGATCCCGACAGCGACCGGGTACGGTTCGACCCGGATCTGATCATGGGCGCGATGGCGACCGCGCCCGCAACGTTTACGCTGCATGCCCGCAATCCGGCCCACAACCTGATGATCGGCGGCGATGCGCTTTCATTTTGTGCAATCGCCAGCCCGCCGAACTGTTCGGACATGGATGACGGGCGCCGGACCGGCAACCATGCCGATTACCGCAAGTTCCTGAAACTCATCAACCATTACAACATCATCCACCAGTGCGGCGGCTACCCCGTGGAACCGGTCGACATCCATGCCTCGATCCGGCACCTGGTGGCGCTGCAGGACATGGTGACGCTGACGGACAAGGTTCCGCATGCCTATTCGCTCGGCCCGGACCGGATCCGCGACGGCATGGAGATCGTGCGCATCGCCCGCGGCGTGTCGGACGCCGAATTCGACCGCGAACCGAGCATGATGTCGATCATCAACACCAATTCGCCGCTGAAGCTCGACACGCCCATGCTCGGCGGCATTATCGAATTGTCGCGGCGCAACCAATTGGTGGTGATCACGCCGTTCACGCTGTCGGGCGCCATGGCGCCGATCACGATTGCGGGCGCCCTTGCGCAACAAAACGCCGAAGCGCTTGCCGGCATGGCCTTTACCCAGATGGTCAATCCCGGCGCGCCGGTGGCCTATGGCGGCTTCACGTCGAATGTCGACATGAAAAGCGGCGCACCGGCCTTCGGCACACCTGAATACATGAAGGCGGCGATCGTCGGCGGCCAATTGGCGCGCCGTTACAACGTGCCTTACCGGTCCTCCAACGTGTGCGCCGCCAATACCGTGGACGCCCAGGCCGCCTATGAAACCGTTTTCTCGCTGTGGGGTGCGGTGACTGGCGGCGTCAATATCCTGATGCACGGCGCCGGCTGGCTTGAGGGCGGCCTGTGTGCCTCGTTCGAGAAATTCATCCTCGATGTGGAACTCCTGCAGATGGTGGCGCGCTTCCTGGAGCCGCTCGACGTCGGCGATCCGGCACTAGCGCTCGACGCGGTGCGCGAGGTCGGTCCGGGCGGGCATTTCTTCGGCGCGGCCCACACCCAGGAACGCTTTCGCGATGCCTTTTATGCCCCGATCCTGTCCGACTGGCGCAACTTCGAAAGCTGGCGCGATGCCGGGAAGCCGGAGACATGGCAGAAGGCGAATCAGGTGTTCAAGGACGTGCTGGCGACCAGCGAGGATCCACCGATGGATCCGGCCATCCGCGAGGAGCTCGATGCCTTCGTGGCGCGCCGCGTCGAAGAAGGCGGCGCGCCGACGGATTTCTGAGTTCCGGGCACCGAAAAAATCGCGTATCCGGCCCATGCATCCTGCAGTTTCGGCTTGCGGATATAAACTTATCTTTATATCTTGTTGTGGTTAAGTCAGCGCCGCACGAAGAAGAATGCCGGTCGGGTGACCGGCACGCCGCGCGACAGATGGATCTCACCATGTTTCTAGAGCTACTGAACGAAAAAGGTGTCCTGCTTGCGGACGGGGCAACCGGAACGAACTTCTTCAATGCCGGCCTCGAAGCCGGCTATCCCCCGGAATTGTGGAATGCAGAGCAGCCTGAAAAGGTGCGCGCCCTGCATCGGTCCTTTATCGAGGCCGGATCCGATCTGGTGCTGACCAATACATTCGGCGGGACACGGCATCGCCTCAAACTGCACCACGCCGAGGATCGTGTTCACGAATTGAACAAGCTTGGCGCCGAATTGCTCAAGGACGAAATCGCCAGGTCGGGCCGCAAGGTCGTGGCAGCGGGTTCGGTCGGACCGACCGGCGAATTGCTCGAACCGCTTGGCGCGCTCACCTATGACGGAGCGCGAGACGCCTTTGCCGAACAGATTGCCGGCCTGAAAGACGGCGGCGTCGACGTCATCTGGATCGAAACGATGTCGGCAATCGACGAGATCAAGGCAGCTCAGGAAGCCGCAGACGCCTCCGGCCTGCCCTACGCGTATACTGGAAGTTTCGACACGGCCGGCAAGACCATGATGGGTCTTGCTCCGGGCGATATCGGCGCGATCAAGTGCGACAAGTGCGGTACCGCGCAGGCGCATGGTGCCAATTGCGGCGTCGGCGCCTCGGACTTGCTTATGTCGGTCCTGCAAATGACGGAAGCAAATCCGTCAGCCGTCATCGTCGCCAAGGCCAATTGCGGAATTCCCGAAATTCGAGGCGACGAAGTCGTTTATAATGGCACACCCGACCTGATGGCCGAATATGTACGTCTCGCCATCGACGCCGGTGCGCGGATCATCGGCGGCTGTTGCGGTACGACGGCGGCCCATATCGCCGCTATGCGGGCTGCCCTTGATTCGCACACAAAGCGCGGGCGCCCGACCCTCGAGGAAATCGTTACGGCCATCGGTCCGCTAAACGCACCACCGGCCGCCAACGATCGCGGTGCACCGGAACGCGGACGCCGCGAGCGCAAGCGGCGGCGGGCCGGCTAACGCCGATCAGGCGGATCAGGCCAACCAGGATGGGCGGGACCGTAATCGGGCTGCCCAGGCGTTGACGTGCGGCAGGTCAGGTGGGCACTCCGCGTCGACGACTGCACTCAGATGGAGTGCGGTCATGCCTGTAATGTCCGCAACCGAAAACGCCTCGCCGGCCGCATAGGGCCGGCCGTCGCTCAACTCGCCATCGAGCCATATCCACTTCTCGACCGCGGTCTCGCGTTGCGCATCGGCGTAGGCCGGTACCTGACGCAACCGCGTACTAAAAAACCTGAAGCTATGCTGGGCGATCGCGCCGAGCGTCATCAGGAGTTCGATCTCAAGGCGGCGATTCCACATTTCAATCAAGGCCTTCTGCCTTGCATCGGTGCCGAATAACGGGGGATCCGGATGGACTTCCTCGAAGTACCGGCAGATCGCATGGCTTTCGGTGATTACGGTTCCGTCGTCCAATTCCAGGATCGGGACGTGACCCAGAGAGTTCTTCTTCAGGAAGTCCGGTGTGCGGGTTGCGCCGGCGACCACGTCAAAGTCGATCCGATCCGCCTCGATCCCCTTCTCGACCAAGAAGATGCGAACCCGTCGCGGATTCGCAGCGTCGCCATTGTAAAGTTTCATGGTGAGTGTCCTTCAGTCCCGAACAGGGATTGGCGAAACAGTACGAAGGTTGCCGCATCGCCTTAATATTGCTAATTTACAGCATATGAATATATGATCAATAGGTGATATATGCTCGACGCCACGTTTTCCGCCCTCTCCGATCCCACCCGTCGTGGCATCCTTTCCATGCTGGCTGAAAAGGAGTGTTCGGTCGGCGAGATCGTCGACCGGTTTTCCGTCACCCAATCGGCGATTTCGCGCCATCTGCAGGTGCTTGAACACGCCAATCTGGTTTCCCGCCGGCGCGACGGCCAGCGCCGCATGTGCGCGCTCAAAACCGATCCGCTGGCCGAAATCGATGCGTGGATGGGATTTTACCGGCGCTTCTGGTCTGACCGGCTCGACCGCCTCGAAGCGACGCTGACACCGAACGAGGACAGATCATGAGCCTGATCGAACCGGATCTGAAAACGCTTGAGATCCGCCGCCACTTCGCCGTTCCCGCGACACGGCTCTATGCGGCCTGGACGGATCCGGGGCAGATCGGCCTGTGGTGGGGACCGGACGGGTTCACCACACGGGTGCTCTCCCAGGACCTCAGGGTCGGCGGACAGTTCGAGTTCGAAATGATCGGCCCGGATGGCGATTCCAGCCTGCTGACCGGTGTCTATCGCAAGCTGGACCCACCAACCGGCCTCGCCTTCGAGATCATCGACCATTGCACCGCGAGCCTGCCGGCGGAGGTCACGCAATCCGGCTCCAGCGCGGTAACGGTGACGCTTACAGAACGAGAGAACGGTACCGATCTTTTGCTGCGACATACCCGGCTTGAGGCTGGTTACGCGAACCTGGCGGACCCCGCCTGGCACCAGTCGCTGGAAAAACTGGCACACAGTCTCGGCTGATCGCTTGGCATGCATCCGTCAGGCGGTATGCTCATCGCGGGCATGAAGACAAAGGCCGATGAAATGGACCTGTCGGATCTCAAAAAGTTCGAAGCGGTTGCCCGCCTCGGCAGCATGAACCGGGCGGCCGCCACGTTGAACACCGTGCAGTCGAACATGACGGCGCGCATCCGCAAGCTGGAAGACGAACTGGGCGTGCCGCTCTTCGTACGATCCGCCCAGGGCGTCGATCTGACACCGGCCGGCGAGCGCCTCCTGCCCTATGCCAAGCGCCTCGCCAACCTGTCGCAGGAAGCCGCGCGCGCCGTACGCGACGACGGCAAACCGGCGGGCCCGCTGGTGCTTGGCTCCCTGGAAACCACTGCAGCACTTCGGCTGTCGCCGCTAATTGCCGGATTTGCCGATCGCTATCCGGACGTGGATTTATCGCTGCAGACCGGCACGTCCTGCGAATTGGTTGAAAGGGTCCTGCAGAATGCCATCGAAGGCGCATTTGTCTGCGGCCCGGTCGATCATCCGAGCCTGAGCGAAGACGTGTTCTATACCGAGGAGCTCGTCTTGCTGACGCCGCCGAATGTCACAAGCCTCGAGGCGGCCTTTGCCGGCGACGAAACCCGAATCATCGTCTTGCGGCTGGGATGTTCCTATCGCCTCATTCTGGAAGGCATGCTGGCCCGGCGCGGTATCGTCAATGTGCGCGCCATGGAATTCGGCACGCTGGAGACGATCGTCGCCTGCGTCAGCGCGGGCCTCGGCATCACACTGCTACCCAAGGCGATGATCGGACCGGTCTGGCAGGACGGCCGTGTCGCCCTCCATGCCCTGCCACCGGCCGAAAGCAGGGTGAACACCGTCTTCATCCGGCGCCGCGACAGCCACCAATCCGCAAGCCTTTCCGCCTTTCTCGACCATGCCCGTCTGCCGGACAGCAAAGCCGCCGAGTAGGTATCGCTTTCAGTGATACCCGTCTCGCAACAAACCGTTACCCGGACGGATCGTTTGCGTGAGAAAAACCGATAACGCGTTTCGGGGCTTCGCATGCACGGGAATTCCTGGCTCCTCGCCTTCGGCGGTATGACGGCGATGGCCGCGGCGATGGGAATCGGCCGCTTCGTCTACACACCCATCCTGCCGGTCATGGCGGTCGATCACGCACTCAGCGTCGGCGCGACTGGATGGATCGCATCGGCAAACTTCGCAGGTTACCTTGCCGGGGCGCTGCTGGCTTCATCCGGCCGCCTGTCCGGCCAGCCGCGGCAGTGGCTGCTTGCGGCGCTTGCCGTCAATGCGATCGGTCTGGCGATGATGGCCCTGTCGACGTCGCTTGCAGCTTTCCTGGTCTGGCGGTTTATCGGCGGGTTGGCCAGCGCCTTCATGCTGGTCTTTGCTTCCGCACTGGTGCTGGAACGCTTGGCCGCGGCCGGGCGGTCGCCGCTCTCGGCCCTGCATTTTTCCGGCGTCGGTATCGGCATCGCGATCTCCGCCCTGGCGGTCGGATTCACGGAGCGCGCCGGCGGCGATTCCATTGCACAATGGGGCATCAGCGCAGTACTTGCCGGCGCCGGACTGGCCGCCGTCTATGTTCTTGTCCCCAACGCTTCCGCCGGATCCGCCGCGCCGTCGGCAGGAAACGGCGCCTCTTTCCGGCCGAACCCGGCTCTAAGCCGCATGATCGCTGCCTACGGCCTTTTCGGTTTCGGATATATCATCACAGCCACATTCCTCGTCGCCATCGTGCGCGCCGACCCGGCGATGGCGGCCGTCGAACCAACAATCTGGCTCGTCTTCGGTCTCGTTGCGGCACCGTCGGTCCTCGTCTGGACGCGGCTGTCCGAGCGGGTCGGCGTTCCCGCCGCCTTCGCGCTTGCCGCCGCTGTCGAAGCCGTCGGCGTGGCCGCGACCGTTTTGTGGCCGACTTCGTCCGGAGCGCTTCTGGGCGCTGTGCTGCTGGGCGGCACGTTTATGGGGCTGACGGCACTCGGCCTGATGGCCGCCCGATCGCTTACGACCGGCAATCCCCGTTCGAGCCTTGGCCTGATGACGGCAGCCTTCGGGTTCGGCCAGATCGTCGGACCGGTTTTTGCCGGCCTCGTGCATGAACGCACCGCCAGCTTCACCCTGCCCTCGCTGGTGGCCGCCGGAACCCTTGTTTTGTCCGCGGCTCTTGCACTGACGGTCCGTCGGGCCCACACTTGAGATGTGGCGGCGCTAATCTGCCGCGTCCCGTTTCCTGCCGCCGGAGCACCTTCTTATGGCTCTTGACACCCTTGCCCTGTGGATCATCGTCGGCATCGTGGCAGCGTATGTGATCGCCATGATGGTCGGATTGTTTGCGATCTTTCCCTATGGCCTGATCGGATTGGCCGTGTTGGCCGTGGTTTTATACTTCGTTGTGCGCGTGGTCCGTGACCGGCTGACGAATACCGAAGACGACTATTACGAAAAGAACATCAAACAGTGAGCCGATCCATGATCGTTGCAACGACAGAAACCATTGCCGGACACGACATCGTCGAGGTGCTCGGACTGGCACGCGGCAATGTCATCCGCGCCAAACATGTGGGCACCGATATCATCGCCGGATTGCGCAATCTGGTCGGCGGTGAAGTGTCGGAATACACAAAGCTGATGGCCGAAGCGCGTGAACAGGCCCTCGACCGCATGGCCGCCGATGCGCGGGCCATGGGTGCGGACGCCATTGTCGGGATGCGAATCAGCACGGCCATGGTCATGCAGGGTTCAGCGGAAATCCTTGCCTACGGTACCGCCGTGCGCCTGGCGCCAAAGTCCTAAAAGAAAAAAACGGGGCCCGAACCGAAGCGCGGACCCCGCACACGTAATTGAAATGGCTTGGGGGATCAGACGGACAGAGCCCGCCGATCCAAAAACCCAACCCGATCGGTGCGGACGGACTGGCATGAAATGCGGGTCACAGGGAGCACCCGACGTACGCGGCAGTTGCTGAAGCGAACTGCCCCGCGTGTACAAATGCCGGGGTTACTCTCTGACAACATCGAAAAGGCCATAATCGTGCATGTTTATGTTGGTCTTGGACGAGAATTTCTCTCGCCACATTGACGACGCTAGACCATCGCAAACAAGGGCCCAACACCCAAACGGGTAATGACTTGGCCGGATCCATCAAAACCCAAAGGATTTGTCGTCGACAGGATCGGATCTAGTAGTCAAACGATACTATTTTACCAAGAATTTCTCTAGGATACAGCAAAGTCAACGATGGCCGACCAGACCCGCGCCGGCTCCGACGCAGCAACAAAATGCCCGCCACCGGCAAACGTGACCAATTGCACATCGTCGTTGGCATGCACGGCATCGCGAAGCTGGGATGCCGGCGTAAGGGGATCGCCGGTGCCGTGGATGATCACGGTCGGCACATGCAGGCGGCTGATTTCGTCCTGCCATTGCTGCATGACATAGACAAAATCCTCGGCCATGCCGGGGACTGACTTGCGGTAGAGTTCGGAAAACATGCGATAGGCGGCCTGTTCGCCGTGCCGGCCGCACAAGACGTCGAGATCGGCCTGCGAAGCACCAAACAGCCGGTCGAGAATTTCCCGGCACGTGTTCTCCTGCGCGTAGTGCTCCTTGTACTGCCAGGTGATCTGCCGGAACAGGTCGCGCCGCGTGCTGAGCCGGTTGAGGCTCTCATAGAATTCTCCGGCGAGGTTGTCGCGCGACGGCGCGGTCTGCGTGAGATTGATCGACAGGAGAATGAGGCGGGCGACATGGTCCGGGAACCGGTTCGCGAACCCGATCGCCAGGACCGCACCGAGCGAGTTCCCGAGTATCGTCGCCGGGCCGCCCAGGCATTGTTCGATGAAAAGGGCGATGTCCTCCATCGATCCCGCGACGAGGTCATCGTCGCTATAGAGCCCGTGCAGGTTCTCCACTTCCAGATGTCCGCGGCGCAGCGGAACGATCAGGCGAAGACCGGCCTTTTCAAGATGGCGGCGACAGCCGAACAGCATGATCGGCCACATCATGCCGTGGATCATCAGGATCGGCTGGCCATCGGATGGTCCGCATTCAAGGAAACGCACAAGGCGGCCGTTGCCGAGCCGCTGCGTGACCAGGCGGGCATCGTCGGCCAGGAATTCGGAGACAAAATCCTCCGCAATGCGCGCATGCATGCCCTCCGCGTCGCTGACCGACAACAGAAAGATCATCTGGCCTAGCACCTTGCGCACAAGATCCGTCTGACCGGAGCAGTGCAGCTTGAAACAGGCGCTCTTCAACTGCGCGCGTTTGGTTTCCATCGACAGGCCGTCCTGTTCGGCCGCCTCGCGCGGCGCATGGCCCGACACGATCTGGAACACGGTACGGCCTTCGGACGGGGTCAGGCCGGCATCCGGATTCACCAGATAGAGGATTTCGACGAAAAGCCTTTCCGGGATGCATAGGCCGCGGAGAATGGTCTCCGGGAGCCGATCGCCGAAGCTCGGCGCATGGGGCACGAACCAGAGGATGCAGTCGCCGTCCTCCGCCAATTCAAGCGTACCGACTTCGAGATCGCCGGCGCCGGCCCGGTCCGCGAGACGCCGGATATCGGGATCTTCGGCGGGACCGGCAGCGATCCGTGTCGACAAATCGGTCACGCTGGAGATGCCGCCGCGCACGAAGGTTCCGTTCCGTTCGAAATCGGCCCATGCCAGATCGGGGATCCGGTGTTTCGGCCAATCGCGAAAATGTCTGAACGTCTCCTCGATCGCCTTGCGCGCCTTGCTCTCCGGCAACAGAGAAAACGCGGCCTGAACGTTCGACGACAGGATCTTGTGTTCTTTCAGCGGCATATGCGCAGTCCCCTCAGCCCAACGCCACACTCCATTACCTATGGTACACGAAACGCACTGCCATCCCCCAAATGGGTGGTGGCCCGGGATAGACCCGCACCTGACGCTCGTGTGCCAAACATCGGGTGAGCCGCGCGACCCTCGGTTGACCTTCATGATGGCCGCAGACCGCGCCCTATAGGTACGGAAAATGCGTATCACACCTGCGATGTTCCCGCGTTGACCTTGCGAAAGGCGATGGACATATCGGTCGCACTTGGGGTCCGAGAATGAGGAGCGTTATCCGTGTCCCACCCCCGCTTTTTCCTCCTTTTTGTTCTGGTGCTGCTGACATCGACGCAAACGGCGAGCGCCGAGCGCCAATGCGCCGTTGACGCCATCAAAGGCAAATCTGTCGAGATCCGGTCCGCTGGCGTCTGGCGCCCCCTGACGACGACCGCGTTGCCGAGCGGTGCTAGCCGCGTCCGGACCGGACCCCGGACACGTGTAAAAATCACCTGCAACGATTCGATCGTGATCACGATCGGCGGCGGAACCGAGGTTGAACTGAGCCGGCTCGTCGGCCGGTCCGGGCGGCTCTTCGATGCGGTCCTGTCACTGACGGACGGAATTCTCGGCGTCTCCGCGCCGCGTCGCACCTGGCGCCGCTTTGAAGTGCGTACGCCACTGGCCATAGCGTCGGTGCGCTCGACGGACTGGATCGTAAGCCAGGCGGACGGCGCTACGGCCGTCTTTGTCGACATTGGCCGCGTTCGGGTCTCGGCTTCCGGCCGGGGTGCGGCGCTTGACGCCGGACAAGGTGTCGATATCCGTGCCACCGACACGACCCTTTCGGTCAAGACCTGGGGCGCCAAGCGAGTTTCCGCCACGAAGGCCAGACTGGGTTTTGCCTGGCGATGACGGCCCTTGGCGCCCGATCGCGACTTTCTCCGATCGGTCTCGGCATCATGCTCATATGCGTCTTTATCGTCAGCCTGTGGCGTGCGTCCGGCATCGATCCGCTCACCCAGTCGTTTGAAAACCGGCTGCTCGATCTGCGTTTCGTCCTGCGCGGCGAACGCCCGGTCGATGCGCGCTTCACCATCGTTGCCATCGACGAGCATGCGGTCAACACGATCGGCATGGCGGCGCCCATGCGCTCGGCGCTGGCACGGGCCATGGGAGTGATTGCCGCGGCCGGGCCCCGTGTCGTGGCGCTTGATCTCCTGTTCCTCGACATCACGTCGGCAGACCATGAACTGGCCAGAATGCTGGCACGGGTCGATCCGCTTGTGCTGGCGGTTGCGGCCACCAACCAACCCGCCGAAATCGCCGCACCCCAGACGCCTGAACTCGATTCCGCACTCGATCGCAGCGCCTTTTCGGTCGTGCTGGAAAGGCCGGGAAGCCATCCCCCGGCCTCCCGCCGGCACGTTCTTTTACCGCTGCCGGGTCTTGCCCAGACCGGCCACCTGGCACACGTCAACATCGAACGGTCCGCAGATGGCGGCGCCCGGCGTCTTCCGACGGCCTTGCGCATGGCGCCGGATGCCTACCTGCCGGCCCTGCCTGTCCGGGTCGCCGGCGCAGCGCTCGGCATTGCCTGGACGGACGTTGCGCTGTTTGCCGGATCGCATCTCGATCTGGGGCCGCGCGCACTGCAAATCGACGCCCACGACCGGATCGTCATCAATCATGCGGCCGGAACCGCGAAGCAACGGATCGTGCCGCTGACGAAGCTCCTGACCGATCCGAATCCAGACGCCTACCTGAGCGACCGGATTGTCTTTATCGGCAGCACGGCGGAAAGCCTCAGCGATTATTTCTCAACACCGTTTTCGCCGGCAACGTCCGGGGTGGAGGTCCTCGCCACGGCAACGCAGAACCTGATTGCCGGCAACGAGATCATCCGCAACATGACCACGGTGGCGCTGTCGGTCCTGCTGGCCGGCGCGTCCGCCACGGCGTTGTATGCCGGCGCCGGCATTCGGCGTCGGGACCTGTGGCTGGCAGCAGCCGCCAGTGTCTGGATCGCGACGCTGGCCGGGCTTCATCTGGCCTTCGAAGTGGAGCGCCTGTGGCTCGATGCGATGACGGTCATCCCGGCGCTGGTAATCGGATCCGCTGCAGCCGTCGGACGCCGTCTTTCGCTGCTTGACCGATCGCGGGCGCGCATCCAAAGCGAGCGCACCAACCTGTCGCGCTATGTGCATCCGGCATTGGCGGATCTTCTTGCCAGTACGGAACGTCTTGCCTTCGACCGGCGCATGCAGACCGCGACTGTGCTGTTCGTCGATGTTGCCGGCTTTACCAGCCGCATGGAACAGGTCGACCCCATCGCGGTTGCCGGTTTTCTGAGCGACCTGCACTGTTTCTATGAGGATACGACGTCGAGCCATTCGGGCCTTGTCGTCGATTATCAGGGCGACGGCGCCGTGATTGTTTTCGGTCTGCCGGACCCGACTATCGATGACGCGCGTTCGGCCCTGGCATGTGCGACGGCTCTTCTGAGCGAGACGGACAGGATCCGATCCGACCTGTTCGCCGGATCATCGCCGCCGCTCAGGGTCAGCGTGCATACCGGCCCGGTGGCGGCGGCCGTCCTCGGCGGTCAGTTCGGCCAGGTCACCGTTGCCGGCGATACGGTGAACGTTGCGTCGCGCCTGCAGGAAGTGGCCAAGATCGAAGCCGTGCCGCTGGTCGTTACGTCGGCAGTGCTGGTTGCGGCAGGAATCGATCCGCTGGACCGCGCGACGGCTTTCCGTCCGCTTAAACAAGAGGCCACAAGGGGACGGTCAGAGGTGCTCGACTTGTATACGCTCAAGAGTGCCTGACCGTTCTATGTCGATCGGACGCTTGCGACCGACCGGCCGAAGGCAGCCATGTGAAACCGGATCTGCGGTTCGTCATAGCGATAATCCTGCCCGACCGGACAGGCGTCGCGGGCCGCGCATCCGCCCTGCAGACAAAGTCGGCCAGGCGGCTCGACCAGATGGCCGGCGCAGGCGGCGACGTTAAATCCTTGTTCGGTAAAAGCCCCGACCGGGCAAGTCCTGAGACACGGCCGATCCGCGCAGGTTTCGCAAGGCGATTGTGCGGAAAGCTGTTGCGGAACCACCAGCCGATCGGCAAAGACGAGGGCGGCGCGGTAGGCATGCCACAGGCCGTAGCGCGGATGGATCAGCAGTCCGAGCGGACTTTCCGAGACCGGTTCTGAGCGTTTGGCCCATTGCTGAAACGGCCAGAAGGGTTTGTCGTTCGGATAAATGGCGATCGCGGCTTCGTCGCGCGCCAGCGGGTCGACCACGGAGCGTGTCCAGTCGTCCAGCGGATTTTCGGTATCGGACCGGCCAGCTTGAAACGCGTCCCAGGTCGATCGGCCGATCACTCCGACAAGTAGCACCGTCCTTGGAGGCCCGTTGCGACCGTCGCGCGGGACGGTGTCGGTTTCGTTGGGATGGAAGCCACCGCGCAGGGCAAGTCCGTCGCGCGCAAGCCTGTCGGCGATACGAGCCGTATCGGTCACGCTGTCAAGAACCCCTTTTGCGGGTATTGGGGTCACGCAGCCCGAAGGCCTCTCGCAAGGCCGCGGCTCTCAGTTCGGCGCCGAGCGTGGCCGCGGACCGGTCCCGGTTCCTTCATGTGAAGGCGTCCGGCATGGATTCCTTCTTCAGACGGATGAAGGTCATCAGCGCCTCGTCCAGGCCCGGGTCGATCGGCGGCGCCACATAGTCGGCCAAGCGCTTCTGGAACAGCGCATTGGCACGGCGATCGGCGCTCATCGACCCTTCCGCCTCCCATTGCTCGAAGGAATTGTTGTCGGCGATCTCGGAGCGGAAGAAGGCGGTCTCGAAATTCGCCTGGGTATGGGCGCAGCCAAGGAAATGGCTTCCGGGTCCGACTTCGCGCACGGCATCGAGCGCCTGGCCGTTTTCCGACAGGTCGATGCCGGCGGCAAATTTCTGCATCATCGCCAACTGGTCCGCGTCCATGACGAACTTTTCGTAGCTGGCGACCAGGCCGCCCTCCATCCATCCGGCACTATGCAGCGCAAAGTTCACGCCCGCCATCAAGGTTGGCATCAGGGTATGGGCGCTTTCGTATGCGGCCTGCGAATCCGGAGCCTTGGATCCGCACAGCGATCCGCCGGAACGGAACGGGACGCCGAGGCGGCGCGCAAGCTGGGCCGCGCCATACAGGACCAGCGCCGGCTCCGGCGTGCCGAAAGTCGGCGCGCCGGTCTGCATGGAAATCGAACTGGCGAACGTGCCGAACACGACCGGGGCGCCCGGCCGGCAGATCTGCGCGAACGCCATGCCGGCCATGGCTTCGGCCAGGATCTGCGCGAGCGTGCCGGCAACGGTCACCGGCGACATGGCACCGGCCAGGATGAACGGCGAGACGATCGTTGCCTGGCCGGCCCTGGCATAGACCTTCAGGGCACCCAGCATGGTTTCATCGAACACCATCGGGGAATTCGCGTTGATCAGATTGATCAATACGCAATTCTCGTCGACGAAGCTCTCGCCGAAGACGAGCTTAGCCATGTCGATGGAATCCTGAGCCCGGTCCGGGTGCGTCACTGATCCCATGAACGGCATGTCGGAATAGCGGATATGGCTGTAGACCATGTCGAGATGGCGCTTGTTCACCGGGATATCGACCGGCTCGCAGACCGTGCCGCCGGAATGGTGCAAGGCAGGGGCCATGTAGGCCAGTTTCACGAAGTTCCGGAAATCCTCGATCGTCGCATACCGGCGGCCCTTGTCGTGGTCGCTGACAAAGGGCGGACCGTAGACCGGCGCGAACACGGTGTTGCGTCCGCCGATGCGCACGGAGCGCTCCGGATTACGGGCATGCTGGACAAATTCCGACGGCGCCGTCCTCAGGAGCGACCGGCACAGACCCTTGGGAAACCGGACCCGTTCATCGGTGACGTCGGCGCCGGCATCGCACCACATCTGCAGCGCTTCCGGATCATCGCGGAATTCAATGCCGACTTCCTGCAGGAGCGTTTCGGCATTTTCCTCGATGATCGACAAGCCCTCTTCGTCCAACACTTCGTACGGAGCCAGGGCTCGGGTGATCGCGGGGAACTTTACAAAGCCGCCGGCTTGCCGGCTGGCGCGCCGGGCCGCGGCACCGCCGCCGGATCGGGCTCGTTTGCGCGCGGGTGCCGGCGCGTCAGCCTTTACTTCGATGTCCTCGGTCATAAGCACTGCACCTTAGGTCGGTCTTCGGGGTCGCAGAGCTTGGGTCGTGCCGTCGACGTGACCCGCTGCTTCACCATTGTGTCGTTGTCGCCCCGCCGTCGCACGTCAGGGCTTTGAGCTTGTCCTCGACGATACCTGTCACAGCGACGCCGGCTTTGCCCGAAACGGCATGAAAAGACGGCAAATGACCAGCGCTAACGGAATTTTAGGATAAAGATATAAAGATATCTTGATATTCTCGGGAATCCGGGCTATATCGTCGTCGAACGATGCGGCAAGTCGTAATTGCATCGGGCGACGTCGTTTCCAGGGATCTAATAGACCCTCGGAGAATGACATAGTGTGCAACGAGGTCACACGGCCGTGTCTGGTGGACCGAAAACGCTATGGCGCACAAGACATTGTAAAGGATTTGCCGCATGTCCGATGAAGAAGATATCGACCTCGCCTCGCTCTCCGACGACGAACTCGTCGAGCAGATGCACGACGACCTTTATGACGGCCTGAAGGAAGAAATCGAAGAAGGCGTCAACATCCTTCTTGAACGCGGCTGGGAACCCTATCGCGTCCTGACCGAGGCGCTCGTCGAAGGCATGCGGATCGTCGGCGAGGACTTTCGCGACGGCATCCTGTTCGTGCCGGAGGTCCTGCTTTCGGCGAATGCCATGAAAGCCGGCATGTTCATCCTGCGCCCGCTGCTGGCCGAGACCGGTGCGCCGAAGCTCGGCAAGATGGTGATCGGCACGGTCAAGGGCGATATTCACGATATCGGCAAGAACCTGGTCGGCATGATGATGGAAGGTGCCGGGTTCGAGGTGATCGACCTGGGTATCAACAATCCGGTCGAGAACTACTTGGAAGCGATCGAGGAACATGAGCCGGACATTGTCGGCATGTCGGCGCTTCTGACGACCACCATGCCCTACATGAAGGTGGTCATCGATACGATGAAGGAGAACGGCATCCGCGACGATCACGTCGTGCTCGTCGGCGGTGCGCCGCTCAATGAAGAATTCGGCATGGCAATCGGGGCCGACGCCTATTGTCGCGACGCCGCCGTCGCCGTGGAAACGGCGAAGGATTTCATGAAGCGTCGTCACAATCAGCGCGCGGTCGCCTGACCGGAACGGTCGAGGCCGGCGGCCCATGCATCTGCACGGACGCCGTCGGCTGTCGCCGAGACTGTGAACCCCCGGTGCGCGGTGCCCTGAAAGCACCCATGGAGTCCGCATGGCCGAGACCGGACATCAGCGCGTATGCCTGATTGCTTGCGGGGCACTCGCCCGCGAGATCCTTGCGGTGATCGACGCGAACGGCCTCGATCATGTCGAACTGCGCTGCCTTTCCGCCCTTCTCCACAATCGCCCCGAACGGATCCCGGACGCGGTGCGCGAGGCCATTCAAACCGCGCGGACCGACGGGTTCGACCGGATCCTCATCGGCTATGCGGATTGCGGCACAGGCGGCCTGCTCGACACCGTGATCGAAGAGGAAGGTGTGGAGCGCATCGGCGGGCCGCATTGTTACGCGTTCTTCTCGGGTACAGAACGGTTCCTCAAGGACCAGGAAGAAGTGTTCACGGCGTTTTTCCTCACCGATTTCCTGGCACGGCAATTCGACAGCATCATCTACGGCCCGCTGGGACTGGAAAAGCATCCGGAGTTGCGCGACCTGTATTTCGGCAATTACGACCGGGTCATCTACCTGGCGCAAACCGAAGACCCGGAGCTTGACCTGAAGGCCCGACAGGCGGCTGAAAAGCTCGGCCTCGCCTTCGAACGCCGGTCGACCGGCTACGGCGAGCTCACCGATTTCGTGCGTAGCGCATGACCCCGAACACAAAGCAGATCCGGCGGCCGGGCAACCGCGTCGCAGATACGTTCGTTTCGGTCGCACCGGGTCGCTCGGCCGACCCGGCGACCCTCTAAATCCGACGCCCAAACGGAGCAAAACATGGCAACAAGAACCATCGTCTACTGGCGCGACATTCCTGCCCAGGTCATCGTCAAGGCCGGCCGCCGCAGCGTGGCCAAACGGGAATTGCCGAAGCGGTTCATCGTCGCGATCGACCAATGCGCAATGACCGTCGGCGCCAAGGACAGCGACGCCTATCTGGCGGAATGGCGGCGCGGCGATGCGGAACCGGTCGGCGACGATCTGGAGCAGGAGGCGGACGCAGCCGTTGCGGCGCTCGACGAATCCTTTCCGACCGAAAAGCTGAAACAGCTTATCCAGTCACAGGGCTGGGACCGCTGAGCGGAGAGACTTCCCAAAAACCCAATCACCCTCCCCTTACCCTTCCGGCCGCCGGTGCGGCCCGCAAGATCGGAAACGACATGGCACGCACGATCCTCGCCTCCGCCACCAAGGAAATCGTCATGGGCTTCGACCAGCCCTTTTGCGTCATCGGCGAACGCATCAACCCGACGGGCCGCAAGAAACTTGCCGCTGAAATGGTGGCCGGCGACTTTTCAACGGTCGAAAAGGACGCGCTTGAACAGGTGGCGGCCGGCGCGACGATGCTCGACGTCAATGCCGGCGTGCCTGCGCCGAATCCGAACGAGACCGAACCGCCGCTCCTGAAGCAGACCATCGAACTGGTCCAGGGCCTGGTCGACCTGCCGCTCAGCATCGATTCTTCGGTGACGGAAGCGCTCAAGGTCGGGCTCGAAGTCTGCAACGGGCGTCCGCTCGTGAACTCAGTGACCGGCGAGGAAGAAAAGCTTGAGGCGATCCTGCCGCTGGTCGCAAAATACGACGTACCGGTCGTAGCGATCTCGAACGACGAAACCGGCATTTCCGAAGATCCGGAAGTGCGGTTCGCCGTTGCCAAAAAGATCGTCGAACGGGCAGCCGATTACGGCATCAAGGCCCACGACATCGTCGTCGATCCGCTGGTCATGCCGATCGGCGCGATGGGCACGGCCGGGCTGCAGGTATTCGCGCTGGTACGCAAGCTGCGCGAGGAACTCGGCGTCAACACGACCTGCGGCGCGTCCAATGTGTCGTTCGGCCTGCCGCACCGGCACGGCATCAACGCCGCGTTCCTGCCGATGGCGATCGCGTCCGGCATGACCTCGGCGATCATGAATCCGTGCCGGCCGCAGGAGATCGAGGCGGTGCGTGCCGCCAATGTACTGATGTCGACGGACCCGAACTGCGCGGCCTGGATCCGCACCTATCGCGAACCGGCCGCCGAGGGCGCCGACGAAGGCCGGGGCGGCCGACGCGGCGGCCGGCGCCGGGCCCGCGGCTGACCTGTCTCTGACGGAGCGACGAACACGACCATGAGCGACGGACCCGCCGAAAAACAAGACGCCCTTGTCCTGTTCATGCCATCCGGCCGGCGCGGGCGCTTCCCGCTCGGCACGCCGGTGCTCGACGCGGCACGGTCGCTCGGCGTTTATGTCGAATCGGTCTGCGGCGGCCGCGGCATTTGCGGCCGCTGTCAGGTGAGCGTCGCGGAAGGCCAGTTCGCCAAACACGGCATTACCAGTTCGGCCGAAAACCTGTCGCCGTTCTCCAAGGTCGAGGAGCGCTACGCCAGCAAGCGCGCACTCGCCTCCGACCGGCGGCTGTCGTGTTCCTCCCAGGTGCTCGGCGACCTTGTTATCGACGTGCCGCAGGACGTGCAGGTGCACCGTCAGGTGGTGCGCAAGCGGGCCGAAACCCGGCGCATCGACCGCGATCTCGCGGTCAGGCTCTACTACGTCGAAGTCATCGAACCCGACATGGAAGAACCGCTTGGCGATACCGACCGGCTCCTTGAAGCGCTTGCCCGCGACTGGGAATTGGCCGGCACGACGATCGATTTCCCGCTGCTTGCCGACGTCCAGACCATCCTGCGCAAGGGCGAGTGGAAAGTGACGGCTGCCGTCCACGACGACGGCCAGGGCCCGCCACGCATTCTGGCGCTGTGGCCCGGCTTCCGCGACAGGCTCTACGGCCTGGCCGTCGATATCGGTTCCACCACGATCGCTGCCCACCTCACCGACATGATGAGTGGTCGGACCGTCGCCTCCTCCGGTACGTCGAACCCGCAGATCCGCTTCGGCGAGGATCTGATGTCGCGGGTTTCCTACGTCATGATGAACGATGACGGTCAGCCGAAGCTGACCGAGGCCGTGCGCGATGCCGTCAATACGCTGATCTCCAAGGTCACCGGCGAGGCCGGGGTGACCGGCGAAGACGTGCTGGAAGCGGTCTTTGTCGGCAACCCGATCATGCACCACCTGTTTCTCGGCATCGATCCGCGCGAACTCGGCGGCGCACCTTTCGCGCTGACAATATCCGGCCCGGTCTCTTTGCCGGCCCGCGATATCGGGCTCGGGCTGAACCGGGGCGCACAGGTCTATATGCCGCCCTGTATCGCCGGCCATGTCGGGGCCGATGCCGCCTCGGCGACGCTTGCCGAAGCCCCCTATAAGGGCGAGGAAATCACGCTTCTGGTCGATGTTGGCACGAATGCGGAAATCGTGCTCGGCAACAAGGACCGGGTCGTTGCCGCCTCCTCGCCGACAGGACCGGCCTTCGAGGGCGCGGAGATTTCCTGCGGCCAACGCGCCGCGCCCGGCGCGATCGAGCGCGTCCGGATCGATCCGGAGACGCTGGAACCGAAGATCAAGGTGATCGGCCTTGACGAATGGTCGGACGAAGACGGCTTTGCCGAGCGCGTCGACCAGGTCGGCGTGACCGGGATCTGCGGCTCCGGCATCATCGAGGCGATCGCGGAGATGTTCCTGGCGGGCATCATCACCGAGGACGGCGTCGTCGACAAAACGAAAGCCGCAATCAGCGACCGCGTCGTCGAGGACGGCCGAACCTTCACCTATATTCTGTGGCGGGGCGCGGTCGAAATCCGCGTCACCCAGAACGATGTGCGCGCCATCCAGCTTGCCAAGGCCGCGCTCTATGCCGGCGTGCGGCTTCTTATGGACAAGCTCGGCATCGACCATGTCGACCGCATCAAACTGGCCGGCGCGTTCGGCTCTTACATTGAGCCGAAATACGCCATGGTGCTCGGCCTGGTCCCCGATTGCGACGTAAAGAAAGTCGCCGCCGTCGGCAACGCGGCCGGCACCGGCGCGCGCATGGCCCTCCTCAATCGCGGCCACCGCCGCGAAGTCGAGCGGGTCGTGGGCGAGATCGAAAAGATCGAAACGGCACTGGAACCGAAATTCCAGGAGCATTTCGTCAATGCCATGGCGCTGCCGAACAAGGTCGAACCGTTTCCGCGGCTGTCGGAAGCCGTGGCCCTGCCGGAACGCAAGGTATCGGAAAGCGTCGAGGCCGAAAGCGGCGGGCGACGGCGCAGGCGGCGGCGGGGATAGGCTCGCGAATTCGGGAAGACGTCGATCCTATTGCGACAAGCGCAGTTTCGAGATCGATTCCGCAATCTCCTGGAACGCGGCTTTCAGTTCGGCATTGCTGGCGGATGAAAAGTACATGTCCGACCGGGTCGCGCATTTTTTCAGCATTTCTTCGGTGTCCTTGTCGTCCACCTGGAAGGCGATCGTGTAGACCTTGATCTTCGCCGCCTTGGCGTTGGTGCAGGCCGTGGCCGTCAGCACGTCCATGCGATCGTCCCATTTGTCGTCATCGGTCTTGTTGGACGCACTGATCCTGTTGAGCTCGGCAAAACCGTAGGCGCCGTACTTGGATTCATTGTGACTGCCGCTCGGAAACGATCCGTAATCGTTCTGACCGTCCGTCATCACGACCATTGCCTTGATGTGGTTTTTCTTGTTGTCGTCGCGGGATTCGGTGAACGGCTCGCCCTTCGACAGGGTTCGCCAGCCCCACATGATGCCCTGGTGGATGTTGGTCGGCCCGTTGGCTTTCATCGCCTTGATCGCGTCGACAACCGTCTTCTTCGTGTTGGTCACCGGCAGGATCGGCGTGCTGTAGCACCGGTAGTTCGGACCTTCCGTCGTGCCGTTCGACTTCCTTGCATCGCTGCTCGGGCTGACATCTTTGTCGTATTTGCACAGGCGGTTCTGGGACAGTTCGGGCCGCTTCGATCCCGACGGCGCCCGCCCGGTGCAGGTGCCGCCCTCGTCGTCCAGATAATTATTTGTATAAGGATTCTTGCGGCTGTCGTTGTCGTTGTCATCGTCCGGCTCGTCGGGCGCAAAAATCGGTACAAAGAGCGTTGCGGGGGTGCCCGTGCTCGGCGCGGTGTCGTCGATGTCGTAAGGGGACGGGCGGGATTCGACGCAGCCCTGCCAGGTCACGTTCTTGATCTGGTCGAACAGCGTGAACCGGTTCGCCGTTGCATCGAAGTTTTCGGAATGTATTGGCGAGGCGCCTTCCGTATCCATCCAGGAGGCGGACTTGTTGGCGCTGCCGACATTGACATACCCCGAAAACGGCACGAGGCCGATCTTGACCCGGTCGCTCATACCGGTCCCGACATTCATGCCCATCAACGTATTGGTCAGGTCCTCGGCCGCCGTCCGCAGAGCGCCAATCTTTCCGTCATTATCCATCGATCCGGAATTGTCGAGCACCATGACGACATCGAACGTGTCGTTGCGCACCGTGGCCGCCGACGTCGTTTTTGTGTTGACCGGCGTATTGCCGATCATGATGCGCATGAAGTTGGTCTTGTGCTTACCCGCGGCACTGAGGACAACTTCCTGCACCACACCGTTGACCTTTACCAGGGTCTGGCTGAGGTCGATCGCGAGCCGGCTGTCCTTGGTCGTGACATTGGTCCCGGCGCGGGTCGACCCGGTGTAATTGAGGTGGAACGCGGCAGCGGCGAATTCCAGCACGTCGGCCGGTTTGTCGGCCAGGGACGGCTTATCGGTAAGCTCCCGTGCGGTGTTCAGTGCGGCAATATCGAGCGCGTGATGAATGCGGTTCTTGTCCGTAATGACGACGGCCATATCGATCGCCGCGCCGGCCAGCACAACGAGCGGGAGAACCGACAGACCGGTCAGCATTGCGACGTTGCCGTCGCGGTTTTTCCAAAAATTGCGCACCGTCAACCCCCGGGAAACGCTCGGATTTTCCGGAAGGTTGCAGTCGCGAAATTAAGAACTTCTTTGAAGTAACAATTAGTAATTTAAGATAGCAAGACTCTATTTTTCTTGCCATTGGTTTATTCCTGTTCCTCCTATCTCACTCGAGAGCTGCAACAGGAAACGACCGCAATATGCTTTGCGCGGCCATAGGCGGAACAAGGACCCGACATTAGCCCCGCCGCCTGAATTCGTCATTGGACATCAGTCTCACCATCGCAGGCGGGTTTATGCAAAGCGGCACCCCGAATTTTCATCTTTAGATTGAGGATTTTTCTTTCAAACATCGCTCCATGCTTAACCCGGAGTTTCGCCAATCAGTGGCCCACCCGATCAGGCCCGGCGGCCCCGCGCTCAAATTCAGGGGAGCGGCGACACCCCGAGCGCTGCCGGATGCAAGCCAAGAAGGAGCAGGAAAACGAGAAGTCCCGCCACCGAGCGCACGACAGCGCCTTGCCAGGATATCGGTTGCGGCAGGATCGGTCCGGCCTGCACGGCGTGCTGCAGGTCACGCCAGGCAGTGTGTCCGAACTCCCGCCGCTTCCGCCTGTCGATCAGCACCATGCCCAAAAACGAAAAGCCGGCGAAAACCCCGAACAGAATAGCATGGGCGAGATCTCCGTTCGGCAGCAGATGCAGCAATGCCCAAAATGCGAGACACCACAAAAGCGGGTGCCGGCTCCATCGGATGACGCCAGGTCTCGCAGGATCGAACCGGTGGTTCTTTGCGCCGCCGAAGGAAAACGGGTTCGGCCGCCCGATCGCGAGTGCCGCCACCAGGCAAACCGCCAGCATGCCGTACAGGACGGCGTGTCTCTGCCAGAGCGCCTGGTCCCAGACGGCCACGTAAGGAGCGCTGTCCGCAACCACGATCAACATCGCCAGCATGACGAGGGACAGGCTCGAATAGGCAAGCGAGAATCCACGTGGTCCGAGTACGGCGACGAGGCGCGATTTTACGGCCGGGCGCACCGGTATCGAATGTGTCGCGAAAAAAGCGATGAAAGCCACGCCGAACGGAAGCCAGTCCATCAGTCCGATCCCGGTCTCCGCTTGACAAGAAGCGGACCGTAAAGCGCGGCAAATCCCGTAAAGGCCAGGATCCAAAACAGTCCGGAGAGCCGGTAAAGGAGCATGGCGTGATCCGCCCCGATCTCAGCCAACAGGCGGGCGAAAACCGACCCTATGATCGCAACATAGATCAGTACGGTTCCGCTCCCGGCATGCAGGTCCTGTCCCGTATGGCCGAGCGTCGCGCGGGTCATGACCGCCAGCGTCATCAAACCGATGGCACCGGCCATCCAAACATGCAGGGCCGCAACCTGATTGATGCCGTCCGGCATAATTATACTGGTTCCCACACACAACGCGCCGAGCGGGACAAAGGCATAGCCGGCATGCAGTACCCAGACGAGCGGTTCCGAGGCAGTGCTGGCGCCTTGCCAGCGTGCAAGACGTACCGCCTGCAAGGTGCCCACTGACAAAAGGGCGATGCCCGTCGCGCCGTCCTCCGGTCGCACCACCCAAAGAACGAGCCCGACAAGGGTGGCTGCGAGCACAAGCTTGTCGAAGATCTGCATCGGCGCCACGGGTCTCGCCGCCCGCCCGGTCCGCACCAGCCAGTTGCGGGTGAAGGAAGGCACGATGCGCCCGCCGATCACCGAGATCAGCATCAACGCGGTTGCCACGCCAAGCCGCAAGCCGGTGCCGTCCGCTGCGCTCCCGCCGACAGCGGTTTGCCAATGAAACAGGCCGTTGGCCAACGCAAATGCGGCGAGCAATGACAAGACCGGCAGATTACGCCAATTCCTGCCGGCGATGATTTCACGTAAGAGCACCAGGCCAAGCGTCACCGGGAACGCAAGGTCAACGGCAGCGACCAGACCAGCCGGCAGTTCCTGCGAAACCAGGACGGCAACCCGGCCAAGCGCCCAGAGCAGAACAAGAAAACCAAGTCGCCAGCCGACGATGGGGAGGCGCCCGGTCCAATTCGGCAAGGCCGTCAGAAGAAAACCGGCAATAATCGCACCCAGATAGCCGAACAGGAATTCATGGGCATGCCACAAAACGGGATCGAACCGGATCGGGACCGCAAGCTCACCGCTCATCATCAAGAGCCAGATCACCATGGCCAGCGCCGCCCAGACCGCGCCGAACAAAAAGAACGGGCGAAAGCCGAAGGACAGCAATCCCGGGCCGGTCCAAGTGCGCATCTGTTGTGCCGATGTCGCGGTCGGCCGGACCGGATCAGCGGCGGATCCGGACACTGTCGTCATGACGCCACCGCCTTTCGCGTTCCCGCCCGCGGCAAAGCGCAATCAGCCAACGTGGAACCATTCAACTCCTCGATAAAGGCTGTCTCGGCTCGGCCCAGCAATCCCTTCAGGCGGCAGACCGGCGTGATGGCGCACTGTCCGCCGTCCGCCTGAAAACACTCGACCAATGCCTGGTGCCGCTCGAGCAGCCGCACCACGTCCCCAAGCCGGATGGCCTCCGCCGGGCGGGCCAATACGGCGCCGCCGCCCTTGCCGCGGCGGGTTTGCACGAAGCCCGCATCCGAGAGCGCCGCAATCGTCTTGGTCAAATGATGCCGCGAGATGCCGAACTCCGTCGCAATCTCGGCCGTATTCCAGGCCCGCCCAGGGTCGCTGGCCATGCGCATCAAGGCGCGTAGCCCGAAGTCCGTGAATGCCGTAAGCCGCATTGGAGAGCCCTCGCTGCCGTCTGACGTTTGGGTCCAACATATTATAAATCGTATTTCAGATACCAATTCAAGAGATGTCCGGCACCTCAATCCGATTGGCAAGACCGGACAGCGCAACGCCCGTTACGGCCGAGGAGAACAGGGCGAATAACCAATCCGGGTGATGCTTGCGAACGGGTCGGCGGCCATAAGCTCAACAACGATCGGAATCCTCCGTTTGAATTGCCCGAAAACGGCGTCGAGCGATTTAAACGTTCGGCAAGACGACTGCCCTAGATATCGTGTCCAATATCCATCGACACTGGACATGCAACCATGCAATGCCCGGATCCTGAGGGGCTGGAATGAGCTACAATCCGAAATCGCACATGGCCCTCCTGGACGCGGCGCTCCGAAAGATGTCGCCCGGCGATTTTATCATCGCCAACAACCCCACCCTCATCAACGCCGCAATCCGGGTCACGTCGGACATGCCCTTCGGACACGGCATTCTCTATATGGGCCGCAAGAGCAGTGGCGGTCTGTACGGCCTGGAAGTGCCGCTCAGGCTGGAGACTGTGTCCCATATCTTCAGCCCGACAGCGAAGCACGGGGCGACGCACAGTGCCGCGTTCGTGCATTGCAAGGGTCTGTCGCAGGAACAGCGCACCAGAATCCTCGGCATTGCACTTGAATTCTATAACGACAAGAAAAAGGCCGGATCGGACGGATACGACCGGTTCGGCGCATTCCTGCACGCTAGCGGCAGCATCGCGGCCTCGTTACACATCAGCATCGTGGAATCCATTCCAGGGTCGCGCCTTGCAAGCGAAGCGCTCGGCATCGATCCGCAGGATGTCCGCGACCTTACCGCGCTGCCCGCAACGATCTACGGCGAGGCCTCAGCGATGGTCAAACGCTTCCCGAACCTGACCTGTTCCGGCCTGATCAGCTTCGCCCATGCAGTCGCGGGCAACATCATCGTTAAAGGCTCTTTGCGGGATGCGCATACGACGTCGCCGCGCGATCTCTGGAACGCCATCATGCAACACGGCGCACGGTACTCCGTCGAGGAGATCGTATTCTCCTGACATCCCGTCCCAGCATCGTTGCGCCGCCGGGCGCTTCACGATCGACCGGCGGCATCCCGCTTGGTCGTTTTGCTACCGGCCAAGCGGAAGCCGGGCAAGGTCCCTGATCCGACCCTCGACAAGAGCACCGACAGTCAACGCCTCGACACGCCCGATAATTTCGACGCCGTCCCTGTTCAGGGCGTCGCATAGGCGTCTGGCGGCCGACAGGTCATCGACGGTCCCGATGGTGATATGCGGGGTGAAAGGGATATCGAGCCGCAGATGCGGCCGCAACACGCCTGTGTAGAGCCGGTCGTGCAGAAGGGAGAGAGCGCCGTAACCTTCGTCCGGTACCAGAAAGACGTGACCGGTCGGCGATTGGTGGTCGACGCCCAGCATGGCATAGCGGCAGACAAAGTAGACGGGAGACATCTGGCCGGCGACCTGCTCGACATGATCGCAAAAATCCTTCTCGGACACTGCTTCGCACCCAAAGACCAGCGTGAAATGCGGCGCCACCACATCGCGATAGGGGACGTCGTGCCGGTCACGATAGGCATCGATAAAGGTGCGGTCTCGGTCTTTCAGGACCGGGTAGGCCAGAGCGTAAAGCAGTGGCATTGCCGAGAGGCTCCCCTGCCGAATGGTTCCGGGCGCGCGGGCCCATCGGTCCATGCATACAGGCTGGACCGACGGTACGTCCAATATCCTCGGCCAGCTTGCGACGCCCGCCGTCTCACGGCGTCTGCGGCCGATAAAACTTGATCTTTCCCGTCACCGTCACGGTGCGGGTGACCGTCACCTTCGTTTCACCGTCACCGCCCGTCGTCGTCTTGGTTTTCGGGACAGATTGCATGTAGAGCTGATTGCTCTGCACATCGCGGCTGCCGTTGACGTTGGATTCATAGACCGTCATCGGCCCGGTTTCCGAAGGAAGCGTCTGCACGACCGCGCTGTGATGCGGGCGTTCGTAGGTTTCCGTTTGTGTATTTTCCGACCACGACCCGTCAGGCTCGTCCTCGCGTGTGACGGTGACGATCGTGACGCGATAACTGCTGAATTGAATGGCATCGCCGGCGCGCACCTCCTTTGCCTCCACCTTGCGGCCCCAGACATAATCCGCCGTCGGTGTGATCTTGCCGAAATCACGCGCTGATTTCAGCCCGGCATTTGTGAGCGCTTCATCGACGGTGGTGTAGCATTCTCCATTGCCGATCTGCTGGCCGAGATGCTGTTCGAGATAATCGGTTATTTCTTTCGATTTCTGTACGCTGGCGTCGCCCATACTACTGAACCAATCTGTTTAATGACCCGAGAAGCGAAATGTCTTTTGGCTAAAAGACTTTTTACATATGAATATGGATAGATACACTATCAATACCGGAATCCGATTTGGTCGCGTGAATATATTATTCGAGCTGAAACTTCTGGCACCTGCGGCAGACAAAAAAATAAAAGAGTAAACGCGGTCTTCTAAGCTTAAAAGGATGTGTTCGGGAAAACCGATACACGTCCACATCATCGCGAAGGTTCCGAGACGTTACGTTCCGGCGCCTCCTCGGCGAGCCAGAACAAATGCTCGACCGGCACACCGAGGCGGGCCGCGATTTTCAACGCCAACAGCGTCGACGGCACGAAGACACCGTTTTCAATCGTATTGATGGTCTTGCGTGACACCGCGACGTCCTCGGCCAATCGGGATTGCGTCAGTCCGCTGGCCCGGCGCGCGTCCTTGATCCGATTCCGCAAAATCATGCGGTCAGGCGAGCTCGTACCAGACAAGCGCGCCTTGAAAACTGACAATCATCAGGACCGCGATCAGTGCGGACGCGGTTGCGCCCGAAAGCGGGACCCAGCCGTAAACCGTAACGAGGGCGATGGCGGCCGCCGTAAAGAAGACGACAAGCCAGGAAATCGAAAAGGCTCGGCGCACATTCATGCGCCATAACTCGTCGGCAAATTCGGGATGGCGGCGCGTTTCCAAGATCATGATCCGCAACGCCGGATAGCCGAGAAACGCCGATCCGATACCACAGGCAAGCGCGCCGGCAAGCACGGCTAGGCGCGCCGTATCGTCAAGTCCGGACAGGTTTGCGATGATCAGTCCCAGCGCAAAGGGCACGAAAAGCACGGTCTGGCGCAGCACACTCCGGCGGTAGGTCTGGCGCAACGCGTCGCGGTCGAACGGCTTCACAGCGGGCCTCCCTGGTCGGAATGAATGTAACCTTGAGGTTACATTCGTCGTTCTAGACAGGCATTTTGGCCCGCGGCGGGCGGGATCGCGGTCATTTCATGGCCGGATCGACCGGATTACTCGCCAGAAGGACCGAACACCGCCGCGCGGTCGCGGCTGCGTACAAAATCGTCGAAATAATAGGACGCCGTGCCGAAGGTCGGGTGAATGTCGCGGTAATGGCCGAACTTGAAGTATTGCGTCGGGCCGACGCTGTCGTGATTGCCGATCGTGCCGGTTACCCGGGCCTTGAAGACGCCGTTTGCCCAGATCTCGATGAGACCGTTGCCATCGCGGCCGCCGCGCACGCGATAGGTCATATCCACCCAATCCGTTTGCGGATCCGGCAGGACCGGGTCGGCTCCCAGTTCGACCCTTATGTCCGTTCCGCTTGTGCCGGTCGTCGTGTCGCGGAACATGAAAACCTCGAACGGCCGGCGATCGACGCGTGGATTGACCGGACCGGTTTCGCTTCTTCCAAGCGAGGCGAGCCGGATGCGCCGTGTATGGTCCATGAATCCGACCTGATCGGGCCGGCCGTCGCCGCGCGCATTCGGATTGCCTTCGGCCTTCGTGACGAGCACACGGTTGCGGTTGTGCTGGACGGTGATGTGAAAGACGCCGTTGTCGAACCGCTGCGCCAGGAAAGGCGACCCACCGGATTCCTGTTTCCATTGGCCGATCACCCAGCGCACGCTGCCGGGGCTGGGAATCGTTCCCTCGATACGGAACCGGAACCGATACCAGACATCCTCGCCGAACAGACAACGCTTGTGGTTGGCGATGCGGATCTCGTTGCGCTGGCAGGAGCCGCCGCAGGCACGATCGCCGGGCTCAACGAAAAGCCGGGCGGCTATTCCTTCCGACATGTCGGTGCGCTCGACAGCGATCTGATTGTTGTAGAGCTGTTTTTCGAGCCAGTTGGCCGGATCGAGCCGGCCGCTTTCGAACCCGTCGCGCACGTCGCCGCAGCCAGCGCTGACCGGTGCCGACAGAACACTCGCGAGTGTCATGCCCAGCAGGGCCGCCAGACCCCGCCTGGCGACGGGCGCACGCGATTTCGCTGGCATTGACGGATCTCCCCCGTGTCGAAGCGACCGCCGGACTATAGCCCGCGCCGTGGCGCGAGAACAGAACGCGCAGCGGGTTGACGCCGGACGGGCGCAAGAGCCTTCATCTGCGCTTTCCTGTCCGATCACGGTCTCGCCGATCATGCCACAAGGTGGCATGAATTTATTGGAACGCCGCCTGTGACCTCGCCGCCTCTCACCGTCTGGTACAATACAAGGTGTCCGGTCTGCAATGCCGGGATCTCCTGGCAGAACCGGCGCCTCGTCGCCGCGGCCCGCAGCGGTGCTATCGTATTTCGCGACATCAATCTTGAACCGGACGCGCTGGCCCGCTTCGGGGCTTCGCTCGACGACATCCGGCGCCGGCTACACGCGGTCGACGCGGACGATCGGCTTTATGTCGGGGCCGATTGTGCGGTGGAGATCTGGCGCCGGACACCGGGCGACAAGTGGCTGGCCGCTCTTGTCGGCGCCCCCGGCATCCGAGCGGTGGCCCGCTTCGTTTATGACCGGTTCGCGGATCTGCTGTTCGCCTGGAACCGCCGAAAGGGACATTGGTAGGCGGCAAAAGCCGCGCTGCTGACAGGAACGAGCCTGTCAGGCCTCATACTATCGGCTCGGTGCACTCCTTCCCGACGGTGTTTCCATGGACATGTTCACGCCCTATCTGCCCGGCCTCGTCATGGCGGTGTCGGCCTTCCTCCTGTCGATCCTCAGTCCCGGTCCGAATGTGCTGGCCATTCTCGGCACGTCCATGGCGATCGGCCGGCCGGCAGGGCTTGCCCTGGCGCTCGGGATCGCCACCGGATCCTTCGTATGGGCAACATTGACCATGCTCGGCCTGTCGGCGCTCATCGCCTCGTTCGCCGTAGCACTCACCGCCATCAAGATCGCCGGCGGCTGCTATCTGCTTTGGCTTGCCTACAGGGCATTCCGATCTGCCGCCTCCCGACAGGACCCGGTCCTTAGCGGCTCGGAAGGATCCGACCTGTCGCGGTCTGCCGCCTTCCGGCGCGGCCTGATCGTGCAATTGACCAACCCGAAGGCCGCATTGGCCTGGATCGCCATCCTGTCGCTCGGCCTCCAAGCGGATGCGCCGGCCTGGGTCGGTGTGCTGCTCGTCGGCCTGACGACCTTTCTGTCGATCGTCATCCACTGTCTCTATGCCCTTGCCTTTTCGACGCCGCCCATGGTGCGGTTCTACAAAGGCACGCGCCGCATCGTGCAGACATTGCTCGGCGCGTTCTTTGCCATTGCCGGCCTGAGACTGCTCGCCAGTCGCACCTGACCGGCCGCCTCGGGTTTTGCTGCCATGCGGATCGTCGCCTGGAACTGCAACATGGCGTTGCACCGCAAGTTCGAAGCGCTGCTCTGTGCGGAACCGGACATCGCCGTGATCAGCGAATGCGCAGCACCCGATGTGCTGGCCGCCCGCGGCGACTTGCCGGCGCTGTCCGGCGATCCGGTCTGGATCGGCACCAACCGCAACAAGGGCCTCGGTGTCTTCGCCTTCAACGGGTATTGCGTGGATTTGCTTGAGCCGCATTTCACTTATTTGCGCCACATCGCGCCGGTCAGCATTACCGGGCCACACCGGTTTTCGCTTCTGGCCGTCTGGGCGCAGAATGCCAGCGCGGGTCTGACGCGCAAGCATCAGCTCGGACCGATGCGCCGCGCCCTGACCAAATATCGCGCGTTGTTCGAAGACGGTCCGGTCCTGGTGGCCGGCGACCTCAACAACAACATTTTCTGGGACCGGCCCGGCTGGCGCATCAACCACGCGCCGGCGGTCGCCACGCTTGAACAATACGGTTTGACGAGCGCCTATCATGCGCTGCGCGGCGAGGCCCAGGGAGCGGAAAGCGAACCGACGCTTTACTGGCGCGACCGCACGCGAACCGGCCCGACCTATCACATCGACTACATCTTTCTGCCCAAAGCCTGGATCGACGGGGTGGCATCGCTCACGATCGGCGACTATGACACGTGGTGCGGCTCCGGTCTGAGCGATCATGTGCCGGTAATCGCCGATGTGACCCCTCCAGACTAAGGCGGCTCCGCGCAGCCGCGTGGAGAAAGACAATGCAAAACCTCACCGACGTGGACTGGTCGACATTGCCGGCACCGGAGGATGACGGCGCTGCGCGGCACCTGACGGGAAAGACGCTCCCGGCCATCCTGCTCGGCGCGACCGACGGGTCTGAGGTCGATCTTTCCGGGCTTGGCGGCCGGACTATCGTCTACGCATATCCGAGAACCGGGCGTCCGGACCAGGCGTTACCGGACGGCTGGGACATGATACCGGGCGCTCGCGGCTGCACGCCGCAATCCTGCGCGTTCCGGGATCACGCCGCCGACCTTTCAGCGCTTGGGGCCGATCGCCTGTTCGGCCTGTCGACCCAGGATACGGCCTATCAGCGCGAAGCCGCGGAGCGCCTGCACCTGCCCTTCCCGCTTCTGTCCGATGCCGACCTGGCATTCTCAAAAGCCCTTGATCTGCCGCTGTTTCAGACCAGCGGCATGACATTGATGAAACGGCTCACCCTGATTATCCGGGACGGTCGGATCGAACATGTCTTCTATCCGGTGTTTCCGCCCGACCGCAGCGCCGACGACGTGATGGCGTGGCTCAGGGACAATCCGCTTTGAACGCGGCCGACATGGCCGGACATTGCTTGCTTTCCGGATCGATTTCCGATCCTATGCAGCCCAATCGGTAGCCGCGCCGCCGCGTCCCGGCTGCTGCCACCCCCGCACCCTTTCACAAGACATGCCAGGGAGATAATTGTGCCCGACTCAACACACTTTTACATTGACGGCGCCTGGACGCCGCCAGCCTCCGCCAACCCGTTCGAAGTCATCAATCCGGCAAACGAAGAGGCCTTCGCCACGATCTCCCTCGGCAGCGAGACCGATGTCGACAAGGCTGTCGCAGCCGCAAAACGCGCCTTTGAGACATGGGGTTTCTCGACCAAGGAAGAGCGCCTGGCGCTTTTGGAGAAACTGGCAGAGATCTATGCCAACCGCAGCGACGAGATGGCCAAAGCGATCTCCATGGAAATGGGCGCGCCGATCAGCCTGTCGACCGCCGCCCAGGCGGCAGCGGGCCTCGGCCACATAAAGTCGTTCATTCGTGTCCTGAAGGACTACTCGTTCGAACATGTCCTGCATGAAAAAGTGCAGAGCGAATACATTGTCCACGAACCGATCGGCGTCTGCGGCCTGATCACGCCTTGGAACTGGCCGATGAACCAGGTCACCCTGAAGGTCGCCGGCGCGCTGGCCGCCGGGTGCACGATGGTTCTGAAGCCGTCCGAAATCGCGCCGCTTTCCTCGCTGCTGTTCGCCGAAATGGTGGATGAAGCAGGTGTTCCGGCCGGTGTATTCAATCTGGTGAACGGCGACGGGCCGACGGTCGGCCAGGCGTTTTGCACGCATCCCGACGTCGACATGATCTCGTTCACCGGCTCGGCCCGGGCGGGCAAGGAGATCACCAAGACGGCCGCCGACACGATCAAGCGCGTGACGCTCGAACTCGGCGGCAAGGGCCCGAACATCGTGTTCGCCGATTCCGACGTCCAGAAAGCGGTCAAACGCGGCACGCTGCATTGCTTCAACAATACCGGGCAATCCTGCAACGCGCCGACCCGCATGCTGGTCGAACGCTCCGTCTACGATCAGGCGGTCGAAACGGCCGTCGAAACGGCGCTGAAAACCCGCGTCGGCATGCCCGACGAGGAAGGCAATCATATCGGGCCGGTCGTCAGCAAGGCGCAGTTCGACAAGATCCAGGGCCTGATCGACGTCGGGATGAAAGAAGGCGCAAAACTCATGGCTGGCGGTCCGGGGCGGCCGGAAGGCTTCAACCGCGGCTATTTCGTGCGCCCGACCGTCTTTGCCGATGTGCGAAACGACATGACCATTGCCCAGGAGGAGATCTTCGGCCCCGTCCTGTCGATGATCCCGTTCTCCGACGAGGACGAGGCCATCTCGATCGCCAACGACACTGCCTATGGACTGACCGCCTATGTCCAGAGCGGCGACCAGTCGCGGGCCCAGAAGGTTGCCCGCAAGCTGCGCTCAGGCATGGTGCAAATGAACGGCGCACAGCGGCCTGCCGGCAGCCCGTTCGGCGGATACAAACAGTCCGGCAATGGCCGCGAAGGCGGCGTCTGGGGGCTTGAGGACTTCCTTGAAGTCAAGGCCGTCAGCGGTTGGGACGTCAACGCCTGACATGATACCCCGCCACCTGCCCGCGCGGTCCCGCGCGGGCCCCATCAAGTAAACGGAAGGAAACCTCATGAGCCACGTCATTCACTGGGTGTTGGAGCTTGAAGTGCAGGAAGGCCAATTGGATGCCTTCAAGGCGCTCGTCGGCGAAATGGCCGACGCCACCAAGGCGGATGAGCCGGGCGCGCTGATCTACGAATGGTTCATCAGCGACGACGAAAAGAGCGTGCACATTTCAGAACGCTACGCCGACAGCGCCGCCGCCATGGTGCATCTCGGCAATTTCAGCGCCAAGTTCGCCGAACGTTTCCTGGCCGCGCTCGCACCGGTCCGCCTCATGGTCTACGGGACGCCAAGCGAGGAATTGCGGCAGGCGCTTGCCGGCCTCGGCGCCATGCATATGAGCCAGATCGGGGGCTTCGCCCGGTAAATGCTGTTCGGGCTCCCGTCTGCGGAGCCCGCCCGAAGCCCCGCCCGAGGGAAACAAAAATGGATATCCGCCCGGCGCGGCCGGCCGATGTTGCAGCGTTAAAGGCTTGCGCGGAATCCGCCTACTCAATGTATGTGGAGCGGATCGGCCGCAAGCCGGCGCCGATGGTCGCGGATTTCGCCGCACAGATCATGGACGGACTGGTTCACGTCGCCGCCGATGCCGACGACAGGGTGGCCGGTTTTGTCGTCTTCTATCCGCGCGACAACAGCATGCATCTGGAAAACATCGCGATCGATCCCGCCCACCAGGGGACCGGCCTCGGCCGGGCGCTCGTTGCCTTCGTCGAGGACCGGGCGCGGGCGGCCGGCCTTTCCAGCGTCGATCTCTATACGAATGTCAAGATGATCGAGAACCAGAAACTCTACCCGCGGCTTGGCTATCAGGAAGTCGATCGGCGAACGGAAGACGGGTTCGAGCGGATCTACTACCGCAAGGCTTTGTGACCTCGCCGGTCCGGACAGGGCACTTCAACCGGCCATCCATCCGCCATCGACCATCAGGTTCTCACCGGTAATGTAGGTCGCTTCCGCGCTTGCCAGGAACAAGGCTGCCGACGCGACATCGTCGGGCAGGCCGAGTCGCGGCCAGGGCGTGCGGTTTCGGGCATAGGCCAGCTGGTCCTCGGATGCCACCGATCCGCCCATACCCGTTGCCTTGCCATCCGGGCCGCCGCTCAGGATCTTGCCGGGCGCAACCGCATTGCAGACGATTCCGTCCTTTGCGTAATCCGCGGCGATCTGGCGGGTCATGTAGACGACACCGGCCTTGGAGACCCCGTAGGCCAGGTGGCCGGGCGCGGCGATCATGCCGTGCTGCGAGGAGATGTTGACGATACGGCCGCGCACGCCGTCGGGCCCCGGTTCCTGCTTCACCATCTGCCGGATCGCAGCCCGGCAGCCGTAGAATACTCCCGTCAGATTGACCGCCATGACGCGGTCCCATTCAGCATCGCTCGTCTCGGTCGCGCGACTGCCGGCGCCGATCGCCGCGTTGTTGACGATGACATCCAGTCGCCCGCGCCCGGCGACCACATGATCGACGGCGCGCTGAACATCATCGGCCGAGGACACGTCGGTCTGCAGGAATTCCGCCTCGCCGCCAGCATCCCGGATGAGATCGAGGGTCGGCACCTCGCCGGCCGGCCCTGAGGCCGCGACATCGGCCAGAAACACATAGGCTCCCTCAGACGCAAAACGCCGGGCGATCGCCCGGCCGATTCCACTTGCAGTGCCGGTCACCAGCGCGGCCCGGTCTCTCAGACGGTGCATGAATGAGCCCCGCACGGGTCCGTTCGAGAGGGCTTATCCCGCCTCAATGGCTGCCCCTTTTGACGACATGATCGCCGTCGAAATCCTGGACATCGTGCTTCAGGGCGTAACAGGCCAACCGGATATATTTCGGGATTTTTACCGGCTTTCCGTCGCGTTCGCCCTTTTCATAATACTGGATCATGCGCTTGTTCAGACCGAGCTGTTCGGCCGCGTCGCCCTGTTTGAGACCGAGAGTCTTCCGCCACTTGCGGAATTGTTTGGGAGACATGGACACGCGTCTTCCTCTCTTTGCTTTCACCGCCGCTCGGCACCCCGATGCAAGAGGCAACAGGCTTCTACCAATCAATAAAACGCACATTGTGCGTTTTTTCTCTTGCAAAATATGCACTCAGTGCGTATTTAAGGATGCAAGGCGCACACAGTGCATTTTTTGCCGATTTCTATTGCACGGACAACGCCAACGCAAGAAAGAAGCAAAGGAGCGTTACCATGCTGACACATCTCGTCATCGCCCGGGCTGCGCTTGGGCAAGGCGCACCCGATCTACCGGCCCACGCCGAAGCACATTGCTTCATGGAACGGGTCTGGGCAAAAACCGCGCGGTTCCTGAACCGCGTTTTTGTCGCCTAGGTAGACAATAGACATGGACCGCCGGCACATCAGACCTAGCCGGTAGTCGACTGAATTTGCGGAAAGGGCATCACGATTCCCTTTCCCGGCCCCCCACCGCCCCTATGACCCGCGGGTGAGAGATCTAAAACGACGGCGGCACGAGGCCCGCCTGGAACCAGGTCACAAACGAATAGATCGAATAGACCGGCAAGCCGGTTTCGCGACGGATATCCGCCGCGTAGGGCACCATGTTGGTGCATTCCAGAACAATCGCACCGATTTCGGGATGATCCGCGACGAGACGGCGAGCGGCGGCAATGTTGTCGGACAGGGCCTTGTCGACATCCAGCCATTCTTCGTTGTCCAGAAGCACCCGGCTGAATTCTTCCCCGTCTTCCGTCCCCGCGACCGGAACGTCCTCCGCCACACCGGCCGCGCGCAAGTGTCGAGGCGTGAGGGTCGATGCTGAAACGGTCAGCACGCCGACGCGCCGGCCGGGCGGCAGCAGGGCCTCCACGACGGGCACCTGCATCAGCGACGAAGCGGCGACAGGAACCGCTAGCCGCGCCTTCAGATCATCCTGGAAGAGCGACAGGAACCCGCAATTCGTGGTGATGCCGGCAACGCCCATGGCGATCAGTTCCTCGCCGGCCGTAATAAAATCCTCCAACAGACCTTCGGCGCCCCGGCGCACGACGTGATCCGGCGTGGCGTTCGGCACGACCTTGTAATGCACCGGAAACGGCCAGGTCAGCGCATTGCCCATATCGCCGGGAATCCGCGGAAACCGTGCATCGAGCATGAGAATGCCGACGGCTGCGCCATAAACTGACGATCCGCCGCGGATGCGATTGGATGACATGGGTGGGGCTCCCGGCCGTAGGAAGAGATGACGACGGAACGCCGTCGCCTTTTTCTTGATCTTGGCGGAAAACAATTCCACCCTGCAAGTCCAACCGGAAAGAGCGCGCCGCCGCGATCCCGGTTCGGCCGCAGCGTGTTTCAACCAAAACTTCCGGGAGGACAGAACGTGCAAACGGCAAACCAGGCCGGCAATCGGCCGACCGGCGCCGAGGCCATGGTCCGCCTGTTGCAGGGCCACGGGGTGCGCCACATTTTCGGCCTGTGCGGCGATACCACCCTGCCCTTTTACGACGCGCTCTATCGGCTCGACCACGGCATCGAACACATCCTGACCCGCGACGAACGCTCCGCGGCCTATATGGCCGACGGCTATGCCCGGGTGACCGGTCGCGTCGGGGTGTGCGAGGGCCCGTCCGGCGGCGGGGCGACCTACATCGCGCCGGGTCTCGTCGAAGCCAATGAATCGTCTGTTCCGGTGCTCGCGATCACGACCGACGTGGCGGTTGGCTCGCGCGGCAAGTTTCCCCTCACCGAGCTTGACCAGGAAGCCCTGTTCCGGCCGCTCACCAAGTGGAACGCGGTCATACCGAAGGCCGACATGCTGCCCAACATGGTACGCCGCGCGTTCCGGGAAATGACCACCGGCACGCCGGGATCGGCGCATCTCGGCCTGCCCTTCGATGTCCAGAAGGCACCGGTCGACGAGACCGACATCTGGGCGGATCCCGCCCTCGGCACCTTTCCCGCCTGGCCGACGGGTCCGCATCCGGACGCCATCGACGCCGCGCTCGACGCCATCCTGTCCTCCCGGTTCCCGGTCATCGTGTGCGGCGGCGGCGTGGTCATTGCCGGCGCGATGCCGGCGCTGCAACGCTTTGCCGAAGCCCTTGACCTTGTCGTCGCCACGACGATTTCCGGACAGGGCGCGCTGGCAGAGACCCACCCGAACTGCCTCGGCGTCGTCGGTTCGAACGGCGGCGTCGCAGAGACCAACGCCGTAATCGGCGAAGCGGATTGTGTGGTGTTCATCGGATGCCGCGCCGGGTCGGTGACGACCGAACGCTGGCGGACGCCCGCTATCGGTACCCGCATCGTGCACATCGATTCCAATCCGGCCGCAATCGGTGCGGCCTATCGGACCGAAGTCCCGGTGGTCGGCGATGCCCGCCTCGCGTTGCAGGCCCTGAACCGCGCGTTGGAAGAGCACAATGCCGCCAAACCGACTTTCGGCGGCGCGGACCGGGTCGCCCGTGCCCGATCGGACAAGGCCGCCGCATTCGGGATGCTGGCCACGTCCAAAGATCTGCCGATCCGCCCGGAACGCCTGATCCAGTCCCTGAACGCGGTGCTGCCGCCGGACGCGGTGGTGGTCGCCGATCCGGGCACGCCCTGCCCTTACGTGTCGGCCTTCTATACGATCCGGGAAACCGGGCGCACATTGTTTTCAAACCGGGCGCACGGGGCGCTCGGATATTCGCTGTCGGCGGCAGTCGGTGCCCATGTCGGCCGGCCGCAGGCGAAAACCGTGGCGATCATGGGCGACGGCTCCTTCGGATTTACCTGCGGCGAACTGGAAACGGTCGCGCGCAAACGCTGGCCGATAACCTTCATCGTCGTGTCGAACGCGGTCTATGGCTGGATCAAGGCCGGCCAGAAGACCGGCTTCGGGGAACGCTATTATTCGGTGGACTTTTCGGAAAGCGATCACGCCGGCATCGCGGCAAAATTCGGCATCAAGTCCTGGCGCGTGGAAAACCCGGACGACCTGCAGACCGTGCTCAAACGGGCCATCGAGGCCGGCGAACCGACGCTCGTCGACGTCGTCTGCCAACCGCTCAACGAAGCCCGGGCCCCGGTTTCGGAATGGGTCGCGTGACCGGGTCTATCGCGCTTTCGACCGCCACGATCAGCGGCCTGGCGGTGTATCACCTGCGCTTGCCCGTCAAATCCGTGCGCAAGCACGGCATCGGCGACGTGTCCTCGAATGTCGACGTCGTCTACGTCGCCGTTGTGACATCGCACGGCAATGTCGGCTGGGGAGAGGCGTCTCCGTGGCCGCTCTTTACCGGAACGGCGGAAGCAAACGCGGCGGCGCTCGACCGCTACATGCGCCCGGTCGTGATCGGACAGAGGCTGCGCGACATACCAGCCATCATGCAGGCTTGCGACCGGACACTGGTCGGGCATTTCGAGGCCAAGGCGGCGCTGGAATCCGCGCTGTTCGACGCGGCCGGCAAGGCCTGCGGCCTGCCGGCCTTCCAGCTTCTGGGCGGCGCAGCGCAGGACCGTGTGCGGATGAGCGTCTCGCTCGCCGATCCGGACCTTGCCGCCGACCTCGATCTGCTGGATCGCATCGCGGCGGACGGTGTGACCATGGTCAAGGTCAAGACCGGCTTTGCCGAACACCGTTTCGACCTGGAACGGCTGGATGCGTTCCGCAAGGCGCGTCCGGAGATCGAAATCCGGGTCGACTATAATCAGGGCCTTGAGCCTTTCGGCGCGCTGGCCCGATTGCGCGACGTGGAGGTCTTCGAGCCGACCTTCATCGAACAACCGGTCCCGGCGGCCCATACCGATGCGATGGCGGACCTCAGCGCCAGCCTCGATACGCCGATCCTCGCCGATGAAAGCGTGTTCGGACTGACCGATCTCCTGAAGGGCATAGAGGCCCGGATCGCCCGAGGCGTCTCGGTCAAGATCATGAAATGCGGCGGCATGCGCGCCGGCCAGACACTCGCAAATACGGCGGCGGCAGCCGGCTGGAGCGCCTATGGCGGCGACATGTTCGAAACCGGTCTGGCGCACCGGGCGGGCCTGCACATGATCGCGGCTACGCCGGCCATCACGCTCGGCTGCGAATTCTACCAATCCCGCTATTACCTTGAGCACGACCCGGTTGCGCAACCGCTCGAGTTAGTCGACGGATGTCTGGTCGTTCCCCAGGGCCCCGGGCTCGACGCGCCGATCGACACCGACATTTTGAACCACCATACGGTCAACCGTTCGGGAGACGACCTGCCGGCATGAACGATAAAGCCTCCGATCCCATCGCCGTAATCGGCGCCGGCATTGTCGGCGTGGCCACCGCCCTGTGGTTGCAGCGCGATGGGCATCAGGTCGTGCTCGTCGACCGCGCGGCCCCGGGCGACGGCACCTCTTACGGCAATGCCGGCGTGCTCGCGTCGTGTTCCGTGGTCCCGGTAACCGTGCCCGGCCTGATCCGCAAGGCGCCGGGCATGCTGCTCGATCCGGACAGTCCGCTCTTTTTGAAATGGCGCTACCTGCCGCGTCTCCTGCCCTGGCTCGTCAAATATCTGTCGCATGCCAATGCCGAGGAAACCGGCCGCATCGCCAGGGCTCTGAATGTCGTGATCGGCGACAGCCTCGACCAGCACCTGTACCTGGCGAAGGGTACGCCGGCGGAAAAGTGGATCGTGCCCTCAGATTACGTCTTTCTCTATCCTGACAGGGCCGGCTTCGAGGCGGATCGGTTTGCCTGGAAGGTCCGGCGCGAAAACGGCTTCACCTGGGAGGAACTGGAGGGTGAAGCGCTTAGCACCTATGAGCCGGCGCTTGCCGATGCGCTCGGCTTCGGTGTGCGCCTCGGCGACCATGGCCATATCAAGAACCCGGGCGCCTATGTGAAGGATCTTGCGCAGCATTTCGAGGATCAGGGCGGCACGGTCCGCAAAGCCGAGGTCACCGATTTTATCGAAACCGACGGGCGGCTCACGGCGCTTGCAACCGCGTCGGGTCCCATTGCCTGTTCGCGTGCCGTCGTCGCGACCGGGGTCTGGTCCGGCGCGTTGACAAAAAAGCTCGGCCTCTCAGTGCCGCTTGAAAGCGAGCGCGGTTATCATATCGAGTTATGGGATCCGTCGATCATGCCGCGGGCACCGATCATGGTGACAACCGGCAAGTTCGTCGCGACCCCGATGGACGGACGGTTGCGGTGTGCCGGGATCGTGGAATTCGGCGGGCTCGACGCGCCGCCGAGCCAAAAGCCGTTCGACCTCTTGTTGAAACGGATCACCGAGGCCCTGCCGGGGCTCACCTGGTCGCGGATCGATACCTGGATGGGGCACCGGCCCGCGCCGGCGGATTCCATTCCGCTGATCGGCGAAGTGGCCGCGCGACCGGGCGTCTACACGGCCTTCGGCCATCACCATATCGGATTGACAGGCGGCGCGAAAACGGGTCGGATGATTGCCGACCTGATCTCCGGACGCCACGCCAATTTCGACCTGACACCTTTCAGACCCGATCGATTTTCCTAGGGGAACCCTCTGCACCTACAGACCGCCAGATTTGGGCAAAAACAAACAACCAGAAATGGAGTTACGTCAATGCTGAAGAAACTCGCGACTTTGCTGTTGGGAGCGGCATCCGTCACCGGACTTTCCGGTGCGGCACTGTCGGCGGAAAAGTGGGACATGCCGATGGCCTATTCGGCGACCAACTTCCACTCGGTTACCGGCGCCGAATTCGCCAAATGCGTGACGACGGGAACCGGCGGCGCCATCGAGATCACCACGCACCCGTCCGGCTCGCTGTTCAAGGGCAACGAAATCAAGCGCGCCGTGCAGACCGGGCAGGCGCCAATCGGCGAAAGGCTGTTGTCGGCGCACCAGAACGAAAACCCCATCTTCGGCCTGGATTCCGTGCCGTTCCTGGCGACCTCCTTCGATGCATCCGACAAGCTCTGGTCAGCCGCCAAGCCGACGATGGAAAAGCTGCTCGACGAGCAGAACCTGGTGCTGCTCTACGCCGTACCGTGGCCGCCGCAGGGCCTTTATTTCAAGAAGGAAGTCAATTCCGTCGCCGACATGAAGGGCATCAAGTTCCGCTCCTACAATTCGGCAACCGCGCGGTTGGCAGAACTGGCAGGCATGCTTCCGGTTCAGATCGAAGCGGCCGAAATCTCCCAGGCGTTCGCGACCGGCGTCGCGGAATCGATGATCTCCTCCGGCGCCACCGGTTACGACCGCAAGGTCTGGGAAAGCCTGACGCATTTCTATGAGGTCGACGGCTGGCTGCCGCGCAACCACGTCTTCGTCAACAAGGACACATGGAACGGCGTCGACGAGGCCAACAAGAACGTTATCCGGGCCTGCGCGGCGCTGGCCGAATATGCCGGCACGTGGCGCTCCAAGGAATATACAGGGTTTACGCTGGCGGGCCTGAAAGCCGGCGGCATGACCGTCGGCAAGGCCGGCGACCAATTGACGGCCGATCTGAAAACAATCGGCGACACGATGACGAGCGAGTGGCTCGACAAGGCCGGGGACGAAGGCAAGGCCATCGTCGAAGCATTCCGGGCGGAGTGATCCGCGCGGACAGGAATCAGACACCCCGGGCGGGGTGTGCTGATCGTCCGGTACAGACCCCGACCGGGCGAAATGACCTTCCAAGACACCCGCCGGCGGCGCGTTTCTGCCGTCGGCGGGACCGCCCCCTGGGCGCCGTCCTTTCGACCCTTTTCCAGCGACCCTGTTTCCGGGAGGCTTTCCTTGGCAACCCTGCGGCGTGCGCTTGACGCGCTCTATCTGACCGGCGGCGTGATCGCCGCTCTGTTCCTCATTCTGATCCTGTTGATCACGATCACTCAGATGAGTGCCCGCTGGTTCGGTTTTGTGTTCCCCGGCTCCACCGACTATGCCGGCTATTGCATGGCGGCCGCCTCGTTCTTTGCGCTTGCCTATGCCTTCAATCGCGGTTCGCATATCCGCGTCAGCCTGGTGTTGTCGAAACTCGGCCGGTTCCGCCGCTACGGTGAGATCTGGTGCTTTGCCGTCGCCTCGATCCTTTCGGTATATTTTGCCTATTACGCGATCCGCTCGGTGCAGGAATCGATCCGCTGGAACGATATCAGCCAGGGCCAGGACGCGACGCCGCTCTGGATCCCGCAGCTTGCCATGGCGATTGGCACGATCTTTCTGGCGATCTCGGTCGTCGACAACCTCGCCACGATGGTCTTCACCGGCAAGGACAACATCAATGCCGAGGGCGTCGACGACGCCAACGCGGAGGGCTGAACCGTGGAGCAACTGGCCCTCAGCGCGGTCTTCGTCTTCGTCCTGTTCCTGCTCCTGGGCTCCGGCGTCTGGGTCGGCCTGGCGCTGATGGGCGTCGCCTATGTCGGCATGGAATTGTTCACCTCGCGACCGCCCGGCGACGCCATGATCACCACGATCTGGACTTCGTCGTCGAGTTGGGCGCTGACGGCCCTGCCGCTGTTCATCTGGATGGGCGAGATCCTTTATCGAACGCGGTTGTCCGAGGACATGTTCCGGGGGCTGGCGCCCTGGATGGCCCGCCTGCCGGGCGGATTGCTGCACACCAACATCGTCGGCTGTACCGTGTTCGCCGCCGTCTCCGGATCCTCGGCAGCAACCCTGACGACGGTCGGCAAGATGTCGATTCCGGAATTGCGCCGGCGCGGCTATCCGGAACGCATGACCATCGGCACGCTGGCCGGCGCGGCAACGCTCGGCCTGATGATCCCGCCGTCCCTCACCCTTATCGTCTACGGCGTGACGATCAACGAATCGATTTCAAAACTGTTCCTCGCCGGCATCCTGCCCGGCATCGTGCTTGCCGGCATGTTCATGCTGTATGTGGCGGCCTGGTCGTTCGTGCGGCCACAGGAAGTGCCGCCGCCGGAACCGCCCATGCGGCTGTTGAAAAAGCTGCGGGAATCCCTGTTCCTGGTGCCGGTGATCCTTTTGGTCATGCTCGTCATCGGGTCGATGTATCTCGGCTTTGCCACGGCAACGGAGGCCGCGTCCTTCGGCGTCATCGGAGCCTTCATCCTGTCCGGATTGCAGGGCCTCTTCATCGGAACCCCGCTCGGCGAGATCGGCCGTAACTGGCTCAATGCCCTGATGGGCGCCACGCGTACATCCGCGATGATTGCGCTGATTCTTATGGGCGCCGCCTTCCTGTCACTCGCCATGGGCTTTACCGGCCTGCCGCGGGCGCTCGCCGAATTCATCGCGTCGCTGGAACTGACACCGACCACCCTGATCCTTGCCCTGATGATCTTCTACATCATCATCGGCTGCTTTCTCGACGGCATCTCGTCGGTCGTGCTGACAATGGCGGTCGTCGAACCGATGGTGCGCCAGGCCGGCATCGACGTCATCTGGTTCGGCATCTTCATCGTGGTCGTCGTCGAAATGGCGCAGATCACCCCGCCGATCGGCTTCAACCTGTTCGTCCTGCAGGGCATGACCACTCATGAGATGAACTATATTGCACGCGCGGCGCTGCCGATGTTCCTCATCATGGTGGTGATGGTCTTCATCCTGATCCTGTTTCCGGACCTTGCGACCTACCTGCCGAACAACATGGTGCAACGGCCCGGGGGGTGACGGCTGAGTGTGTGGATTGGTTGCGATGGGCGCTCGAATGCCCCTTCCGCCTAGCGCCCCTCCTCGACCGTCTTCACCCGGCTTGACCGGGTGACCCAGCGGCGCCACCGCGAGCGCCCGGCACCCTGGATCCGCCGGTCGAGCCGGCGGACGACGGATAGGGGTTTGGAAAGTGCGGTTTTGGACCGTAGAGAAGGTTCTGCCCCTAAACGCCGAACCGGCTCCCCGCTGACCTTGGGTCTAAGCCCTTTGATCAGCGGGAAACCGGTCCTGGCAACGGGTTGGGGAGGAATGGGTCTTGGCTTTTGTTCGTGGGTCGATGCGGGATGCTCCGGTCAGGTCAGGAAGCCCGGAACCTGAGCAATGAAGCCGGAGGAAATCCGCCACTTGCCCTTGCCGTCGCGCATCATCACATAGGCGACTTTCCACATCTGGTTCTTGCGGTCGGTCAGGAAACCGGTCTGGACCGGCGTCTTGCCGACGAATTTCAGTTCGCCGAGGCGGTATTCGCTGGCCTGTGCGACCGGTGCATGGGTCTTGACCAGGTAGGCCATCAGGGCCTTGGGATCCCGGAAGCGGCGCTGGAAGCGCTGCGAAACCTGATCCGGCAGAAGTGCGGAGCGCTTGTTGGACAGGGCCCAGACGTGGCTCTCCACGATATCGGCGATCGCCGCGCGATCCGTGGCCGATACGTTGTGCCGGCTGGCCTTCGTTTCAGCGGGCGCGACTTTCGCCATCTGGGCGTCTGCCCGCGTCGCCGCGGGTTCGGCATGGCTTGCACCAGCGAGGAAGACGGAAGCAAGACCCAACCCCAACGCCGCAACGGTCGTTTTCAGTGTCTGTTTCATCGTTCGATCCTCATCAATCGCTTTGTTAAGACGAAGATGGTCATGCAAACGGTGAAACAAAGTGACGCACAACACAGTTCACACGACCGTCATGCTGTGTGAAACGCTGGTGAGTGGGTTTTATTCCTGGTGTGGCTAAAAAGGTTCGACTCAAAATACTTTGAGTCACGTATAATTTTTTAGCTGTTACCGCTGTATTCGTTGCGAAAATTGCTTTTAGGCCCGACAAACTCATCCTGGAATCGGGAAAATCGAAACCCGGAGGCGCCAGGGACTTTCAGTGTGGAAGACATAGGAAGGCTTTTGCTGGCTTGGAATTGCAGCCAGGCGCAACGTGCAAGTGAGCCCGGGCACGATCATTCGCCATCAGACCGATACAAATCCGCTCGTTGACGTACCAGGACCTGAAGATGAACGTTGGTATCAGTCCGGCGCCCAAACCGCCGCGTCACTGACAAGGCGCATACCCAGATGTGCCGGGGGCGTGCCTACTGCGCACCCGCCTCGTGCCGGATCGCGCACAAGGTAGGCCATTGCGGCCACGTGCTCCCCGCCTACAAAAAAGGCGGGACACCGGTCCGGGTCGACAACATTTGCCGAACCGGCATAACATTCCATCGTCCATTCCCAGACGCTGCCATCCAAGTCGACAATGCCCTGTGGAGATGTCGAGAAACTGCCTTGCGGCTTCAAGGCACGCGGCGCCAGTCCTTCGATCAGATAAGCGGACGCCCAGGACAGCGAAGGATCGGTGAATAGCGGATCCGGCTCGTCGGGCAAAACGGCTTCGGCCATGGCAGACCATTCCGCCGCTGTCGGCAGGCGGAATTCGTGCCTGGTCTTTCTGTTGATCCAACGGACATATTGCTGGACATCCGGATAGCTCAGCCCCGTTGCCGGTGTCGTCTCTGGGTCCTGATCCGGTCGCGCCCGCACCGTCAGTTCACAGGCCCTATCAGCTGCGCATTTGTTCCACTCGGCGATCGTCACCTCGTGGCGCTGCGCATACAACGCCCGTCCGTCAGGCATTGTCACCGCCTCAGGTGCCATTTCCGGCAGCACTGAGAGGTCGGGGCCGCGCTGCAGGAGCGCAACCCCGACGCCACCCCCCGCCACAAGACCTAATACAACAAGACACAGGAGCATTTTGCTGATTTGGGGTGTGGTCACGGCGGCAGGCATCGGACTTCATCCTTTCCTACGTTTCGAAAGGTCTCGGTGCAACGACCTGCTCCATCAGGTCGTTGTCCCATTGGCCTTCGACCACAAAATGGGCCGTGGCGCCCAGAAGTACGCCGATGATGAGGTTGTGGTTGACATAGGCATACACACCCGGCTGCTCGAAGGTGTACATCGCTGCCGCAGCACATCCACCACGCACGAACCATGTTTCGACACCAGTAAGCGCGGGGTCAGTGAAAGACGTTTCCCAGACATGGTTGCCGTGCCCGCCGATCAAGTGCGGACGACTGTCAACGTTGCACGAATTGTGGACCATCAGCACTGTCTCGCCGACTTTCGCCTTCAGCGCGTTCTCGCCTGTCAGCGCACCGACGGCACCATTGAAGACCTGATGGGTCGGGACCAGCGTGCGCATCGCCTCGATACTGTCGGAATAGTCTTCTCCGGCGGTTTCATAGGTTTTGAAATCGCCGTTTTCGTCGCGAGGAAGGTAGTAGTCCTGCTCGCCGATGTAAGCGATCGAGTCGTAGCGCAGCGGATTGCCGTCACGGTCCTTCAAACCGTCCCGGGGCAGAACCATGATGGCCCCGTTCATTCCATGGCAGACATGGTAGGGGATCATTTCTCCGCCGGGCGCGCAGTGATAGGTGAAGCATCCCGCTTTGGTCGCCTTCCAGCGGAGCACTGTTTCTTCGCCGGGAAAGACGTGGGTCAGGCCTCCGCCGCCCAATGCGCCGGTCGAGGCGTGGAAATCGATGTTGTGTTCCATCATGCTGTCAGCGGGGTTGCGCAAGGTCAGTTCGACCATGTCGCCCTCGTGGCATATGATCAGCGGGCCGGGAACCGAACCGTTATAGGTGAGCGCCCAGATCTCCGCGCCGTTGTCTTCATCAACGACCATCAGTTTTTCGGTCGTATCCATGGTGATCTCGATGATCTTCGGACCACCGATGGCAATCTGCTCATGGGCAGGCGCGAAGGGCGGCGCGACGAGCTCCTGCTTGACGCGGGTGTAGCCGCTGAGGTCGGCCGGCTTGGCGTTGCTTGCCGCTTCTTGTTGTTCGGCGGCCTTATAGAGCTTTGCCGATGTCGCGTTGATCGCATTCATCTTCGGCACGCGCGGCGCCGATAGGGCACCTGCCCCGGTCATCGCAGCGGCTCCGGCCAGCATGCTGCCGCACAGAACATTGCGTCGACTCGTGTTGAATCGGCTGGGATTGTTCAATTTGGTCATAGTCTCCTCCACACGGGTCTAGGGTCGCCGGCGGAGCGCTGGGCCGCCGGCTTTCTCATACGGTTAGAGATTGCCGAGCTGCGCTTCGAAGCGCTGCTTGGCCCTTTTCGGGATGCGGCCTTCAAGGAAGTCGTCGGGCGCGACCACGTCGCCGACGGCGATCGTCATCACCATGCCCATCGCGAAATGCGGCTTGCAGATCACGCCATAGACGCCTTCGACATCGAGCGTGACTTCGATTTCCTCGTTGATTTTGCCTTTGAAGACTTCGACACCTTTCGGATGCATGCCTTTGTTGAGCTCGGCATTGTGGCCTTTGTCGGCGGCGATGAACTTGATCGTGTCGCCAGGCTGAGCCTGAACAAATGCGGGTTCGAAGACCATGCGCTCACCGTCCGAGCCCTTGTTGAGCATCTGGATTTCGAAGGTCTCGGCTAAGGCTGTGCCACCCATCAGAGCCACGAGCGCGATACTTGCCAACACAGCGCGAACCATCGTCGTTATCCTTTCCATTCATGTCTTATCGACTGAATGGATACTCTTTCCCGACAGACAAACGTTGCGTTGCAACAAATTCCTCGCAATTTCTCGCAGCGCACAAAACGACCATATGTGATGGCATTGGACCCGGATGTTGTGGCAAAACGCGTCTTATGAACGAATTGCCACCGCGTAAGACGCTGCCGCGGCTCGATGAAAGCCTGCTGACGCATCTGCCACCTTTCTCCAAACTGGAGCGGCGCCAGATACGCACTATTCTGGATCAGGCAAGATCACACCGGTATGAGGCCGGCGTAGCGATTTTCGAAGAAGACGCGCCGGCCGAACGCTTCTATATGCTGCTTGACGGTTATGTCCGCGTGGTCCGGATCACGCGAACGGGCGAGCAGATTACGGCGCTCCACATTCCCGCCGGGCAATTGCTGGGGTTCGCCAAGGCAATCGGCAGGGAGACCTACCCGGCAACTGCAATGACGGCAACCGAATCCATCGTGTTGAGCTGGCCGATGCAGCTTTGGGATACATTCGTTGCAGAATATGACGGCTTTTCCACCGAAACCTACAAAACCATCGGAAACCGCCTGGGCGAGATGAACAATCGCGTCGTCGAGATGGCGACGCAACAGGTCGAACAACGCGTAGCCAATGCGCTGCTGCGTCTGATCAACCAGACCGGCCGCAAGGTGCCGGACGGGATCGAGATCGATTTCCCGATTACGCGGCAAGACCTGTCGGAATTGACGGCGACCACGCTCCACACCGTCAGCCGCCTCTTGAGCGCCTGGGAAAAAAAGGGACTGGTTCAGAGCAAACGAAAACGGATCAAGGTGCTCGATCCCCATGCGCTGATGATGATCAGCCAGGCCTGACCGGATTCGGGCCGGTCGCCGCTTTCAACTCGGCAAGCAATCCGACCTCGTCAAGATCGTACGAGCGGCATGCGTCTACGATCGTATGGAAGGGGCTGACCAGACAACCCACACACAGCATTTTGTGACGCATGAAAACCGGTATCGTTTCCGGCCAATGCGTCATCAGGTCAGCCAAAGGCAGATCTGGATCATCCAGCTTCGGGCGCCGCGCGGACGTTTTCTCCATACTGAAAGTCTACTCCCGGTAAACGGTCAGACGTTGTGCTGGCACAAATTCGCGCGCATTGCCCAGGGCTATACTTCTGTCATCCCGAGTTTGCGGAGGCGAGCCAATGGCCGAAGTTCTGACGAAATCGCGTGCGCGCAACATCTTCTACGGAGGCTCGATTTTCTTCGTCTTGGTCTTTGTCGTCTTGACCATCCATTCCCACAGATACGTGGTCGACACATCAACATCGGGCATGGAACTGAGCGAAGCCGTCATCCATGGCAAGCATGTCTGGGAAAAAAGCTCCTGCATCAATTGCCACAGCCTGCACGGCGAGGGCGCTTATTTTGCACCCGAGCTCGGCAATGTGATGACCCGCTGGGATGTGCTCGACAGCCCGGAAAGTGCCTTCGAAACCCTGAAAGCCTGGATCGAGTCGCAGCCCAGCGGGATCGAGGGACGTCGCCAGATGCCGCGCTACGACTTCACCGACGAGGACATTCGCGGCCTCGCTGAATTCCTGCGCTGGGCCGATCAGACCGACACACAGGGCTGGCCGCCCAACGACGCCGGCTGAGCCGAAAAGGGCAATCCCATGAAATATCAATCTCAAAAAATCGCCTTCTGGTACTTCCTCGCGGCCATGGCCCTGTTCGGCGTCCAGGTCCTCGGCGGGCTTCTCGCCGGCTGGATCTATGTCTCGCCCAATTTCCTGTCCGAGATCCTGCCGTTCAACGTGATCCGCATGATCCATACGAATGCGCTTATCGTCTGGTTGCTTCTCGGTTTCTTCGGTGCCGCCTACTTCCTGCTGCCCGAAGAGTCCGAGCGCGAGATTTGGTCGCCCAAACTGGCCTACGTGCAGCTCATCATTCTGCTGGTCGGAACGCTTGGCGCGGTGGGCTCTTACCTGGTGGGCATTCACGGAGGGCGGGAGTTTCTCGAACAACCCCTCTGGGTAAAGTTCGGCATCCTTGTCGCTGCGCTGATCTTCCTCCTGAATGTGTCCATGACCGTTCTGGCGGGCAAGAAAACTGCAATCACGAACGTTCTGCTGATGGGCCTGTGGCTTTTGTCGTTGCTCTGGGTCTTCGCTTTCATAAACCCGGACAATCTCAGCCTCGACAAGATGTACTGGTGGTTCGTCGTCCACCTCTGGGTGGAGGCGACATGGGAGCTGGTCATGGCTGCGATCCTGGCCTACCTGCTCCTGAAGCTGACGGGCGTGGACCGCGAAGTCGTTGAGAAATGGCTCTACGTCATCGTCGCTACGGCGCTGTTTTCAGGCATTCTCGGGACAGGCCATCACTTTTACTGGATCGGTCTGCCGGGTTACTGGCAATGGATTGGTTCGATCTTCTCGACGCTTGAAGTGATCCCGTTCTTCCTGATGATGTCGTTTGCCTTCGTCATGGTCTGGAAGGGCCGGAAGAACCACCCGAACAAAGCCGCACTCCTGTGGTCGCTGGGGTCGAGCACCGTCGCATTCTTCGGGGCGGGTGTCTGGGGCTTCCTGCACACATTGCACGGGGTGAACTTCTATAGCCATGGCACGCAGATTACCGCGGCCCACGGGCACCTTGCGTTCTTCGGTGCTTACGTGGCGCTCAATCTCGCGGTGTTCACCTATGCGATGCCGATGCTTCGGCAACGCGCACCGTATAACCAGGTTCTGAACATGGCATCCTTCTGGCTGATGACCGGTGGCATGGCCTTCATGACTTTCGTGCTCACCTTTGCCGGCACCATTCAGACCCACATGCAGCGCGTCATCGGCGAATACTACATGACCGTTCAGGACGACCTCGCCATCTTCTACCTCATGCGTTTCGGGTCGGGAGTAGCGGTCGTGATCGGGGCGCTCCTGTTCATCTACTCGCTGCTGGTCGTGCGCAAGGACGAGATCATTGCCCCCGGTCCCGCCAATCCCGTTCCGGCAGAGTGAACGATGAACATCGCAACCAAACCAGTTTTGCCATTCTATCAGCCAGTGGGCCGCGAGTGCGACCTGTTCGAGATGGCTCACGAAAACGGTTTGCCCCTTCTTCTGAAGGGGCCGACCGGTTGCGGCAAGACCCGCTTTGTGGAGCATATGGCATGCAGCCTCGGCAAACCGCTTTACACGGTCGCCTGCCATGACGACCTTTCGGCGGCTGATCTGATCGGCCGATACCTTCTCAAAGGGGGAGAAACCGTCTGGGTCGACGGACCGCTGACCCGCGCGGTGCGTGAAGGCGGTATCTGTTATCTTGATGAGGTCGTTGAAGCGCGCAAGGACGTCACCGTCGTGCTGCATTCGCTGACGGATACGCGTCGCACGCTGATGATCGATCGCACGGGCGAAGAGCTTGTGGCGCCTGACGATTTCATGCTGGTGGCAAGCTACAACCCTGGCTACCAGAACGTCCTCAAGCGTCTGAAGCCGTCGACGCGGCAGCGGTTCCTTTCGATCTCCTTCGACTTCCCCAAGCCTGATATCGAAATTGCGGTCGTGGCCCGAGAAAGCCTTCTGGAACCCGGACGCGTCGCGCCGCTGGTTCGACTTGCGGGACATATCCGCAACCTGTCGGGCATCGACCTTGAAGAAGGTGTCTCGACCCGGCTCCTGATCTACGCGGCAACTCTGATGTCAGGTGGCATGGGCGTGGATCGGGCGCTGGAGGCTGCCATCGTAGAACCGTTGAGCGATGAACCGGAAGTGCAGCAATCGCTGCGCGATCTCATCTCCACAATTTACGGGTAGGTCAGATGCACCTTCGCGATCTCATGGAGCCGGAGGAGACTGTTGGCAATCTCTGGCACGAAATGGCCAGCGAGATCGGGGCGGGAATGCGCTTTCCTGAAGCAGGCATCGCGCTTGCCTCTGTGTGCTCGAGCCTCGCTGTTCTCTTCCGCGCGCTCGGCGGAGCGACGGGTGTGGAACTGGGAGAAGCAGCGGCAACGCTGGTCAGACACCGCCGGCCGATCAAGCGCAAGCTGGGAGCCGAGCGGGATCGCGAGTGGGTGGCCCGGTTCGATGGAGAAAAACTCTCCCTGCCCCCGATGATGGACGCCTTCCCTGATCGAGAATTGAACCGCACGGCCTATTTCTGGCTGACAGCGCTCGCTGCGCAAACGGATATCGCGACGCTTGACCTGGCCGGCGTCGGACCGACCCAGGATTGCGCCCAGATCCGTGCCAATGCCGCAGCGGCTGAGGCGGCCGACAAGGTCTGCCCGGGTCTGCGGGCAGCCTACGCTGAGATGGCGGTCTATTGCGCCAGGTCGCGTCCCGAATTGCGCCGCCCGGCACAAGAAGCCGCACTTGAGGAGGCAATTCGCGATCAGCTCTTGGGCGCAACCCCGAAGCTTAGCGACCTGGGCAGCCCGCCGCGCAGCTACATGCCCTGCGCACCGGTCCCGATCTGGCTGAGGTTCGAACTGCCGGTACGGGGCGGAAAACCAGCACCCGAGGCCGAGGCAGACCATGCCGCGCCGCCTCCCGATGCGGCGTTGAGCCGGCGCAAACTGGGTGAACGGAAGGACCAGGACCAGCACAACCGAAAGGACAGCTTCATCATTCACCGCTTCGAATCCATCCTGTCCTGGGTCGAGTCGATGAACATCAATCGCAGCGTCGACGATGACGATGACGAAAACGCCCGTAAAGCCGCCGACGATCAGGACCAGATCACCCTGTCGAAGCAGGACCGCAAGGTCGCGACGCGGCTGCGGCTGCATCTGGACCTGTCCCCGGCGGATGCGGATCACGAAGCGCTCGCCGGCACCTTTACGTACCCAGAATGGAACCACCGCTCGCGCAGTTACATGGCGGATCACTGCCGTGTCCTCGACGCGCCTGCACGACCGGAAGGCGCACCCTTCGTAACGAACGATCGCTATGCGCGGGAAGTGCGCCGCCAGTTCGAGGCGTTACGCCCGCGACGGATCCTGCAAGCCCGCCAGATCGACGGGCAGGAACTCGATCTCGATGCGCTCCTGACGACAAGGGCCGACATGGTGGCAACGGGGCGTGGGTCCGACAGGATTTGGCAGGCCGCGCGTCAGATCGACCGTGACGTGTCGGTGGCCTTCCTGATCGACACTTCGCGTTCGACGGAGGCTGCAATTGGCGATACCTCAGTGATCGACGTGGCGCGGGACACAATGGCCGCGCTCGCCACGGGCATCAGCGCGGCGGGCGACAGGCTCGCCATCTGGGGGTTTTCCTCGCTGAAGAGCGACCGTGTTTTCCTCACCCGCTGCAAGGATTTTGAGGATCCTATGTCAGCGGAAGTGACCGCCAATATCGGCGCGCTCAAACCGGGTCACTATACCCGTCTGGGCGCGGCCATCCGGCATGTCAGCGCCCGATTGGACGAGGAAACAAGCGCGCGCAAACTGCTCATTGTGCTGACTGACGGCAAACCCAACGATCTCGATCACTATGAAGGCCGGCACGGAATCGAGGACAGCCACAGGGCCGTACGGGAGGCGCGCACCATGCAGCAAAGCTTGCATGGCATCGTAATCGATGAAGACGGGCAGGATTGGTTCGCCCGCATATTCGGCCGCGGCGGCTACACCCTGCTACCAAACCCGCAGCGCCTGACGCGTGCGCTGCCGGATATCTATCGCACGCTCACCCAGGAGACGTGACATGCGCCTGATTTCCGTAGTCGTGGCGATTTCCATCCTGGAGTCCGGCCTCGCCGAAGCTTTCGACAGGCCGATCCCGCAGGCGCAATCCGCAACGGCGGAATTCTGGTACGCCTCGGCGTGTATCCTGCTCTTGGTAAGCATGGCGGCGGTTCATTGGCTGGTCTCACGCAGATGAAACGGCAAGGCTGGTCAACAGGCCAAATTGCACTGGCACTCTACCCCTTCGGAGCCGGGGCGGCTGCGGTCAATGTGTTCTTTGCTGCCCTCATTCTAAGCTGGGTCGGCGGACCGATTCTGTCGACAGGCCTCTCGATCCTGCTCGGTTGCCTTCTTGGTGTGCCTGCGACGTGGTATTTCGCAAAACACATCAGAAATTTGATGGATATCGCCGACGAAGACTGACGCGTGATGGCACGCGCCTCATCAGAACAGATAGGCGCATGAACCGTACCCGCCGCGCGATTCAGCTTCGGCTTTCGGTGCTTCCTTTTGTCCGCTGCAATGCGGGTCGCGCTGGCAGTGGTCTCCTGGCCAGCCAGCGCATTTGTTCGGATCAAGCACCTCTTTCGCCAAATTGCCGGTCGTCTCTAAGAAGAGCGTTTGCCGGCACGTTCAGCTCTCGCATCATGGCTGTGACGACCATTTTAGACGGTTTTCCGGCGGCGCGCCTTTCCGGTGGTCAATTCGATGCCGTGGCAATCGTCCGATATCTGCACGTCCGTGAAGATAGCTACAAACGGTCAGGACGTGGACGAACGGTCCCATCGAGATGGGGCCGGTAAAAGCTCCGGAATGAACGAAACGGTCTTTGAAGGGCTGGAGCATTGTTCGACAAAGCGGACCTCGTCGCAATCGGCAAAGCGCTATTTTTGTACCCCCGAACGCGTCAGGAGCACGCCACCAAGAACGATAAAGGTGCAGCCAAGCCACGTGCCTGCATTTGGCATTTCATTGAAGACAAAGAGGCCCAACAGGGCCGAGAATGGCAGCCACGCATAGTCCACGGGCGCGACAACCGAGAGAGGCGCTGACCGATAGCCTCGGATGGTGCAATACTGAGCGACAAGTCCCAACGGCCCCAACAGCAAGCACGCTATCCCGGTGCCGAGACCGATGCTGCGCCATTCCAGAATGGACGGCGGGAGCATCAGCAAGAGGCCGAACACGGTCACGTAGAGCATGACCGTGAATGCCCTTTCTGACCGTCCCAGCACGGCGATGAGAAGTCCTTCTGCCGCAAAAAACACCGCACTTGCAAACGCCACTATCGCCGGCACGATGACAAGACCCGTGCTGAAGGCCCCCTTGCTGGCCATGACCGCCGTCACGCCCAGAAGCGCGACACCAATTGCGATCCAACGCGTGCGGCCGATGCTTTCCTTGAGGACCAGAGTTCCCAAAAGTGTCGCCAGCACGCCATAGAGCATTCCAATGGCCGTGGCATCGATGAGAGGCATGTTCGCGGATGCCCAAGTGATCGCAACGGCAGCGCCACAGCCACAGACCGCGCGAGCCAGATGCATCCAAGGCTGTTTGCTGTATTGCGCCTTGATACCGCCCTGGCTCGGCAGCAACGCAATGAGAGCGATCAGCGCACCGCAATAGCGCAGAAACGTCAACTGGAACGATCCGATGCCGCCGTCGGCGAATTTTCCGGCCGCGAAAATCATGGTCCACAGCAACGTGCTGAACAATACCCATAGAATCGCGGACATGTTGTTCTGGGAGGGTTGCACCGAAACGTCTCGCTTGTCAGATAGTGTAGGTAAGTTCGTTCACGTGTCAGAAAACAAACGAGAAATGCTCAATCTGATTGACTTTATTTCATGCAGAAACCCGATCAGATTTCCCTGAACGCAATCCGCGTTTTTGTTGCCGCGGCCGAACACGGCAGTTTCAAGCTTGCCGCAGACCAACTCGCCGTAACTCCCGGTGCCGTGAGCCGTCAGATCAAGAATCTTGAAGCCTCGTTGGGCGCGCACCTCTTCAAGCGAACCAACAACGCTATCCACCTCACAGACACGGGCGCGGCGTTTTTTCGGCAAGCCCGGTCCGGTCTCAATGTTCTCAATCACGCGATCCAGGGCGTCTTGGGAGACGGGCGGGAGATCACGGTCCAAGTTCCGACCACGCTGGCAACCCGATGGCTGCTTCCGCTCCTGAGCGGCTTCAAAAAGCGCTGGCCGGATATCGCGGTGAGGATCGAAACGCATGACGGGATCGGGCTGAAACAAAGCGCACAGGCAGACATCGTCTTGGCCTATTTCCCGATCACCGAGGCAAGACCGGATGCCGAAATCCTGATCGAAGATCACTGTCGGCCTTACCTCTCCCCGAGCCTGTTGTCCCGCATACACGACCGGTCGGATCTTTCGCGTATCCCGGCGCTGCAGTGCACGCGCAGCAACTGGGACTGGAAGGCCTGGTTAGGGGAGACCGAAACGCCAGAGCTCGAGCTCCAGTTCGAGGGTCATTTTGATCTTGATGATGTTGCCCTGAGAGCCGCCATCGCGGGGCTGGGCATGGTGTTGGCGCCCGAGTTCATGATACGAGATGATTTGGCCGCGGGCCGCTTGTGTGCGCTACCCGGGGCACCGGCCGTGCTTGTTGGCTGCTATACCCTGCATACGAGTGCGCACATGAATTCCGCAGCCAAGGCCTTCGCTCAATGGTTGAGAGAAACAGTGTCGGTTCAGGCACGGAGCTGACGCGTGACGCGGAATAAAGGACTTCCGGTTCCGCTCGGCCGGACCGCGACGACGGCCGATGTCATCAGGCAGCTTCGGCCCGCGGCCGGGTGACCTTCAGATAGATCAGCACCGGCAAGGCACACAGACCGCCAATCAACGAGATTTCCAAATGACTGCGGCCGGCGATGACGCCGTCCGGGGCGGCGAAGGCGAGGCCGGCAAGGACCAGCAGGATGCGGGGGATCAGCCCCTTTACGCCGCGCACGATCGGGCCGAAGCCGGCGACGTAGCCCTGCATGCCGCTGCCGATAAACCAGACCCCGAACAGGGCGGTCGCCAGAGTGACCGCCACTTCCAGCGGCTCGCCCGCACCGATCAGCGCGGGATTGAGGACGAAGAAAAACGGTATGACATAGATCACGCTGCCGAGGCGCATCGCTTCCAGGCCAGCGGCGAGTGCGTTGGTGCGGGCGAGCGTTGCCGCGGCGAAGGCACCGAGGGCGACCGGCGGCGTGATGTAGCTGACCATGCCCCAGTAGAGGATGAACAGGTGCACGGCGAGTTCGTTGAGGCCAGCCTTGACCAGCGCCGGTGCCAGCACGACGGCGAGGAAGATGTAACAGGCGGTCACCGTCATGCCCATGCCGAAGACAAAGCTTGTGATCGCGCCCATGATCAGGAGCATGAACACCGATCCGCCTGCCAGAAAGACAAGGTCGTTGACGAGCGTTCCGGCAAGGCCGGTCGCGGAAAACGCACCGACGATGAGGCCGATGCCGAGCAGGACCGCCACCAGTTCGCACAGACCCCGACCAACCGCCACCACGAGGTTGATCGCCCCTTTCCAGTCGAGCCGGTGGGACGGAGAGAACTGATTGATGATCAGGAGCAGGCCGGTGGCAAAAAATGGCGCCCAGGTTTCCTGCCGCATCACCATCATCAGGACGATCAGCAAGGCAAAGACAAACAGGTAATACCAGCCCTTGCGCATCGTCTCACTAAGGCTCGGCAGGTCTTCGCGCGCCATGCCCTTGAGGCCGCCCCGTGCGGCATAGGCATCGATCTGAACGAACAGGCCGAAATAATAAAGGATCGACGGCACGGCGGCGGCGACCGCGATCTCGAAATAGGGCCGGCCGAGAAACGACGCCATGATAAAGGCCGTTGCACCCATGACGGGCGGCATCAGCACCCCGCCGGTGGAGGCGCAGGCTTCGGTGCCGGCCGCATAGCGCGGCGGAAATCCGGTCGAGCGCATGGCCGGGATCGAGACCGCGCCCGTGGTCAGCACGTTGGAAATGACGCTGCCCGACATCGACCCCATAAAGCCGCTCGCAAAGATCGCGACCTTGGCGGCGCCGCCGCGCAGGCTGCCGACCAGGCCAAGCGCCAGATTGTTGAAGAAGGCGCCGCCGCCGGTCTGCTGCAGGGCTGCGCCGAAAATGATGAAACCGATGACCAGATTGCCGAATGCCCGCATCGGAATGCCGAAAGAGCTCTCCGATGACAGGATGTGGAACGGAATCGTATCCCAGAACGGTTGCTGGAAGCCGGAGATCGGACCCGGCATCAGGCCGGCAAAGGTCGGGTAAAGCGAAAAGACAAAGACGATCAGGAAGATGACAAACCCGCCGGCGCGCCGCGTCCCCTCCAGGATCAAGAGCCAATAGGCAAACGCCATCCATTGCGCGGTTTCAGGCGCTGCATATTCCCACCCTTCTTCCAGGCTGATTTCGGCAATTGAGGCAAAATACAGGCCGACGCCGAGGGCGAGCGCCGCCAATAAAAGGTCGTACCAGGGCGGCACCGCGGACCGGGCGACGCTTCCGATCGGAAAGATCAGGAAAGTCAGGCTCAGAAAAATGGCCGCCAGGAGAAACAGATAGCGGCCTTCGAGCAGGACGATGCCGAAAAGCTGAATGTTGAACAGCTGATGGATCGACAGGAAGATCGCCACCAACGATCCGAGCGCGAACAGGGCCCGGAAGAATCCGGCCGGAGTGCGGACACGCGGCCCGCCGGAAGCAGGCGCCGCCCGCTCGGCGATCGGCTCGTTCGACATGCTTCAATCCCAGAAAGCAGGCGGCAGATGCAGTCCCGTCGGCACTGCGACCCAAAGGCGCGGCGCGGTCACCGCGCCACGCGCCGGGGATCCTGTCCCCGTTCTCGGTCCGAACTCAGAAGACGACGTCGAAGCCGCCGGATTCAAGCGCGGCCTTGCGCTTTTCCGACCATGTCGCATCCCAATCCGCATCGGATACGCCGTCCATGCTCTTCCAGGCATCGGCGAGTGCGGCCTGACGGGCGATCAGGCGATCGTTGTGGGCCTGAGCCTCATCGCTCCACTTGCCGATTTCCTTGAAGTACCGGATGGCGCCTTCGTGATAGGGGGCGACCCATTGCGTGTCCTGCTTGTCGATCGACCAGCCGTTGATGCCGGGTGCCTTGCCTTCGAATTCACCATAGAGATCGACCATCGCCTTGGTCATGTTGTAGACGAGATCGGCATCCTGATCGGCCATCGCGATGAGAACCGGATAGGCGTAGCCGGCACCCTCATAGCCGGGTCCGTCGTCGATCGTGGCGCCGACCTTGGCGACATTCGGCGTAAAGAACGGCGCAACCGCCTTCAGACGCTCCCAGCCTTCCGCGTCGTCATGCGGGACAGGCGGCCAGAACAGGCCGCGCGGCGAGGCCGCCATTTCATAGGCCCGGCCGGAATTGGTCGAGGCAAAGGCCGCATCGACCTGGCCATTGACCATGCCCTTCCAGGAATCGGTGAAGCCGCCGAACTCCACGCGTTCGACGTCGTCCCATGTCAGGCCGGCAAAGGCGAGATAGGCGGTCGTGTTGACGTTCAGCGCCGGTGCACCCTTGACCCAGGCGACGCGCTTGCCCTTCAGGTCCTTGAATTCCTTGATGCCGACATCGTTGGCGACGCCGACAGCCAGGTTGATCGCACCGCCATTATTGGCCATCAGCACGCGCACCGGCTGCGGCCCCCAGCGCTTCTTGCCGAAGGCAAAGACGCCTTCCTGCGCCATGAACGAGCCGCCGACGCCGGTCGCTGAAAACTGCACCTTGCCCTGGCGCAGCGGTTCGGTCCGGGCAACGTCATTCTTGCCGGGCAGCACCCGCAGGTCGACGCCGAGCTTGTTCTTCAACGCGCCGCCGATGGCGACAGACTGGTTGTAGCCGGCCGAACCGGTGCCGTAGGCCGTCCAGGAAACCTGGCCGGGCAGTTTCGCCTCGCCGGCCAGGACCGGCGCCGACACCATCGCCCCGAGGGCGAGCGCGGCAAGGGCAAATGATTTCATGGGGGTCTCCTTTTCCCTTGTTTCGAAGCCGGTTTTCCGGCGTCTTTGCGTGGCGTTCGTTCCGCGTGCCTGTGATCGGTCTCAAGCTCGGCACGGGTCCGATTGCGGCGCATATTGCCATAGAAAGTTGGGGCAGCAATGCCCTTTGTTGGGCTCGCACGAACACGGCATGGGGTCATCGGAAAACGGCGTCCTTGCCTGATTTCCTGTGTCCGAGCCCTATCGTGCGATTCACGAAGATCCCGGTCCGGCCGAATCCGCCCCGCCCATGCCGATGGCACTTGAAAAACTGAAGCCCCTATCGATACGCGCGAGCTCGACGGCCACGCGTTGCGACAATTCCTGCGTGGCTTCCTGGGAGTAAAGCACGTGGCGCATCAGCCCCTCCGCCTGGGTCTGTTTGTCCTTGTATTGCGAATAAAACGCAAACATCAGCGCCGCCAGCCCGGTGACCGTTGTCTGGACCGTGGCCGATCGGATCCAGTGCCAGTTCTCCGAGGTTTCAAGCCGGTCTTTCAGGATAATGCTTAGGGACGGCCAAAGCAGGACCTTGACGCCGAACAGGATGGACAACCAGAAGAACACCTTGTTCAGGAGCGAATAGGACGAGGCCTTGATGAAGACGTCATAAAGAAGCAGGTGGCGCTTTTCCGCATCGCCTGTCGGGTCGGAAGCGGCGTTTTTGATCCGGCATTCGGAAAACCGGATCATGAGGGACGCGCTGGTTTGCATCTTCTCGTAGATGTCGCATGTCTCTGATCGAGCGGTACCGGTTCCGATCCCGTTCACGGCAAGAATCACAGCAAGGAAAGCAAAAAGGCGTGACATTCCGAGCCCCCCGATCGGTTCGACGACACCGCTAGACCAAACATAGACCGCCTTCCGGATCTTGCCTATCATGCGGCGCAGCGTTTCCGCGCCCGCTGCTTGCGCGCCACTCGCCGAAATCGCCAATGCCGTGGCGCCTGCAGTCCGAACAAAGGGTTCGGCCCGCCAAAGGGAGATCCCCCGTGCCCCAATCCCCCGCCGTTGCGGTCGAAACGAACCGCGAGATAGATGAAGTCGATGCGCTGATCGCACGCGCCCGCCGAGCCCAGGCACGGTTCGAGACGGGCGCCGACCAGAGACGCTACGATATGGCGGCCGCCGCTGCCGCATGGGCGCTGATGGAGCCGGCGCGCAACCGATCGCTTGCCGCGCTTGCCGTGGAAACGACGGGGCTCGGCAATGTCGACGACAAGATTTCGAAAAATCACCGAAAGACGCTCGGCCTGCTGCGCGACCTGAAGACCGCCAGGACCTGCGGCGTCATTGACGAACGACCGGAAAGAGGCCTGACGGAGATCGCCCGGCCGATCGGCGTGATCGGCGCCGTCGTGCCGTCGACCAATCCGGTGGCGACCCCGGTCAACAACATCGTCAACGCGCTGAAATGCGGCAATGCCATCATCCTGTCGCCCTCGCCGCGGGGCGTTGTCGTGGCCGAGCGGCTGCTGGCGGCCATCCATGCGGAGTTCGACCGCATCGGTGTCGACCGGGACCTCGTGCAGATGATCCCGGCCCCCTCCTCGAAAGTCCGTACCCAACGCCTCATGGAATGCGCCGACCTGGTGATCGTCACCGGCAGCCAGGACAATGTGCGCCGGGCTTACGCCTCCGGCACGCCCGCCATCGGCGTCGGTGCGGGCAATGCCACCGTGATCGTCGACGAGACGGCGGACCTTACAGCGGACGCACAAAAGATCGCTGCCTCGAAAACCTTCGACAATGCCACATCGTGTTCGTCGGAAAATGCGCTGATCGTGGTCGATGACGTCTACGACCGGTTTGCGGCCGCGCTTGCCGAGGCCGGCGGGCGGATCCTCGATGCGGGCAATGCCGACACGCTCAAAGACGCGCTGTTTCAGAGCGGGCATCTCAACCGGCACATGATCGCGCGGGACATCGACACGGTGATCGATACGGCCGGCCTTGCGCTTGCCGATCGCGACGGCGCCCGGTTTCTTGCGCTGCCCGCCGAGGCGATCGGTCCGGATGCGCCGGAATCGGGTGAAAAGCTCTCGCTCGTGCTTGCGCTTTATCGCGCACCCGATTTTTCCGCGGCCAAGAAGCTCGCCGCCCGGATCCTGGCGCATCAGGGCGCCGGCCATTCGGTCGGCCTGCATTCGGCCGACGACAGCCGGGCACGTGAACTCGGCCAGGAGCTGCCGACCTGCCGGGTGATCGTCAACCAGGCGCATTGTTTTGCGACTGGCGGATCGTTCGAAAACGGCATGCCGTTTTCGCTCTCCATGGGGTGCGGGTCCTGGGGCGGCAATTCGATCGACGACAATCTGCACTACCGGCATTTCATGAACGTCACCCGCATCGTGCGCCCGATCCCGGTGGACGAACCGAGGCTTGAGGACGTGTTTGCCGAGTATTGGGCTGCGGCGGGGACCTGACGCGTCATGGCCGCGCCGTTCATGCCGAGCGATGTCGCACGGACAATTCGTGCCGTGCTGGACCATCGGGCCACGGCTGCGGCGGATGCGCCGTTCGTCATCAATCCGCAGGACGGCGCGGTTCTGACCTACGGTGCCGTGCGTGACCGAGCAAGGCGGGTCGCTGCGGCGCTCTTGCGGCTTGGATACAGACCAGGCGAATCCATCGCCTTCGCCCTCACAAACGGGCCGGACGCAGCATGCGTTCTGCTCGGCCTGTTCTATGGCGGTTACCGGGCGGTCGCCGTCAACCGGGTCGCCGGACCGGCGACGATCGGCTATGTGCTGGAGCATTCCGAAAGCCGCGCCGTCATCAGCCAGCCAGTGCACGAGGCCCTGCTGGGCGAGGCGATGGCGACAGGCGAGGTTGCGCTTGGGATCGTTTCCGCCGCGGCGCTGCTCGAGGACGGTACCGATGCCACACTGCCGGGCCCGCCGGCGGCCGCCGATGACGGCCTCTTGATGTACACGTCCGGCACAACCGGGCGGCCGAAAGGCGTGCGGCTGACCCAGTCCAATCTGGTTGCGGGCGGCGAAACGCCAACAGAGGCGCATCGGCTGACGGACAAAGACCGCGCCCTTTGCGTCCTGCCGTTTTACCATATCAACGGGCTGTGCGTGACGCTCCTGGCACCGCTGGTCTCCGGCGGCTCGGTGATCATGCCGGAACGGTTTTCAGCATCCGGATTCTGGGACATGGTCCGCCGGCATCAATGCACCTGGTTCAGCGTCGTGCCCACCCAGATTTCCTATCTGCTTCACGGCCCCGAACAGGCGCAGGGAGACCGGCGCGGACTGGAAAACGTGCGGTTCGCCCGTTCGGCATCCGCGCCGCTCGCGCCGGAGGTGCAGACCGCATTCGAAGACCGGTTCGGGATACCGGTCGTCGAAACAATGGGCCTGACGGAAACCGCGGCACAGATCCTGTCCAACCCGCTGCCGCCGGGCGCGCGCAAGATCGGATCGCCCGGCATTGCCTACGGCAACGACGTCATCATCGCCGACCCGGCGCAGCGGCCCGTGCCGGCGGGCACCGAGGGCGAAATCCTCGTGCGCGGCCCGAACGTGATGGCGGGCTATCTGAAAAACGCGGACGCCACACAGGCCGCCCTGACCGCCGACGGATGGTTGCGGACCGGCGATCTCGGACGCATGGATGTCGACGGCTATGTCTTTGTCACCGGGCGGTTGAAAGAACTCATCATCAAGGGCGGGGAAAACATCGCACCGCGCGAGATCGACGAGGCGCTCTACGCCCATCCCGCCGTGATCGAAGCGGCGGCGTTCGCCCGCCCCTGCCCGGATTACGGCCAGCGGGTCGAAGCAGGCGTCGCGGTGAAGGAAGATGCGGGCGTGACCGAGGCCGACCTGCTTACCCTCTGCGCCAAACGGCTCGGCGCCTTCAAGACACCGGACCGCATTCACTTCCTGACCGAACTGCCCAAGGGTCCGTCCGGTAAAATCCAAAGGATGAAACTGGCCGACCTCGTGTCCGAGCGCTGAGGATGGCCCGACAACACGTGTTGAGGAGCATCGCTGCACAGCCAGAGGTCCTGGGTCATGCGGGCGGCCGTGAGGTCCCGATACCGATCCGGCAATCAATCAGGTCTGGCTGCGAGACCCGGTTACTTGACCGACAGGCAGGTGCAGGAGGCCTTGGCAAAAACCCGGCGGGACACGCTGCCGAAGGTTTCGTTCTCTGTTGTGCCGACGCCGCGGCAGCCCATGACGATGGTGTTTGCTTTCGTGCGGTCCTGCGCCAATAGGATGGATGCTGCCGGGTCGCCGTCGTCGACCGGCAGGATTTCGGTCTCGATACCGCGCCGCGTGGAGCGGGTCTCGGCCTGTTCCAGGATCTTCTGTCCGATCAGCGTCAGAACCGCGTCCGGAACATCGGCCTGTTTGTCCGCAGCCAGTTTCAACGCGGACCGCAATTTCGGCTCGAAATGTCCCGCTACGGCCAGATCGAGAAGGTCGGCCGCCTTTTTGTGGCGGGCGAGAATGTGCAGCAGCACGATGCGGCCGCCATACTTTTCGGCAAGGTCGCAGGCGACCTGAAGCGCTTTTTGCGCGTGAACCGATCCGTCGACCGGCACAAGCAGCGTGTGCATCGCAACTCTCCTCGCCTCTTCTTAGACGCCTAAACGGTCCAGCACATTGTAGACCGCCACCGTCGGCGCCAGAAACCAGGGGTTGCCTGTATAAAGGGGTCGGGTTGGAAACGGAATATCGGCAAAAGCCGTTGCCCCGTCCGGTTCGCCCAGAACGCGTTTGCCGAGCTTCATGCCGAGATAGCTCGCCAGGCCGACACCGGAGCCGCAATAGCCACCGGCAAAATGCAGGCCGTCGGTTTCGCCGATATGCATCAGTTCATCGAACGTATAGGCGACGAAACCCATCCAGGAATGGCTTATGCGCACCGCTTTCAGTTCGGGAAACAGCCGAACGAGGTGGGCGCGCAGGCGGCCGGCGCTCTGTGTCGGATCGGTTTCCGATATCGACACGCGACCGCCGAACACGATCCGCTTCCGGTCCGGCGACGTCCGGTAGTAGAACACGACGCGCCGTGTATCGACGATGTTGCGGTCCGTCGGCATCAGCCGGTCAATGACGGCGGGCTCAAGCTCTTCGGTGGCAATCACGTAAGATCCGATGGGAATGAAGCGCCGCCGGTGCCAGGGCGTGAGCGGGCCGGTATAGCCGTTGGTCGCGATCACCACGGTTCGGGCATCGAGCGTGCCCCTGGCCGTGCGTACCCGGAAGCCGCCGGCCTCGCGGTCGATCGCTTCGGCCCGGCAATATGGCACGATGCGCGCGCCGGCCTCCAGAACCCGTTCCGCCAGGCCGCTGTGATACTTCGCCGGATGCAGGTTGGCATGGGCCGGGATGACAGCACCGCCGTAATAGGAGTCTGTGCCGATCTCGCAATGCTGGTCCGAGCGGGACACCATATGCGCCTCGACCTCGAGGCCGGGCGGTCCCTTCTTTGCATACTTGCCGGCCAGCCAGTCGTAATGGCGCGGCGAATGGGCGCCGTAAAACCGGCCGGCCGTACGGAAATCGCAGTCGATTTTTTCATCGCGCACAAAACGTTCGACAAAGCCGATTGAATCGTGGCCCTCGCGATGAATGGCGTGGGCGATGGCCTCGCCGTGCCGGTCGGTCAGGGCTTCGATCGACGGTTTGATGGAGGTACTGATCTGACCGCCATTGCGCGTGCTGCAACCCCAGCCCGCGGCCTCGGCATCGATCACCACCGTATCCCGCCCGCCCCGCGCGGTCTGGAGAGCGGCATGCAGACCTGTGTAACCGGAACCGATGATCAGCACATCCGTGCGCTGCGGCAGGTCACCGTCGGAGGCGGCAACCGGCGCCGCGTCCTCCCACCAATACGGTTCCGCCTTGAAATCGGCGGTCAGGATGTCTGACATGATGTCCCTGAATGCGTGTTTCCTGTCGAGTGCGGGCGATCATACGGCCGCACCGGCGGCGTTCAAGGACAGGGGTTCAGGCTGCACGACTTTTTAGGGGGCGGCGCGGGGGCGGCTTGCTTTCACGGCCGACTTTAATCGGCCGCAGACCAGCCATCCTCTATCGTCAGAGTTGGCCGCCTGGAGCGCTTTTCAGAGACTCAATTTGGTGTGGTCTTCGTTGCTTCGGCCCAAAACGAACGGTCTCCGCAACTACAAACAATACATGTGAGTGCGCCGTAGGCATCCGGGACAGGTCCATCAAAGGGCTCGGCGGCACTGACACGTTGATACGGCCGTTCGGCGAGAGCAATTCATCCTTGCTCGTCGAGGATGCCTTTTGACATCGGAGGTGGCTGCGACCGATTTTCAACCGGGCGGATCACCGTGAGGATATCGTGACAGCCGAAACGTCGGTTTCCGGCTCAGTCCTCCAAATACAATACAGTCTCTCCGATCCTGGCTGCCGGTGCGCCTGGCGGAGGCGGTTTCAGGCTGCCCTGCCCCATGGCCAGATGCCGGATCAGTTGCGGTGCGGCGATGCTCGTGCCGTTTATTCGAACCCGCGTGCCGGACCGCGTGCCAGCGGCCGGAATGCCGGGCAGGATCTTGGATTGATCTCCTTGTGCGCTGCAGTCGATGCGTTCGTTGGTGTCCGACAGCGGGGCTGCCGAGTAATCTGCTGCGCACAGTTCACCGGATGCCTCAGGTCCGACATAGGCCCCGACAACCCAAAGGCCTCGATCTGTTTCGCGCTCGCCGCCAGCTGTTGCGATTGCATTGAGGGCGCCGGAACGCCGGATCACACTTTGCGGCTCGTCAGGATCTTCGGTGAGAAGTCGGCCGGAATCGTCCCGGTCGGCATAGGCGGGGTCGACGAAATAGCTCTGCCGCCCGATGTCACGAAATCCATGGGGCACGTCATCGCGCATGATGTAAGCGTCAATCCGGACAGGCATTGCGCCCCGTGTCTCGACCGACACCCGCCAGTCGCCGGCAGGCGCCGACGGGCCACCGGTTGGTCCCGGATCGCTGGGTGCCAGGGCGAGCGTCAGTATCGTCACGCAATCGGACACGGCGCGCAGGGATGCCCGGCCTATGAAGTCGTTGTTCAGACCCAGCAATTGCGGTCCTCCGGACGGGTCGTCGGGCGGCACGTCGAGCGTCACGTTCAGGGCCTCCGCGTGCCCCGGCGGCGTCAAGCCCAGGTCCAGCGCGGTTATGTTTCCTTCCAAGGTAACGACGCGTATCTCAAGGAAGTTCGATGTCGGATCTGCCGGCTGGGTATGCCAGATCAACGATAGCCTGGTCCCGCAAGGGGCACTTTGCGCATGGCCTCGGGCCAGGTTGCGATTGCCGGCCGCAACAACAACCACCGGCGGCTGCTCGGCACCGCTGATTTCCATATGACGAGCCGCCGCCAGATGCACAGTGCGTTCGAGCTGATGGCGTCCCATGCGCGGCCCCCCTGACAGGCCGAAACTGAAGTTGACGAAGACCTGTGGAACTTCCTCAAGGCCCTCGGTCAGGGTGCGCGCCCGGTCAAGGATGTATTCCAGCCCTAGCACGAATGGCGGCGCCAGCATGGAACCCGAGGTATCGCGCGTCACTTCGGGTGGAAGTGTCACGGCTATGATCGGAAAACTTGCACCTTCCGGATCTTGCGGGTCCATGCCGGCGGCAAGGTCAAGTACGTGAGTGCCGTGGCTTGCGCGCTGTGCAAGCGGGCGAAGGCCCGGGCGTTCGAAATCCGCTCCGATCTGACGCAACAACGCATCTTCGTCGTCCCCAGCCGCAACCTGCGCCGCTTCAATCGCTCCGCGATGCCATTCGGCTCCGAATGGCAGGTGATCATCGCGCGGTGCCCCCTGATCCCAGGCAAAAGCCACCCGGCTGCCAGTTGCACCAAGGCGAAAGCGATGATGAAAGAAGTTGATGCCGTGATCGATGATGCCGATGATCGCCTTTGGCGGAGGGCGCTCGTCTAACGGGGGTCGATCGGTGGGTGGATCACCCAAGTTCTGGCGTACCTGGAGCACCGAATCGCTGAGGATGCCGTCGGTGGGTACCGGCAGCACAAAGACGGTCGGGTCTGCAATGCTGGGTGCGATCTTTTCCAGCAGGGGATCCAGGAAGGCGCGGCTGAAGAGATGGCCCAGCGATGTCTTGGGGCCAAGGCTCGACAGCTCCCTGGCTTTGAACGCGTCCGGAGCGGAGGCGTTGAACCCGCCGCCATCGATTGCCATGGAATAAAGCGAGACGCCTTCGGTCAGCCCGCCCGTCACCAGAAGCGGGCTGCCGTGGCGAAAAAACCAGGCGCTTATTGGCTCCAGCGCAGGATGTGGACTTGTTGGCAGAACGGCCGCTGAGATCTGAAGTTCCGCCTCGGATTTCCATTCATACCCCATGTCAGCGCCTCCATTCCTGGACGGCCTCGCTCCAGAGCCAGCGCAAGAGGCCCGACGTGTCCGTTGCAATCGCATCCCGGCCGAACCGGGTGATTTCAGCGCCGTCATCGGTCGCAAAGTCCTGCCGGGCGCCGTCTCGCCAGACGCGCGCCATGTGAAAATCGGCATGCCCGATACCCCGCCCGTCAAACAGAACGGGAAGGATATCTTCGGGTTGGCCTGCGCGGCGCGCGATCACATCCGCCACGGCGAAGCCCAGCATCGCGCCGGCAAAACTGTCCGCGGGAAAATGAACCCCAGCCACGGTCCGGTTGACGGCAATCCGGGCTGCCATTTGCATCAGTTTCTGGTCGAGACCCTCGGCACTGAATTCGCCCGGCACCAGCCGGCGAAGCGTTTCGGCGATGGTGAAGGCCTCGGTCGCATGACCACTGGGAAGGGCGCTGTGCCCGGGTGTCGGGATCATCGGCTGTATCTGCGCCGAGAATGCATCGGGACGCCGGCAAGCAAGCAGATGCTTGCAATGCTGCGCCGCATGCAGGGCACAATCCTGCGCAAGACCCAACAGGTTCATGGTAAGGGGCATCCGCGCCATGTCGAAAGGCAGAAGCCTGGCGAAATAGTCCAGCGTGCCCTCAACCTGATCGGAGATCTCGCCCATCCGGTCCGGGCGCAGATCAGCGTAATCGTGCACAATCCGGGTCTGCACCACGAAATCCTCGGGATCCGGTGCAATGAGTTGCACCAGCGGGGCCGAGGAAATCTGTCCTGGTCTGCTGAAGTCCAGCAAGTGCACCATGGCCATGCCGTCGGCAGGCTCGAAGCTGTAGGTCAGGCGCGAGAGGATTTCGTTGCTGAGCGCGACCTGGCGGCACCAATCGGGATATGCACGCAAATTCTCCGGCGCCGCCGGCGGCCGGACGGGTGGAGCGACGGCGCCCTGCCACGGGCCCACAACCCCGTCCCGGGCCGTCAGCAGCCCCATGGGGCTCGCCCCTGCGCTCTGAAGGCTTTGAAGCGATTGCAACGATTGAAGGCTTTGAAGGCTCTGAAGGGATTGTAGTGACTGAAGGGACTGGAGGCTCTGAAGGGATTGCAGAATTGGCATTTTAGTATTCCTTCGTTTGTAAATTCAGGTGTTCGGGATGCCGGCCTCTCTCAATGCTCTGCCCAGCTTTCGGCCCAGATCGCTCTGACCTGTCGGATGATCCCGCAGATAGTTCGCGACGGTAATGCCCGGATCGACTTGCAGCAGTTCGGTTGCAGCGGCGCGGGCTTCCGCGCCGCGTCCGCCAAGTTGCAGGCCAATCACCCGACATCGATGTGCCGACAGGTGCCGCGGATTGATCCGCAGCGACGCCTCGGCCATTTCAACGGCTTTCCGGTATTGGCCGCCGACGACATAGCTGCCCGCGCTCAGTGTCTGAAAAAACGGCTGCCGTGGATCGCACGGCGACAGGGCATAGCCGCGCTCCGCCAATTTGACGGCCTTTGTCCCGTTGCCGCGAAATGTCTCCAGCACCGAAGCCAGGTGATGCGTCATCGCGCTGCTGGGATTGATTCCCTGCGATGCAGAAAACCGTCGATCTGCTTTGGTAAAATCCCCATCGAGAACTGTGTAGATGTTCCCGTCTATCGCCAGCGACAGTGGGCAGGACGGGTTGAGATCCAACGCCTTTGCGGCGGTGTCGCGCGCCCGGCGCTGATCCTCGGCGGGGTTCGGGCTCCACTTTTGGAAAATACGCAGCAAATGCCACTGGGCCAGCCACGCCAGCGGTTCAGACCGGTTGGGGCAGCGCCGTGCGAGCTCCCGCAACTGGTCTTCGGCGCGCTGGAAATGCTGATGTTCGAATGAATGCATCAGCGACACGCCCGATATCATCAATCGGTGCGCCTTCATTTCCGGAATTGGTTTCGTTGAATTGGCGGCGACCGTCCTCGACATGATGAGCCTCAGGGCCCCTCCGACGACTTGCCCGACCAGCGACTCGTCTCCTGCAAGGAAGCTTTGAAACCCGATCCGGTGAGATTCCGACCAGATCACCCGGCGATCGCTCATGTCATTGAGGGCGACGCTGACGGTCAGCGTGTTGTCAAGCAGCCTGCACTGACCCGTTACCGCATAATCCGCATTGAGTTGCCCGACCGCTTCTTCAAAGGTGCCGGGCACCCCGGCAACCGTGCGCGCAGAGAAATGCGAGATCGCGTCAATCAGTTGCGACCGCGCAAAACCGGAAGTGATTTCATGTGCCATCGCATCACCGATGCCGCGCCGGTCGTCCTCCGCAATTTCTCCGAATGGCAGAACAACGATACGAGGCATGAGCACCTGCGGGTCCGCAGGCGCGGCTTTGACAAATCTTGCGACCGCGCGCTCGCCCGACGCGCGCTGATCCCGCAGCCATTCCTCGAACCCCTCTTCACCCATGTCGAAGCCTTCGAGCAGTTCGCCGTCCTCCGGACTGCCCCTCAGTTCGATACGGCCTGGCCTGAATCCGACGGTGTCGGTTGCAACCTCGAAGAGGTCGTCGAATGCGTCGCCGAAACTCTGCTTGATCGCGTAGAGAAGCTGCCGGAGATTGGCGCGCCCTCGCTGAGGGCTGCAGTCGGACCAGAGTTTGTCGATAAGCCAGGCCCGGTTGCGGCGCATGTCGGGCGCCGACGCCAGCAGCGCCATCAGTGTTTTTTGGCGCCCAGCCGGAATTCTCAACGGCGCCCCATCAGACAGGCTAATGAAAAAAGGGCCGAACAGGCGCACCACCAAATATGTTCCGTGTCGTTCGGGCATTAGGTCAAGTCTAAGTTGGTCCGTTTACTTACACATACATAGCTTTTCTCACTAAAAAATGGCGGCGCCGAAATTTTTTTGTCCCGCCGGACAGCAACCTGACGCTGGCCTGACGTCGGTCTGACGCCCCCGCAAGATATTCACTGCCATCGTCCGGCGCCGCGCATCGGCGTCGTCGGGCAGGCATTGCAAACAAATCATTGGAGATTTCGAAATGGCAATTAATGGCACAGCGGGCAACGATGTCCTTGATGGAACCTCGCAATCGGATGTGATCCGTGGATTAGCGGGGAACGACTCTCTGCGCGGCCTTGCGGGACATGACACGATTTATGGCGGTAGCGGCGCCGACACTCTGCGCGGGAACACGGGCAACGACGTGATTTACGGCGACCAGACGGGACCCAGCGGCCCTGTCTTCCCCGGCGGCTTCGAACAGGGTTTTGCCCGGGGTTCAAACGCGTCTGACTTGCAGTCCGTGACTGCCTTCATGGCCGAGTTCCCGGTGTTCACCCGGGTGTCGTCGAATGACTTGATCTATGGCGGAGACGGCGATGACCGGCTCTTCGGAGAATCCGGCAACGACACCGTTTATGGCGGCGACGGCGAGGATCTGGTCGTCGGCAATTCGGGCAACGACATGCTGTATGGCGGCGCGCAGGACGACGAGCTGAACGGCGTCTCGGGAGATGACAGCCTGTGGGGCGATGGCGGCAATGACCGGCTGGATGGCGGTTCTGGCAACGACGTGCTTCGGGGCGGGAATGGCCATGACTACCTGACCGGCGGCATCGGTGCTGGCGAGGATACGCTCCTTGGTGGCAATGGCCGCGACTTTCTTGATGGCGGCGATGGCGACGATGTGCTGAACGGCGGCCGTCACAATGATCAGATTGTCGGCGGTGCGGGCGACGATGAGATCGATGGCGGCACGGGCGCGGATTCCATCGACGGCGGCACTGGCCACGACACGATCGAGGGCGGCAGCGGGCGCGACGTGATCCGTGGCGGCGACGGCCACGATGAAATCGACGGCGGCAGCGATCGCGACTGGCTTTATGGCGATGACGGCGACGACGACATTTTCGCCGGTTCGGGCAACGACGTTGTCTATGGCGGCGAGGGTTATGACACGCTCGATGGCGGCAACGGTGACGATGTTGTTCGAGGCGGCCTAGGTGAGGACCAAATCATGGGTGGCGACGGCGAGGACACGCTTGAGGGCGGCGCCGAAGCCGACACGCTCGAGGGCGGTGCCGATGACGATCTGCTGCGCGGCGGCGAGGGCTCGGACGAGCTCTATGGCGAGCTTGGCAATGATACAATGAGCGGCGGCGCCGACCGCGACCTGGTCGAGGGCGACAACGGCGAAGACGTCCTCTATGGCGGCGGCGGCAGCGACACGTTGCGCGGCGGCTCACAGGATGACGAGATCTGGGCCTTTGCGCCGGATTCAGTGGTCGACGCCGAGGGCGCCAATGCCATCGGCTTCGAGGCCGGGTCGGTCAACCAACTGGAGGGCGGGCACGGCGACGACCTGCTGTTCGGCGGCGGCGGCGACGACATCTTTGTGTTCCGGGCCGACCCCGACGAACTGAACGGCCCCGAACATCCGGGCCTCGGCACCGATACCATCAGCAATTTCGGACCCGGAGACCAGATCGCGCTGATCGATTTCAATGAGATCGACTTCGTGCTCGACTTCGACGCAATTGACAGCGACGGCGACGGCGTACTGGACGACGACGATGACGGGGTCACGGTCAGCGGTGGCGACACGATCATCGACTTCTTCGATTCCGACGCCTCCGGCGACCCGATCCTGGATCCGTTGGACTATAATCTCGACATCAACTCGGATTTCGTGATCATCGTCGAAGGTCAGACTGCGTTGGGCGACACTGACTTCATTTTCAGCCTCTGAGATCCCCAATTGCAGGTCCAAACACTAAAACTGACGCCCGGCCCGGCCGGGCGTCTCGCATGTGTCACGGCGCGGAAGTCTCCCTAAGGCGATGAATGAAAAGTAGAGCGATAGAAATCTAGAGCCTGCAGAAAGCGGACCGTAAAATGTCCGGCGCTCCCTCAGTCCTCCAAGCCAGCCAGCACCTCTTCAATCGCCACCAGGACCTTTTCCGATTTCGCCCGGTCCAGCGCGTTGGGATGCGGGTTGTTGAACTGACCGGCATCGTTGTCGAAATACCTCCCGCCCGCGGTCGCAAACTCCTCGGATAGGCTGGCGCGGCACAACAGGTGGGCGCCGATCTTCAGGTCGTTTCCGGCTACGCCGAAGCCTTCCTTCACCATCTTGCTTGCAAGTAAGGAGCCGGGATTCACCGCACAAACCATCGGTCCGTTCGGCAGGTCGTCGGCAAGCAGTTTCGACCACATCGTGATGGCAAGCTTGCTTTGCGCATAGGCCTCCATGTCGGAAAGGCGGACGTTGCCGCGGAGCGCTTCAATGTTGACCGGGGCCTGCGCAGCTGAGGAGAGATTGATGATGCGCCCGTCCGATTTCATGATCGGGAGCAGTTCCCTTGTGAGGGCATAGGGCGCCAGCGTGTTGACAACGAAGCGCACGTCATGCCCCTCGGGCGTGGTTGTTTGCGGCGTCTTCAAGACGCCGGCATTGTTTATCAGCACGTCGAGGGTCTCGTGCTTCGCCGCCACGTCACGGGCCAGGGCATGCACATCAGCGATCCGGGACAGGTCGGCGACATACCCTTCGGTTTTGCCGTCGACGGCATTCATCGCCTCATCGAGTTTTTTGGGGTTCCGCCCGTGCATCAAGACGCGATGCCCGTCGTCGGCCAGCATCTTTGCGGTTAAGAGGCCGATGCCATCAGTGGAGCCGGTAATCAGAATGGTCTTTTGCATGTGAGGACCCTCAAACGGTGAAATCGGAAAGAATCTCGTCGGACAGAAGTTTCATCGTGGTCTCGATGTCGGCTTCGTTGAAACGCAGATTAAGCGCCACGTGGTTGACGCCGATCGCTTCCAGTTCGCTCAGATAGCGCCTCAGGAAGCCGGTGCCTGACAGAAAGCCGAGATGCAGCGGACGCGGCCCGGCATCCGTGTCGGCAACGAGATCGACATAGAGCGGTTGCATGACCGGCTTGTCCGGTCCGCCAAACTCCGCGACCCGGGCCCGGTAGTCGGCGACCACCCTTTCCTGCTCCGCGCTGCCGCGCGGATAGGTCATCCACCCGTCACCGTTTTCCGCGACCCAATCCGGCGATTGCTGCGAGCCGCCGGTGATCAGGAGCGGCAGCCGCCCCCCGGTCGGTTTCGGCAACATGTCCATGGCACCGTCGGATGCCCCCTGGGCGGTGGCGAATGTCGGCGCGGTGTCGGCCATCGCCCGGATGTAATCGACGCTGTCGCGGAACCGGGCTCCGCGATCGGGATAGGACATGCCGAGCGCGGGGTATTCCTCCGGACGATCGCCGGATGCCACTCCCAGCAGGAGCCGGCCGCCGGACAGCACATCGGCGGTGGCGGCGGCCTTTGCAACATGTGCCGGGTGGCGCAGCGGCAGGATGATGCTTGCTACGCCGAGCGCGATGCGGTCGGTCCGCGCCGCGAGGTGACCGAGATAGACGAACGGATCGAACATCTGCCCGGCGTCGCCGAAAGACGGCACGTTGAAGGGCACATCGCGCAGCCACAGCGCCTTGAAGCCCAGGTGATCGGCCAGTTGCGCGTGTTCCAGATGCCGCGCCATCGTCGGTGTCGCCGATCGAGGGTAGGCTTCGATCGGAACGACCAGACCGACGGTCAGCCGGTCCGGCTTGAAGACGTCCGCATAGGCCTTGTTGATCGTTGAAAACTCGTGCGGTTTCAGCATGATGCCCGGTGATCCTTTGCCGGTCCCGGATAGCATGCGCTCCGAAACGGGACCTGGCTGTTCATGCGGTTCTTTGTCAGGCGAGATCGTCCTTCGCCTCGACCAGGAAATGCCGGCTGTCCGACCCGGCCGTGCGGGCCTGCAAGTGCGGCACATAGCGCTCATCCTTCATGAAGTTCAATGCCGCCTCTTTCGATGGCCATTCAATGATGATGCGCAATGCGGCCGGCTGTTCCTCGCCTTCGATCTGTTCATGGTTGGCCGTGCGGGCCAGGTATTTGCCGCCATGTTCCGCAACGAGCGCGTTGGCGGGACCGATATAGTCGGGGATCCAGTCCTGGCTTGTCGGCGTCACGGCGAGAACGGAATAATAGGCCATGGCTTGGGTCCTTTTCCTGATTGGTTTAGAGGAACTACCGGTCGTCGACGGGCCAAGTCGTCGAACACCGTGCTTCGGCCGACGTGATCCGCCGGTGCCTTTTCCGCTTGTCCGCGAGGCCGGGGCGGCTTCGCCTACGGACTCGGATATATTTGCTTCATGCGCGGAATAAATTGCGTATTTTTAGCTTCAGAATTCGCAAAATGGATATAATTGATGGATACCGATGCGCTTCGTCTTTTTGTTCTCGCGGCCGACATTCTGAACATCAGCGCCGCCGGTCGCCAGCTTGGTCTTGCACCGGCTGTCGCGAGCGCCCGGCTGGCCAAACTGGAACGCACGGTCGGCGCGGATCTGCTGCACCGCTCGACACGCAAGGTTTCGCTCTCGCTGGAAGGGTCGGAATTCCTGCCCTACGCACGGGAAATCCTGGCGCAGGAAGATGCCGCCCGCGCGGCCCTCGGCATGGGCCGACCGGTGGCATCCGGGATTGTGCGGTTCGCGGCGCCAAGCACGTTTGCGCAGCTCTACATTGCCCCGATCCTTCCCGATTTCCTCCAGCGCCACCCGGGCGTGTCGCTCGATCTTCGATTGTCGGATGCCCGGTTTGATCTGATCGAAGGCGGATTCGATCTCGCGTTGCGAAACACGGCGCTCGAGGACAGCAGTTTCAAGGGACGCAAACTGGCCGATGATGTGCGCATTCTGTGCGCGTCACCGGCCTATCTTGAAGAACACGGGATGCCGGAAGATCCGGCAGCGCTTTGCAGACACCGGGCGATTGCCTTCAAGGATCAGACGCCGAGGCCGCTTCGCGCCGCGGACGGGCGTTCCGGCGAGTTCGATCCGCGCGAAGCGGATTGTCGCCTGATCGTCGATGACGGGCTCAGTCAAAAACTGGCAACGTTGGCTGGCGCCGGCGTTTCGGTGAACGCGCTCTGGTGCGTGCACCGGGAAATCGCAGACGGCTCGCTAGTTCGCGTGCTGCCCGACTACATCGTCGACGACCAGTCCGTGCTGTGGCTGGTTTATCCCAAGACTAATGTGCTGTCCGCCAAGGTCAGGGTTCTGATCGACTATCTGCTGGAAAAGATCGGCGGCGGATCGGCGTGGGAAGGCAGTGAGAACGGCCGCTCGACCACCCTAGAATGAGAGGCGGCCGAAAAGTTCGGAGTAATCGACCATGACATGGTCGCGGTAGGCCGGGCGGCTTTCGATGCGATCGCGCCACGCCTCGACGTTCGGCACGGCGGGCCTATCGATGTCGAGCGTGTAATAGCGATAAAGATTGGACCCGACGACGATATCGGCGAGCCCGAACGCCGACCCGCTCATAAACGGCCTGTCGGCCAGCACCGTGTCCAGAAGCTGGAAATGGCGCGTGCAGGTGGCAACGGCGGCCTCGATTGCATGCTGGTCGCGCTTGGCTTCCGGCGTCCGGTAGAAACCCCAGAAGACACCGATCAGGAAATCGCGCTGCAGCGTCTGCACCGACCAGTCCATCCACTGGTCCTGCTGCGCCCTTTCGCCAGGCGTTTCCGGCCAGAGCGGCGGGGACGCAGATAGTGTAGCGAGATAGCGCAGGATCGCCTGGGATTCCCAGACCACCGTGCCGTTGTCGTCGATTACCGGCACCCGGCCATGCGGGTTCATCGCCCGGAATTCCGGCGTTTCGGTCAGACCGAAAGAGCCGCCGGCCGGAATGTGCTCGTGGTCGAGCCCCAACTCGCCGATGAGCCACATGACCTTTTGCACATTGCTGGAATTGCGCCGTCCCCAGACTTTCAGCATGCTGTATCTCCTCGCCATACGGTTTGCGCATTCGGTTTAGCGCATGGCGAGCCGATTTGGCAGGCCATGAAAAACCCGTTCGACATCTGGACGTTGGAAACCGTCGATGGAGCAGTGCTCGGGCTGTGTCCCCTGCCCGGCCGGACAGGCGCGCTTGACCGCGATGTAGAAAAGATTGCCGCCTGGGATCCCGGCCTGGTGGTTTCCCTTACGGAACCGGAAGAAAACAAGCAGGCGGGCGTGTCCGATCTTGCAGGGGCCTTCGACCGATCGGGGATCGCATGCTGCAACTTCGCCGTGCGGGACTTCGACGTTCCGGGCCCGGCACAACAGGTGGACTGGGACGCGCTGGCAGACCGTGTCCATGCGGTCCTCGATGCGGGTGGCCGCGTTCTGTTTCACTGTCATGGCGGCCGCGGCCGGTCCGGCATGGCGCTGCTGCGCATCCTGGTCGAACGGGGTGAAAATCCGGAGGCCGCCCTCTCCCGGCTGCGTGCCGTGCGCCCCGGTGCGGTCGAAACACCGGCCCAGCTTGCCTGGGCACGTGCGCCAGCCGGAATCGACGGCTGACGGCGATCCAAAGGAACCAGAAGGAAAGACTGCAGACCGGATGTCGCATGTCGGCACGGTCCGCTCCGGCACCCTACCCGGAAGCGCGGGCGCGCTCCATAACCAGGGTCGGCCGCTCCCGATAAGTGGCCATACCGATGGCCGAATAGCCGACCTTTTCCGCCACCCGGATCGACGCGCTGTGTTCAGGATTGAAAATCGCGACACTTGCCGGCGCTTTGAGGACCGCATCGGCCCATTCGAGCATCGCGCGCACGGCCTCCGTTGCCAGGCCGCGTCCATGCGCAGAGGTCCTCAAGACCCATCCCGCTTCCGGCCTGCCGGCGAGATCTGGGGTTATATCGCGTTTGTAATCGGCAAACCCCACCTCGCCGATAAACGCGCCGGTCTGCCGGTCGGTTGCCACCCAATAGCCAAAACCGAGCAAGTGCCAGTGCCCGACATAGCGCAGCAGACGCGACCAGGTCTCCTCGGCCGACGACGGCCGCCCGGAAATGTAGTGCACGACTACCGGATCGGCCCACAGGGCAGCGCTTTCTTCAAAATCCTCGACCCGATGACCACGAAGGACCAGGCGCTCGGTCGTCAGGACGGGGGCCGTCGCAGGGCGGGGCATGGATAGGTCCTCCTCAACGGCCTTGCGCCAAGTGGTTTTTGCTAGCAAAACAGCCGTTCGCAATGTGATAGGGATGGCGCTGCCAATCAAGCGGACGGGAATGGTCTGATGGTTGTCCGGATATTCATGCTGAGTCTGAGGCAGGTCTGGCTCAATCGGTCGGTCGCGATCCGGATCAGCCTGTTCTGGTATGGTCTCATCATCGCGATGTCGCTGGTTATTGCGTTTGCGGGCAGCCCGGTCACCGCGCCTGTGCTCGGCCTGATGTTTCTGCTTGTCACGGTTTTTGCCCTGAGCATGGTAGCGATTGGATGGCACCGGTATGTGCTGCGCGAGGAAGAGCCACGCGGTCTAGTCAGCATCGACCGGTCCTGGCCGGTTTCCTCCTATATCTGGACATTGCTCAAACTCGCCCTGGTCATTCTCTTGCCGCTGATTGCCCTGTCCATACCGTTTGCCGCCGCTGCCGGCGGGAGTGGCGGAGGCGCTATGGGATTGTTTGCTTTCCTTGCCGGCGGCATTGCAACATGGCTTATCCTGCGCATGGGCCTCGTGCTGCCGGCGATTGCGGTCGGCGACCAGCTGACGCTGCGGGACTCCTTCGCGCTGACACGCCCCGTGGCTGTCCCGCTGCTCGTCACGACCGCGCTCATGATCCTGATGCAGTCGATACCGAACCTGCTTTCCGCGCCGGCAAACCTGCTCGACCATACCTCGCACCTGCGCTACGCGCTGCTTTTGGCGCTGCTGCCCGTGAACTTCATCATCGGGTGGATCAATGCCATGGTCGGCGTCGGCGTGCTGACCGTGCTTTACGGCCATCTTTATGAGAACAGGCCTCTGTAGAGGCGGCTACGCTTGCGCCATGAAACGCCGGCGACGTTCCTTGATCCGCGCGTGGGCTTCTTCGGTACCGTCGTTGAAAGAGCCGAACCACTTGTCCCACGGCACTTCCAGATTGCCGTAATTGCAG
>JBCDLT010000017.1:0-103989 GCA_038745065.1 Pseudomonadota bacterium | reverse complement strand
CGCGGCGTATCTCGATGGTCATGCGCATCTGTCCGTTCTCCGCCGTTTCGGAGCCCTTCTTCCTACATGACCTGGCGAAGCGCCACCAGCACACACAGCGAGACGGCAACCGCCCAGATCATGGAGAGGCGATAGCACGCCAGAACGGCGCACAGGGCCGCAATAATGCCGGGCCAGCCATGGGTATAGACGCTGGGTGCGACCAGCGCGGCGATCACGGCGCCCGGCACGGCGTCGAGACCAGCCTCCACTCTGGGATGCAAGGCCCCGAAGCGCGCCAGGATCACATGGCCGCCGAAGCGCGTCGCATAGGTGACCAGCGCCAGGAGCGCGATCAGACCGGCACTCTCGAGGCTCATGTCTCGGCCTTCTTGCCGGTCATGCATGCGGCGAGCACGATGCCGGCGAACGCCCCGGTCGCAACATGCCAGGGCGGACCGACGATCACATGAAACAAGGTTCCGACACTTGCACTCGTCAGGACAATTGGCAGCCAGCGCGGCCGTGACCGGAAGCCCATCAGGAGCGCCAAGAAATAGACGGGGAGCAGAAAATCGAGGCCAAAGGCTTCCGGATTCTCGATCAGCCGACCGAAGGCGACCCCGAAAGCCGTCGACAGAACCCAGGCGCAGTAAAGCGGGACCGCCATGCCAGCATAAAAGGAGATGCTCACCTCATGGGTTTCGGCCCGTTTTTCCATGACCGCCCATTGCGGATCGACCAGTCCGAAAAACGCCACCGATTTCTGCAACGGACCGAAGCGGTGCAGTTTGCGGCCGATCGAGGCGCTATAGAGGATGTGGCGGAAATTCACGGCAAAGACGGACAGGACCATGGTCAGGTAGGGCAAGGGTGTCGCCCACAACTCGATCGCCACATACTGGCTCGCCCCGGCATAGACGAAGGCCGACATGGCGATGATTTCCGCCGGCTGAAGACCCTTTTCTGAGGCCACCACACCGAACACCGCGCCGAAAGGGGCCGCCGTTGCGATCACCGGCAGGCATTCACGCAATCCCGCCATGAATTCCGGACGCGCCGGACCCGGCGCCAGTTTGTTCGATGCGGCCGGCGCCATGTTTCGGCTCCCTCTTCGCTTCCACGCGCTCTTTTGCAGAGTAAGGCTGGCAGACTCCTCGGTCGCATTCACTGGCGCCGGTCCTGCACTGTCAAGACGGCGATCCGCATAGGTGCTATGCTGCTCCGGAAACCGGGAAGTTTCTGAATGGCGTTGCAGAACCGCGTGTTGCCGGACGGCCGGATCGTCGCCGATCCAGCCCGTGGCCTGTTTACCGGCAATCGCGGCGGCGCGATCCATGACGTTGCCAGCCGGACGCTGCTGCCGAGGCGCCGCTGGGCCAGCAAGGCCTGGATAACCTGCGTTACCCGGTTTCGCGGCCGGCATCGCACAATTATGGGTCCGGGCTATACCCATCTATTCTTTCTCGACGAAGTGACCGCGCTCGCCGCGGGTCACCGGCCCTGTTACGAATGCCGGCGTGCCGACGCCTTGCGGTTCGCCGAAGCCTGGCGCCGTGGCCACGGTCTCGACAAGACGCCCCGCGCCGGCGAGATGGATATTGTCCTGCACGCGGAGCGCCATGCGGTAACCGGGCAACCTTACGAGGCCGAGCTTTCCGATCTGCCTGATGGTGCAATCGTCGGCATAACCGGTTCATCGGCGGTTCAGGAATGGCGTGCGATTCGAGGGGCATGTCTGCTGGCGTGGTCCCTTGCGGGATACCATGCGCCGATGGTCAGGCCGAGAACCGGATCGGTGGTGCTCGTAACGCCTCCGAGCATCGTGCGCGTGCTTGAGGCAGGGTACCGGCCGGTGTGGCATCAAACGGCGTTGTGACAATCCTGGGTGGCAATGGGTCCAGCCTTGTCCCGGCCGGTTTCGGCAGTAACGACGTTCACGGAATTGCCACATTCCGGCCGGACTTAGCGGGTGCAATCGGCGAAAATATGCTTATGTTTCAATCAAACGGGGGTAAAAACGGGAGACAGGCAATGTCTGCTCAAAGGGCAGTGACCTACTGGTCGGCCGCGCTGGTCGCTTTTGCAATCCTCATACCCGGTTCCCAGGCATCGGCCCAGGTGGGACCGTATTACGAGAGCCCGCGCTACGGCGCCGGCGGACCCTTTGCGCTGCGGCGTTTCGAACGGCAACGCTACCTCGGCACCGCGCGTCCCTATGATTACCGGCAAAGCCGTTATTATGCCGGACCTTACGACAGATCACCCTACGCGCCGCAAAGCGTCGCCGCTCGCTCCTCGCAATCCTATGCCAGGGAGGGACGCCGGACGGTGCAGCGCCGGCTGAACCAACTCGGCTTCGATGCCGGGCCGGCCGATGGCGTCTACGGGTCGCGCACCCGCGCGGCCATGGCGGCGTTCCAATCCAGTATCGGCGCGGCCCCCACGGGCCGGCTGACCTCTTCCCAGGTGGCTCTGCTTTACGACCGGAGCCGCACCGCCCCGGCACGGCCGACGCCGGTGCGCGCGGAGCCGGATGAGCCGGCCCCGACCGTGATCCCCGCCCCGACGCCCGACCCGGAACCGCAGGCCGCCGAGCCCCCGGAGACGGACGTGGTTCCGGACGCAGCAGCCACGCCGTCGGAAGACACGGCAGCAGCACCCGAACCGGAAGCCGAGCCCGAACCGAGCGAATCCGTCGCCTCGCGGGCTCCGGCCTATACGCGACCATTCGACGACGGGACAGCGGACACGGAGCCGCCCGTCACCGACGCTTCGGACGATCCCGAGCCCAACGACGAGGCAACCGAAACGATTGCCGAAGTGGACCAACCGCCGGCTGTCGGGCCGGTTTTCACGCCGGAAGGCTTGCCGATCGATCCGGAAACCGGTGAAGCGGCGGGCAGCGACACGGCTGCATCCGACACGCCGGAAACGGCTACGGACACACAAACCGCACAAGCCGATCCGGAGCCGGTGGTGCAAGAACCGGAGACGGCGGAGCTCGATCAGCCGGCCGCCGAAGAACCCGCGGACAGGCCGGTCAGAACCGTGCTGGCACAACGCACGGCCGCCGTCGACAGTCCGACCATCGACGACGGCGACGTCAACACGCTGCCGCCGGGCGTGCTTCCCCTGCCGATGCCGCGCGGCGGCCTGGTTGCCAGCCCGTTCGACGATGTAGACGACGTGCCGAGGGTCTTCGGGCTCGCTCCCGGCGACCCGCTTTCCGAAGTCAAGCAGGGACTGGCGCAGAACGGCTATCGGAACTGTGCCGAGACCGGCGAAACCGTGGTCTGTTCATCGTCGAACCAGAGCATGACCGACATCATCTCGATCGCCTATGCCGGCGTCGAGGCCGACGCGCCGGCCTATCTCATCCGGCGCAAACTGGCCTTCAAAAAACCCGTGCGCCGCAGCTTCCTGGAGCGGCAGATGGCCGGCCGGTATCCGGATCTGCTCGAACGCCCGGACGGCGTCATCTCGATTTCGGAAACCTGTGCCGCGTTTGCCAGTCTCGATCCGGGTGCCGATCAAGGCGACCCCCTGCAGGCCCTGTTCAACGCACGCAAGGGCGACACGAAACCGGAAGACCGGGCTCTGCAATTGATCGAAACCTGCCCGAACCTCTACGCGCTGGTCTTTGACGGCGACGACATGGTCTCCAATCTGGAAATCGTGCTGTTCGACACCAATGCCATGGGCGCCCGCGGCATCGCCGCCGTCCGCAATCCGCCGCCCAAGGACAGCGAGGACGAAAAGGAACTCGGCGAAACGCTGCGGTTCTGATCCGATCCCAGATAAATACGACACCAAGGCCGCCGCTCGGCGGCCTTGCGCTTTATGGGGCAATGTCCTTGGTCATGGTGATGCTCGTCGGCCGGTCATACCCGGCATGGGCCGACGCGCCGGTGCGCACGAAACCCATTCGGGCAAAGGCCGTGTGGTTTTCCGTCAACTCGATACGGCTTTCCAAAACCAGGCGCCGCAAACCCGCCTCCCTCGCCCTGGTTTCCGCGGCCTCGACGAGGCGCCGGGCGAGACCGTTGCCGCGCCATGTCGCCTGAACGGCGAGCTTGCCGATGTAAAGCTCCCGTTCGCGCCATGACAGCGTTACGCACCCGATGAGGTTTTCGTCCCGGTAAACGCCGAGAAGATCCCCGGATGCGGCCTTTTCCTGAACATCCGCGCGTGTCAGGCGGTGGATCGACGAGGGCGGATCGACACGCCCGTCCATATAGGCAAAGGCCGATCGGATCAGATCCAGAGCGGTTCCACACGTTCCCGGATCCGACGCGACTGGGCGAACCTCGAACTGGTTCGGATGCGGGGCGTCCAGCCTGGCTTCTTTCTGAAGATCGGGATCGTTTTTCATTGCGGCCGTGCCTGCTTTTGCGTTTCCGGTCAATCCCTCTACCGTAGGTCAGCGCAACAAGGAACCGTGCCGCATGCTGCCCCTGTCCGACCTCGTAAACGCCCGATCCATCGTTTCCCGCGCCATGGCACCGACACCTCAGTACCAGTGGCCGCTGCTCTGCGAGGCGATCGGCACGGACATCCGGGTCAAACATGAAAATCACACGCCGACCGGGGCGTTCAAGGTGCGTGGCGGTCTCGTCTATGTGGAGCGGCTCCTGAAGCAGGAACCCGACATCGCCGGGCTGGTCTGCGCGACGCGCGGCAATCATGGCCAGAGCATCGCCTTTGCCGCCAAACGCGCCGGACTCCTGTGCCGTATCGTCGTGCCGCACGGCAATTCACGGGAAAAGAACGCTGCGATGCGGGCGTTCGGCGGCGAGGTCATCGAGCACGGTCAGGATTTCGACGACGCCTTTGCCGAGGCCCGGCGCATGGCGCAAGCAGACGGCCTGCACCTGGTGCCCTCCTTCCATCCGGACCTCGTGGCCGGCGTCGGTACGTACGGCCTGGAACTCTTCGAAGCGGAACCGGATCTCGACATCGTCTATGCGCCGGTCGGTCTCGGATCGGGCCTGTGCGGGCTGATCGCCGCCCGGGACGGGCTTGGCGCGTCGGCGCGCATTGTCGGCGTCGTTTCGGACAAGGCCGACGCCTATGCCCGCTCCTTCGCTGCGGGTCGCGTCGTCGAGGTCGACCATATCGCCACCTTTGCCGACGGGATCGCCGTGCGCGAACCGCATGCAGAGGCGCTCGACGTGATCCGGCGCGGGGCGGAAACCGTCGTAACCGTCAGCGAAGACGCGATTGCAGACGCGATCCGGCTCTATTACCGCGCTACCCACAACATCGCCGAGGGCGCCGGGGCCGCAGCCCTTGCCGCAGCCATGCAGGACAAGACCGATTTGACCGGCAAGAAAGTCGGCGTGATCCTTTGCGGCCAGAACATCGATACGGATTGGTACGCCGATGTTCTGGGCGGCGGGACGCCGGTCCCGCGGTAATCCGCAAAGGCGGTGCGGCCCCGGCCCACTTGAAAATCTCCCGCCGTTGCCTGCGTCACCTTCGCGTTTCGGACGGGACCGCCCCACCAACAGGTACAGAAAGTGACACAGACCGTGGCAGGTCTGAGAAATGCAGGCTAGAAATGCCATGAAGGCCGATCGAACGCGCGTCCGGCTTTGTCGTAGTGTGGGAGATGGATTCGTGGACCAGACGACCGAGAACGATCCGGCTCGCAATGCGGACGTGCGGTTTTATGACAACCGCCAGAAATATCTCATGTTCGTGAACGCCTGCAACGAAAAGCGGGTGATCGCCGAGCGGGTGTCGCGCGAACTCTCCGAAATCCAGCCGCGACCGCCGGCGGCCCGCATCTTCGATGCCGGCATCGGCGACGGCACCGTGCTGTCCGGCCTGCTGCGTGCCATGCACTGCCATTTTCCGACCATGCCGTTTTACGTTGTCGGCAAGGAAATCAGCCTGGAAGACGTGCGTCTGACGCTCGACAAGGTTCCGGACCGGATGATGGAGCATCCGGCGACGGTCCTGGTGCTGACCAACATGACCTATTCGGAAGCCCCTTGGCTGACACCGCAAAAACCGGAAAACCGGGAGCGGCTTGTCTGGCACGAAGTGACACTGTCGCGCACCTGTGCCTACGACTTCGAACAGCAGATAACGCATTTGCAGCCGTTTCTGGCGGAGAATTGGCAATCGCGCACGGGGAAAACCGGCAATCCGGTCTATGAGCGGCCTGTCGTGCTGGTTCTTTTCCGCGAAGACCAGAAATTCCTGCTCGATTCCGTGATACCGGATCGTGACGCGCTGCGCGCGGACTACGACCTGGTGATCGCCTCGCAACCCTATCGCGCCCGCACGAGTGCGGACTCGAAGGCGCGAAAGGTGATCGTGCCGCTCAGCCGGGCCCTGCGCAGTGGCGGCCGGCTGATCGGCATCCACTCCTTCGGCAAGGATCCCGGCATGGAAATCGTGCATGCCGTGTGGCCGGACGACGACCCGTTCGAGACCGACCGGCTCGCCGTCCTCGACGCGGTGATGCAGGCCATGGGACCGGAAGCGGCAAACTTCGACTTTGTCGCCGGTTCCGATGCCCGCAGCGTGTTTCGTTACGATATGCATATCCTGCCCGACGAGACCTCGCGAACCATCGGCACATCAACCGCATTTGCAGCCTGGAACGCGGCGGTCTATGTGGCGCAGATCGACGATGCCCGCCTGGACAAGGCGACGCTCGACGGCTCCTACATCGACGCTACACAGGGCGCCCTGCGCCGGCATGGCGGATTGTGGTTCAACAATGAAAGCTATGTGATCGCCCGCCGGTAATCGTTCGATCCGGTCGGCCGGTCGAGCCGGCAGCCGAGCCCAACAAAAAAGGGGCGCGGAGGCCCCTTTTCAGTTTGGATAACGTCCCGCATTTGTATGGCGCGGGATTCTTTTCTTATCGATATCGGCTTGGTCGGGCACGTCGTGGCGTGACGCCATCCCGAAGCAGACCTGAGCCCCGGAGAGACTCATCGAAAGACACAAGAGATCCGTTTGTTCCTGAAGCCCGGAGATCGGACCTTGCAGGGACCAACATCGCAAACATGTCCTTCGAAGCGGTGGCAACAGGACAATCGTCCTGATTTGTATTCGGAACGGCCGGTTCGACTTGTGCAGTGGCGGTATCCCCGACCGCTGCCGCCTGAACGCCACCAAATGCGGCCATCATGCTGGTGCATACACCCCAATCAGAACGGTATTACTCATCCGAACGATTATTTTTGACGGGGTTCGCCGCTCTTGAAGCAGTTCTTTTTGTACACTTCACCTCCGGATACTCTACTCCACACAATTGCAATACTGATACGCTTGTACGCTACTTACTTGCCAGAAAACTCCTACATGAAAGTCGACATGATTTGGACATATTCGGTGATTTCCCACAGCATCGAGTTCAGTGCACAAGATTTGGAAATCTGATCGGCGTTCGTGTCCCATTTGTTTCATGAATCGAAAATGATCTCCTTTTTGACGGATACCGTCTTCGCCAACGCCGAATCCGAAAGTCCGAATTCCATACGATTGTCGCGAAATTTGACCATCATGGGTGGCAGGCACCCGTTTCGCCCGATGCCCCTGAGGAGTGTTCCATGTTCGTCTCCCCTTCCGGACGCCAGGTGCGATCCGATCGCACAGTTACACGACGCCGCGTACTCGCCGGCGGAGCGGCATTGATTGCCGCGCCCGCGCTGGGCCAGGTATCCGCTTCCCGCGCCCAATCCGCCTCGCTTGGCGGCCTCATGGTCGACCGCGCGACGCGCTGGGTGGCCATGCTCGACGAAACGCAGCGCGAAGCCGCCCTGTTCGACTTCGACAGCCCGACCCGGCGGGCCTGGGACTATATGCTCGGGGCGGTCTTTGCGCCCGGCGTGCCGCTGGAATTCATGACGAACGCACAAAAGGACGCCGCGCTCGATCTCCTGTCCGTCGGCCTCAGCGAGGACGGCATGCAGACCGCCAACAACATCATGCTGCAGCAGGACATCCTGCGCGACGAATGGGGAAAGGGATCGCCCGACCGCAACAGCGACCGGTTCTCCTTGATGATTTTCGGCACGCCGTCGGTCTCCGAAACCTGGGGCTGGCGCTGGGAAGGCCATCACCTCTCGCTCAGCACCACGCTTATCGGCGACCGCATCGTGTCCGTGACCCCGTCGTCGTTTTCGTCGGAACCGAACACCGTTCCATCAGGACCGCACAAGGGCCTCGTCGTGCTACCGGACGAAGAAACGCTCGGACGTGCGCTTTACGACTCCCTGTCGCCTTCGAACGCCAGACAGGCGCTGATCCGGGACCGGTCGTTCGGCAACATCCTGACAGTGGCGGGCCAGGAGGATCGGATTTCAGATCGCGAGGGCTTGGCGCTCGGCGACCTGCCGCAGGCGCAGGTCGACATCGCGCTCCGGCTTGTCGAGGTCTACAGCATCGATCACCTGCCGGCGCCACTCGCCGACGAACAGCGCGCCCGGGTCAAAGAGGGCGACCCCATGGCGATCCGTTTCGCCTGGGCGGGCGCCGATCCGGAAGGCGAATCGATCTATTACCGTCTGCACGGCGACACATTCCTGATCGAGTTTGCGACCGTGCCAAACCAGCCGCTGCACCATCACACGATCCGGCACGACCGGGACCGCAATCTCGGCGATCACGTCTGAAGCCGTTCAGGTCTGCAGGACATCCAGGTCGCGAAACAGGTCCAGCGCTTCCGGATTGGCCAGCGCTTCCTTGTTCTTGACGGCGCGGCCGTGCACCACGTCGCGAACGGCCAATTCGACGATCTTGCCGGACTTGGTGCGCGGGATGTCGGTGACCGCGACGATCTTTGCCGGTACGTGGCGCGGCGTACAGCCGTTACGGATCTTGGCCTTGATCGCCTGCATGAGACCTTCATCGAGGGCCACGCCGTCGGCGAGCCGGGCAAACAGGACGACCCGAACGTCGGAATCCCAGTCCTGGCCGATACACAACGCCTCGACGACTTCCGGCATCTGTTCCACTTGATTGTAGATCTCCGCCGTGCCGATGCGTACCCCGCCGGGATTGAGCGTGGCATCGGACCGGCCGTGAATGATCATGCCGCCCTGCGCCGTCCATTCGGCGAAATCGCCATGGCACCAGATGTTGTCGAAGCGGTCGAAGTAAGCGTTGCGGTACTTTCGTCCGTCGGGGTCGTTCCAGAACATGACTGGCATGGACGGGAACGGGCGCGTGCAGACCAACTCGCCCTTTTCGCCGCGGATCGGACGACCGTCCTCATCGAAGACGTCAACGGCCATGCCGAGACCCGGCCCCTGGATCTCGCCCTTGTAAACGGGCTTTGCCGGGTTGCCGATCACGAAACACGAGACGATGTCAGTGCCGCCCGACACCGATGCCAGATGGATATCCGGCTTGATGTCGGCATAGACAAAATCGAAACTTTCGGGCGCCAGCGGCGAGCCGGTCGAGGCCATCGTGCGCACCGAGGAGAGATCGTGGCTCGCTTTCGGTGTGAGGCCGCTCTTGCGCACCGCATCGATGTATTTGGCCGACGTGCCAAAAAACGTCATGCGCTCCTTTTGTGCATAATCGAACAGCACCGAGCCGTCCGGCGCGAACGGTGAACCGTCGTAAAGCAGGAGCGTCGCCTCGGCGGCGAGGCCGCTGACCAGCCAGTTCCACATCATCCATCCGCAGGTGGTGAAATAGAACAGCCGGTCGCCGGGACTGAGGTCGCAATGCAGCTTGTGCTCTTTCAGGTGCTGCAGCAGCACGCCCCCGGCGGCATGCACGATGCATTTGGGAATGCCCGTGGTGCCGGAGGAAAAAAGGATATAGAGCGGATGCGCGAACGGCACCCGCTCGAACGTCAACGGTTCGACGGCAAACGGCGCCATAAAGGCGTCCAGCGTCGCGCCGCGCTGCAACCGGCCGGCGACGTCGTCGGCATGGCCGAGATAGGGAACGATCACCAGTTTGCGTGCCGTCGGGAGTTTCGCTTCGAGGGCGACGATCTTGTCGGCGCAGTCGATCTGTTTGCCGTTGTACCAATAGCCGTCGCAAGCAACGAAGACAGTCGGTTCGATCTGACCGAAACGGTCGAGCACACCCTGTTCGCCGAAATCGGGGGAACAGGACGACCAGATCGCGCCAAGCGAGGCGGTCGCCAGCATGAACGCAATGGTTTCGGGCATGTTCGGCATCATGGCCGCCACCCGATCGCCGTTCCCGACACCGGCGGCGCGGAGCGCCTGCTGCAGGCGCGAAACGAGACCGGCAAGTTCCGCACCCGTCAGCCGGATCTCGACCTTATCCTCGCCGCGAAACAAAATGACCTCGCGGTCATCGGTCCGGCGCAAAAGGTTTTCCGCAAAATTCAGCCGCGCATCGGGAAAGAAGCCGGCGCCCGGCATGCGGTCGCCATCGACCAGCACGCGCGCTCCCTTTTCGCCGATAACCCCGCAATGATCCCATATCAGGTCCCAGAACGCGCCCGGTTCGTCGACGGACCAGGCGTGCAGATCCTCATGAGTCGCGAAAGCGTGCCCGGTCCGCTCTTCGGCAGTCTTGCGGAAGCGGGTGATTGCAGCATTGGCAACCGCCTCGGGCGAGGGTGTCCAAAGCGGGCTTTGTGCAGTCATCGGGTCGTCTCCTCCCATGTCTCGTCGCCTATCGGAACCGCGACCATCTCGCCCGCGACCCGCCGGCGTTCCCTGCCATGGCCGAGCCCGCCCTGCCAATCAATTTTAGCGCGTTTCCCGGGCGAACCGGGCTCGGCGGGTAGCTGGCCGCCGCGCCACTTTAGCGCTTCCTTAAACAAAGTCCGCAAGGGTGTAACAGGGATAATCCGAGGTTAGAGCATCGGGTGATAATGTTGCACCATTTGATGATCCAAATCAGCTCGCTCGGCGAGGCGAACGGCGCCGCGCGATGTGGGGCATCGGGCAAGCCGTTCAACGAAGCCGACGGGCTGATTTGGTTCACCGAAGGCCGTATTTTCAGCACTGCTGGACGTCGTTGCGATCACCTTGTGGTCGTTGAGACCACGGCGGCGACCGCGCCTAGCCAGCAGAGCGGAAAATACGGTCAAATGGTGCACCATTATCACCCGATGCTCTAACGGCCAAAGGCATGCTTCGCGTCCTTGCCACGCTGTTCAAGATTGCTGTGGCCTCGCTCCTTGTCGGAACGGGGCTGTCGGCGTTCGACCTGTCGGCAGAGGATATTCTCCTGCGTATCGGCCTGACGCCGGAAAACGTGCTGGCCGCGCTCGAACAGGGCATGGCCTGGGCGCTGCCGAACGTGGTGCTCGGCTCGATGATCATTGTGCCGGTCTGGTTCCTGGTCTACCTGTTCAAACCGCCGAGCCGGGATTAATAGCAACGGCACGGCGCCCTTAGTGCATTGTGCGATCCCAGCCGAGCGAGCCTGCCATGTCCGAGGACACCGAGTCCGACGCTATCCACATCCTGTCCTCTGACGATCCGCTGCTCGATTGGCGCACGGTCAAGTATCCGGGCCAGAAAAAGGTCGCGCTGACGCTCGGTCTCGGATCCGGCGCGTTCCGGCATCCCGACGACCCGTGGAACGTGATCACGGTGGTTTCCGATTTCGGGCCGAAATTCAATCGCAACACGGCCCGCGCCATTCTCGGCGACAAGGCCAAGCTGTCCGAGAAGGCGCTGCAGCGCGTGCGCATCCGCCCGTTCCGGGATTATGCGCCGATGATCTGCCGGCTCTTCCTGCGTCCGGAAACCGGTACGTTTTCCGTCCTCGACATGATCGCCCTGAAGGACAAGGCCGGTGTCCCGCTGCTGCGGCCGCTGGTCCCGAAAGACAGCGACATATCCACCGCTACGCCGGTCGACGCCGAAGGCGTCGTGCGCCTGGCGGATGGCACGATCTGGCTGTGCGGCGAAACCGGTCCGTCGCTGATCAGGTGCGCGCCCGACGGCCGTATGCTGAAACGTTTCGTGCCGGAGGGTAAAGCCGGAGACTTCGATAATCCGGGCACGGAGATCGTTGCCACGCTGCCGGCGGTTCTCACAAAAATCCAGCGCAACCGCGGTTTCGAGGCCATCACTCTTTCAGAAGACGGAAGGTCGCTGTGGCTTGCCGTGCAGAGCCCGCTTGCCAATCCGGACGAAGCGGCTTTCGAGGACTCGCGGACCGTGCGGCTTTTCAGGATGGATCTCGAAACGGAGACCATGGCCGAGGAGTACGCCTACCGACTCGATCCGCCCGACACCTTTCGCTTCGACAAGGGGCCGAAACCGGCCGACCTGCGGATCTCCGGTCTTGCGCCGCTTTCCGGTGGCGACCTTCTGGTTCTGGAACGCACCGACAAGACCACCAAACTGGTGCGGATCGGCCTGACCAGCGCCACGAATATTCTGGGGTCGCGCTGGGACGACCTCAAAACAGCCCCCTCGCTTGAATTGTTCGACAATCTGGAAGCGGCCGATGTCGTGCCCGTCGCCAAACAGCCGGTCTTCGACAGTTTCGACGACGCGCCCGATGGGCCGGAAAAGTTCGAGGGCGTAGCCGTGCTCGGCGACGGCCGACTGGCCCTCATCAACGACAACGATTTCGGCCTCGGCGGCGCCGAGACGCGGGTCATGCTGCTCGGCGGACGGTTCGTCGACGCATTGCGGTAAGCGTCGGCGACGCCACCCTTTACTTCAGCGGCTGCAGGATCGAGACATAATTGGCGACGGCAGCGCCGCCCATGTTGAAGATGCCGCCGAGTTCGGCATTCCTGACCTGCATGTCGCCCGCCTCGCCGGCAAGCTGCATGGCCGTGATCGCGTGCATCGACACGCCGGTCGCGCCGATCGGGTGACCCTTGGCCTTCAGGCCGCCTGACGGGTTGACCGGCAATCTGCCGTCCATTTCGGTCAGGCCTTCCTCGATGGCGCGGGCACCCTCGCCTTCCGGTACCAGGCCCATCGCCTCGTATTCGATCAGTTCGGCGATCGTGAAACAATCGTGGGTCTCGACGAAGGACAGGTCGTCGAGTGTCGTGCCCGACGCGGCACGGGCGCGGTTCCAGGCTTCGGTGCAGCCCTCGAACTTCAAAATGTCGCGTTTCGACATGGGCAGAAAGTCCTGGGCGTGTTCGGCGGCCCGAAACGCCACCGCCTTTTGCATGCCGAGCGCTGTCGTCGTGTCGGCGAGCACGATCGCCGCGGCACCGTCGGAGACAAGCGAACAATCGGTGCGCTTTAGCGGGCCCGCCACAAACGGGTTCTTGTCGCTTTCGGTGCGGCAGAAATCATAGCCGAGATCCTTGCGCATCTGCGCATATGGATTGGCAACGCCGTTCTTGTGGTTCTTGGCCGCAATGCGGGCAAGCGCGTCGGACTTATCGCCGTATTGCTGGAAATACTTGCCGGCAATCACGCCGAAGACGCCGGCAAAGCCGCCCGGGATGTCGCTGTCCTCGGGAAGGTAGGAGGCTTTCAGAAGGTTCTTGCCGATTTCCGGACCGGGCGTCGTCGTCATCTGTTCAACGCCGACAACCAGAACGATGCGGGCCGACTTCGCGCGCAGCGCCTTCAATCCCTGATGTACGGCCGCGGACCCGGTCGCGCAGGCGTTTTCAACGCGTGTGGCCGGCTTGAATCGAAAGGCGGGATCGGCCTGATAGACAAGCGAGGCTGTAAAATCCTGGGCGCTGAAACCGGCGTTGAAATGGCCAAGCAGAACCTCATCGACATCGCCGGCCTCGATACCGGCATCGACCAGCGCCCGCTCGGCGACGTCGACGATCAGGCTTTCGACGGTTGCGTCCTGGTGTTTGCCGAATGTGGAATGCGCCCAACCGACAATGCATTCACCCATGGATTCGATCCTTCCCTGTTCGTCGAGGCGCCGCGAGACGGCACCGAATTCAGCTTGCCTTTGGATTTAAAGCACATGCGGCGCTGTGCAAGTCATGGCGGCCATGCGCTGGCGGGCTATTGCGGTCGGGCACCATAGGCCTCGATCCAGCCGATACCGGCCTCGGTCGTCGTCGCGGGATTGTATTCACCGGATACGAAGCCGTCATATCCGACAGCCTGCAGGTCGGCGAGCACCGTTTCCAGCGGGATCGCGCCGCCGACCGGTTCGTGTCGCTCCGGCAGCGAGGCGACCTGGACATGGTCGATGCGATGCGGGATTTCTGCGATGCGGCCGCGAACGTCCTCGTTCATCTTGTGTACGTGGTAGATGTCGAACAACAGGCCGAGATTGTCGGCTGCGACCGCGTCGATGATGCGCTCGGCATGCGGTGTCAGCGAGACGAACCAGTCCGGGCGGTCGACCGTGTTGATGGTTTCGATCACGAGCCGCCGTCCCTCATCCGCAGCCCGGGCGCTCGCCCATTTCAGGTTGGCGATCAGCGCCGCTTCTGCGCCGTCCCTTTCTGCTGCCGGCACATCCCCGACCATGACATGCACGACAGGTGCGCCACCGACTTCGGCGTAGTCGAGGGCGGTTTCGAAACCGGCCCGGAAATCGTCCTCCCGGCCGGGCCGGGCGCCAAGGCCGAAATCGCCGCGATCCGGATCGCCCACCGGCGTATTGACCATCGCCAGCCGGGCGCCGGACGCCTCCAGCGCCGCCTTGAAATCGGCCAGCGGCAGATCATAAGGCCAGGGATCTTCGACCCATTTGAAGCCGGCCCGCACAGCGGCGCCAAACCGGTCGGCATGGGCATATTCCCTGAACAGGAAAAACAGATTGGCGACCAGACGATCCGAGAGTTCCATGGCATCCCCCGATAATGTGTTGCTCAGGCGGCCGCTTGCGGCGCCACCTCGATGACGATCTTGCCGATATGACCACCCGCGCCCATCGTCTCGAACGCTTCGCGGTAGCGCTCAAACGCAAAAACGTGGGAGATTCGCGGACGGAGGCCGTGATGGCCGATTGCGGCCAGCATATCGACCATGTTCTGCCGCGACCCGCAGGTAATGCCCTGAAGGCGGACATGGCGCATGACGACCAGTGGCAAGTTGACCGGCGCAATCGCGCCCGACAGAACCCCGATCATGGCAAGCGTTCCGCTGGTGCGCACCGCCCGCAGCGATTGTTCTAGCGTTTCCTCGCCGCCGACCTCGACAATCAGGTCGACGCCGTCCGGGGCAAATCCCTCGCGCACCGCCTTCGCCCATTTCGGCGTCTCGCGGTAGTTCAGCGTAAAATCCGGTTTCAGGTCTGCAATGGCCGCCAGCTTTTCGTCGGACGATGACAAAACCGCGAGCCGGGCCCCGGCTGCCTTTGCAAATTGCGCTGCAAACAGCGACACGCCGCCCGTGCCCTGGACAAGCACCGTACCGCCTGGCGGCACATCGGCCTCGGCAATGACAGCGTTCCAGGCGGTTATGCCGGCGCAAGGCAGCGTCGCGGCCTCGTTCAGGCTGAGATCGGCCGGCACCGGCAGCAGCGCCCGCTCCTCGCATAGCGTATGGGTGGACAGAAAGCCGTCGCCGCCCGGTCCGCCTCTTGTCTCCGACAGCATGTCCGACGTCGGCTCGCCGGCCGGCCAGTTGGCCATGAAAACGTTGACGACACGGTCGCCCGGCTTGAACGCGGTGACCGCTTCGCCGACCGCCTCGACGACCCCGGCGCCATCCGAACACGGTATCACCGGCATGGCCTGCCGCGGGTTGTAGACCCCTTTCATGAGCAGGTAGTCGCGGTAGTTGAGCGACACGGCGGCGATCCGGACGAGCACTTCGCCAGGTGCCGGGTGCGGCATCGGACGCATGTCGAAGCGCATGTTATCGATGCCGAATCCGTCGAGCACGACGGCCCTTGCCTCAGCCATTGCCGCCTTCCTCACGCCGCGCGTGACGCAGCGAGCGTTGCCGCGACACGGGCAAACGCCTCAGCCATGATGTCGGGATCATAGACCAGCGGGAGCCGGATATAGGCGGCGCCCGGACGTGTGCCGTCGGGCTCCGGCCGGCTCATGATGTCGCCCGGCAAGACCTTGATCGCTTCGGTCTGCCACAACGTGCGCGCCGCTGCGGCGCCGTCGCCGACATCGAGCCACACAAAAAACGAGGCCTCAGGCGCCGCGTAACCCGGCAATCCGGCGAAATGGTCGTCGGCAATGGTCTTCAGGTGTCGATAGGTCGCGCGATACGCGTCGACATGGTCCTCGTCGTTCCACAACGCCGCCTGGGCGTCCTGCAGCGGGAGCGGAATCTGCGGGCCGGCATAGGCACGGGCCAGATAGATGTCGGTTCCGACAAATTCCGGATCGCCGGCCAGGAAACCGCCGCGCAGACCCGGCACACCGGAGCGCTTCGACAAGGAGTTCGAGGCAACCACATTGCGAAAGTCCCCGAAGGCCGAATAGGCGACACCCAGGCCTCCCGGCGGCGGAGCATCGAAGTAGATTTCCGAATAGGCCTCGTCGAAGATCGCGATGAAATCATGCTCACGCGCAAATCCGACCAGCGCCTCGATTTCCGCACTTGCCATCACCGACGCGGTCGGATTGTTGGGCGTGCAGGCAACAAAGGCGGCCGCGCGGGACAGGTCTTCGGGCACACATTGGGTCAGGTCCGGCTTGAAGCCGCCCGCCGCCGTCAGCGGCACGGTGACCGGATCCGCCCCGGCCATGAGCGCCGCGCCGAACATGGCATGGTAGAGCGGGTTCGGGATGAACACGACCGGACGCACGCCGTCCGGCAGGCGCGCCGCCTTGCGCATGACGGCGGCGGTGATCGCAAAGGCCAGGCCCTCCTTCGAACCGGCCACCGGAAGAACCGATCGCGCCGGATCGACCGTCGTCGGCGGGATCGCGTAACGCCGGCAGATCCAGCCTGCAATCGCCTCGCGCAGGTCCTCGGTGCCGCGCACATTCGGGTATCTCGACCAGGAATCGGTATGGCCTGCGATCACCGATTGCACGATGGACGGCGGTGCGAATTTCGGTTCGCCGACATGCAGGAGAACCGGCTCACGCCCCGCTCGGGTAACACCAAGCATCGGTTCCAGCCGGTCGTAGGGATAGTCCTTGAGAAGTTCGGCGGCGTCTTTTCTCGGCGGCATGGCGACAGGCGCCCCCTTGTCTCTTGTTCCGGCGCAGGTTCTCAGCCCGCGCCGGGCAGCAATCGCAAGATCGGACCGGGCTGTCAAACCCGTGAAGCAGAGCGGACAGAGCGATCGACTTCGGGCTTGTTTCTTTTGCCCGCCCGGATACATGACTACACAATGATGCGTCTGGCCAACCGGCCGCAACCGATCCGGCACCCCTTCGCCACCGGTGCCGCCCTGCCCGCTTGCGGCGACAAAAACAGGACGATACGAGATGACGGAATCCTCGCTCGAGGCGGTCGCCGGCCGGTTAGGCCTAAGCGCGGCCGAGCTGCAAACCCTGATCGCCCGCATCAACGCCGCCGCCATTCCGCAGGGCGACACGTCCTGGGTCGATCTGATCGCTCCGGATGCCGATCCGGCGCTGCGCTCGGCCCTGGAAGGCCTGCGCCTGGCCGACACGCCGAGCCCGCAAGCGTGGTCGCCCGACCGACTGGCCGCCGTGCGCCGCTCCCTGTCGGAGGCCGGCGTCGACGGTTTCATCGTGCCGCAATCCGACCCGCATATGGGCGAGTACATTCCGGCGCGGCACCACCGGCTTGCATGGCTCACCGGATTTACCGGCTCCGCCGGCCTTGCCATTCTCTATCGCGACAATGCGGCCCTGTTCATCGATGGGCGCTATACCCTGCAGGCATCCGAACAGGTCGACGCCGACCTTATCGAAGCCCGGCACTTCCAGAAACCGGCCCCGAAGACATGGCTTTGCGACACCGTGCGCGAAGGCGACCGGATCGGCTACGATCCGACGCTGTTCAGCGTCGCCCAGGCGGACGATTGGCGTGCGGCACTGGAAAAGCAGAAGGCCCACCTGGTCGCGCTTGCCGTCAACCCGATCGACGCGAACTGGACCGACCAGCCGGCTGAGCCCCTGTCGCCGATGGTGCCGCACCCGCTCGCCTATAGCGGCGAGAGCGTGGAGGACAAATGTACCCGGCTCGGCGACAAACTGCGCGAGGACGGTGTCGATGCCGCAGTCTTGAACCAGCTGGAAGCGGTTGCGTGGCTGCTCAATGTGCGCGGCAACGACGTCGAAAACAAACCGCTTTCGGTGTCCACCATGGTTCTGCATGCCGACGGCACGGTGGATCTTTATGTCGAAAGCCTGCGTCTTTCAAAAGGCCTCGCAGACCATCTCGGCAACCGGGTGTCGCTGATCGAATTCGATGAATTGGAGGCCGGCCTTCAACGTCTGGTCGCGGGCGGGAAACGTGTCGGCCTCACCCGCGCAACGGCGGTCGATCGATTGCGCACGATCCTGGAGGAGGCCGGGGCGGAAATCGTGCCGATCGACGATTGCACGGAATTGCCGCGGGCCATCAAGAACGAGGTCGAACTGGCCGGAGCCCGCGCCGCGCATCATCGCGACGGCGCAGCCGTCGCCCGGGTCCTTGAATGGGTATCGCGCGAAGCGCCCGCCGGCGGTCTGAGCGAACTCGACGTGGTCGCGCGGCTGGAGGCGGAACGGGGACGGGAGGAGCTGCATCGCGGCCCGAGCTTCGATACGATTTCGGGCGCCGGTCCGCACGGTGCCATCGTGCATTACCGGGTAACACCGGACAGCAATGCGGCGATCCATCCGGACAGCCTGCTCCTGATCGATTCCGGAGCGCAATATCTCGACGGCACGACCGACATCACCCGAACGATCGCGGTCGGTTCGCCGCCGCCGGGAACCGCGGAAAACTTCACGCTCGTGCTGAAAGGCCATATCGCCGTTGCGCGGGCGCATTTTCCCGAAAGCACGACGGGAACCCAGATCGACGCACTGGCCCGCCAGTTCCTGTGGCAGGCCGGCAAGAATTTCGATCACGGCACCGGGCACGGCGTCGGCTCCTATCTTGGCGTGCACGAAGGGCCGCAACGGCTGTCGCCGGCTGGCCACACCAAATTGCAACCGGGCATGATCCTGTCAAACGAACCGGGCTATTACGAAAACGGCGCGTACGGCATTCGCATCGAGAACCTCGTCATCGTGCGCGACAGCACCCGCGCAGAAGGGTTCATGGAATTCGAGACCATCACGTTCGCCCCGATCGACCGCACGCTCATCGTCGCGGATATGCTCGATGACGGCGAACGCGCCTGGCTGAACGCCTATCATGCAAAGGTGCGGGAAATCGTTGCACCGGCACTCGACGACGATCGCCGGGCCTGGCTGGAGGCCGCGACCGCGCCGATCTGAACTCAGGGAATGGCGCCGATCAGGCCGCGGATTCGGATTGTTCGCCGGTCGATTGCCAGACGCTCTGGCGGTTGCGGATTTCGCGCGGCGCGGGACCGAAATAGTTCGGCGTCTTGACGAATTCACGCGGCTGCGTGATCACGCTGGTGATGCGCTGGTAGAGCGCCTTGGCCGAAATCGGCTTGCACAGCACCTCGTGGACACCGAGCTTGCGGGCCTCGACGATGCGGCTGCGCTCGGTGTGGCCCGTGACCAGGATGATCGGAATGTAGGCGAAGGCGTTTTGCGGCGTGCGGATCATGCGGATCATGTCGGCGCCGTCCAGGATCGGCATCACCCAGTCCATGATCAGAATATCCGGATTGGCGCGTTCCAGGGCTTCCAGACCGGACGCGCCGTCCTCGGCCTCGACGATGCGGCGTGCACCGAATCCCTGCAGCATGGTCCGCAGGATCGTGCGCATATAGGCGCTGTCTTCGACAAGCAGGAAATTCAACGAGGCCAGATCGAGGCTGATCACGTCTTTCACCGTCCAGTAGTGGCACGGCCCCTTCGGGAACCGGCGCTATCGCGGGCGAACCCCCTTCGTGTCGGCCACCTGTTCGCCATGTCCGCGGCCGTCGCCGCCGATCCCCGCACTCGAGACACACGGGATCCGGCTTTTCGAGATCCTCCTTTTAACCATGAAATTCTAAAGACTTTCTATGCGCTGCCATCCGCACGAATTTCGGCGGCGGCACCGACGCGGCGCCTGACCAGATCGTCAATCGCTGTGAGCACGGCTTCCGGCGCCACATGATGCGGGCAATGCCCGACAGTGTCGAGCACGCGCAATTCGGCGCCAGGCACCTTGTCGACCAGGGGCGGCGTGTGCAGATGGGTATAGATCACGCCGTCGCTGTCGCCGGTCAGGGCAATCAGCGGTGCGGTGATGGCGCGGTACTCGCCCTCCATCTGCATCACGATCGGCTTCAATCGGGTCAATTCGCGGGCATTTGTGCGCACGGCGGACGGCCGGCTGTAGAGCGCAATGCCTGTCTTGTCCGCGTAGCCGGTCGGCGGACGGTTGGGATGAAAGACCGACCGGACAGCGGCCTCAGCCCGGACCAGATAGGCCAGCGGAACGCACAGGTGAGCGAACAGCGCCCCAACGACAGGCAGCGCCGCGATTTCATGATGCCGGCCGACACCGCCGGGCCACGGATGCGAGACGCCGCTCAAAAACAGGATGCCGCCGGTGTTTTCCGGATAGCGCAGTGCATAGGCCAGCACCACCGTCCCGGCGAAGGAATGGCCGACGAGAACCGGCCGTTCGATGCCAAGACGCTGAAACGCGTCATGCAGGATGGCGGCCTGGCGGCGCGGATCGTGGCCGCCGTCCTGCCAGCTATCGCTCCAGCCGTGTCCCGGTCGATCGACCGCAACCGCCCGGTGCCGGCCCGCTACGTCATCGAAAATCGACGCCGTCCAGTCGCGCAGGTTGCCGCTGGCGCCATGCAGCATGACGACCGGAATGCCATTGCCACGTTCCACGACATGCAGATCACCGCCGTTCAGAGAAAGCCGATCGCCGAGCACCGGAAACGCTCGTTCGACGGCATGGGTCCGCCAGAGCGAAAACACCCACAGCGCGCCGCACAGGAGGCCAATCCCTGTCAACACGGTCAAAAGCACGAACCGCACCCTTCGCCGATGCGGGCGGTGTCAAGGCACGCCGTCACGCGCGGCGCCCCATCAGTGCGACGATCACCGGAAGAAACAGCATCATGCCGACCAGTCTCGCAACCTGATGCGCCGCCACATAGGCCGGGTCCAGATCGAACAGAAAGGCCAGGATCACCATCGCCTCCAGTCCGCCGGGCGCGAAGGCGAGGAGCACCTGGCCGAAATCGAGGCCGGTAAGTGCCACTGCCAGGCCGGAAAACGCCACGGCAATCGACAGCCCGACCATGAGCGCTCCGACGGAGGCGAGGACCAGACGCCGCAGCATCGACAATTCAATCGACCCGAAGCGCCAGCCGATCAGGCCGCCGAGCACGATGAGGGCACCGTTGATGATGAAAGGATGAAGGGCGCCGGACACGATACCGGTCGCGAACAACGCGACGCTCGCCATGAACGGTCCGACCATTGTCGCGGCCGGAACCTTCAGGCGGACGAAAAGGAGTGTGACCACGAGGGCAAAGCATACCAGGATCAAACCGTCGCCGACCGCCATGACCGGATCGACCGGACCCGATGGCGGCGCTCCGCCGCTCGTCCCGATCAGGACAAGGGGCAAGATGGCCACGAGAAAGAACAGGCGGATGGATTGCGACACGGCGACGAACCTGAGATCGGCCTCGGAGCGCTCGGCTAGCGCCATGACGAATGTCAGGGCGCCAGGAATGCAGGCGTAAAAGGCGGTCTTGCCATCCCAGCCGGCAACCCGATGCAGGAATACAAAAACCCCGGTGCCGATCGCAAACACGGCCAGTGTCAGGATCGCCAGCGAAAGCGGCCATTGAACGGCCCGCGCCAGGGAATCCGGACTGACGCCTGCCCCCATGGCCAGGCCAATGGCAAAAAAACACAAGTCCCGGACCGCGTCCGGGATCTCGGTGGGAAAGCGCAGCATGCCGGATGCCGCCACGGCAACCATGGACCCCGACAGGAACGCGGCGGGAAGTCCGAAGAAGGAAAACGCGAATGCGCCCGCTGTCCCGACCGCCAGCGTTACCGCGACGTTTCGCCAATTCGCCGTCTGCAAGGACGTCCCGATCCGGGCCAGGGCGGGCATGACGGAAGGCGTGTCTGACATGGCCCACCTATACAAGAGAACCGGCCTGGCGCAAACGCTGTGAACCCGTCCTCGCCTGCGCCCGGCACCGCTCGGTCCGGTCCCGCGACGATCCGCCCCGACCGAAGCGATAGATGCGGCACGCTTCGATGGTTTGAGCTCAGTTTGCGCAACTTTCGCTTTATCGTCTTCCACGCAACAAAATTGCGCTGTACCGTGCCGGCGCCGGCCGCACCGGCCAAACATGCAGAGGAGCGAGGAACCCTAACATGCTGCAGGAATTCAAGGAGTTTGCCCTGAAGGGCAATATGCTCGACATGGCCGTCGGGATCATCATCGGAGCCGCCTTCGGCGCCATCGTTTCATCCCTCGTGGACGACATTATCATGCCGCCAATCGGCCTGTTGCTGGGAGGCGTGGACTTTTCCTCGATCTTCCTGGTGCTGAAAGGCGGCGCGGAGGGCGCGACTTACGCCACGGTCGAAGCGGCCAAGGATGCCGGCGCTGTCACATGGAATGTCGGCCTGTTCATCAACGCGGTGATCAAATTCATGATCGTCGCCTTTGCACTCTTCATCGTCATCAAGGGCATGAACCGGTTGCGTCGTCAGCAGGAGGAAGCACCGGCGGAACCGGAAGCACCGCCGCGTCAGGAAGTTCTGTTGGAAGAGATACGCGACCTGCTCAAACAATCCTGAGCGCGCGGCTCCTCGCCTGTTGCCCCGTCCTGTCTCGACGGGCACGCCATGGACGCCGTTCATCAAAACAATCCATCAGACTTGCTGATCGGTCGGGCGACAAGAATTCATCGGATCGCCCGACCGAAATGGGTTAAGACTTCGATCGCTCGTGTTTCCGTTTCGCCGGAGTGATCGATGAAAGCCGACGCCCTTACCGGAGCCCTGACCCGGCCCGCGCGCGATGCACCGGAAAGCCGCATTGTCGAGGTGGCGGCCTATGGTCGAGGCCGCGAAGACGTCATCCCGCTTTGGGTCGGCGAAGGCGATCGCCCGACGCCGGGCTTCATTTGCGACGCCGCGGCGCGCTCGCTCGCAGCCGGCGAAACCTTCTATACCTACCAGCGCGGCATACCGGAACTGCGTTCCGCGCTGGCCGACTACCATACCGCGCTGTTCGGCGGGTCGTTCGCCGACGACCGGTTCTACGTTACCGGTTCCGGCATGCAGGCCATTCAACTGGCCGTGCGCATGGTTGCCGGCGCCGGCGACGAAATCCTCGTACCGACGCCCGCCTGGATCAACATCATTGCCGCCACCGGCATTAACGGCGCCCGCCCCATCGAAATCCCGCTGTCCTTCGGCGCCGACGGCTGGACGCTCGACCTCGACCGCGTGGCAGCCTCCATCACGCCGAAGACCAAAGCAATCTTTTTCAATTCGCCGAGCAACCCGACGGGTTGGGTCGCCGACGAGAGCATGCTGCGGGCGGTCTACGAGCTCGCTCAGCGGCACGGCCTGTGGATCCTCGCGGACGAGACCTATTCCCGCTATTTCTACGGCGACGCGCAACGTGCGCCGTCCTTCTACGACTTTGCACCGGCCGACGCGCGCATCCTCTACGTCAACACGTTTTCCAAGAACTGGGCGATGACCGGGTGGCGGGTCGGCTGGATCTCCGCCCCGCCCGAACTCGGGCAGGTGATCGAAAACCTCATCCAGTATTCCACGTCCGGCGTGCCCGTCTTCATGCAGCGCGGCTGCGTTGCCGCCCTTCGCGACGGCGAGGATTTCGTTGCCGAACAGGTGGCGCGCGCCCGCGCGGGCCGGGACTTGCTGTCGCAGGCGCTCTCGGATGCCGGATGTTTCCGGTTCGCGGACCCCGCCGGCGCTTTCTACCATTTCTTCGCGATCGACGGCCAGACGGACACCTTGAAACTGGGGTTGCGTCTCGTCGATGAAGCCAATGTCGGATTGGCGCCGGGCGACGCGTTCGGCGCGGCTGGCGCGGGTTTCCTCCGGCTCTGCTTTCTGCGCAGCGCGGACCAATTGCAATTGGCCGCAGAGCGCCTGCGCGACTGGGCGCGTACGCAGTAATACCCTGTATTTCCCCTCACTTTCGACTGATCGACGCCTTCAACGGCGGGATTAATGCCGGGCAAACCGCAATAACGCAGTTGTCCGTACGGCTTTGCTCTTATACGAAGAAAGACGGAGTCCGCGCCGTGACGACACTTAAATGTTTGGCAGATCGCATATCTGTCACTCGGTGTTGAGCGTCCAGGTTGTTTGGGTCGCATTTCGGGCTCCCGGACCAGGGATCAATGACCGACGATCTGATCTTGAAGACCGACCATTTATGGACCGTTTCGGAGGCGCGGTTCGCCGCTGTCCTCGACACGGCCGTCGATGGCATCATCGTGATCAACGATACCTGCCGGATCCTCGCCTATAATCGGGCATGCCAACACCTGTTCGGTTATACCTACAACGAGGTCATCGGCAAAAATGTCCACATGCTCATGCCGGAAAACATTGCGGCCCAGCATGACGGTTTCATCGAGCGTTATCTCGAAACCGGTGAAAAACGGATCATCGGAATCGGCCGGGAACTCGAAGCCCAGCACAAAAACGGAACCCTCATCCCGATCGAATTGTCCGTCGGCGAATCGAGCACGCCGGCCGGTCGCCAATTCATCGGCATCATCCGCGACGTGCGCGCCCGCAAGGCTTCGGAAGAAAGGCTCAATCAATTGCAGGCGCAGGTCGTGCACATGGCGCGCGTCAGCGCGATCAATGAGATGGGGGCGGCCATCGCCCACGAACTCAACCAGCCGCTGACCGCCGTCCTGCTCTACCTCCAGGCGATTACCCGCCGCCTGCCAGCGGATAAAGACCTGGTCATCGACAGGAAAATGGCGGAGATCCTGATCAAGGCCACCCGGGAAACCGAGCGCGCGGGCGCCATCATCCAGAAGATGCGCAAATTCGTCGAAAAACGCGATCCGGAACGCCGACTGACCGACCTGAAGAACCTGATCGACGAAGCAATCGAACTCACGCTGGTGGGGTCGCGCCGCCACAATGTTTCGATCCAGCGACAGGATCAGGAGGACCTGCCGCCGATTTTCGTCGATGCGGTGCAGATCCAGCAGATCCTGGTGAATCTGGTGCGCAATGCCCTGGAAGCGGCACGCCACTCGGACGATCCTTGGATCCGTATCTCGACCTCGTTTACGCCGGACGACGTCTTCGTGGCGGTCACGGATTCAGGGTCCGGCATTCCCAAGGATGCCTTGAAGACGCTGTTCAAGGCTTTTGCATCGAACAAGATACAGGGGCTCGGACTGGGCCTCGCGATTTCCCGGGCTATCGCACAAAACCACGCGGGCGACCTGACGGCGGAGCCGGGCGGCGACGGTCAGGGCGCTACATTCACTCTCAAGATCCCGCAGGCGACGGAGCCGGTCGCCGCGGAATGAACGTATTGCAGGATGAACGACATGGATCACACGACTCAGACAAATACCGGATCTGACACGGGTTCAGCGACGCCGATCTACATCGTTGACGACGATGAAGCCGTGCGGGACGCATTGAGCTTCGTATTCGAGCAAGAGGGATTTGCCGTGCGCGCCTTTGAGGACGGGGAAGCGTTCGTCAGCGATGCCGCCGCTTCGTCCCCGGCCTGCGTGCTTCTCGACGTCCACATGCCCGGCCGGTCGGGCATCGACATTCTGCGAAGCCTCAATGCCAATCATTACGCGGCCCCGATCTTCATTATCTCCGGCCAGGGCGACATCCCGCTGGCCGTCGCGGCCATCAAGGAAGGCGCCTTCGATTTCATAGAAAAACCCTTTGACGTCGATACCGTGGTGCGGCGCGTATCCGACGCGATTTCGGCAATGTCTGAAGAAAAGGCGGCGGACGCCTCAAGCCTCGGCGACTTCGAGGGCAAAGACCGGTTGACCCCGCGGGAACTGGAAGTGCTTCAGGAAATCACGGCCGGCGCTTCCAACAAGGAAGCCGGGAAACAACTCGGGATCTCTCCGCGCACGATTGAGGTCCACCGCGCCCGGATCATGGAGAAACTGCAGGCCCGCAATGCCGCGGACCTGGTCAGGATGGTGCTTTCAGGCAGCACAGGCTAGCCGCCAGCGCCGTGCGGTCGGCCCGGCGCAGGAACGTCTCGTGTGCCTGCAACAGGTTGGAGCGCACGTTGTTCAGCACATAGTCCGGATCGTCGCCGCGGCAGTTCGGATGGATCGGCAGGCGCTCGAAAAACTCCCGACCGCCTTCGCCGGCAATTTCGTGCACCGGCCGGACGCTCCGGGCAGCCGCCGTGCGGAGCCGGCGGCCGATATTGTGCGCCGCGTCCGGCCAGAAATCATCGGGAAAGGCGTCCGGTCTCAGGTATCGGGCGCAGACCCGGCGGACACAGTCTTCAAGCCCGGCCGACAGATCCTCTGCATCATTGGACGTCTCGGCACGCAGAACACCCAGCACCATTTCGGCGACATGGCCGAGGCCGGTCGGGTAATTGCCCCACCGCGCCCGCTCCGCCGCCTGCCTGAAAACATCCTCCTCGAATAATTGCCGCCAGGCGCCGGCCGTGTAACGGGCATGCTCGTAGAGGCTCTTCTGCACCAGGAATGCGGCCTGGGCATCCATGAAGTCGCACAGGGCCTGCGGCGTGTCGACGGGATCCGGTTTGCCGAACAATCCTAAAACCACGGCTGCGTGCTCTTTTTTGCGTTTTCCGGCGCCGCCGATAGGATGACCCGCATTCGGGAACGGCGCCGGCCGATTTCCGTTTATGAATGATCGATCAAACGGGAACAGAGTCAATCGATGCTCGAAGGGTGGGTCGTCCTCGGTGCGGCGATCGTCTATATCGGTCTCCTGTTCGCCGTGGCGACCTATGGCGACCGCAAGGCGGACAAGCGGGCTCCCGGCCGCGGGCGGCCGATCATCTACGCGCTGTCGCTGGGCGTCTATTGCACATCCTGGACGTTCTTCGGGTCGGTGGGCCAGGCCTCGACCAACGGCCTCGACTTCCTGGCCATCTATATCGGTCCGGTCCTGATGTTCACGATCGGCTATCCGCTGCTGCGCCGCATCGTGCAGGTTGCAAAGGCCGAACGGATCACCTCGATCGCCGACTTTATCGCTTCGCGCTACGGCAAGGATTCCCGCGTCGCGGCGGTGGTGACGATCATCGCGGTTTGCGGCACCATCCCCTATATCGCGCTGCAATTGAAAGCGGTTTCCACGTCTCTGGAAACCATGGTCACCCGGTTCGAGGTCGCCGATGCCGCAGCGGTCGGCCTGCCGGTGCTCGGCGATGTCGCGTTCCTGGTGACGATCGTGATGACGGCTTTTGCCATCCTGTTCGGGACACGGCACATCGATGCCACCGAACACCAGGAAGGCCTGATGCTGGCGATCGCGGCTGAATCGGTCGTCAAGCTGGTCGCCTTCCTGGCAGTGGGCCTGTACGTGACGTTCTTCGTGTTCGAGGGACCGGCCGCGATGATCTCGACGATCGGCGCCGCGGAGGATGTGGTCGCCACTTTCGGCAGCGATCTCGGCGGCGGGCAATGGGTCGTCATGACGACCCTGTCGTTCTTTGCCGTCCTGCTCTTGCCGCGGCAATTCCACGTGACCGTCACGGAAAACAATTCACAGGACGAACTCCGCCGGGCCGCCTGGCTGTTTCCGCTCTATCTGGTGCTGATCAATCTCTTTGTCCTGCCGATTGCCGCTGCCGGACTGATCTTTCTCGACGGCAGCGTGAATCCGGACAGTTTCGTTCTTGCCCTGCCGCTCGCCTTCGAGGCGCCGATCGTATCGCTGATTGCCTTTATCGGCGGCCTGTCGGCGGCGACCGCCATGGTGATCGTGGCCTCGGTTGCGCTGGCCATCATGATTTCCAACGACCTGATCATGCCGCTGATCGTGCGCTTTGCCGCGCCGGAGGGCCGCGATATCCGGGACATGGGGCGCACGGTGCTTATGATCCGGCGCTCGGCCATCGCTGCGGCGATGCTGCTTGCCTACGTCTATTACAGCCTGGCCGGCGGCAGCGCCGCGCTGGCGTCGATCGGCCTGCTCGCCTTTGCCGCAATCGCCCAGTTCGCGCCGGCCTTTTTCGGCGGCCTGTTCTGGCGACGGGCGACGGCGCGCGGCGCGGTGGCCGGCATGCTGGCCGGCTTCGGTGTCTGGGCCTATACGCTGCTTTTGCCGACATTCATCGAATCCGGACATCTGCCGCGCACGATCCTCGATGACGGTCCATTCGGCTTCTGGCTGCTGCGGCCGCAGGCCCTGTTCACCTTCGCCTTCGATCCGCTCACACACGGCGTCTTCTGGAGCCTGGTCGCCAATGCCGGCTGCTATGTGTTCTTTTCCCTGACGCGGGCACCGGAACCAGTCGAACGCCTGCAGGCCAACATCTTCGTGCCGCCGGAACTGTCGCCGGGACCGCAAATGCGGCTGTTGCGCCCAGCGATTACGGTTGCCGACCTGAAATCGACGGTGGCCGGTTATCTCGGCAAGGAACGGACCGACCGATCCTATGCCCGGTTCGCATCGGAGCGCGGCGTCGATCTCAAACCGGATGCCCCGTGCGACCCGCATCTGCTGCGCTATTCCGAGCATATGCTGGCAAGCGCCGTCGGGGCTGCCTCATCCCGATTGATCCTGTCGCTCCTGAACGAACGCAGCGACCCGAAAGCCCGACACGCGCACAAGCTGCTCGACGACGCCACCGCAGCCCTGCAATACAACCGGGATCTCCTGCAGACCGCGCTCGACCAGGTCGGCCAGGGCATCAGCGTTTTCGACAAGGACCTGCGGCTGATCTGCTGGAACCGGCAGTTCCGGGATTTGCTCGAACTGCCGGCGGAATTCGGTCATGTCGGCACGCCGCTTTCTGCGCTGTTGCGGTACAACGCGGAACGCGGGGCATTCCAGGGCGCATCCGTCGAGGCCATCATCAACGATCGGATCGATCGTCTTGTGGTGCGCCAGGAAACGTTTCAGGAGCACCTGGCGACCTCGGGACGGGCGCTCGAAGTGCGCACGAACCCGATGCCGGACGGCGGCATCGTGACGACCTATTCCGACATCACCGACCGGGTGAACGCCGCGCGGCGCCTGGAAGAAGTCAACGAATCGCTCGAACGCCGGGTGCGGGAGCGTACCGAAGAACTGACACGGCTGAATGTCGCCCTCGGCGATGCAAAGGCCCAGGCGGACGAGGCCAATCTCGGAAAGACCCGCTTCCTTGCGGCCGCCGGCCACGACATCCTGCAACCGCTCAACGCCGCCCGGCTTTACGTAACCAGCCTGGTGGACCGGCTCGAAGCCACCGACAATGCGCAAGCCGCCCGCAACATCGAGGCGTCGCTGGAATCGGTCGAGGACATTATCGGTGCTGTCCTCGACATTTCCCGCCTGGATACCGGCGCCATGAAGCCCGAAAACGGTCCTTTTCCGATCGCCGATCTCCTGGAAAACGTGCGTGTCGAATTCAGTCCGGTCGCCCGGGAAAAGGGGCTGGACCTCCGCGTCTTGTCGAGTTCGGCAACGGTCCGGTCCGACAAGCGCCTGTTGCGCCGGGTCCTGCAGAACCTGGTATCGAACGCCATCAAATATACCGAATCCGGTCGTGTCCTTGTCGGATGCCGGCGCGAGGGCCGCTCCGTCCGGATCGACGTCTACGATACCGGCATCGGAATCGACGAGGAGGAACGTGCAAACATCTTTGATGAATTCAAGAGACTGGAAGCCGGGATGGAAGCCGCACGGGGACTCGGTCTAGGCCTGTCGATCGTCGACCGCATCGCCCGTGTGCTCGGCCACGCCATCGAGCTCGTCTCGCGGCCCGGACACGGCTCGCGTTTCTCCATTCATGTACCGCTGACCGCGACACTGCCGCAATCGGCATCCGACAAGCCCGTTGCGTCCTCCGCCGGGCAGCAATTGGGCGGTCTGCGGGTGCTTTGCCTCGACAACGAGCCGTCGATCCTGGAGGGAATGCGCACGCTTCTCGAAGGGTGGGGATGCCGGGTCCTGACCGCGGCGGATCCCGGTGGCGCAGAAAAAGTGATCCTGGCCGAGGCCTCACCGCCCTCCATCCTGCTGGTCGATTACCACCTGGACGGCACGAACGGGATCGATGCCGTGACCAAACTGCGCTGGAAGTTCGGCGCCGACCTGCCGGCCGCGCTGATTACGGCGGACCGGAGCATGGCCGTGCGCGACCGCGCCGCGGACCTGAATATCGGCATACTCAGAAAGCCTCTCAAACCGGCCGCGCTGCGGGCGTTGCTCTCGCAGACACGGGCCGGCGCCCAGGCCGCCGAATAGGGCGATCGAGCCCGTAAACCCGGCTTAACCGGCGGCAATCGCCTGCAATTGACCGGCCTCGATCCGTGCAGCGGCAATCACCGCCTGGGTACGGCTGTCGACGCCAAGCTTTTGCAGGATGGCCGAGACGTGAGCCTTGACGGTTGCTTCCGAAACGCTGAGTTCGTAGGCGATCTGCTTGTTGAGAAGGCCGCGGCTCAGCATCATCAGGACCCGGACCTGCTGCGGCGTCAGCGACGAGAGCCGAGAAACGAGGGCGCTCGTGCCATCGTCTTCGGCGTCAAGATTGATATCGGCGGGCAACCAGATGTCGCCGGCCAGCACCGCTTCAAGCGCTGTCTCGATCATGTCCGTGCCGAGCGATTTGGGAATGAAGCCGGCGGCGCCGAATTCCATGCATCGCCTGATGCTCGCCACGTCCTCGGTGGCCGAGACGATGACGACCGGGATCCCGGGATATTGCGCGCGCAGATACATCAGTCCGGAAAAACCGCGCATGCCGGGCATGGCGAGGTCGAGCAGAACGAGATCGATCTCTTCGTCGGACGCAAGGATCTCGGTCACGTCGTCCAGGGCGCCCGCCTCGACGATCCGCACATCGTCGAACCGCGCTTCCAATGTCTGGCGCAATGCGCCGCGAAACAGCGGATGGTCGTCCGCAATGATGAACCTATGGGCCGCGTCCGTGTCCGCCATCCCAGCCTCTCCCAAATTCCCCCAGCCGCTCTTTTGCCTCGCGGCGGCCTCGCATTGCTTTTTTAACACGGCGCGTCCGGGCAATTGCTGCCCGGCAAACTCTGTGTCCAGCCAGTTGATTATCCCCAGCCTGCGGATCGTACGCAAGTACAACTTCTTATGTCAGAAACCGCAGTGCCGGTCAGAGGCGACCGTTCCCCGGCAAAAATCCGATGGTTCGGTTGCGCAAATCTGAGGGTTCGAAATCGAATGCGATGATTCGCTGTTGCTCTTTTCGCAACAAATCGGAAACATCCGGTTTTCGTGGAGCCGGGTTTGCACATCCGGTACACCGCGTAGTAATTCGCTGGCGGTCCTGCACCATCACAAGACCGACGCTCGGCATTCACGGACCGCCGCAATACGGTCTCCAAAGCCGCGTAAGTCGGTTCGCCCCAGCCGGGAGGCTCTGAATCAATGTCATCGAACGAGGCGGCCTGGTGGTCCAAGACCAGAAGACTGATGGCCGTGTGTCTGGCCGTCTGGTTTATCGCGGGCTTTGTCATCCCGCTTTTCGTCAACCAGTTGAATGCATTTGTCTTCTACGGCTTCCTGCTGGGCTATTACATGGCCGCGCAGGGATCGCTGATCATCTTTGTGCTTGTCGTCTTCTGGTTCGCCGGTCGCCAGGACGCGATTGACCGCGAGCACGGCGTCGCGGAAGAGGACTAGCCGCATCCATGGCCATTCAGCGGGGCAGACGCTCTGACTTCATCGACAATCTCGGCAAGATCTACCTGATGTATACGGGCGGCTTCGTCGCCTTCATCGTGTTGCTCGGGATCCTGGAAGCCGTCGGCGTGCGCGACGATATCCTTGGTTTCCTCTTTGTCGGCTTTACCCTCGTGATCTATGCCGCGATCGGCATCCTGTCGCGCACCATGCGGGTGTCCGACTATTACGTTGCCGGTCTTCAGGTACCTGCGTTCTACAACGGAATGGCAACCGCGGCGGACTGGATGTCCAGCGCCTCGTTCCTGGCCATGGCCGGCACGCTCTACGTCCTGGGCTATGACGGACTGGCCTTCCTTATCGGCTGGACCGGCGGCTACGTGCTGGTCGCGGTCCTGATCGCCCCGTACCTGCGCAAGTTCGGTGCCTACAGCGTGCCGGATTTCCTTGCGGCCCGATATGGCGGCAATTTCGTTCGCCTGCTCGGCATCGTCGTGCTGCTTGCGGCGTCTTACCTGTATGCCGTGGCGCAGATCCGCGGAACCGGTCTGATCGCCGAACGCTTCCTGCATATTCCCTACACCTACGCCGTCTTTGTCGGCATGGCAGGCATTCTGTTCTGCTCGATTCTCGGCGGCATGCGGGCCGTGACCTGGACCCAGGTCGCCCAGTACATCGTGCTGATCATCGCCTATCTGACACCGGTCGTGATCATGTCGAACTCGGTCACCGGCGTGCCCGTGCCGCAGATCATGTACGGCGAAGCGCTGCAACAGATCGCGGCGCTCGAACGCGAGATGCTGGCAAGCGGGCTGGCCGATGCGGAGACGCTGACGCCGCACCTCACGCCCTATACGACCACCGATCCGATCAATTTCTTCGCGCTGGTGCTTTGCCTGATGGTCGGCACGGCGTCGCTGCCGCATGTGCTGATGCGCTATTTCACGACCCCGTCCGTGCGCGCGGCGCGGAAATCGGCGGGCTGGTCGCTGTTGTTCATCTTCATCCTGTTCTTCACGGCGCCGGCCTATGCCGCTTTTGTCAAACTTGAGATCTACCAGAGCATCATCGGACAGTCCTTCGGCAACCTGCCGGACTGGATCTATGTCTGGGGCGGCAATGAAAAGGTGAAGATCTGCGACGCCGCCGCGCGATCTCTCGAAGCAGTGACAGCCGCGTGCCAGGCAGCGGGTACCGATGTCGTGCGGCTTGCCGATTTCTGGATTGCCGAGGATGTCGTGGTGATCGCAACGCCGGAGATTGCCGGCTTGCCCTTCGTCATCACCGGGCTGGTCGGAGCCGGTGCGCTGGCCGCCGCGCTGTCGACCGCGGACGGCCTGCTCCTGGCCATGTCAAACGCGCTCTCGCACGATGTCTACTACAAGATGGTCGATCCGAACGCTCCGACGGGACGGCGGCTGGTGGCGGCCCGCTTCATCCTGTTGGGGATTGCCGTTGCCGCCGCGTTCACCGCCGTGCTCGCACCGCCGGATATCCTGCACCTGGTCGCCTGGGCATTCTCGCTTGCGGCGGCGGGCAATTTCCCGGCGCTGCTGCTCGGCATCTGGTGGGATCGGTGCACAAGCCAGGGCGCAATTGCCGGCATGATTGCCGGGTTCGGCACGACGCTTGGCTACCTGATCTATACGGGACCCGCGCCGTTTGGCTTTGCCAACGAACCGATTTTCGGGATCGCCACCATTTCCGCCGGCATTTTCGGTCTGCCGATCGGTTTTGCCGTGACGATCGCGGTCTCGCTGATGACGCCCGCCCCGTCTGAGGAAATGAGACAGATGATCCGCGCCATAAGGCGGCCGGGCGGCGCCACCGTCTCCCGCGACGGCGACCTGCGGCCCGCGGAGTGAGGCGGTAGCTCAGCGTCCCGCAGCACGGGGCCCGGCATTCGAGGCCTACGCCTCTCGATGGCGACGCCGACGCCGGTGCGAACCCAAACGGACAAGCGGCGCACCGGCTTTTCAAGCGACGGATGCCGTGTCAGGACTCGCGCCAGCGCGCACCGTCTTTCTGCAATGGATCCCGTCGGCCCCGCATGAATCCCTTTCTCGACCACTGGACATTCAACGTCCCGAACTATCTGCTGGCCATCCTGATGTACATGGCGCTCGGCCGGTTCGTGCTGTCGTTTCTGTTTCCCGCAGATGCGCCGAACCTCATCCTCCGCGCTTTTGTCTCGATCACCGAACCGGCCGTCCGTCCGGTGCGCTTCATAACGCCGGCCGCCGTGCCGCACAGGATCGTGCTCCTGTTCACGTTCCTCTGGATCTTTCTCCTGCGGGTCGGGTTTTTCATGGCGATGGCCGCCAACGACCTGATCCCGCCGCTCGCGCCGGGGGCAACGGGATGATGGACCGGCAACCCTATCTGATCGGCGTCCTGGCCTTCGGCATCGTGTCCGGCCTGTTCTCGCCGCTCACGCCGATCATGGGTCTGTGGCTGAGGAATTTTCTGCCGGCGTTCTTCGTTGCCACGCCGGCCGTGCTGGTGCTGGTCGCGGCGCTCTTCACCGCGACTACCGTGATCATGGTCGCAGGCGTTCCCGCAGCGCTTTACGAACGGCTGACGGGCAAGTCCGAGAGCACGCCGGCATCCCTGTGGATCTGGGTTGCCGCGACGGCTGCGTTGTCGCTTCCGGCCATCGTGACGGTGATCCAAGTCGTGCGATGAGGAGGCAAGCGGCGCAGCGCGATCAAAAACGTCGCGGTTGCGCCTGTCTTTTCCAGGCTGATCGGAAAGATTCAGTTTGCGACAGGCCGGCCTCCAAGCCTCCTTGACGTCTTCGTGCGGCGCCCAGCCAGCGGCTTCCCGGGTACGTCAGATGATTCTACGTTCAAAAACAATGGTTTGGTTGAAAAGCTCGCCTCTTCCGCGCAAGACTACCATCCCGCCTGAATAAAGCTGACTGAAATACTCATGTTAAAATTCCTGCGTATCCTTTCTGCCATTCGTTGAACCGCAGAGGTGATGACAATGACCATTGCTAGACTGCTTCTCGCCACAGCCCTTTCGGCCGCGCTCGCCGTTCCGGCGGTTGCGCAGGACCAAGGCGCAAGGAATGTGATCCTGATGGTATCAGACGGCATCGGCTTCAACGGCTGGCTCGCCGCAGACTATTACCAGGGCCTGGCCGGCCGACAATCGTATCAGATCGTGCGCCCGGGCGGCGCGACCCCGGTCGTGTTCGGCCTCGACCATCACGCCCTCAACCTGGTCGATGGCCTGGGGAGAGTGCTTCCCAACGGCGAAGACGTCAGATTGGCAGCCGGCGCCGTGGCGCAGCGATATGATCCAACGACCCGCTGGATGCGGTTCGAAAACACGATGCGGAACGACTTTCCGCCGGTCGGCGAGAGTTATACCTCCTACACCGACAGCGCTGCGGCAGGGACCGCGCTGATGACCGGGCGCAAGACGTCGAACGGACGCATCAATCAGGATTGGACTGGCAAGAAGAACTTCCGCACGATCGCACAAATCGCGATGGATCAGGGTCGCGCAGCGGGTTCGGTCGCCACGGTGATGGTTTCGCACGCAACGCCGGCCGCGGTGATCGCGCACAACATTTCGCGCAACAATTATGTCGAGATCTTCAACGAGATGGTGGCGAGCGATCTCGATGTCATCATGGGTGCCGGCCATCCCCTTTACGATAACAGCGGAAACCGGATCGAGCCCGAGGATGAAGAGGCCTACCGCTTCGTCGGCGGTTCAAAAACACTCACGGCGCTGACCAGTGAGGAAGGCCTGAACGGCTTTTCCTTCATCGACGCCAAGGCAGATTTCGAAGCGCTCGCCGCCGGCGAAAACGTGCCTGAACGCGTGGTCGGCATCGCCCGCGCCGGATTGACTCTTCAGGCCAGCCGCGAGGACCTGCCTGACGGCGATACGCCTTCGGGCATGGCCTACAATCCTGCGGTGCCAGACCTCGCGACCATGAGCCTCGGTGCGCTTAACATTCTCTCGCAGGACGAGGACGGCTTCTTTGTCATGATTGAAGGCGGTGCAGTCGACTGGATGGGGCATTCCAACGACATGCCCCGGTTCATCGAAGAACAGATCGACTTCAACCTCGCCGTCGATGCGGTGATCAAATGGGTCGAGGAAAACTCCAGTTGGGACGAAACCCTGCTGATCGTCACCTCTGATCACGAATGCGGCGGTATCTGGGGTGAAGGTACCTGGACCAACGGAGAGGGAGGGCCTGTTGCGGCGGATCGCAGCGATGAGGCGCTTCTCGCCGCCCGTTTCGACCCGACCGAGGATGTATTCAACGAATATCTGGCGGTGCAGGACCGCGGTGCCGGCACCATGCCCGGTTACCAGTTCTCGTCACGCCACCACACGAACGAACTGGTCCCGCTCTGGGCGATCGGTCCGGGCGCCGAACTCTTCGCCGAGTTTACGCGTACCGATCTCGAAGCTGCCCAATTGTGGGGTGATCCCTATGGATGGGATGGCAACTTCGTCGACAACACGGCGGTGTTCCACGTCATGAACGAAGTCCTCGCGGCCAGCGCCACGGCTCAACAGACCCAATAAGGACCGGGTCGGCGGTTGAACGGGGCGCTCCCCAAACCGCGCTCCGTTGCCCCGAAAGACGAGGCGACCATCGCTCAAAGATGGTCGCCTTTTCGATGCGACAGCGCCTGGATGGCCATGTTACGTCGGCTATTGTGTCCGAGAGGAAACGACGGTCGCTCCCTCCCGGATAGGCTCGAAACAATCCGGACCCTCAGTCCGCCATATCAGTCGCGGCTCGGCGGTCTCGCCATAGTCCGAAGCCAATGGAGGCCGTCGCCACGCCGGCAAAAATAAAGTTTACGCCGATAAGGGCTCCGATAATGAATAGCGACGCGCCGTTCGCCAGTCCGGCAAGGACGAAAATGCTGATCAGAACCGACATGGCACCCGCGGCGATCATGAGGCCCCAGCGGCCATCCGGCCGCATCTGAAATCCCATGACAACCCGAAGGATCCCCTCGGCTACAAAGACCGCACCCAGGAGAATAGTCAGCGCTACGATACCGCCCAGCGGATTGGCCAGGAACACAATGCCGACGCTGATATGGAGCAAGCCAATCGCTGCTTCACAGAAGAATCCCTTCCAGGTTTTTTCCATGAAGGCGTGGACGGTCGTAAACATCCCAACCGCCAGAAACAGACTGGCAACCATGATTTCGACAGCGAGTGTCGACGCAAACGGAAATGCGATTGCCGCCATACCGGTTAGGACGGTCAACGTACCAAGCACGATCAACCAGACCGGACGCGGTTCGGTTCGCGCGGCCGGCTCGGCGCCGACCGCGCTGTTCAGGGTGACGTCTGTTTGGGTCATCTGTAACATCCCCCGGCTCAGTTCTTGTAGAGGAATGCGGGCATGGCATTCAGCGCCGCTTCCGTAGCGCCGGCGAGGATCACGTCTTTCGCCGGCCCGGGCACGAACATGTGCGCCGGCACGGCGACCCGCTTCGAGCCGAGCCCCAGGAATCCGCCGACCTCGACAATGGCAAGGCTGACTTCGCCCTGTACGCCGACAATCAGGTCGTACACCGTGCCGATGTTCTCGGCGGATGTATTATGGACTGCGGCCCCGATCAGCCGCTTGGCGCTGTAGCCCTTGCTGACGACCTTGGCGACGTTGACCTCTACGCCCAGCACGGTTTCACCAATGATCGGAGCGGCGTTTTCCGCTCCGGCGGCGACGGTGCCGAATGCAATTGCGGCAACGAATACGGCAATGCGAACCATTTTAGTCTCCTCCGGTGAGCCGCTCAGGCGCTGACTGTCTTTTCCAGGTGATCGCGATAGGCGGATACCGCGGCATGCAACGCCTCCCAATGCCGTTTGGCGTGGTCGTGCGCTTCCGTCACGGCCTCTTCGCCTTCGCGGTCGATGCGGTCTGCAAGGTTTGTCACCTTTTCGCGGGCTTCGGCGAGGTCGGTCTTCAGCTTCGTGACCTGCTCCCTGGTCCAGGTATCGGCCTGGTCGCCGGCATTCCTGACCTTTTCTTCGAAGGCCTTCAGGTCTGCATCGACCCGGTCGTAGTCGTTCTTCGCTTTGTCGAGGAATTCGGAAAATGCGCTCATGATCTGCTCCTGTCATGCTAAGGTTGCGTGATTGGCTCGCTGTCCGAGCCGTGACGGGACCTTCTCAAAACCGCGGCACATGCAGCAGTGAGTCACGGTGAATATCGGGAGTGCGGGAGTGCGGGCTGAGGCTACCAGTTCGATCGACCGACAGGTGATTGAGGAACAACTGAACCGCGTCCTCGAAAGCCCGCATTTTTGCGACACCACCCGTATGAAACGGTTCCTAGAGCACATTGTCGGCGAGACGCTGGAGGGCCGTTCAGAGGCTCTCAAAGGGTATGCGCTTGGGATCGATGTCTTTGACAAGTCAGAGGATTTCGATCCGACCATCGACACGATCGTCCGGGTTCAGGCGAACAAGCTGCGGTCGCGGCTCGACTTGTATTATGGCCAGGAAGGCCGAAGCGACCCGGTCCGGATCCACATCCCGAAGGGCAGCTATGCGCCGGTTTTCGAGATAGCCTTCGATCCCATATCGAGCGAGACCCCAGTCGTGCCGGAGCAAACGGACCCGCGCACATCCCTGGCGATCATGCCCTTCGACAATCTGAGCGGCGACCCGGGACAGGAATATCTGGCCGACGGCCTGACGGAGGAAATCATCTCAGCGCTGGCGCGGTTTCGAGAGATTCGCGTGCTGTCGCGCCATGTCACCCACCGGTTTCGGGGGCGGGCGCGGGATCCGCGCGAAGTGGGCGCTGAGCTGAACGTCGGTTATCTCGTGGAAGGCAGTATCCGGCATTGGGACACGCACCTGCGGGTGACAGCACAGCTGATTGACGCCTCGACCGGTGAACAGATCCTGTCAGATGCCTATGACAGTGACCTATCGGCACAGGACCTGTTTGAGATCCAGGACGAGATCGCCGCAAGAATTGCCGCAGAGATCGCTGAACCCCATGGTTACCTCCACCGGACAGGCGCGCGCCAGCGCGCTGAGACCCAAGCGCTCGATGCCTATCAGTGCCGCCTGCTGGCTACGCAGTACTGGCGCGAGCCCTCGGAATCCGAGCATGGCCGGGTCCGCGACCTACTCGAACGCGCCGTCAAGATCGACCCGGATTATGCCGGGGCCTGGGGGATGCTGGCCATCATCTATGGCGACGAGATCCGCGGCGGATACAATCATCGCAAGGATCCGCCGCCGTTCGAGCGGGCGCTGAGGGCAGCTCGTCGATCCGTGGCGCTTGACCCGTTGAATGCGACCGGCTTGCATGCGCTGTTTCTGACGCAGTTTCACCTTGGCGACTTCGACGGCTTTGCTGCTGCAGCGGAAAGGGCGCTCAGAGCCAACCCGAACTATCCCGACATGCTTGCCGACCTCGCTGTATGCCGGGCCTTTCGCGGGGACACCGAGAGCGGTCGCGCCCTGAACGCCAGGGCCATGACGCTCAGCCCGAATCCTCCCGCCTGGTATCACGCGGGTACCTGCATGATCGACTTTATTGAGGAAGACTACGAATCCTCTCTATCGGCGGCGCGCAAGATCGGCGACGCCATGTGGAACGGGTCGGAACTCCTCGAAGTGATGTGTCTCGGTAAACTCGGGCGCGTTGGCGATGCCATACCGAAAATCGACCGCCTTCGAAGCCGCGTGCCGGATCTGGAGCATTACCTGACCGTGCTCTTCCGGATCTGGCAGGTACCGGAACCGCTTGTCCGCAACATACGCGACGGGCTGGCCAAAGCCGGCGCGATTCAAGCGATCCGGTAAACCGTCCGGCGATAACCGTGACTCACTCAGGCGATTTGTGTGCACCAGGTACGGTTTTGCGTCCGAACCCGAAAGCCCACAGAGACATGCCATGCTTACCAGTGCACAACGGATCGAGCTTTTGAAGATCGCGGTCGATATTTCAAAGACGGCTTACGCAGCCGACAGCCAGAAAGAAAAACCGCTCGATACGCTGGTGCTCGCTGTCTTCCGCAAGCTGAAGTCGGAAATCGAGAGCGGCGACGGCCTTGACGATACCAACATGTCCGATGTCAAAGCTGCCATCGATGTCGCTTCCAGCCTGGACGGTATTATTGATTAGGCCTGCCGTTTCGCTCGGAGCCTTCGCCGGGCGGTCCAGATCGATTAGGGTCGTTCGATCCCCAACCTCTGATCCGGGCGGGTAAGGCCGGATCTGAGACGGAATCCGCAGACAAGCATAGTGTGATTAGAGTGATCCATTTGACCGGCATTTCGGGTGTTTCCGATTGGCGGACTTCGCTGCCAAACACGGAAACATCCGTGTTTGGTGTGCCATATCAGGCCGTCGGCAGCGTTAAACAGCTTGCCCGATGTAGAGCAAATCGGATGTTTCCGATTTGCCAGGCAAAGGGTAACGGCAAAACATCGCCGTTGCGATCGCGCTGCGCTGTTTGCCTCGCCGAACGACCTGATCTGGCACATCAAATGGGTCAAGCTAATCACACAATGCTTTAAACAGAGCCGAAGGGCATGAGCGAAATGCCTGCACGATCCCTTTATCCGCCGTTGCCGCCGCGCCTCACCGGGCGCCTGGCTGTCTCGGACCGGCATAGTCTTTATTACGAAGAATGCGGCAATCCGAGCGGCGTGCCGGTTGTGGTCCTGCATGGCGGCCCGGGCGCCGGGTGCAATCCGACCCTGCGCCGATTCCATGATCCGGAGCGCTACCGGATCGTGCTGTTCGACCAGCGCGGCTGCGGGCGTTCCCAGCCGTATGCGGACCTGGACGACAACACGACGTGGGACCTCGTTTCCGACATCGAAAAGCTGCGCCGCCATCTCGGCATCGATACCTGGCAGGTGTTCGGCGGATCGTGGGGATCGACGCTGGCGCTTGCCTATGCCCGCAGCCATCCGGACCGCGTGACCGCGCTTGCCCTGCGCGGCGTGTTCTTTGCCAGCCGCCGGGAAATCGACTGGTTCTACGGACCCGGTACCGGAACGCTGTTTCCGGAAGCCTATGAGGACTTTCTGGCGCCGCTCAACGGCGCGGATCGTGAGCGGCCGGTGTCGGCCTATTACCGGATCCTGACAGGCGATGACGAAGCATCCCGCGAACGGGCGGCGCAGGCCTGGAGCCGGTGGGAGGCCACGACCTTGTCGCTGCGGCCGGATCCGGCCCGCATCGCCGCGTTTGTCGAACCGCGCTATGCCGTCGCCTTTGCCCGGATCGAATGCCATTACTTCGTGCATGACGCGTTCTTTGCGAATGGCGACGGGCTGGCCGAGACCCTCGATCGGCTGCCGCGTGTACCGACCTTCATCGTCAATGGCCGCTACGACGCGGTTACGCCGCCGCGCAGCGCCTGGCAATTGCACAAAGCGTTGCCCGGCTCAGAGCTTGTGATCGTGGAGGATGCCGGGCACGCGATGACCGAACCCGGGCTGATAGATGCGCTCGTTCGGGCCACGGACCGTCTGGCCGGATAATCTACCGCGCCATGCCTGTGCGGATCCGCGCCAGCCGGACCAGGAGCCATATGGCAAGCCAGGCATTTCCGAGACCGTAGAGCGGCACGATCCATAAAAGCGCGCGAACCGGCGCCCGCTCAACGATCCAGATGACGATCGAGGCGAGAATGAAGCCGAGATAAAGATCGACAATCGTCACCAGGCCCCAGGGATCCGCGATAATCGCCGAGAAACTGGCGCCGATCGGCGCCGACAGGGACGCCCATACCACCAGCCCGATAAAACCAAGGGCCAGGACCACTAGACCGACCTGAACGATGCGCATGCCACTTCCCGTCTTTGCTTGTTATGTGCATAGGTTGATACGATCCGGCTCGGCCGAACGGATCTGCCCTTGCCGGACAGTGTTACCCGCGTTGCACACGACCGCTGAACCTTTGACCCTACCGGATTGCAAGGAGGTGCCTTGACCCCGTTTCGTGTTTTCATCGCATGGCTGGCGATGGTCGCCGGCAGCCTGCCTGCGCTGGGCGAGCCCGTCGCGCTCGCCATCGACACCGCCCGCGATTTCAGAACCTGGGATGCAATCCCCGACGATGTCCTGGGTACGGTGCGCGCGCTTTCCGAATGCGATCATGCGACGGTGAGCACGGTCTGGGGAAGCGTATACGAGATCGAAACGGACAGCGAGATCTGGCAGGTGCCCTGCATTCTCGGTTCCTATCAGTCTTCGATGGTCTTTGCGTTGCGGCCCCGGGACGGATCGGTCGATCCAAGGATCATGCGTTTTTCGGTTCCGCCGGGATATGGCGACCCGCAATCATCGATCATGGAACCGCGCGTGGACAAGGCATCCGGGATTCTTACCTCGGTCTCCCTCGGGCGGCCGGCCGCCGATTGCGGCACCGTCCAGCGACACCGTCTCGTTCGCGACGGAGACGGCAAGCCGCGCTTCGACCTCATCGAGTATCGCGACAAGCCCGAATGCGACGAGACTTTTGTGCCGATCGAGACGTTCCCGCTGATCTTTCCGAAATAGTCCGGCCCTTGGTCAGGTGCCGAAGTAGTGCAGGGTTACCGTGCGGCGGTGCGGATGCGCCCGGTGTTCGATCAGGTAGACGTCCTGCCACGTGCCCAGGTCCATGCGGCCGACGACGACCGGAATGGTCAGGCTCGTTGCCGTCAGCATGGCGCGGATATGGGCCGGCATGTCGTCCGGTCCCTCGCTGTTGTGCCTATAGGGGTGGTCCTGCGGGGCATGGCGGTCGAGGGCGTCGAGGAGGTCGCGCTGGACGTCCGGATCGGCGTTTTCCTGAATGGTCAGGGAAGCCGATGTGTGGCGGATGAAAACCGTCAACAGCCCGTCGCCGACGCCGGTCGATGCCAGCCAGCCGTCGATTTTTGGCGTCAGCGGGTAAAAACTCGGCCGTCTTGTGTCGATCGCCAGACGCGCCATGAATTGGCGCAGCGGCAGATCGTCGGTATCGATGGGCTGCACATCGGCGGCGTCGAGATAACCGGGGCGCATTCTGCTCGTTCTCCTCCTGTTGCGGCCGGCGGCGTCCTGTCGCTGCCCTACCGGCAATCAATGGGCTTTAGTCGGTGGATTCCGGTCCCGCGCACAAAGTCACTCGTCAGACCATATACGCGCCCAGTCGCGGGCCATGTCGACAATCAACCAGCCCCTGTCCGGTGCCTCGTCGAGGCCGCGCGCCAGTCTGCCCACATGGCTGTCCCGGTCATAGGCAAATTCGCGTTCAGCGTCCGTGTGATGCACGATCAATCCGAAACGCGGTCCGTTCCCGGCCATCGTGTACTCAATCATCTGGAAATCGCCGTCGGAATTCCCTGCGGCAAAGATCGGGCGGCGACCGATGCGGCTGTCTATGCCCACGGCCTTGCCGGCTTTGTCGGCGATGAAGGCGATGCCCGGCAGTTTCATGATGTCCCGAGCGTTGGCGTCGTATTCCGTCGGCGTGGCGGAACCGAGAACCTGCTGCGGTGGAATGCCATAGGTTTCCTGGGCAAACGTGCGCAAGAAATGCAGGCCGCCGCCGGACACGATCCATGTCTGGAAGCCTTCCGCCCGCAGATAGGCCAGGAGTTCCAGCATGGGCTGATAGACCATGGCGCGGTAGAGCTTGCCCGTTTCGGGGTGGGTCGCCGTCGCAATCCAGGCACGCACATCGGACTGGAACTCCTGAACCGACATTCCGGAATGCGAGACGGCGAGCACCTCCTTCAGGCCGTCGACACCGCTGGCGAGAATTCCCTCGATGTCCCCTTCAGCGCCTGCCTTCAGCGCGTCGGAGGTCAGGATCGACGGGTCGGCTTCCGCTTTCTCGCGCAGCCGATCGAGGGCGTAGACGAGCTGGAAGTAGACCGGCTGTTCCGCCCATAGGGTGCCGTCATTGTCGAAGACCGCGATCCTTGCTGATGGCGTCACGTACCCCGTCGATTCCGGGTCGGTCACGCTGTCGACAAAGGCGATGATGCGGGTTTTCGCTTCGGTTGCGCGCCACGAGGGCAACGGATCGCTGAGCGCGGATGTTGCGAAAAAAACGGCTGTCAGGAAGGCAATGCGAAACATGTCTGGGCGATCCTCCTGTGTAAGCAGCGTTTAAGTCTTTAGAACCCACTTTCGGGAATGCAATTCTATTCGAGCGCGCAAGGCAAAGTCAGGCTACACGATAGGCCCCGCAGAGTCCGCCCCGTCTCGCGGCTCCGCAAAGAACCCGGACGCGAATGACGTCCGCTCGCCCGAAACCCCTGCCGGGAAATTCTCACGCGACCCGTTTCGGGATGCTATAGAAGGATCTTGCCCCTCTCCCCTTCCGTGTGTCCTCCATGACTGTTGATGCAAACCTGTTTCTGGACGCCGCCGTTTCTGAAGAAACCGCCGCCTTCAACGCCGATCTTCTGGAAACGATGGCAGCCCTGCCCGACCAATGGTCGGTGCCGCCGCATGTCGTCCGCCAGAAGCGGGAAGAAGGTATTGGACCCTTTCCCGTGCATCCTTTGAGCCCGCGCGCCGAAACCATCGAGATTCCCGGCGTCGACGGCATGATCGCGCTGCGGGTGATCGCACCGCACGGGCCGGCGCGCGGCGTCTATCTGCACATCCACGGCGGCGGCTGGACACTCGGTGCGCCGCACCACGACGATCCGCGGCTTGAGACCATTGCCGATAAAAACGGCCTTGTTGCGATTGCCGTGAAGTATCGGCTTGCGCCGGAACACCCCTATCCGGCCGGGCCGGACGATTGCGAGGCGGCCGCTTTATGGCTGGTCGACAACGCACCGGAACGGTTCGGCACGAGCCGGCTGACGATCGGCGGCGAATCCGCCGGCGCGCACCTTTCCGTCACGACCCTTCTGCGCCTCAGGGACCGGCACGGCATCACACCGTTCTGCGGCGCCAATCTGGTCGCCGGGTGCTACGATCTCAGCCTGACGCCGAGCGCCCGCCGCTGGGGTCCGGAAAAACTGGTGCTGAACACACGCGACATAACCAAATTCGTCGGCTGTTTCCTTCCCAACGGGACGGATCCGTCGGATCCGAACATCTCTGTCATCCATGCCGATCTCGGCGGGCTACCGCCAGCGCTGTTTTCGGTCGGCACCAAAGACGCCCTGCTCGACGACAGCCTGTTCATGGCAGCGCGCTGGCAGGCCGCCGGAAATGCGTCCGAGCTTGCCGTATTTCCCGGCGGCTGCCATGTCTTCCAGGCCTTCCCGATTACGATCGCGCAAGAAAGCCGGGACCGTATGGACCGGTTCCTGCAGGCCGTGGTCGCGGCCTGATCTCTTCCCTTCGCCCACACATTCCGGAACACCATGCTCGAAACCTCGAAGACATTCGTCAACACCTGGGAGTGCGACGAAAACAATCACCTCAACGTGCAATTCTATTTCGACCGGTTCGAGGACGCCGACAGCCATTTCCGGCTCTTGACAGGGCTCGACGCCGACCGGCTCGGGCCGCGCAGGACACGCCATGTCCGCTATCATCGGGAAAGCCATGTCGGCGATCTGCAGACGGTGACGTCGGGCGTGGCGGATGCGAGCGCGGACACTGTTTCGCTGGTGCACGTGCTGACCGACGAAGCAAGCGGCGAGATCTCGGCGACAGCGCTCGATGTCTACGATCCGCCGTCGCCGCTTGCAAACGCGCTGACCGCAGACCTGCCGCGCCTGCCGGACGACCTGCGCGCGACGGTCATGCCGCGCAGTTTCGTCGATCCGGCCCCGGCGTGTACGGCGACCCCGGAAGACATTCTGGAGGCCGGCGGCTTCACGACCGCACGCGGCCGGGTCCTGCCGGCCCAATGCACGGCCGAAGGGCGGATGGACGACCGGTTCGTCATCGCAACGCTTTCCAACGCGGCCTCCCATGTGTGGGAGGCGTCGCCGCTTACGAAAGACTGGCTGGATGCCAATTCATACGGACGGGTCGCGATGGAGATGCGGGTCGTTTACGGCGGCGCGATCCCGGCGGGCACGCTGACCCATGTGGTGTCGAAATGGATGCAGGCCGGCCGGACGGTGTTCAGCTTCCGCCATCATATCTTCGATGCCCGGTCAGGCGCCTGCCGGGTCATCGTCGACAGCGCGGGACTCGTCATGGACCTGAACAAAAGGAAATCGGTACCGCTGTCGGAAGATTTTCGCGCGACACTCAATTCCCTTGCAGGATGTGCTGCGGAATAGAGCCGTTTACTGGCTTTCCGACGATTGGTCTTCCGGTTCGCTGTCGCCGATCCCCGGCACCTTTGACGTCAGCTTTTCGGCGTCTTCCTTGAGGCCGCGCATCATGCGCGAAAACCGCTGCATCATCGATTCCGCCACGTCGAGCGCCTCGTTCAGGCGCTTGCGGTCGTCGGTGCTGATGAACGGCTTTTCGCCGGTCGGCCGGTCGCCGTCCCCCTCATAGGCGGCCAGGCGTTCGCGCAGGCTTTCCAGCGTCTCTTCAAGCTCCAGAAGATGCGCCGCCATCGCGTCCTGGCGCGCCTTCATGTAGCTGTTTTCGGTCTTCAGAGCTTCGATGCGCGCCTCGTAGCGGGTGCGGGTTTCCGGCAGGATGACACAGGTCCAGGCCTCGTGATGATCCTTCACACAATGGCTCATGTCGCCGGTCTGCTTGTCGAGGCGAAGGTAACCGTTGTCGAGTTTCCTGACGGTGTACCGTTCGTCATCCGGCGACGTCGCACCCGATTCGGTCTGGGCATGCCCAACGGCCGTGCCGGCCAGCAGGATGAATGCGGCCAGAAGGCTGGCCCCAAACTTTTCAAGTCGCGTGCTCTGTGGCGTCTTCATCGGTTGTCTCCCCGGGCCCCCAGGTGTCGAAAAACCGTCCGGAACCGCCCCATTTGGTCATGTCGCAGGTGGTCATCAAATGTGGCGCAATTGCGGCGGAAACGGTCAGAGCGGGCGGTAGGCCGGGCGGCCCGCCCGAACCGCGTCTTCCAGGATATCGAGGCGATCCTGACCCCAGAACGGTTCGCCGTCGCGCACATAACACGGCGAGCCGATGATCGGGATATCGATCGCGTCGCGGGCGTTCTGTGCATAGATCGAACCGATGGCGTCCGATTGCGCGGTCTGCATGACCGCGTCTGCATCTTCGCCCAGATCCTTCAAGGCACCGGCAACGACTTCCGGGTCGGCCACATTGCGGTCATCAGCCCAGCAGGCGGCGAACATGCGGCGGACGAACGGATCCGGATCCTTCCCGTTTTCCGCCAGGGCCAGCACCACCCGATCCGCAAGGGTCGGATCGGCGGGAAAGAAGGCCGGCTTGAAATTGAGCGGTACGCCGCGCTTGTCGACCCAGCGCTGCAATTCCATCCAGCGATAGTCCTGGCGCGCCGGGGCCCGCTTGGCGAGCGGCAGACCGCCGGTTTCCGGAAACACTTCGGCAAGGCTGACAGGACGGAACCGGACGGTCAGGCCGTGCCGGGCCACAAGGTCCATGAACGGCGCATGCCCCAGATAGGCCCAGGGCGAAACATGGGTGTAGAAATAGTCGATCGTGTCCGTCATGGAAATCTGCCTGTCCTCTGTGCAGCCTGGCGACCGGGCCAAGCCGATGCTTGATCTCTGCGGAGGCAAGCTTTAGCCCGCCCTTTCCGCGGTGACCAGTCAGGCATGGCAAAGCCGGACTATCCTACGTATTTGAACGTACATTCTCCTGACAGCATCCTGACATATGGTGTCAGCGCCTGCGTGATAACCAGATCGCCTCCCAAAGCCGCGATACGGAGGATACCCCCATGCCCCGCACCGATCGTCTTTTCGAACTGATCCAGTTGCTGCGCTCGACCCGCACGACCCGCACTGCAGCGTCGCTCGCCGACGACCTGGAAGTCAGCGTCCGCACCATCTATCGGGATGTCGCGCTCCTGCAATCCCTGCGCGTTCCGATCGAGGGCGAGGCCGGCATCGGCTATATGATGCGCAACGGTTACGACCTGCCGCCGCTGATGTTCAACACCGAGGAACTCGAAGCGATCAGTTTCGGCCTGGCCATGATCGGCCAGCGCGGCGACAAGGCCATGCGCAAGTCGGCGCGCTCGGCCATGCGCAAGATCGAAAACGTGCTGCCGGCGAGTCTCGCCAATCCGACCACGCCGGGGACCGTGCATTTCTATCAGGACAGCGCCTGCCACGACCATCTGGAAACGGTCCGCGGCTGCATCCGCGATCCGCACTATATCGATCTGGTCTACGAGGCCGCGGACGGCGAGGTATCCAACCGTACGGTCCTGCCTCTGTCGCTGATCTTCTTTGCCCACACGACGGTTGTCGCCGCCTGGTGCGAATTGCGGCAGGACTTCCGGCATTTCCGCATCGACCGGATCCTGTCGCTCAAACAGGCAGATCCGATCCCGGAACCGGTCTCCCGGCAATGCCTCCAGGACTGGAAGGCGCGCGAAACCGAACATCTGGAAGAACATTGCGTGGTGCCGATCGAACAGATCTTCGATACCGGCGACCGGGCGCTCAACTAGGGAGCACCGCGACGGTCCCATGACCCAGCCTGACCGGTCTTCCTTCGATGCCCTCATCGGCGCGCTCGCCGAAATCTTTGCGGGGGAAGGCCGGCCTGGCGGCGACCAGGCAGCGGACGCGCTTTCCGCGGCCCGCCGCGCGCCCTATCGCCGAACGTTTAGCCAGGCGGATCCGCACACGGTGCTGCGAGCCGCCTGCGCGAACCAGGACGCTCATTCCTTGGCCGCTTCCATCTGGGCCTGCCGGGATCTCCTCGACTGGACCGCCTGGGAAGGCGAAGGCCTTGCGACGGACGTATCGGCAAACCTTTACACGACCGAACTGGTCGGCCCGGACGGGCATTGCCCTGCCGAAGCGGTCCGAGTCGGATTGCTGGTCTCCGACGCCGACACCGACTATCCCGTTTCGCGGCACAGCGGTGAGGAAACCTATTTTGTGGTCTCAGGCGTGGCGGAATGGACGGTCGGCGGATCGCCCTATTCCGCGCAGGCGCCGGGCCGATTCATCCATCATCCGGCCTGGATTCCGCATGGCCGGCGCACGCGCGCCGAGCCGTTTCTCGGCGCCTGGCGCTGGAGCGGCGACCTCGACCTTTCCAGTTTCAGCGTTGACGATTGACGGCAAAGCTCTGATCGTCACCGTCTCCGCCTCCCTTGTCGTACCCGGAGGAGACATCCTTGCCCCGCCATATCGGAATTGTCGCCTGTTCGGCCGAAGGCGCCTCGCTTTGCTATCGGACCATCTGTACGGAAGGGCCGGCGCTTCTGGGCCAGGACCATGCCCATCCGGAAGTGACGATGCACACGCCGTCGCTCGCCGAATACACCGAGTGTCTCGGCAGCGGCGACTGGCAAGGCGTCGCGGACCTGATGTTGGATTCCGCCGACAAGCTGGAGCGCATCGGCGCGGACTTTTTGATTTGCCCGGACAATACGATCCACAACGCCTTCGACCGGGTCGAACCGAACTCGCCATTGCCCTGGCTGCACATTGTCGACGTGGTGGCCGAGGCAGCCGTGCGACGCGGCTTTCGGAGCCTCGGACTGACCGGCACACAATGGCTGGTGGACGGCGGGGTCTATCCCGACCGGCTCGCGCTCCGAGACCTCGCCTGCATCCGTCCGTCGCCGGCGGATTGCGCGGAAATCAACCGGATCATCATGGAAGAACTGACCTACGGCGTATTCCGACCTGAGGCGATCGCCTTCCACCAGGCCGCCATCGACCGCCTGAAGGGGGCCGGATGCGATGCCGTCATCCTTGGCTGTACCGAAATCCCGCTGATCATCGATGAAACGAATTCTTCGCTGCCGACTCTCGATTCGACCCGGCTCCTGGCCCGTGCCGCGCTCCAGCACGCCATCGACTGAATGTACCCGGTTACGCGATTTCCTATCGCTGCGCCTCGCGCCAGCGCGGGCTGATCCAGGGCTCCGCATTTGACGGGGGCAGCGGCGTTCTGTCGAGAATGTGGTCGGCCGCCTTTTCGCCGGTCATGATCGAGGGCCCGTTGAGGTTGCCGTTCGTTATGCGAGGGAAGATCGAACTGTCGGCAAGGCGCAGGCCGTCGACACCGATCACCCGGCATTCGGGATCGACGACGGCCATCGGATCGTCGGCCCGGCCCATCCGGGCCGTGCCGCAGGGATGATAGGCACTTTCCACGTGCTCCCGGATGAAACCGTCGAGCTCATCGTCTGATCTGACGTTGGCGCCCGGCTGGATCTCGTGTTTGACGAACGGGCGGAACGCGTCCTGCGCGAAGATCTCACGCGTGAGCCGGATGCAACGCCGGAAATCCTCCCAGTCATCCGGGTGGCTCATGTAGTTGAAGACGATGTTCGGCGCGTCGCGCGGGTCGGATGAGCGCAGGCTGACCGCGCCGCGGCTCTTTGAGCGCATCGGTCCGACATGGGCCTGGAACCCATGGCCCTCGGCCGCCGCCTGGCCGTCATAGCGCACCGCGATCGGGAGGAAATGGTACTGGATGTCGGGATAGTCGACGCCGGGCTTTGAACGAATGAAGGCGGCACTCTCGAACTGGTTCGACGCGCCGAGACCGGTTCCGGTGAACAGCCATTGCGCGCCGATCCAGGCCTTGCCGACAAGGTTCCAGTATTTGTAGAGCGTGATCGGCTGGGCAGCGGCCATCTGGATATAGAGCTCCAGATGGTCCTGCAGGTTCTGGCCGACGCCCGGGCGGTCGGCGACCAGCGGAATGCCGTGTTCCGCGAGGTGCGCGCCCGGCCCGATGCCGGACAAAAGCAGCAGTTTCGGCGAATTGATCGAGGAGGCCGCGAGGATAACTTCGCGGCGTGCCCGGATCACCTCGATGCGCCCGCCGCGTTCCACTTCGACGCCGACCGCGCGTCCCTCTTCGATCACCACGCGGCGGGCCAGGCCGCGCACCAGATCGCAAACATCCCGTTTCAGCGCCGGCTTCAGATAGGCATTGGCCGCCGACCAGCGCCGCCCCTTCCAGACGGTCTGCTCCATCGGGCCGAAGCCTTCCTGTTTTTCGCCGTTATAATCGCCGGTGACCTCGTAGCCTGCCTGCCGACCAGCCTCGACAAAGGCATGGAACAACGGGTTCGTGCGCGGTCCGCGCGTGACGTGGAGCGGACCGTCGGTGCCGCGCCAGGCCGGATCACCGCCCTGGCCGCCGTCGTGCCAGGTTTCCATGCGCCGGTAATAGGGCAGCACGTCGGCATAGGACCAACCGGTCGCGCCCGTCTCGGCCCAATGGTCGAAATCCTTCGCATGGCCGCGTACATAGACCATGCCGTTGATCGACGACGACCCGCCGATCACCTTGCCGCGCGGGCAGGCCAGACGGCGGCTGCCGAGATGCGGTTCCGGTTCGGACCGATAGCCCCAATCGTAGCGCGCCATGTTCATGGGATAGGATAAAGCCGCCGGCATCTGGATGAACGGGCCGGCATCGGTGCCGCCATGTTCGATCACAAGCACCGAATGAGTGCCGTCCTCGGACAACCGGTAGGCCATGGCGCATCCGGCCGACCCGGCCCCCACGATGACAAAATCGGCTTCCATCTTTTGCTCCGTCTCTCCTTCCCGACCGCGTCTGTCGCGTTGGTCCGATTCGCATGGTGCCGTTTTCTAAGCGGTCGCCAGCGGCGTTGTCTCCAATTCCAGCGCCAGGTAGTCCCGCACCAGGGCGATTGCTCCGTCGCGCCGCAGGGGCGCATCCTTCAAGGCCTGGCGGATATAGACTCCGTCGATCAACGCACCGATGCCGTCCGCGACCCGTTCCGCGCGCCCGCCGACCAACGGCCGCAAATCGTGGGTGAGGTTCGAGCGGAGACGCTTCTGGTAGACCCGCAACAGGCGACGCGCATCCTTTGAGGTCTGCGCCTGGACGTAGAAGTTGAGCCACGCGGCAATCACCGCCGGGCGGAAATTCTCCGCGTCGAAACTCGCGGTGATGATTGCCTCGATCCGGCTGCGATGGCCGCGTGCCCCGCGCAGTTCGGTGCGCACCTGTGCCCCGAAGACCGTCAGGATATGCCGCATCGCCGCCAAAAAGATCTGCTCCTTGGCACCGAAATAATGATGCGCCAATGCCGACGAGACGCCTGCGCGCCGGGCGATCTGGCTGACGGTCACATCCAGCGATCCGGCCCGGCCGATTTCCGCGATCGTCGCCTTGATCAGCGCGGCCCGCCGGATCGGCTCCATCCCGAGTTTGGGCATCAGGGCCAACCGGTCTTCAAGTATCGAGTTCCAGTTTTTGTTTGCCCGATGAGGCTAGGTGAGTTTTTATTGACTCGTCAATCAAGAAAACAGGGAGCCTCCGATGACTTTCAAGACGAGCCTTGTCGCCCTCGCCATGCTGGGCGCGGCCGGACCGGCATATGCTGCTTGTGAAGCCGTAACGTTTTCCGATGTCGGCTGGACCGACATCACCGCGACCACGGCGGCAACGACGGTCGTGCTCGATGCGCTTGGCTATGATACCGAGATCAAGGTTCTGTCCGTGCCGGTCACTTACACGTCGCTGTCCAAGGGCGATGTCGACGTGTTCCTCGGCAATTGGATGCCGACGATGGAAGCCGACATCGCAGCCTATCGCGAAGCCGGCACGGTGGACACGGTGCGCGCCAATCTGGAAGGCGCCAAATACACACTCGCCACCAACGCGGCCGGCGCGAAGCTCGGCATTACCGACTTCTCCAAGATCGCCGAACACAAGGACGCGCTCGACGGCAAGATCTACGGCATCGAGCCCGGCAATGACGGCAACCGGCTGATTCTCGACATGATCAAGGCCAACGCATTCGGCCTTGAAGGTTTCGAGGTCGCGGAAAGTTCCGAACAGGGGATGCTCGCCCAGGTCTCGCGTGCCAACCGGCGCGACGAGCCGGTCGTGTTCCTCGGCTGGGAACCGCATCCCATGAACGCCAATTTCGAAATGACCTACCTGACCGGCGGCGATGATTTCTTCGGCCCCAATCTCGGTGGCGCCACGGTCTTTACGAACACCCGCGCCGGCTATGTCGACGACTGCCCGAATGTCGGCCAGCTCCTGAAAAACCTGGAATTCTCGCTCGCCATGGAAAACGAGATCATGGGCGCGATCCTGAACGACAGCACGGAACCGCAAAAGGCGGCAACGGCGTGGCTGAAGGCCAATCCCGACGTGCTGCCGGGCTGGCTCGAGGGCGTGAAGACCAAGGACGGCGGCGACGCCCAGGCTGCGGTCAACGCCGCGCTCGGCCTCTGATCGTGTAAACCACCGGTTCCCTGCCCACCTCCCGGTCCGGCGGCCCGCCGCCGGACCGGGTCGGTGTTCCGGGTCTGCCGGACCAAACTAGACAATGCGGCAGGGGGCGGAACGCAATGGACTGGCTGACTGAAAACAAGATACCCGTGGGCACGTCGGCCCGCGCGGTGTTCGATTGGCTGCAGGACAACGGCGCCTGGTTCTTCGACGGGCTTTCGGAAGTCATGGAGAGCCTGATCGACGGCATCCTGTGGACGCTGCAAACGCCGCCGCCGCTGCTTGTCGTCGCCGTCTTCGTTGCCCTCACCTGGTTCCTGCAGCGCAGCTGGAAAACCTGTCTGCTGGTTGCCGCCGGCTTCCTGTTCATCCTCAACCAGGATTATTGGGAAGAAACCACGGAAAGCCTGACGCTGGTGCTGTCGGCGTCCGCCGTCTGCATGGGCCTCGGCGTGCCGATCGGCATCGCCGCCGCGCACCGACCGAAGCTCTATGCGGCCATGCGGCCGGTGCTCGACCTGATGCAGACGCTGCCGACCTTTGTCTATCTGATCCCGGCAATCGTCTTCTTCGGCATCGGCATGGTTCCCGGCCTGATCGCCACGGTAATCTTCGTGCTGCCGGCGCCGATCCGCCTGACCCATCTCGGTGTCTCGACCACGCCACAACCGCTTCTCGAAGCCGCCCGCGCCTTCGGCGCCACATCCCGCCAGACGCTTTGGAAGGTAGAATTGCCGTTCGCCTTCCCGCAGATCATGGCCGGCCTGAACCAGACGATCATGCTGTCGCTGTCCATGGTGGTGATCGCCGCGCTGGTCGGTGCCGACGGGCTCGGCGTGCCGGTCGTGCGCGCCCTCAACCAGGTCAATCCGGCGCTCGGCTTCGAAAGCGGCTTCATCATCGTCGTCGTGGCGATCATGCTCGATCGCATGCTGCGCGTGGAGGCCGGCAAATGACCGTCGCGGTTTCCTTCCAGGCGGTCTGCATCGTGTTCGGCGATGCCCCGCAATCCGCCCTGCCCCTGATGGACGAGGGCCAGTCCCGTGCAGCCATCGAAACCGCCACCGGCCAGGTGCTCGGCGTTCACGATTGCTCGCTCGATGTGGAAGAAGGCGAGATCCTGGTGCTGATGGGGCTGTCCGGCTCCGGCAAATCGACGCTGCTGCGCGCCGTCAACGGCCTCAACAAAGTGGCCCGGGGCCGCGTCGAGGTGAACGACGGCAGCGGGCCGGTCGATATCAGCAATGCCGATCCGCAGACGCTCCGGCGCATGCGGCTGTCGCATATCGCCATGGTGTTCCAGCAATTCGGCCTGCTGCCCTGGCGCAGCGTGCGCGAAAATGTCGGGCTCGGCCTCGAACTCGGCGGCATGCCGACGGCCGAACGCCGGTCGCGGGTGGATGCGCAGCTCGAGCTCGTCGGCCTTTCCGACTGGGGCGACCGCAAGGTGTCGGAACTTTCCGGCGGCATGCAGCAGCGCGTCGGCCTTGCCCGCGCGTTTGCAACCGAGGCGCCGATCCTCCTGATGGACGAACCGTTTTCCGCGCTCGACCCCTTGATCCGCGCCCGCCTCCAGGACGAACTGATCGACCTGCAAAAGAAACTGAAACGCACGATCATCTTCGTCAGCCACGATCTCGACGAGGCCTTCAAGCTCGGCGACCGGATCGCCATCATGGAAGGCGGCCGGATCGTGCAATGCGGCACGCCGAAGGACATCTTCTCCAACCCGGCGAACGATTACGTTGCGGATTTTGTGGCGCATATGAACCCGCTCGGCGTGCTTGTCGCCCGCGACGTCATGGAACCGGCGACCGGCGATCCCGGTGACAGCGTCGACGCCGACATGGTGATCCAGACGGTGATCGAAAAGGTGCTGCAGGCCGACGGGCCGGTCGGCGTGCGCGACGGCGAGGCGCTTGTCGGCCAGATCACACGCGGCGGCGTGCTCGCCAAACTGCTCGATCCGACCGGAAACGATCGCCGGTAACAATCGATACCCGTCGGGCATCGCACCGATCAATTCATGCGAATTGTCGCCCTCGGTCGGCGACACGATCTTCGTGTCAGCAAATCCATCCCGATCCGCTGACACGGAGACCCAAAATGACCGACTCGTCCGGCAACCCGTCCCGCCGCACCGCGCTTTCGCTCGGCGCACTCGCCGGCCTCGCCGCCGCAAGCCCGGCGCTCGCCAACACCCAGAACCCGGCCGCCGCGCCGTCGGCTCTCAACCCCAATGGACGATTCCAGGGCAAGGTCGTTGCCGTAACCGGCGGCAATTCCGGCATCGGCGCCGCAACGGTCCGGGCCTTCGCGCTCGAAGGAGCGAAGGTGATCTTCTGCGCCCGGCGCGACGCGCTCGGGAAATCCGTCGAGGCGGAAATCCGGGCAGCCGGCGGTGACGTGACCTGGCGGGTTGCCGATGTGCGCGATCCCGACCAGGTCAAGGACTTCGTCGACGGCGCGGTTTCCGTCTATGGGCGCCTCGATGTGCTGTTCAACAATGCCGGGATCTTTATGACGCCGGCCGCGCTTGAAGACATTCCGGTCGAAAACTACCGGGACATGATGGCGACCAACGTGGACGGCGTCTTCTACGGCATGAAGTTCGCGCTGCCGATCATGAAGGCGCAGGGCGGCGGCGTGATCGTCAACATGGCGTCCGTCGCGGCCTATCGCGGCTTCGGCAACACCGCCCATTACAACGCCTCCAAACACGCCGTCATCGGTCTCACAAAAGCCGCGGCCAGCGTCAGCGCCAAGCAGAATGTCCGGATCGTCTCGCTGTCGCCGCTCGCCGTCGACACGCCGATGCTGAAAGAGAGTTTCGACTATCAGGGGTTCACCTATGAGGCGATGGCGCCGAATTTTGTCACGCCGCGCATCATGACGCCCCATGAAATGGCGGAAAACGTGATGTTCCTGGCATCCGATGCCGCATCGTCCCTGAACGGCATGGACCTGGATTCCACCGGCGGCCAATTGGCGTGATAGACTGGCGCCTGTATCGCTGGCGACAGCAAAGCGTCGGGTTAAAGACCAAGCATCCCGACGCGACACCTGCTGCCTCTTGAACAGGGATGTATCGCCATGGAATGGATCCTGCCGCTTGTCGTCGCCAGCGCCGTCCTCGTCGCCATTCCAGGGCCGAACGTGGCACTGATCGTCGCCAACGCGCTGCGGTTCGGGTTCCGGTCCGGTGCGCTCACCGTCGCCGGCACGACGCTCGGGATCGCCGTCCAGCTTGCGCTTGTTGTGTTCGGCCTGACACAGGTGCTGGCGGTTCTGGCTGGCGCGCTGGTGTGGATCAAATGGCTCGGGGTCGCCTATCTGGTCTATCTCGGCATCCGGACGTGGCGGGAAGCGCCGGACGATCTTCAGGTGACGGCATCGGCATCGACGCCCGGTCCGAAACGCTTCTGGCTCGGGTTCGGCTACGCCATCGTCAATCCGAAGACCCTGTTGTTCAACGCGGCGTTCCTGCCGCAATTCATCGGACCCGCCGATCCGGCAGCCGATCTGGCGTTTGTTGCCGTGATCTATCTGGCCGTCATGGCGGGCGGTGACCTGTTGTGGGCCCTGTTCGCCGATCGGGCGCGGCCGCTGATCGGGCGGGCCAGCCGGCTGCGCAACCGGCTCTCGGGCGGTCTGTTCATCGGCGCGGGCCTCGGCCTCGCTTTTGCTCGGGTGGAGCGATAGCCGGTCAGCCATCGGCGAAGCGTCGGGCGGAGATGTTCAGGTCACCCCATTCGGCCATCGGGATCGGGGCATCCGGATTCTGCCTGTCGACGACCGACCACCCCTGCCTGCCGATGACCAGCGCGTCGGGATGTATGATCCGGGCATCGGACGATTTTGCCCGGATACGCACGATCCGGCCGTCGCGAACAGCCTTCGCCAACGCCTCGATCCGTGGGTCGGGAGACTTGTCGGCCGCGGGTTCGAACCGAAAAAAAAGCTGGGCCCTTTGAACCTTTTCACGCACACCGTCGGGTAAAGATTCGATCAGTTTGGCGCGGGCCTGGTCCGCGGCCTTCTGCATCCCGAGATCGGCGAGTTCCGGCATCGGACGCGACAATATCACGGCCAGCGCCTCGGCCTCCTCGCTCGCCAGCCCCGTCAGTCTTGTCCGGTAGTTGAACCCCAGTTCGATGCCGCCGGCATTGCCGCGATGCACGATGATCGGCAGGCCTGCCTCGGTCATGGCATCGACATCGCGGAAGATCGTGCGCCGGGCGACTTCCAGCTCCTCGGCAAGCTCGGCACTCGAGAGCCGGCCGCGGTTCTGGAGCAACAGCAAAATCTGCAAAAGACGGGCGGCGCGCATGGGTTCATCTCAGATATGACAAAAGACGTCATATAAGCATGGTTATATCCCGTGGTCGGTCAATATAAAGGTCCGACATGCTTTCCGTTTCCGTCACCCGCCGCATCCACGCCGCCCCGTCCGTTCTCTGGCACATCCTCACCGATCCCGACCGCCTGCAATCCGGTCGGCTCGGCATTGTGAGCATCGAAGGCCGCATTGCCGCGGGCGAGACAATCCTGTTGCGCTCTGACGTCAGCCCCAAACGTGTGTTCCGGCTGAAGGTCAGCGTGTTCGTTCCGGAGCGCCGCATGGTCTGGACCGGCGGCCTGCCGTTCGGGCTGTTCCGCGGCACACGGACCTTTTCCCTGACACCGGAAGAAACCGCGACGAAGCTGAGCATCGAAGAAGTTTTCACAGGCCCGCTTGCCGGCCCGATCGGCCGCACGATGCCGAACCTCCAGCCGTCCTTCGACACGCTTGCGGACGGCCTCAAAACCCTTGCCGAAAAGGACCCGTCATGAACACGATCACCTATGGAACCGGAGAAGCGGACGATCCGTGGATTCTCAAGACGCCCCCGCTGTCCTCGGAATATCAGGCCTGGAAGGATGTCGAGGCCGACCCGCCGGCCCTCGTCGTGCAGGTCGGCAAGACGCGGCTTTCCTACCAATTACGGTGTCTGGAAGATCTGCATGCCATGCTTTTGGAGCGCGGCGACTGGATGGCGCTCGGCAATGCCGACGAAGGCAAGCCGGTGAAAGACGATACGGTCGAGCAATGGGCCCGCAGCCCGAACAATCCGGTCGGCGACTACTACGGCCTGCGCAAGGGGTATCGCGGCCGGTTCGCGAATTATGTGCCGCCGGTCCTGGAACTGCTCGGCTGGGTCGAACTGGAACATAATGCCCGCAACAATCGCGTACGGGCATTGAAGCGGGTGTGACCGGTCCCCGATTTCGACGTGGCGTCGGACCTCTCTTTCATGTCTTTGTCACAGCGCCAAAACATGGTGTTATCCTCACCATGCGTGGAGGCATTTCATGAAAAGACTGTTGCTGTCGGGCCTCGCGGCCCTGATCGTCGGATCGATCGTCACGCCGGTCCAGGCTGAAGGCATCCAGGTGGGACCCCGGCCCTACTACCTGGTCGACCGTATGGCCGACGGCCCGCTCAAAGACAGTCTGAAAGCCTGCGCGGCCGGGCCGTTCAAGCGCACCCTGTTTTCCATCGGCCACCGCGGCGCGCCGATGCAGTTTCCCGAACACACGGTGGAATCGAATGTTGCCGCAGCCCGCATGGGCGCCGGCATCCTGGAATGCGATGTAACCTTTACGGCCGACAAGGAACTGGTCTGCCGACACGCCCAGAACGACCTGCATACGACGACCAACATCCTCGCGACCGACCTTGCGCAAAAGTGCACCTCGCCGTTCACGCCGGCACGCGGAGATACGGATGCCGTGGCCGAATGCCGGACCAGCGACATCACGCTGGCCGAGTTCCGCACCCTGAAAGGCAAGATGGACGCGGCCGACAAGAAAGCCACAACTGTCGAAGCCTATATGGACGGTACGGCCAACTGGCGGACCGATCTCTATTCGGCGGAAACCGGCACGCTGATGACGCATGCCGAATCCATCCAATTGTTCAAATCGCTCGGTGCGAAATTCACCCCGGAACTGAAGAGCCCGTCCGTGACCATGCCCTTCGACGGGTTCAGCCAGGAAGATTATGCGCAAAAGCTGATCGATGAGTACAAGACCGCCGGCATCCCGCCGTCAGACGTATGGCCGCAATCCTTCAACCTCGACGATGTGCTCTACTGGATCGAGAACGAGCCTGAATTCGGCAAACAGGCAGTGTTCCTCGACGCGGGTTACAACGACGCGGCCTTCGACCCCATGAAACCGGAGACCTGGCGCAATTCGATGGCCGACCTGAAGGCCAGGGGCGTGAATTACATCGCGCCGCCGCTCTGGGTGCTGGTCACGGTCGAGGAAGGTGCAATCGTCCCGTCGGCCTATGCCCGCGAGGCCAAGGCAGCCGGGCTCAATCTGATCACGTGGACGCTTGAACGATCCGGACCGCTGGTGACCGGCGGCGGCTGGTATTACCAGTCGATCGGGGAAGTGACGAATTCCGACGGCATGATGTTCGAGCTGCTGCACGTGCTTGCCGAAGATGTCGGCGTCGAAGGCGTCTTCAGCGATTGGCCGGCCACCGTGACCTATTATGCAAGTTGCATGGGCCTCGACTGACGTTCCGGCGTTTCCCAAACCGGGCAATTGTCCAACGATAATGCCTGCCCCTTGCATTGCCGGACCGTCTTGGACAGAGTTTTCCACATGCAGACGGAGAGGCTGGTCTTTACCGGCAGTGTGGATGCCCCCGATTATCTCGACTGGATCGCCCACCGGGCGACCCGGTTGGGCTTGCGCGGATGGGTGATCCGTCCCGAGCCGTCGCGCGTTGAAGTCGTTGTGCACGGAGCGCCGGATCTGATCGACGCCATGGAAATCGGCTGCAGTCTCGGCCCAATCACGGTGCTGGTCGATGCAATCGAGCGGGAGCCGGCGGACGATCTCCTGTTGCCCAACGGCTTTGCCATCCGTCCATCGATCGCGTGAGCGCCGCCGAGCCGGGAGCACCAAACGCGCCCTGCAGCTTTGCTGCGCATCCTGTGCACAATATTTGGGCTCACGGCATCTTTTAGCCTGCGTAAAACCGGGTTAGCCTGACTCCCCGTCCGGCCACCAACGATCCAACGATACGGGATCGATCGAAGGCCGGAGCAAACGGAAGCTATCGGTCCTCGGTTCGACGCAGAAGCGGCAGACTTCTGTATCCGAGGCTCCGGAACGGAGGGCGGTCGGCCGATCGCCCGCTGTCGCTTTGCTTGGGGGTGTCACCATGTGGGAACCCGTGGCCCTTGCCGACGGGCTCGGACCGGGAGGCGTGTTGCGCGCCGCCGTCGACGGTCAGGACATGGTCGTCTGGCGCGGCCGGACCGGCAACCTGCATGCCTGGGACAATCGTTGCCCGCATCGCGGGATGAGGCTGTCGTTCGGTTTCGTGCGCGGCGACCGCCTCGCCTGTCTCTATCACGGCTGGCAGTTCGGGCCGGATGCGCGCTGTCGGTACATTCCCGCGCATCCCGATCTGGAACCGCCGGAAAGCATCACGACCACGGCGTTCGCGATTGCCGAATGCACCGGTCTGGTCTGGGTCCGCGCTGCGCCTGAATCCGCCGACCGGACCAACGAAATCTTTGGCGCTGCGGCCCTTTCCGACGAAAAACCCGTCGCCGTGCGCAGCCTGCCCTTCGATGTGCCGATTGCGCACGTGCGCGACGCGCTTGACGGCGCAGCATTCCCGATAGACGCAGGCCTAAAGGCCGGGAGCGGGCAGTTCTCGACGGACCTGACCTCGGAACGCCTGGTCGTGCTCAAAGGCACGGCCGACGGACGGCAGCGCACGCTTATCGCCGCACTTCAGCCTCTTGGCGAAACCCGGACGCGCTTGCATCTGCTGACTGCCCCGGCCGCCGACGCGGCTTTGTTGCGGCTCCTGTCACGATGGGCCGAACGGCTACGCTGGTTCGTTGAAAATCCGACTTCCGAAACTCTTTCCTGGTCGCCCCTCAAAACCGGAGAACGTCCCGCATGAGCGCACAAGCTACCGGAAACGACCCCGCACGAGACGAATGGTATGCTGTCGGAATCTCGGCCTATCTGCGGTCGGGCGACACCAGGGAAACCGTCCTGATGGAGGAACCGATCCGCATTATGCGCGGCGCGGGTGGCAGTCTTTCCGTCACCAGGGCGGACGGGACGAACTGCCCGGTGCTGGAGCGCTATGGCCATGTGTGGACGTCGCTCGGCAAGCCCGACCACGCCTTGTTCGATATTCCCGAAGACGTGCAGGCCGGGCGAACGCTTGTCGATTGCGGTGCCGTCAGGGTGCGCTGTTCGCCGCTGCGCGCGGTGGAAAACTTTCTCGACATTGCGCATTTTCCGTACGTGCATACCGATGTGCTGGGCTCGGAACCGCATACCGAGGTCCAGCCCTACAAGGTGCATGTGGAAGAAAAATCCGACGAGGTCTGGGCGACGAATGTCCGGTTCTACCAGCCGCAGGCCGCGAAGTCTGCGGAAGGCGGCATCGTGACCGAGTACATGTACCGCGTGCCGGCGCCCACAACGGCGATCCTCTACAAGACCTGTCCGCCGCGCCCGGGCGAATGGGACATCATCACGATCTTCGTTCAGCCGCTTGCGGAAGACCTGTGCGACGTCTGGCCCTGGATGGCATTGTTCGACGACGGCAATTCCGTCACCGACCTGATCCATTTCCAGCAGATGATCTTCCTGCAGGACCGGGCGATCCTGGAAAACCAGATGCCGCGCCTCCTGCCGCTCGACCCGAAAATGGAAATCCCGACCCGGGCAGACCTGACATCGGTCGCCTATCGGCGCTGGCTGAAACGGCGCGGCATGACCTACGGCGCCCAGACCGAGGCGGCGTGAGGCGATGGGCCTGCGTCTTTACGACTACATCCTGTCCGGCAGCGCCTACAAGGCGCGCCTGATGCTGGCCCTTCTGTCCGTGCCCTACGAGACTGTCACGGTCGATTTCTATCCCGGCGAAGAGCACCGTCAGCCGGATTTCCTCGACCACAACCCGGCCGGCACCTTGCCGGTGCTGGTCGACGGCGATCTGGTGCTGACGGATTCCTCCGCAATCCTTGCCTACCTCGCGCGGCGCCACGATCCCTCCGGCACCTGGTTGCCCGACGACGCCGCAACCCATGCACAAGTGCTACAATGGCTGGCGTTTTCGCATCGCCTTACGGCAACGGCCGGCGCTGCCCGCCTGCATGACATGATCAACCGCGATCTCGACGTGGACGCCGCCCGAAGAGGCGCCCACCAGGCATTCCGCGAACTGGATGGTCACCTCACCGAACGCGCCTTCGTCGGAGAGCGGTTTCTGGTCGGGGCGGGTCCGACGATTGCCGACATCGCCTGCTTCGCCTATGTCGCGCTTTCGCCGGACGGCGGCATCGAACACGACGATTATCCAGCCCTGCGCACCTGGGTCGACGCGATCAAGAGCCTGCCGCGTTTCATCGAAATGCCGGGAATCCATGCCCTGCACGGATTGCGCGACGACAATCCGGGCACGGTAAAGTCATCGCAGGCCGCGCAATGAGCTTGCCTTTCTGGCATGAGGCTTGCTTCATTTTGCCCAGGATCCGCAAATCCGGTGCCAGGCCATGACGCCGCTTCTCAAACTGACGGGCATCACCAAGACCTATCCCGCCGTTGTCGCCAATGACGGGATCGACCTCGCTGTCCTGCCGGGCCAGATCCATGCCGTTCTGGGCGAAAACGGCGCCGGCAAGTCGACGCTGATGAAGATCATCTACGGCGTGACGGAACCCGATGCCGGTGAAGTGGAATGGCAGGGAGAGAGCGTATCGATCCGATCGCCGGCGCACGCGCGCGCGCTCGGCATCGGCATGGTCTTTCAGCATTTTTCGCTGTTCGAAACGCTGACGGTAGCAGAAAACATTGCGCTTGCCGTGCCGGGCCGGATCGTCGATCTGTCGCGCCGGATTCAGGACGCGGCCGAGCGTTACGGCCTCGACGTGCGGCCGGATGCACGCGTCCAGGCGCTCAGTGTCGGCGAACGGCAACGCGTCGAGATCCTGCGCTGCATCCTGCAGGATCCCAAACTCATCATCATGGACGAGCCGACATCCGTGCTGCCGCCGCACAGCGTCGCGCAATTGTTCGACACGCTGCGGGCGCTTGCCGGCGAAGGCTACGGGATCCTGTTCATTTCGCATAAGCTCGACGAAATCCAGGCGTTGTGCGACAGCGCCACCGTGCTGCGCCATGGCAAGGTAAACGGACGCACCGACCCGCGTACGGAAACGCCGCAATCGCTCGCCCGCATGATGATCGGGCGCGACCTGCCGCATGCCAACCATGCGACCGACATCAGCACGGGCGAGGAACGGCTCGGTGTGTTCGGCCTTTATCATACGCCCGACGATCCGTTCGCCGCGCCGCTGACCGGCGTGTCGCTGACCGTGCGGTCCGGCGAGATCGTCGGCATTGCCGGCGTGTCGGGCAACGGTCAGGACGCCCTTGCACGGATGCTGTCCGGAGAAACGGTCCTGCCGGCGCTGCAAGCCGACTGCATCCAGCTCGATGCCGAACCGGTCGGCCATCTGGGCCCGGCGAACCGCCGGCGGCGCGGCCTGCATTTCATCCCCGAAGAACGGCTCGGACGCGGGGCCGTTCCCGCCCATGCGCTGTCGGAGAATGCGCTCCTGACCGGATACGATGCCGGCTTGGCGCACGGCGGGTTCCTCGATTTCGGCGCGATGCGCCGGTTTGCCGCCCGCACGATCGAGCAATTCGACGTGCGCTGCGGCGGGCCCGGATCCGCTGCGCAAAGCCTGTCGGGCGGCAACCTGCAGAAATTCATCGTCGGCCGGGAAATCGAACTGGAACCGCGTGTGCTCTTTGTCTCGCAGCCGACCTGGGGCGTCGATGTCGGCGCGGCGGCGGCGATCCGTCAGAAGCTGGTCGATCTGCGCGATCAGGGTGTGGCGGTGCTGGTGATTTCGGAGGATCTGGAGGAATTGTTCGAGATCGCCGACAGGCTGCATGTGCTGTTTCGCGGTCGCCTGTCGCTGCCGGTTCGGGCGACCCAGACCGATGTCGAGCGCGTCGGTCTGGCCATGGCCGGCGATTTCGGCCAGTTGGAGCGGTCCCACGAGCCGACGACCACACCGACAGAGCCCGATCCCTCGAACGAGGCCCGGCTGCATGGTTAGGCTGGAGCCGCGCACAGAAAAATCCGTGGCCGCGCCGTTTGTGGTCACAGCGCTTGCCATTGCGCTGACGCTCGTTGCCGGCTCGGTGCTCTTCCTGATCTACGGCAAATCTCCGATTGCCGGCTTCAAGGCGTTTTTCATCGAGCCGCTGCAATCCAGTTACGGGATCGGTGAAGTGCTCCTGAAAATGGGACCGCTGCTTCTGATCGCCCAGGGTCTCGCCATCGGCTTCAGGGCGCGGATCTGGAACATCGGCGCGGAGGGCCAGCTTATCCTCGGCGCGATCGCCGCGTCGATGCTGGCCATCCAGTTCGACGGATCGGCCTCGCCCTACCTCCTGCCGGGCATGGTGCTTGCGGCCGCGGCCGCCGGCATGGCCTGGGCGGGGATCGCCGCCTGGCTCCGCACCCAGTTCAACGCCAACGAGATCCTCGTCACCTTCATGCTGTCGAGCGTTGCCCTGCAATTGCTCTACTATCTCGTCACGGGACCGCTGAAAGACCCGATGGGCTTCAACTTCCCGCAATCGATTACCTTCTCGCCGGCGGCCACGTTTCCGATCCTGATCGAGAACACCCGCGTCAACGCCTCGCTGATCCTTGCCTTCATCGCCACACTCCTTGCCTTCGTGTTCATGCAGCGCAGCCTGCCGGGCTACAAACTGATCGTCGGCGGCCTGGCCCCGCATGCTGCCCGATATGCCGGGTTTTCGGACAAGAAGGCCGTCTGGATCGCGCTCCTGATCGGCGGCGGTGCGGCCGGGGTCGCCGGTGCCGGCGAAGTGGCCGGCCCGCTCGGCATGCTCCAGCGCAACATTTCGCCGGGTTATGGCTATGCCGCGATCATCGTCGCGTTTCTCGGCGGCCTGCATCCGATCGGCATCGTGTTTTCCAGCGCGCTGATGGCGCTGATCTATGTCGGCGGCGACTTTGCCCGCCTGTCCGTCGGCCTGCCCGGCGCCGTGACGACGATCTTCCAGGGATTGCTTCTCACCTTCTACCTCGCCTGCGCGTTTCTTCTGAACTACCGGATCCGGACGACGCGGCCGGCGCCGGCCGCGGTGTCCAGTTCGGCGGAGGCGACGCCGTGACCGAGACAATCGTATTTATCATCGCCGGGACGCTGGCCGCGACGGTGCCGCTTCTGTTTGCCGCCATCGGCGAGCTCGTGGCGGAAAAGTCGGGCATGCTCAACCTCGGCGTCGAAGGCATGATGGCGACCGGCGCGGCCGCCGGATTCGTCGCCGTCACGCTCACCGGATCGCATGCGGCCGGATTCGCGACCGGCGCCGGTGCGGGGGCGCTCCTGTCGCTCGTCTATGCCGTGCTGACCACCTTGTTCCTTGCCAACCAGGTCGCCGCCGGGCTGGCGATCGGCATTCTCGGCCTCGGTGTCTCGGCGGCGATCGGAAAGCGCTATGAAGGCACGACCGTCGATGCACTTCCAAAGCTCGATTTCGGCCCGCTTTCGGACCTGCCTCTGATCGGGCGGGCGTTTTTCGATCACGACATCATGGTCTACGCCGTCATCGCAGCGGCGATCGCGACCGGGATCGTGCTGACGAAGACCCGCCTCGGACTGGTTATCCGCGCGGTTGGGGAATCGCCGCATTCCGCGCATGCGCTCGGCTATCCGGTGATCGCGATCCGGGCGGCCTGCGTCCTGTTCGGCGGTGCCATGGCCGGGATCGGCGGCGCCTACCTGTCAACGGCCTATACCCCGCTCTGGGCCGAAGGCATGGTCGCGGGGCGGGGCTGGATCGTCGTTGCGCTGATCGTCTTTGGGTCGTGGATGATCGGCCGGATCGCCTTCGGGGCCTATCTGTTCGGCGCGGTATCGCTGCTTGAACTCTCGATACAAGGGCTTGGCGTCAACGTGCCGTCGCAATTGCTGTCGGCCTCCCCCTACCTGATCACCATCATCGTGCTGGCCGTGATCTCACGAAACCCGGCGCTCATCCGGCTGAATTCTCCGATGAGCCTCGGCGAATCCTTCCGTGCCAGCCGATGAATGACCGTATTGAAAACCAAGAAGGAGATGGGAATGACACTTGCAATAAAGAAACTGGTCAGGCTTGCAACAATGGGGGCGCTGGCGCTCGGTGTGGCCGGCGCGGCATCCGCCGATACGCTCAAGATCGGTTTCCTCTATCCCTCGCCGATCGGCGACACGGGCTGGGCGTTCGAACTCGACCAAGGCCGCAAGGCCGTGGAGGAAGCCTTCGGCGACAAGGTGGAAACGTTCTTTGTCGAAAACGTGCCGGAAGGACCGGACGCGGCGCGCATTCTCAATCAGATGGCGGCCCAGGGTGCCGGCATGATCATGGCAGGATCCTTCGGCTACATGAATGACGGGCTGAAGCTCGCAGGCCAGAAACAGGACATCACCTTCATTCACGCGAGCGGCTACAAGACCCTGCCTAATTTCGGCAACTTCCAAACGCGCAATTACGAAAGCGCCTACATTGCCGGCATGGCCGCCGGCTTCGTGACAAAGTCTAAGACGCTCGGCGTCGTTGCCGCCTACCCGATCCCGGAAGTGGTCGGCATCATCAATACGTTTACGCTCGGCGCCCAGCGCACCAACCCGGACATCACGACCAAGGTCGTCTGGCTGAATTCCTGGTTCAATCCTTCAAAGGCGCAGGAATCCGCGCGCTCGCTGATCGCCCAGCAGGCTGACGTGATCTTCTCCCTCTACCAGGACACACCCTCAGTCGTGACGGTTGCGGAGGAAGAAGGGGTTTACGTGGTCAACACGTCCTCCGACATGAAAAAATACGCCCCGAACCATTTGTTGGCGTCGATGACCATCGATTGGGGTCCGCACTTTACCTCGCAAGTGCAGGCGACGCTCGACGGCAATTTCAAGGGAACCGCCTATTGGGGCGGCATGGCCGACGGAGCAGTCGGCGTGGCCTCGCTTTCCTCGGACCTGACGGCCGATCAGGTTGCCGCATTGACCAGTGTCATGGATGAAATCAAGGCGGGAACCTTCCATCCGATGACCGGTCCGATTACCGATCAGGACGGCACGGAGAAACTGGCCGACGGCGTGGCCATCGAGGACGGCGCGATGCTGGGCATCAATTGGCTCGTTGCCGGCGTCGAGACCCGCATTCCGCAATAGGCCTCTTCCATGGAGCTTGCCCCGTCGACAGCGGCGGGGCAGTCTTCCCCCATGCCCGCCCTTTCCGGAAAGACCCTCAAGGCAAAAGTCATGCACGCCCCGATCCGGGGCGCCGTCGATATACTCGATCGGGCCCTCGTGGCGATCGGCGAGGACGGGACGATCGCCACCGTTCATGCCGAGGGCGACGATGGATATGGCGTTCACGAAGCCGCGGCTGCCCACGCCGGGACACTCGTCACCACGCCGCCGGACACCGTTCTGCTTCCGGGTTTCATAGACCTGCACATCCACGCGCCGCAATTTCCGCAATTGGGCAAGGCGCTCGACGTGCCCCTGGAGGTCTGGCTGCAGACCCATACGTTTCCGCTCGAAGCCCGCTATGCCGACCCGATCTTTGCCGCAAGGGTCTACGACGCGCTCGTTGCCGCGCTTCTGGCCAATGGCACGACGACGGCGGTCTATTTCGGTACGATCCACGGCGAAGCGAACCGGATCCTCGCAAGGACCTGCCTGGAAAAAGGCCAGCGGGCGCTGGTCGGCAAGGTCGCGATGGACAATCCGGACGAATGTCCGGACTATTACCGGGACCCGGATGCCGACGCGGCCATCGACGAAACCCGAGCCTTCATCGAGCATGTCCGGACGCTTCCGGGCAATGCCGACGGGTTGGTGCGGCCGGTGATCACGCCGCGCTTCATTCCGAGTTGCACCGATGCCTGCCTCGACGGTCTCGGGCAGGTCGCGGCGGAGACCGGTGCCGCCGTCCAAACCCATTGTTCAGAAAGCGATTGGGAGCACGGTTATGTGCTCGATCGGTATGGGCGCTCAGACACACGGGCGCTCGACGATTTCGGGCTGATGACCCGTCACACCGTGCTCGCCCACGGCGCGCTGCTGACGCCGGACGACATGACGCTGATCGCTGCACGCGGCGCCGGTGTCGCGCATTGCCCGTTATCGAACGTCTATTTTTCCAATGCCGTGTTCCCGCTGCGCCGCGCCCTTGAAAAAGGCGTCCGCGTCGGTCTCGGCACCGATATCTCCGGCGGCCCGAGCGCCTCCATGCTGGATACCTGCCGCAGCGCCATCGCGGCCTCCCGGCTTCTGGATGAAGGCGTCGATCCGACCGTTGCAGGAGACCTGCGGGGCACGCCGGACAGCCGGATCGATTTCCGCGAAGCGTTTCATCTGGCAACCGCCGGCGGCGCGGATGTGCTTGACCTGCCGGTCGGGCGCATCGCACCCGGCTGCCGGTTCGACGCGATCCTCGTCGACCCCAACGCGGCGGCCGCGCCGCTGTTCATCGACAGCGGGCCGGACGGATTGGATACGCCCGACGACATCCTTCAGAAACTGGTGATGACCGCGACCCGGGCGAACATCGCCTGGACCGCGGTCGACGGGCGGATCGTTTCGGGAAACCCTCAGGACGCCGCGTCATTTGCATAGGCCTGTGACCGGACTTTCCGTTCTGTCACCCTATCCAACGTGTGTGTGCGCCATGCCGGATAGGCCGGACAAGTGTTCTGTCCGGGGAGAAAGTTTGCAGGTGTTCGGGGAGATGGTGGACACCTGTCGGCCGTGTCCGCAGCCGTCTATGACGATACTTTGACGGCGCCTGCCGTGAACCGTTTCCCTACTACTTTGCACCCCACTCCGCCATTCTCCGGCTTGTCCGAAGAATCCAGGCTACTCGGCAAAACCCGGCGCGCCGCTGGATCGCCCGGACACGCCGTGCGATGACGGATCGGGGTAGGCGTGGCATCTTTTTGGACGCTGCAGTGCCTTATACCAACGGTGATGATTATTGACCCATTTGATGGTCACTCCCGGTCCGCTGGCAAGGCGCGTCGCGCAGAGCGATGCGGGGCATCGGTCAAGCGGCGCAACGCCGTCCAGCGGACCGGGAGTGACCACCGAAGGCCGGATGCTTTGGCGCTGCGGCGGCGTTGCGGTTCGCTTATGATGCTCGGCATCACCGCGCGAACCGCGCCTACCCGCAGCGACAAATCATTCCGGTCAAAGGGGTCAATAATCATCACCGTTGGTATTACATAGTGCGTTGGCGGCGCGATCGTTCGCACGCCGGCTTTCTGCAGCTACTCCTCTGTTCGGGGACATGGTTTGCACGTGTTCGCGCGACCCGGAGAAACGAAGGCCGATCCAGGAACCGGATTAAAGATCCAACCCGCGCGCGAAATCGCGCAATTCCGCCTCGGCATCCGCGACGGCCCGACGACCGTCGGTCACACGTTCGCGCGCGGCCTCGATCGAATCCTCGTTCTCGGTCATGGTCTTCAGGTAGCGCTGGAACAGATCGCTCTCGCGCGGCACGGAGCGGAGCGTTTCACGCAGGCGATCCTGGTCGCCGATGAGTTCGCGAAGCCCGTTTTCCTCGCGCGTAGCGGCAACCCGAGCATCCTGGATGGCCTGCTGGCGAACCGCGAGTTCCTCAAAGGCCTTGCGTTGTTCGGGCTGCAATTCCCTTGCCCGGGCATAGAACCGGATCTGGTCCTGGTTCAGCGACAGCAATTGCATGCGTTGGGATTCCGCGCGTTCCAGGGTCACCTTGACGGCCAGCGGCGTGCCGGCTTCAAGCGATGTCGGGATCCGGTAATGGCTGGCGGTCAGTTCCACCTTGTCGGAGGCCGGTTCGACAATCTCCCAACCCGATTGGCGCGGCTGTTCGATCAGGACCCGGCGGTCGCCGTCCGCGGGCGGCACGATACGATACAGCGTTTCCAGGCGCCGCTTGCGGTTCAAGACAAGAAGCCCGTCGGCAATCTTCGCCGACGCAATCCGGTTCTCGTCGCGGGTCTCGCGGTCGATGCGGATCTTCTGATCGAGCGCATAGCTCAGGAGCCGCTTTTCGCCGGCCGGCACGGTCTTCAATGTGGCGTCGCCGACATAGGCCACGCGGCCGTCGCCGCCACGTTCATAGAGCGTCAGGATGCCCGGCGGCAAGGCGGTGGCGCTGTCGTTTGACAGACGGATCGCGGCGAGCGGATGCGAGGCATGGGTCTCCGGCTGATAGAGGGCGAGCCGTTCGGCGGCAAACGTGCGCGCAATGATCGGCACGACCAGCGAATAGCCGTTGGCGACACTGACCGGGCCGGGATGCCGGAAGAGCACATAGGAGGTCGCCTCGGTGCTCTCGGACGCCACGATGCGGGCCAGTTCCGGCGGCGCCGGGGCGGGGGCCGCCTCGGCGACCGGAGGCATCGACAGGACACCGGCCACGCCGCTGCTGATTTTCGCGCTTGCGCCGGCCCGCCGGTTGTAGCGTTGCGCCGCGCGCGCTTCCTGTTGAACCGCGATATCGGCTGCCGGCGCCGCCGGCACGGCACCGTCGTCGGCCCGCGGCATCAACCGCCCAAGCACTTCGACCGGCACCTCGTTTCGGGTCACGTAATAGGTGTCGTAGAGCGCCTGGCGGAAGGTGATCGGGTTGCCGGAGACGATCGTCAACTCGACGTCCTGCCAATCCTCGCCGCTCAGGTTTTCGACGACTGCCCAACCCTGCATGTCAGCGGCATCCGCCAGCGAATCGTCGGGCATGGTCAACCGGTAGGAGGTTTTCCAGAGCGGCGCCTCAATCAGATACGCGACGCGCACCAGCCGCTTGCCGGTACCCGACACGTTGATGCGCAAGGTCCGACGATCGCGTTCGCCCAATTCCGACAGCGCGCTCAGTGCCCGCTCGATATCGCGGCGCAATTGCGGGTCGGAAAACTCCAGGAGGTCCGCTTCTTCCAGGATCAACTGGCGAATGCCGTCGGCCGTCATCAGGCTGACCCGGTGGCGCACGACCGCGCCGCCGCCATCGGGAAGCTGTGTGGTTTCTGGCTTGACCGAAATGATGCGCCCCTTCAGCGAGCGGGCGCCGCCGACCGAAACTTCGGCGCCGCGCAGCGTGCTGAGCAGCGCGACCGGCGAGGTCAGCGCATCCTGGCCGAAAGGCATTTCCCGAAAGACTTCGCGCAACGGCGTCTTGCCCGGCAGGCTGATCGTGCCGACCTGCCCGCGATCGTCATAGACGACCACGCTTTTCAGAACATCGTCGACCTGGTCCAGCGCGACCCGCAGCGACAGGTCGGCATCGCCGTCGACCTCGGCCTCGTATTCGAAATAGCCGACGCCGCCCGTCGACAGCATCACGCGTTTGAGTGCCAGGTCGCCGGCGGCAGACGCTGGCCCGGCGATGAACATCGTCCAGAGAAAGAGCGTCAGACAAAAGGAAATCAATCGGGTCACCGTCGCCTCCACCTTATTGTTCGCGGACGGAAAATGCGCCCGACCGCTGCGGCGTCAGGCGTCGCGCATGAAAGCAACCCTGCCCGCGCCGCGGGTCAGCGTGATATAAGCACCCGATTTGAAAGGGCAATGTCGGGCCGGTTCGAGACCGGCCCGCAAGGTCAAGCGGCCTTCTGGTCCTGGCCGGGCGGGAACCGCCCGTAAAAGGTCTGTCCCGAAGCGGCCATTTCCTCGATCAGCCGGTTCGGCCGAAACCGCTCGCCATGCCGCGCGTGCAAGGTCTTGCAGAGCTCCAGGAAAGCCGGCGTGCCCATCATGTCGATATAGGACAAGGTGCCGCCCGAATAGGGCGCGAAGCCGAAACCGAGGATCGAGCCGACATCGGCCTCGCGCACGTCCGTCACGACGCCTTCCTCGACACAACGCGCCGCCTCAAGGGCCTGGGTCACCAGGAACCGCTGCTTGAGTTCCTCGACATCGATGTCGTCGGGATCCACTTCCGGCGCGCCGATGTTCTTTTGCAGATCCGGCCACAAAACCTTGTCCTTGCCGTGGTAATTGTAGAACCCTTTGCCGTTCTTGCGACCGAGCCGATCCTCCTTGACGACCATCACGGCCAGCAAGCGCTCCTGGCGCGGATCGATGGCTTCGGGCCCGAGATCCTTCTTGGTTGCCTGCACCACTTTCCAGGCCAAGTCGATCGCCACTTCGTCGTTGAGCGTCAGCGGACCGACCGGCATGCCCGCCATGCGGGCGGCGTTTTCGACCATGGCCGGCGGCACGCCTTCCATCAGCATGATGTGGCTTTCCAGGAGGTATTGGCCGACGCAGCGGTTGGCGAAGAAGCCACGCGAATCGTTGACCACGATCGGCGTCTTCTTGATGGCGCGAACGTAGTCGAGCGCGGCGGCCAAAGCGGCATCGCCGGTCTGTTTGCCCAGAATGATCTCGACCAGCATCATCTTGTCGACCGGCGAAAAGAAATGAATGCCGATGAAATTGTCCGGCCGCTTCGAGTTTTCCGCCAGCGAAGTGATTGGCAGGGTCGAGGTGTTGGAGCCGAATATCGCGGTATCCGGCAGCGCGGCCTCGGCTTTTTCCGTGACGGCTTTTTTCACGTCGCGGTCTTCGAACACCGCTTCCACGACAAGGTCGCAATCGGCGAGCGCGTCATAGGAATCGGTCGTCTGGATGCGGGACAGCAGCGCCGCCCCATCGTCTTTCGACATCCGGCTCCGCTTGACCTGCTTGTCGACAAGCGCCTCGGAATGCGCCTTGCCCTTGTCGGCGCTTTCCTGATCCCGGTCGATCAGCACGACGTCGATGCCGGCACGGGCCGTAACATAGGCGACCCCGGCGCCCATGAACCCGGCGCCGAGCACGCCGATCTTTTTCAGTTGCGTCGGCGGCACGTCCTTCGGGCGGCGCGCGCCCTTGCCGAGATCCTGCATGGATACGAACAGCGAGCGGATCATGTTGGCCGCTTCGGGCTGTTGCAGCACATGGGCGAAGTATCGGGACTCGATCTGAAGACCCAGATCCATCGGCACCTGCAGCCCCTCATAGGCGCAATGCAGGATCGCCCGGATCGCCGGATAATTGTCGTAGGTCTCGCGCCGATAAATCGCATTCGCCGCCGGCCAGAACTGCATGCCCTGCGGCGACCAGATCTTGCCGCCCGGCAGACGGAATCCCTTCTGGTCCCACGGTTTCTTGGGCGACAGGCCGTCCCGGATCGTCTGTTTGGCGCTCTCGATCAGGTCAGCGGCCGGCACCACCGCGTCGATCAGCTTCATGCCCTTGGCACGCGCCAGGTTGAGCGTCTGGCCCTGGGTCAGCATCTGCAGGCCGGATTGCGGGTCGACCATGCGCAGGACGCGCTGGGTTCCGCCGGCGCCGGGAAACAGGCCCACCTTGGCTTCCGGCAAACCGACGCGCGTCGCCGGGTTTTCCGACGCGACGCGGGCATGACAGGCGAGCGCCAGTTCGAAAGCGCCGCCGAGGCAGGTGCCGTTGATCGCGGCGACAAACGGCTTCGGTCCGACTTCGATGCGGCGGTACAATTGCGACAGCTTGCGGGATTCCGCGAGCAAGTGCTTTGCCGCCTCTTCCTGACCTTTCGATGCGCGCTCGCCGTGGAACGCGACCAGAAGGCCCTCCAGCATTTTCAGATCGGCGCCGCCGGAAAAAGCCTCCTTGCCCGAGGTGATGACCACGCCTTTGACGGCCTCGTCGCCCTGCAACTGAGAGACAAGCGCGTCAAGGTCCTGCATGACCGATTCATCGATCACGTTCATCGACCGGTCCGGCATGGTCCAGGTGATCAGGGCAATGCCGTCGGCATCGGTTTCACAGGTGAAGTTTGTTGTATCCATCGGATTCGTTCCCTCGATGCGTGCCGCGTTCAGACGCGTTCGATGATCGTGGCGGTGCCCATGCCTGCGCCGATGCACAGGGTGACCAGCGCCGTGTTCAGGTCACGCCGTTCCAGTTCATCGAGAACGGTCCCGAGGATCATCGCCCCTGTCGCGCCGAGCGGGTGCCCCATGGCGATCGCACCGCCATTGACGTTGACCTTGTCCGGATCGAGATCGAAGGCCTGCTGGTAGCGCAGTACGACGGACGCGAAGGCCTCGTTGATCTCGACGAGGTCGATGTCGTCCATCGACATGCCGGTGCGCTTGAAGAGCTTTTCCGTCACATCGACCGGACCGGTGAGCATCAGCGCCGGCTCGGATCCGATATTGGCAAATCCCTTGATGCGGGCCCGCGGCTTGAGGCCGGCGGCATCGCCCGCGGCCTCATTGCCGATGAGGACACCGGCCGCGCCGTCGACGATGCCGGACGAATTGCCGGCGTGGTGCACGTGCTTGATCTTTTCGACTTCAGGATGGGCCTGGATCCCGACAGCGCCGAAGCCGCCCATTTCCGCCATCATTTCGAACGAGGCGTTCAGCGAGGCCAGCGACTGCATATCGGTTTCGGGACGCATGTGTTCGTCGCGGTCAAGGATCGTGATGCCGTTGATATCGCGGACCGTAATGACGGACTTATCGAACCGGCCGTCGTCCCATGCCGCCTTGGCACGTTTCTGACTTTCGACCGCGTAGGCATCGACCGCGTCGCGCGAAAAACCGTATTTGGTGGCGATCAGGTCGGCCGAGACGCCCTGCGGCATGAAATAGGACGGGATCGACACCTGGGGATCGGCAATCCACGCGCCGCCGGAGGCGCCGATGCCCACCCTGCTCATGGATTCCACGCCGCCGGAAATCACCATGTCATGCTGGCCGGACATGATCTGCGCAGCGCCGAAATTCACCGCATCGAGGCCGGACGCACAGAACCGGTTGATCTGGATACCGGGCACCTCCGTGCCGTACTCGGCGGTGAAGACCGCTGCGCGGGCAATGTCACCGCCGGCCTCGCCGACCGGATCGACACAGCCGAGGATCACGTCGTCGACCTGTTTCGTGTCGAGCTCGTTGCGGTCGCGGATTGCCTCCAGCACATCGGCAGCAAGGCGGACCGGGGCGACCTCGTGCAGGGACCCGTCCTTCTTGCCGCGCCCGCGCGGCGTGCGAACATGGTCGTAGATCATCGCGTCAGCCATTGGCCTGCTCCCTTTCGTGTGGTTTTTCGTCGACCGGCCCGGCGTTTGGGCCGGAGCCAATACACATTGCTCGTTGCTTGGCAGCGGGTCCGAAGCCGGATCCGCCGACGGTGTCAGGACGGCAGCGGATGGCCCGGCATCAGATCGTAAGGATGTTTCCATCCGTCCAGCGCCCTGATGCGGTCGAGCCAGGCGTTGATGTATTCGAATTCTGCGAAGTCGATGCCGATCTCATCCTGGAAGAAAAGATATCCGCATAGTGACAGGTCTGCGATGGTCAGCCGCTCGCCGACGATCCAAGTCCGTCCGTTCAGGTGTTTGTCGAGGACGCGATAGGCGTTGCGCGCGCGACCGTCGAGAAATTCGACGACCGGCGTTTCACCCGTCTTCATGAAGGCCCGCATGAAACGAAGCACGCTGGTATAGCCGGTCAGCTTGTGGTTATCGAACAGGATCCAGCGCCAGATCTCGCGTTTCTCATCAGGGTTTTCCGCGCCGAATTGTCCGAAATGGTCGGCGAGGTAATCGAGCATCACGCCGGACTGGGAGAGCGTCAGATCACCGTGTTTCAGGACTGGCGCCTCGCCCATGACGTTGACGTCGCGATAGGTATCGGTGCGCGTTTCTCCGTCCATGAATTCGACCTTTCGCGGCGTCCAGTCGGCACCGCAGAGCTCGAGCATCAGGGCGGGTTTGTAGGAATTGCCGGATTGCGCGAAGCAATAAAGCTCAAACTCGGCCATCTTAACCGTCCACGCCCTCGACAATCACGATCTCGGATTCCGAGGCTGCCAGCCGGTGTTGCAGCGCTTCCTGGTAGCCCGGCGAATGATACGCTTCCAGTGCGGCGGCATAGCTCTCGAATTCAAAAACGACATGCCGGCTCTTGGCCGGACCCTCCGGTGCTTCATGCTGTCCGCCGCGTACGAGCGGTTTGGCGTCGTACTGTTTGAACACTTCGGCATCGAGCCGCAGATATTCCTTGTAGCGTTCCGGATCGGTGACCGTGACATGCACGATCCAGTACCCCTTCGCCATGGCGTCGCCTTTCTACAATGAGCGGGAAATCAGCATCTTCATGATTTCGTTGGTGCCGCCATAGATGCGTTGGACGCGGGCGTCCTGGTACATGCGGGCGATCGGGTACTCGTTCATGTAGCCGTAGCCGCCATGCAATTGCAGGCAAGCATCGACGATCTTGCATTGCAGGTCCGACAGCCAGTACTTCGCCATCGACGCCGTCGTCGTGTCGAGTTCGCCGGCAATCAGCCGGCCGATGCAATGGTCGACAAAAACCTTGGCGATCGTTGCCTCGGTCTTGGCCTCGGCCAGCGTGAACTGGGTGTTCTGGAAATCGATGATCGCCTTGCCGAACGCCTTGCGTTCCTTGACGTAGTCGACCGTCACGTTGAGAGCGCGCTCTATCATGGCCATCGCCTGGACGGCAATCAGCAGCCGTTCCTGGGGCAGTTCGGTCATGAGCTGGACGAAACCCTGACCCTCTTCCGGTCCGATCAGGGCGTCGGCCGGCACCCGGACCTCGTCGAAGAACAATTCCGACGTGTCCTGGCCCTTCAGTCCGACCTTGTCGAGGTTTCGGCCCCTTCGGAACCCTTCGACCTGGTCGGTCTCGACCGCAAAGAGCGACGTCCCCTTTGCGCCCTTTTCGGGGTCGGTCTTGGCGACGACAATAATGAAGTTGGCGTTCTGCCCGTTGGTGATGAACGTCTTCTGACCGTTGATCACATAATGGTTGCCGTCTTTCTTTGCCGTTGTGCGCACGCCCTGCAGATCGGAACCCGCGCCGGGCTCGGTCATGGCGATCGCGCCGATATATTCGCCGGTTGCGAGTTTCGGCAGCCAACGCTGTTTCTGGTCGGGCGAGCCGTAATGCAGCACGTAGGGAGCAACGATTGCCGAATGCAGCGCGATGCCGAACGAATCGAGGCCTACAAGGCCCAGAGCGTTGGTGATGACGGCCTCATGGGCGAACGTGCCGCCGGCACCGCCAAACTCCTCCGGCATCGCCGCACACAGGAGACCGGCCTCGCCGGTCTTTTCCCAGGCGGCGCGGTCGACGATGCCCCGGTCGATATAGCTTTCGTAATCCGGGGCGACTTCACGTTCGAAAAAGCGTTCCGCGGCGTCAGCCAGCAACACCACATCTTCCGACATCCAGTCGGCTCTCGGCACGTCAAGAGCGTTGGACATGGGCCACCTCGTCTGCTTGATCGATTGCTGTCGAACCTTGGTTAGAACGCCTCGGCCGGCATGTCCATCATGGTCTGCGCGCCCGTCGAAATGCGGGCAAGATGGGCGGAGGTTTCCGGCATGACCCGTTCCATGAAGAACCGTCCGGTGGCGAGTTTCGCAGACAGGTAATCGGCCCGGCCGTTGGCACCGGCAGCAAGTTCGGATTGTGCCGCGCGCGCCATTTGGCCCCACATGTAACCGAGCGCCACGAGCCCGAACAGGTGCATGTAATCGGTCGATCCGGCCCCGGCATTATCGGGTTTGGTCATGGCGTTCTGCATGAACCACATGGTTGCCTTCTGCAGGTCGTCGAGGCCCTTCTGAAGCGGTTCGGTATAGGGTTTCAGGGCCTCGTCTTCGCCGTTCTCCTGCACGAAGGCCGCGACTTCCTGGAAGAAGGCCATCACGGCGCGGCCGCCATTGCGCGGCAATTTGCGGCCGACAAGGTCGAGGGCCTGAATGCCGTTGGCGCCCTCGTAGATCATCGCAATGCGCGCATCGCGGACAAACTGTTCCATGCCCCATTCGGCGATGTAGCCGTGGCCGCCGTACATCTGCTGGGCCATGACGGCGTTTTCGAACCCCTTGTCGGTCAGGACACCCTTTACCACCGGCGTCAGGAGGCCCATGGCGTCGTCGGCCGCCTCGCGCTCCTTTTCGTCGCCGGCGCGATGCGAGACATCGCCGCGCAAAGCCGTCCACAGGACCAGCGCACGCGCTGCCTCGTTGAAGGACTTGATGGTCAGAAGGACCCGCCGCACATCGGGATGCACGATGATCGGGTCAGCCGGCTTGTCCGGCTCCTTGGGACCGTCCAGCGCCCGCCCCTGAAGCCGGTCGCGGGCATAGGCCACGGCGTTCTGATAGGCGACTTCGGATTGCGCCAGGCCCTGGATGCCGACACCGAGCCGCGCCTCGTTCATCATCGTGAACATGGCGCGCAGACCCTTGTGCTCCTCGCCGACGAGCCAGCCCTTGGCGCCGTCATAATTCATCACGCAGGTGGCGTTGCCGTGGATCCCCATCTTCTCCTCGATGGAGCCGCAGGCTACCGCATTGCGCTCTCCGGGATTGCCGTCGCCATCGGGCACGTGTTTTGGCACGACAAACAGCGAAATGCCCTTGACGCCCTCGGGTGCGCCTTCGATCCGGGCCAGCACCAGATGCACGATGTTGTCGGTCAGGTCGTGTTCGCCGGCCGAAATGAAGATCTTCGTTCCGGTTATATGATACCCGCCGTCACCGTTCGGCACCGCCTTGGTGCGGATCAGGCCGAGATCGGTTCCGCAATGAGGTTCCGTCAGGTTCATGGTGCCCGACCATTCGCCGGAGATCAGCTTCGGCAGATAGGTGCGCTTCTGGTCTTCCGATCCATGCAGGGACAGGGCGGCAATCGCTCCCTTCGACAAACCCGGATACATGGAAAACGCCATGTTGGCGGCGCTCAGAAACTCGTTGATGGCAGCGTCGAGCGTTGCCGGCAATCCCTGCCCGCCATATTCGGGATCCGCGGACAGGCCGACCCATCCGCCTTCGCAGAATGTCTCGTAGGCCTGCCGGAACCCGGACGGCGTGGTGACCGACGCATCGTCGTTGCGGGTGCATCCTTCCTGATCCCCCGTCTGATTGAGCGGGGCAAGGACCTCTTCACTGAGCTTGCCCGCCTCGGAAAGGATCGCCTCGATCATGTCGGGCGTCGCCTCTTCGAAACCGGGCAGATTGTTGTAGCGGTCGATGCCGAAGACCGAATTCAGCAAAAACAGCGTGTCATCGACTGGGGCGCGATAGGTGGGCATTTCCGGGCCTCCCGTGGCAGATCCTTTGATTGACGTTTACGCAAACGTCAACTTAACCCTGGTTATAGGCGTTCCGGCCGGCACTGACAAGATCCGGCCCGTTGCCAATGGTGAGGAATACGATCTGAGATGCGAAATGGCCAGCCGTCACGCCAGGGCATAAAGATCAGCGAAATCCCGCAGTTCCCCGTCGTCCGGGACGGCGTAATCGGCTTCCGACCGACATCGCTGAAAGCGGGGCGGTAAACGGGAAATTGATCTGTCCGTGTCCTGCTCAACGCTGCCAAGCGGTCCGCATCACGACCGAGTTTCCTCCTGCCGCACATCATAGCGCGGCTTTGCGGCAGGCGCAGGTTTTTCAGAAGAGAAGCGAGACGGCGCGCCCGGCGCCGGAATTACCGCAACGCCGATCGGGCCGGGCGGCTGTGGCCGCCACGGCGAAGGTTTCCGCTGGCCCGTCTGGACTTCAGGTATCGACGTGGCGCCGCATGCAGTCGACGTGCTCCTTCAGCTCGCCGAGCGCGGAATCGATTTCCTGGCGCTGGTCTTCGAGCAGATCGATTTGCTTTTGAAACATGCCGTAGGCGAGCTTCATCTGGCGCCGACCGCGATCCTTACGGCTGTAGGCGTCGAGCAGTTTGCCGATTTCCATGAGCGACAGGCCGATCCGCTTGCCGAGCAGGATCAGTTTGAGCCGTGCGCGATCACGGCGACTGTAGAGCCGTGAAGGCCCGTCGCGATAGGGAGACAGCAGGCCCTTGTCCTCGTAGAAGCGCAAAGCCCGCATCGTGACGTCGAACTCCTTCGACAGGTCCCGGATCGTATACCAGGTCTGCCGTTCGCTCCGGCTCGGGCGCTCGTCGGAACCGCGCGCATCGGCGTGGTCGAGCCGATCATTCAGTGTTTCCATTCTTTCCACCAAAACCCCAAGATCACCGATCGTGTTGCGAGGTACGCCCCCTCTGGCCAACCTGAATATGCGGCGGGCCAATCGGTCCAATGCGAATCATCCGTACCGTCTGCCGGATGTCAGGCCGTCCGCCGGGCGATCCATTCACCGGTTCGCAGCGGCTTTCGTGCAACCCCTGATATTTATAACCAGGGCGGCCACTCTGCTTAGGTAGGCGGCCCGGGCGATTTTCATAATCAAATAATCGTTTTTAACAGGTTCTTTACCATACGGATCAAAACTCCACGTCGGGGTCAAGTACTGGCATCGCGGCTTTTCCGGGCGCCTGAAACACCGACCGGATACCCCGCGGGGGCGGGGCTCAGTTTTGGAGAGATGGTAATGGCGCGCGACGGCAGGGGTAGCCGCGGCAACGGACGTCGCTCAGGGGGGGATGGAGAACGCCCGGGTTCGGGATACGATTCCTGGCGGGACGACGAACCCCCCAAGAGACGCGACCGGAACCGTCGTCGTGATTTCGATGAACTCTCGGATCGCCTGGATTCCCTTAGTTCTCAGCTCGATCGTCTTTCCACCCGCGGGCGTGACCGGTCCGAGCCGGCGACCCGCCGCTCCCGTGAACGCAACCCGGACGCTGACCCTCTGCGCGACGCGGGGTCGATCGGCGATACGCTGGACCGGCTATCGAACCGGCTCGACGACATCGAACGCTCAGCGCGGCACGGTGGCCGGGAAGAACCGGTAGAGCGGCCTGCGGCGCGAGACGTCCGCCCGGCCCGCGACATTAGCCCGCAGACCCTGGACCGCGACATTCGGCAGCGGCGGGTGGCGCGGCGCCTCGATACGGACATGAAATCGGCCGTCTCGGACATCGCGCGCCGGCAGCGCGAGCTTGCCCGGGCTCCGACCCGGTCCCATTCGGAGCGCGAATCTATGCGCAATCCGCGCATCGACATTCCCGATTCCATCGAACGGCATTTCAGCGAACTGGCAGACCGGATCGAGAGCCTGCGCGACCGCTCCGAACCGGAAGCGCTGACGCAATTGCTGCAGGAAGTCGGCGCGTTGCGCCAGGAGATCGCGACCCAGTCCCGCGACGACAGCCGACTGGAAGACATCGCGCATATCAAAGAGACCGCCCGCAACATCGAGGCTCTCCTCGGCGAAAGCAGTTTCGGACCGAGCGTTGAAGACATGCGCGCGGAGATGTCGGCGCTGCGGGAAACCGTCGTGGAAAACAATGCAGACCGCAGCGTGGCCTCGCTGCGCGACGGGTACGAAGACATTCTGCACAGGCTGGAAAACCTGCAATCCTCCGTCGGCGACCCGCGGCTCTACCATTCCATCGCAGACCGGCTCGGCGAAGTCCGCAAGGCGCTGCGCGCGATCCCGCAGGTGGAGCGCGCCTCCGACCTTGAAAACCGGATCGGCGCCCTGAATGCCGGCATCGAGTCGCTGCGCGACCGCTTCGACGGCATGCCGTTCGAAACATTGCAAAGCCAGATCCTCGACCTGCATGAGGCCGTTCAATCGATCAGCCCGGCCAAGGCGGTCAGCGAACTGGACTGGAAAATGCGCGCGCTCGCCGACAAGGTCGACGCCCTGGAAGACGGCATTGCCCGATCCGGCGCGGTCTCGGATCGCGTCGCGTCGCTGGAAGACCTGATCCGGTCCCAGTCCGGGTCTTCCGATGTCAGCGATCGCATCGACCGACTGCATGACCTTGTTCTGGAACAGAACAATTTCGATGCGATCCGCGATCTCGAAGACCGACTCGAAGCGATCGGCGAACGGCTCGACTTCGTCGGTTCGTCCGGCGATACGGACACGCTTCTGAAAGCGATCGAAACCCGGATCGGCGAACTGTCCGACCGGATGGAAACGCTGAGCGGCAGTTTCGACAGCTTTGCCGAAGCCAACACTGAACAATCGCTGGCGCCGCAATTGGAGACAATGACGGCGCGCATCGAAATGCTGGCCGACGCCATCCTGAAAGGCCGCATTTCCGAGCCCGTTCAACGCGATATCGGCGATCTCAGACGTGAACTTGCGGATGGCGACCGGGCCGTGGTCGATCTGTCAGACCGGATCGGACGCATAAGCGAACGCCTGGAACGGTTTGTCGTCTTTGACGGCGAGGACGGCAGCCTTGAGCGGCTTTCCGACGATCTGGCGCGGCTGCAGCGGCAGATTTCGGACGGCGACACGGTCGTCTTCGAAATCCTGAAGCGGGTCGGCAATCTGGAAGCCAAGATCGATGACGTCCAGGACGGCGCCGCCGACGGCAACACATTTGCCAGCGAAATTTCGGATATCCGGGAACACCTGGCCTCCGGCGACGATCTGCTCAACCGCATTGCCAACCAGATGGAAACCCTGGTTTCCAGTGTCAGCGAGGTTGCCGAAGCGCCCGGTCTGCTTTCGGAGCTGACGCCGGTTCGCAAGGATTTCGAAGCCCTGCAAACCGAACTGGCTGACGGCAACCGGGTTGCGCGCGATGTGATCGATCGCCTCAACGCGATCGACAAGAAACTCGATACGCTGGTCGTTCCGCCGGCCGACAATGGCGACCTGGCTCGCCTGGCCGATGAGATCGCCGCGCTCCGGGACGTGGTCAAGAGCGTCGACAACGCAGCCGTCGACAGTCTTCACAAAGATATCCGGGCCTTGACGGAGCAACTCGATCGCCCCGCGGCCCCCGGGTCGTCTCAACAGTTTGAAGAGCAGATCGGCCTGTTGGCGTCGAAACTGTCGAGCACCGAAGGCCAGTTGAACGACCTGGCGGTCGTTACGGACCGGCTCGACGAAATCGACGAGAAACTGATCAAGGGCCGGATGGAGACCGTCTCCGCGACCCGCGAGATCCTCACGGAGATCGACGCTGTCAAGTCGGGTTCCCAAGGGCTCGAAACGGATGCCGTGGATGCCCTGCAGGAGGATCTCAAGCGCCTTCATGACATGTCGGCCAAGTCGGATTCCTCGTTCGAAGCCGTCAAGCAGTCGCTTATCGGTATTTCGGACCGTCTGCAGGCGCTGGAAGACGCCAGGACACTGGCGGCAGCCTCACCCGCTCCGACGCCACCGGCACAAGCACCGGCACCAGCACCGGCACCGGCACCGGCACCGATACCGGCACCGGCCGTGGAACCGGAAGAAACACCGGCAACGCCTCGGGCATCGCGGCCGATGCCGCCGGAACCCGACACCGATCCGGCCTCGCACCTTTCCGATATGCTTGACGCGGACGAGATCGCCGACCGGCCGAACGGGGACGACCAGCCGCTGGAACCCGGCAGCGGAAAGCCGCGTGTCATCAAGATCAAGCGCGATCAGCCGGGCACTGACGAGCCGTCCGCCGGCCCGACACAGGATGCCGAAGAACCGCGCGCATCCGCCCCGAATCCGAACCAGGAACGGGCCCAGTTTCTGGCCGATGCGCGGCAGGCCGCAAAGATGGCGGTCGCCGAAGTCGAAGCGGCCAGCGATGCCGAAAAGGCAGCCGGCAAAAAGGGCTGGCTCGCCCGCGCCACGGCCCTGCGCAACCGGGGCAAGAAACAGACCAAGTCCGACGATACCCGCAAGGAGCCGGAGATCGAGCCGGAGGTGCCGAAATCCGAGCGCCTCTCCGGACTTGCCGACGATGCGTTGCGCGCCTTCGACCAGCGCGCCGGCGATCAGGTCGCTGCCCAGGCGCCAGGCGGAATCAGCCTCAGAAAATATACACGCGCGGCGTTGATCGCCGGGGTGTCGATTGCTGTCGTTGCCGGCGGTTTCCTTGTCGCCCGCCCCTATCTTGCCGAAAACGCCGTCTTCAGCGGCCCGAACGATGCGGCACGCATTGCCATCGCATCGGCCGACAGCACGGGAGAGGCGGATTCCAGTGACACGATACAAGCCGATACGGACGGCGCGGTGCCGAGCGCGGAAAATCCGGATATAGCGATTGCCGTCGCACCGCCGTCGGGCCTTGAAAGCACCTTCGACCAGCACAACGGAACCGGCGCGGAAGCGACATTGCCGCTGCCGGCCGACCAGGCCGAACGTGCTGCCGACGACCCGGAACCGGGCGAGGAACCGAGGCAGATTCCGACCGCCCGCGCGTTACCACCGACCACGCCGGACCTGTCTTCGCCGCTTCCCGCCGACAATGCCGCGCCGACCCGTGCGGCACCGGCTATCCCGGTCGGCCCGCCGGCCCTGCAAAGTGCGGCCGAAGAGGGTAACGCGTTTGCACAATTCGAGATCGCGAGCCGTTACATGGACGGCCGGCATGTCGAGCAGGACCTGACAAAGGCCGTCGAATGGTATGCCAAGGCCGCCGCGAAGGATCTGGCTCCGGCGCAATACCGCCTTGGCAGCATGTACGAGAAAGGCCTGGGCGTGCCGAGAGACTTGCAGGCGGCTCGCAGCTGGTACACGCGCGCAGCCGACAAGGGCAACGCCAAGGCGATCCATAATCTCGCCGTTCTGCACGCGGAAGGCGGCCTCGGATCGCGGAACTTCGATCGCGCCGCGCAATGGTTCCTGCGGTCCGCCAGCCACGGCGTCACCGACAGCCAGTACAATCTCGGTATCCTGTTTGCCCAGGGTCTCGGCGTCGAGCGCAACCTCGTTGAATCCTACAAATGGTTCTCGCTGGCTGCCCGTGCCGGCGACGCCGATGCGGAGAAGAAGCGCCAGGCCGTTGCGGCCGAGCTGACCGACGAACAACGCAACCGCGCCAATATCGCCGTCACGGCCTGGAAACCGGAGCCGATCATTCCGGAGGCCAATCGTCTGCCCGATATTCCGGCTGCCTGGAAAGGCAGCGGCGCGGACACCGTGTCGACCACAGGCAGCACACCGATCGTGCCGCAGGCCGGCCAGAGAATCATGCCGGCAGCGCCCGCAGCACCCGCAGCGCTGAACCCGGAGGACATGATCGCCCAGGCACAGACCCTGCTGCGCACCCTCGGCTTCGATCCGGGACCGGCCGACGGCAAGATCGGCCCGAAGACCCGAGAAGCCATCAAAGCCTTCCAGCGCGACGCCGGCCTGCCGGTCACCGGCCGGGTCAGCCTGTCGCTGATCAATGCGCTGAAGGGTCAGGAAACCTAAGGTCTGCTAGCGTCGCCGGGATACGGCTGCGCATGGCCCGCATTGCAGGCGGAAGCTGTTGCGCGCCTGAACCCTGACGCCTTTTTTCTTGAACAGACCAATCGGTCGCTGCGGCACATTGACAGCGCGGCAGGGCGGGCGCTTAAAACTACAGCGGTTTCAGCTCGAACAGAACCATGTGACCTGGAACCGCATCGAAGACACCACTGCCCTCCTGCGTGTTCCGACGGCACGCATTCGATCAGGATCGTTCATGCAGGTCTATCTGCCCATCGCGGAATTGCCGATCAATGTCTTCGTGATATTCGGGATGGGCGCGGCGGTCGGCTTTCTGTCCGGCATGTTCGGGATCGGTGGCGGCTTTCTCCTGACACCGCTTTTGATCTTTTCCGGCATCCCGTCCGCAGTGGCCGTCGCCTCGGTGACGGCGCAGATCGTCGCCTCGTCGGCTTCCGGCGCCCTTTCCTACTGGCGCCGAAAGCAGATCGACATCAAACTCGCCGCGATCCTGATGTTATCAGGCAGTGTGGGATCCGTGCTCGGTGTCTGGCTGTTCTCCGTGTTGCAGGACATCGGTCAGCTCGATCTGGTGATTTCCATCGCCTATGTGTCGTTCCTCGGTTCGATCGGGTCGCTGATGCTGGTGGAATCCCTCAGGGCCTTTTTCCGGGCCCGCGACGGACAACCGGCGACTTTCCGCAAGCCCGGTCAGCACAACTGGATCCATAAGCTGCCGCTGAAGGTGCGCTTCCGGCGTTCCAAACTGTATCTCAGCGCCATCCCGATCGTGGCGCTGGGCATGGCGATCGGATTTCTCGGATCGGTGCTCGGCATCGGCGGCGGCTTCATCATGGTGCCGGCGCTGATCTATCTGTTGCGGGTACCGACGACGATCGTCGTGGGAACGTCGCTGGTGCAGATCCTGTTCACGATGGCGGTGGCGGCCGTACTGCATTCGATCAGCAACCAGTCCGTCGACATCGTGCTCGCCCTTGTCCTTATGGTGGGCGGCGTGATCGGTGCCCAGTTCGGAGCCAGACTGGGCCAACGCCTGCGCGGCGAACAATTGCGGGCGCTGCTTGCCGTGCTGGTGCTGGCGGTCGGCATGCGGTTTGCGGTAGACTTGGTCATCCGGCCCGAGGAATTGTTTTCGCTGGCCCCGATAGCCGGCTTGTGATGGGGAGACGGTGATGCCGGGATGGCGGTTGTTGCTCCCATATCTGCTGGCGGCGATCCTGCTGCCCGGCGGACTTGCCCGTGCCGAACAGCTCGTGACGTCGCTTTCCCAGGAATCGGTCAAGATCACTTCGAACTTCACCGGCACGGAAATCGTCGTCTTCGGGTCGATCGAGCGCGATGCAGCGACCGTGGCGCGCGCTGCCGGCTACGATGTCGTGATCGTCGTGAGCGGTGCCCCGCAGCCCGTCGTTGCCCGGCGCAAGGAACGCGTCCTCGGCCTGTGGATCAACCGGACGGCCCATGAATTCTTCCAGGTTCCGAGCTTCTACTCGGCAAATTCCAACCGGCCTATCCAGGACATTTCCATCCCGAAAATCCTGGAGCGGCATCAAATCGGCGTGGACAACCTGTTGCTCCTCGCCAATGTCACGCCGGAAACCGAGGAACAGGTCGTCGAGTTCCGCGACGCTCTGTTGCGGCTGCGCCGGTCAAAGGCGCTTTTTTCCGAGCGCAGCGGCGCTGTGGAGTTTTTGAGCCCAACCCTGTTTCGCACGACAATCCCGCTGCCGGCCATTGTCCCGGTCGGCGAATACCGGGTCGATATCTATCTGTTTCGGGGCGGTGCGCTTCTGGCCAACAATTCGCGGGCCCTTGAAGTCCGCAAGACAGGATTCGAGCAATACGTGTTCGAATTGGCGCATGATAAAGCCGCTATCTACGGCGTCACGACGATCGTGCTGGCCCTTGCAACCGGCTGGTTCGCCGGCGTGATCTTCCGCAAGGACTGACACCCGGTCTGCCGAGCGGCGTATCCATCGCGGCAGACTCCGGATTCGATCAGCCCGATTGACGCAGACAATCGTGTTTGAATCGGCCTGGCGGGACCGATATTGCTAGAGCTGTGACTCTCCGACCGCAGGACCGGTTCCGTGCCCGACCAGCCTTCATCGACCCGAATCCCGAAATCCGCCCTGTGGCTTGGCCTCACAGGCGCCATTCCGTTTGCAGCCGGGACCTTCGCGAACCTGTTTCCCGACGCATGGCCCGACCTGACTGCCGTCGCCGATCTCGCCGTGCGGACCTACGGCGCCGTTATTCTGTCGTTTCTCGGGGGTGTTCGCTGGGGCCTGGGAATGCACAAAGAGCGCGAGGCGCGATCGCGCGCGCTGGCGCTGAGTGTCGTGCCGTCCCTGTTCGGCTGGTTCGCGCTGTTCCTGCCGTCGCCCTGGACCTTCCCGGCCCTCGTCGTCGGATTTGCCGTGCAAGGGTTCTGGGACGTCAAGACAAGCGCCGGCGACGGGGCGCCGGCGTGGTATCCGCGGTTGCGCATCCCGCTGACGCTCGTCGTCTGCCTGCTGCTGGTTCTGTGCTGGCTGACCGGTCCGTCCTGACCCGTCCGGCGGATTCGCCTCTCCGGGGATCGCCCTCTCAGCGCGCCCCGGGCGAGGTTATTATGCTCCCGGTGCGGCGGGTGGCGTGACCGCTTCCGGTGCGCCCGCACCTGCGCCGGCCGTGTTGGCCGCAATGTTTGCTTCCACGAAAGCCTGGACCGCCTCCGGATCGACAAACAGGCCCGCGCCAATGCTCGCGAGTGCGAGAAGCGCCGCCTTGTCCCAAAGGTTCAAAGGACCGCGAAACGGCCGGTGCAGCATGATCACCGCGGTGAAGATCGTTCCGAGTGCCATCATCATGGCAAGGCCGGAAAACACGGCAAGTACCAATTGCGGCGGGTAGAACGACGACAGAAGGAATGCCACGGCCATCGACAATCCGCTCAGAAGCAGAATGCGTCGATTGGTGTCGGAGTACTGGTTCGCCGGTCCGTTGCCGGGGAAATTATTGGCCTGTCCGTGCATGGAATGTTTCACTCTCATCTGGCGGGCCGGGCTCTGACATCGATCGTGCGCATAGCGTCAGCCCGTGTTAATCGCAGACATAAGCCGGGTTCGAACGCGTGCAATGTGAAGATCTGATCGTTGGCGATAGGTTTTTTCTATCGCAATACCGCTCGACCGGGCGTTACGGGAACTTCGTCGGCCGGATGACCTGAACCTCACTGGTCGTGACAAAACCGATCTGGTTCGCGAATTCAGAAAACAGAACCTCCAGGATCGGTTCGCGCCGGTCCGCATCGACGATGCAGACAAAGTTCAGCATCTGCCCGACATCGGTGATCTGGCCAGCCCGGATCCACGGACTGGTGCCGCGGCCGCCGAGAGCGGAAAAAATCGTGTACCCCGACACACCCTGCTCATCGAGCAAATCGGCCAGCCGGTTTTTGAGCGGCGCCTCGATCAGCACGTCGATCCGGACTTTCACATGGGTTTCCATCGAAGCGTTTCCTCAATTGAGTGCCTGTGCGACGGCGATGTAGATCGGAATACCGATCGCCAGATTGAACGGAAAGGTCAGGCCGAGCGACAAGGTCAGATAGATGGCCGGGTTGGCTTCGGGCAAGGCAATTCTCAACGCTGCCGGCACGGCGATGTAGGAGGCGCTGGCGGCCAGGGCCGTCAGGAGCGCCGTGCTGCCGACCGACAGGCCCGCGATCGTCGCCAGGGGTGCCGCGATCGCCGCGCCGACCAGCGGCATATAGAACCCGACGGCAATCACCGGGATACCCAATTGGCCGATCCCGTCGCGCAGGTACCGGCCGGCAAGCAGTCCCATATCCAGCAAAAACAGGCACAGCACGCCCTTGAAGGGGGTTTCGATGAACCCTGAAATGGCCTGATAACCACGATCGCCGGAGGCCCAGCCAATCACAAAGGCACCACACAGGAGAATGATCGATCCGTTAACGAAGACTTCCCGGGGTATCGCGGATGTGGCAGCCCGCGAACGACGTGTGGTATCGGACGGCTCCTGGCCGACCGGTTCGCGGCGCCGGGTTACGATCCACAGGGCAATGACGATGGCCGGGGCCTCCATCGCTGCGGCGACGGCGACCATGTACCCGTCATAGGCAAGGCCTGCGGCATCGAGCGCCTGGGTCGCGGCAACGAAAGTCACGATACTGATCGAGCCGTAATGACCGGCCGCGGCGGCCGCGTCGACAACCGACAGGCCGGTCGTCCGGCGCATCATGGCATAGGCCAGAAGCGGCATCAGCAGCGACAGCCCGATACCCAGGGCGATTGCAATCGCGATATCCGGACCGAAGCCGTGCCGAGAAACCTCCACGCCCCCTTTGAAACCAATGGCAAACAGCAAGTAGATGGACATGATGCGGGCGGCCGCTTCCGGCACCGACAATTCGGATCGGACGAGCGCCGCCCCCAGACCGAGCACGAAGCACAGCACCATCGGCGACAGCAGGTTGTCCCGGGCGATCAGCAAAAATTCCATCTATGCCATTCCTGTCTCGATGGGCCGGCCGCAGGCAATCCGTGCGCGCTATGTACGACGCGGGATCGTGCGTCCCGGCGCGGGTCAATCCGTGTAGCGACCAGAGGAAACGGGGTCGGTGCGGCGGGCTCGTCAAAGATACGAAGGCAGGACCGCCTCCACGGCAGCGGCGATAGCCCGAATCCGCGAGCGCGAAAACTCCTGCTTTCGGCGTAGAGCGCGGGAGAGAAGCTGCCGGGCACCCTCGAGCGTTGCCTACCTCTCTTCCGGAACCGGTCCGATAGACCTTATGTCGGTGTGTCCGGCGGTTGCCTTTCCCCTGCCCGGCAATCGTCGGCAACAATCATTTTCCTCTTTCTGCCAGATGCTTACAGACTGTTATGCCTTCCGGGTCGGGCGTTTCGCCATTGCCCGTCCCCTGCCCTGGCGCCCAAGACCGGATCAGTACCCTGATCGGACACGACAAAACGTTTGATTGAGAAAACCTATCGACGGATGGGTGGAAAACCATCGGCCGATGCAGACCTGATCGGCCCGGTTCCGGGATATCAATCGCGCAGCAGATGTCGTCCGAGAATGGGATAGACCCTGTCCTCGCCCAACAGGTGGGCCGTAAACCGGCGACCGCTGAAGACATTCTGCCAGGCTTCGTCAAGGACGTTGAGCCCGCCCGTATAGGCACCGAAGGCCGGCATGACCAAGCGCGTGCCGTCGGTCGCAAAACACCGTCGACGCACCGAGCGGCCCCGGCGCCGGACCTTGCCCGCCGGATGCAGGTGACCGGCTATCTCGCCATGTGCTGGCTCGTTCCGCGGTTCGTGACGGAAGGTGAAGGGGCCGATTGCCAATTCGTCGCAAGCCCGCCCTCCAAGGGCGGCCGGGGCCACCGGATCGTGATTGCCGGAGACCCAGAACCAGTCGCGACCGGCCTGCAGCGCCAGGATCGACTCGCGGTCGGCATCGCATAACCGGCTTTCAGCGCGCCGATCGTGGAAACTGTCGCCGAGGCAGATGACGGCCCGGGGCGCGTATCGCATCACCGCCCGTGCCAGGACAGCGAGCGTCGCCGCGGTATCATAGGGCGGCAGGAAAATCCGCCGTTCGGCATGCGCCGATCCCTTTTCAAGGTGCAGGTCGGCGACGACCAGCACTTCCTGTTCCGGCCAGACCATGACGCCGCCGGGATCGAGCACGAGGTCCTCGCCGGCGACGCTTGCCCGATCGGAATCCGTTCGTGGCACGGCGATCTCCGCGTCTTTCTCAACCGCCGTGCCCCGCACCCATCGCCTCCTCGATCAAATCGTCCGCGGCTTCCGCCAGAATGGCATCGCCCGCCTCGCCGAAGACCGGTTCCTTGCCGATTTCAAGCATGATCGGCACGGCGAGCGGCGAGATGGTGTCCAGATCTTTATGCACGATTCGGCCGCTGATGCGCGACAGCATCTCGCCGAGCCGGTGAATATCCAGCAGTCCGCTGCCGGCGTCGGCACGGGTGGCCTGCAGGAGCACATGGTCCGGCTCGTGCTGGCGCAGCACGTCGTAGATCAGATCGGAGGAAACCGTCATCTGCCGGCCGGTTTTCTCCTTGCCGGGATGGCGCTTTTCGATGAGGCCGGCGATCAGAGCGCAATACCGGAAGGTGCGTTTCAGGAGAAACGATTCGTCCAGCCATGCCTCCAGATCGTCGCCCAGCATGTCCTCGCTGAACAGGTCGTCGATGGCCGGGCTTTTCTGCCGGAACCGGAGCGAAAGGTCGCTGAGCCCCCAGACGGCGATCGCATAATCGGTGGCGACGAAGCCGATCGGCCTGGCGCGGGCGCGTTCGAGCCGGCGGGTCAGAAGCATGCCGAGGGTCTGGTGCGCCAGACGCCCTTCGAAGGGATAGGCGACGAGGTAATAACGGCTGCCGCGCGGGAAGGTTTCGACCAGCAATTCGTGCGGTCCCGGAAGCACCGAACGCAGCCGCTGGATCTGCAGCCATTCGGCAACCTGCGCCGGCAGTTTCGCCCATTCGGCCGGGTCGGCGAGCATGCCGCGAACCCGGTCGGCGAGATAGGTGGATAGCGGAAACTTTCCGCCCATGTAGGACGGGATGCGCGGTTCGGTGTCGTTCGACCGCGTCACGATCACCTCGGTTTCCTGGATCGTCTCGAAGCGGACGACCTCGCCGGCAAACAGGAACGTGTCGCCGGGCGCCATGGTTTCCACGAAATATTCTTCCATCTGGCCGAGGATCCGGCCGCCGCGGATCGGCCCCGGGCGGTTGCGCCCGACCAGGCGGACCTTGAGCATCGGCGCCTCGACGATCGTGCCGATGTTCAACCGGTATTGCTGTGCAATCGTCGGATGGCTGATGCGCCACGTCCCGTCCACGGTCTTGCGGATCTTGGCATATCGCTCGTAGGTCTTGAGCGCATAACCACCGGTCGCGACGAAGGACAGGACCTGATCGAAGGTGGTCCTGTCGAGCGTGCGATAGGGATAGGCTGCAATGATCTCCGCATAGAGCGCGTCCTCCTCGAACGGCGCAGCCACCGCCATACCGAGCACATGCTGTGCAAGCACATCGAGGGCACCGGCACGGATCGGCGGTGTGTCCTGGGCATGCAGGTAATTGGCGTCCAGCGCGGCCTGGCATTCCATCACCTCAAACCGGTTGGCGGGCACAAGGATTGCCTGGGAAGGTTCATCGAAGCGGTGGTTCGACCGGCCGATGCGCTGGGCCAGCCGGCTTGCGCCTTTCGGTGCGCCGACATGCACGACAAGATCGACGTCGCCCCAGTCGATGCCGAGATCGAGTGTCGACGTGCAGACCACGGCCCGCAGGGCGTTGTCGACCATGGCGGCCTCGACACGCCGGCGCTGGGCGACATCAAGAGACCCGTGATGCAGCGCGATCGGCAGCCCGTCTTCGTTGATGCGCCACAACGACTGGAAGATCATCTCGGCCTGGCTGCGCGTGTTGACGAAGACCAGCGTGGTGCGATGCGCCTTGATCGCCTCGTAGACCTCACCAAGGGCATAGCGGGCCGAATGTCCCGACCAGGGAATGCGTTCGTCAGATGTCAGGATGCGGATGTTCGGATCGGAACCGGCGGGCGCGGTCACCCGGTCCGCCATCGGCAGGTCGTTTGCGCCCGGGCGGTCGGCGCCGGCATTCTGGGGTACGAGCCACGCGCGAAGCGCATCCGGTTCGGCAACGGTCGCCGACAGACCGATCGTGCGCAGGTCCGGCGACAATCGGCGCAGGCGGGCGAGACCTAGGCTCAGGAGGTCGCCACGCTTGGATGTCACCAGGGCATGCAATTCATCGAAGATCACGGTCTTCAGGTTGCCAAACAGCCGATCCGCCTCGCGCGACGCAATCAACAGCGCCACCTGTTCCGGCGTGGTCATGAGAATGTCCGGCGGAGCGATCTTCTGGCGCTGGCGCTTGTGGGCCGACGTGTCGCCGGTCCGCGTCTCGATCGTGATCGGCAGGCCCATCTCGGAGATCGGCGCTTCCAGATTGCGCGCAATGTCGACGGCGAGCGCCTTGAGCGGCGAGACATAGAGCGTATGCAGTCCCGGTGCCGCAGTACCCGGACGGCGTCTACCCCGTGCGGCGAGATCGACCAGGCTCGGCAGAAAACCGGCCAGGGTCTTGCCGGCACCGGTCGGCGCGATCAAAAGCACCGGCCGCCCGTCCCGGGCCTTGCGCAAGAGATCGATCTGATGCGGCCTCGGCATCCAGCCGCGCGACAGGAACCAATCCTGAAAGCGAGGCGGCAGGAGGTCACGTGCCTCCGCGGTCAGATCGGATTGAAGGGTCAAGCGCTGGCGGCCCTGCTGCAAACAAGAACAAACAGGAAACTAACGCGATGACCTTTGAAACGCCAGCATCTCGATGCACAGAATTTGAAGGATCGATTACGGAGCCTTTTGCCGTGGCTATGCGCCCGGCCGACCGGACGCAACCAGCGTCAGCGGCGGGTCGTTGCAATCGTCGTCCCCGCGCACGGACGCCGCCAGATTGCTGAGCATATAGGCCGGTACGCCGTCATGGGGCATCGGCTTGCCGAACAGATGTCCCTGCGCGCGATGAAAGCCCATCAGCGCGAGGAACCGGCACTTGTCCTCGGTCTCCACGCCTTCGGCAACGGTGGAATAGGACAGCGCATTGCCGAGTTCGATGATGGACTTGAGAACCGCCAGATCCTGGGCAGACAGGTCCGGCTTGCAGACAAAGCGCCGGTCGATCTTGACGATATCGACCGGCAGGATCTGAAGCTGGGTTATGGAGGCGAAACCGGTGCCGAAATCGTCAAGGGCGATTTCCACGCCGGCCCGCGACAGCATGTTGATGCGTTCCACGACCGCTTCTTCGCGATCGCCGAGAATCACGCTCTCGGTGATCTCGACACCGAACCTGTCGGCGGCCAGCCCGAACCGGTCGAGCATGGAAAAGAAGGTGTCGACAAAGCTGTCGTCTCTCAGATCCGCAAGACAGAGGTTGAGACTGATCCGACCGACCTCAAGGCCGTTCTCCAGCCAGTCAGACACATGTTCGGCAACACTCGTTATCATGACACGGGTCACGAGACGGGCCGTCTTTGTATCTTCGAATACGCAGGCAAAAGCGCCCGGCAACAGCATGCCGCGCTGCGGATGGTCCCAGCGGGTCAGCGCTTCGAAGCCGAGATGCAGACCCGTCCCAAGGTCCACGATTGGCTGATAGTGCGGCATGATCCGGTTGCGGCTCGCCGCTGCCCTGAAATCGCTGAGAATCTTGGAGCGTTCGTTGAGTTCCTGGGTCAGCCCGGCCTCGAACAGCGTGCAGCGATCGCGGCCGAGCCGTTTGGAACGGTAGAGCGCCAGATCCGCGGAACGCATGATTTCCTGTTCGTTGGTGCCGTGTTCCGGTCCGAGCGCGATGCCGACGCTGACCGACAGGTCGATGCTGTCGCCGCGAAAGTTGACGGGCACGTCAAAGGCGGCGCGAATTTTCTCGCCCCATAGCAGCGCGTCACAGGACCGGTCCGCAACCGGTTGAATTACCGCAAGTTCATCGCCGCCCAGGCGCGCGATCACCGCATCGTCGCTGAAGATCACCGCCAGTTGGCGCGCGGCGAAGCGCAGGACCTTGTCGCCGGCATCGTGACCATAAAAGTCGTTGACCTGCTTGAAGTGATCGATATCGATCAGGAACAGTGTGAAGAAGCCGGAACCGCCCGACGACCCGCGGTAGAAGGATTTCAAGACGTCCTGGAACACGGCCCTATTGGCAAGGCCGGTCAGCGCGTCGGTCTGGGCGAGGCGCTTGATGACGCTGGCCCGTTCGCGCTCCTGCGTGACGTCCTGAAAGATGCCGAATACCCGCGTCGCCCGTCCGTCGGTGCGATCGGTTTCCGATATCCAACGTACCCAGCGTTTTGTCCCGATCGCGCCGGTAAACGGCAGAACCTCGTCGAAGCGCCCGCCGTTCTTGATCAGTTCGACGAGCTTGCCGCGCATCATCTCGGCTTCTTTTTCCGGGAACGAGCGAAGCGCCATTTCCGGATCGACGGGGACGTCCCGAGAAATCTCGTAGATCTTGTAGATCTCGTCGGACCAGCGCAATTGCTGCGTGGCCATGTCGAACTCCCAGGCCCCGATGGAAGCCATGCGCTCGACCTGTTCGAGCGTGGCTTCCTTGACCCGAAGCTCGCGATTCTGGCGCTCCAGTTCCAACGATGTCGTATGCGCCCGGGTGATATCGGTAGCCACGCCGCGATAGCCGCAGAAACGGCCATCGGCATCGAAGCGTGGCTGTCCGCTGGTACGCATCCACCGGCATTCGCCGCTTTCCAAAGTGATCCTGTAAATAAAATCCCGAAACGGCCGATGCGCCGCCAGATCGTCCAGATGCGCTTTCCAGTCGGAAAGATTGTCGCGAACGGTATCCAATTCGTCCCGTCGCTTGCCGAGGAGAAGCGCCGGTTTCAGGCCTGTAGCTCCCTCGAACCGGTCCGAAAAATAGGAGAACCGCAGGTTCTCGTCCATTTCCCAGAACCAGTCAGAGGCGATTTCAGCGAAATCCTCTAACAGTCTTTGATCCATCGATGCGCGGCCATTTTTGTCTTATTGGTAAGGTTAGCGATCTGACGTAAAGGAAGTCTTTCCCGGGCCGGCACGGATCCGGAGAAATGCGGAATGCAGCGAGAGCAATCAAATCTATTTAAGGTTGCTTTTTTCTTCGCGCCTAACCGGCAACAAACGCCCCGCATTGTCGGTCAGACTGGCAAACCGGGCCAGATCCTTGATCAGATAAGGGGCGATCTCGGCCTCCGGTAGCGGATGCGAATAGAAATAGCCCTGGATGAAATCGCAGTTCAGCGAACGCAGCAGGCAGACCTGCTTGATGGTTTCCACGCCCTCGGCGATCACGGTCATGTTGAGGCGGTGCGCCAGTTCGACGATGGACTTCAAAATGATGGTCGTGTTGAGGTCGCCGTTCAGCTGGCGACGCATGAACGTGCGATCGACCTTCAGTTTGTCGACCGGGAGCCGCCACAAGGTCGCCAGGCTTGAATAGCCGGTCCCGAAATCGTCCATGGCCAGCGAGACGCCAAGGGCGGACAATTTGTTCAGCGTCTCGATGTTGCGCTCGGTGCTTTCGAATATCAGGTTTTCCGTGATTTCGTTTTCCAGCCGTTGCGGTTCGAATCCGGTCTCTTGAAGCGTCTGTCGGACAGACTCAAAGAAGTCATCGCGATTGAACTGGGCCGGCGAGACATTGACGGCCACGGAGACATGATCCGGCCAGTCAGACGCCACTTCGAGCGCCCGCCGCAATACCCATTCGCCGACCGCAGCAATGGATCCGGTCTCCTCGGCAATCGGGATGAAATCCGCCGGCGGCACCAGCTTTCCGCTATCGTCGCGCATGCGCACAAGCGCCTCGAAACCTGAAACCCGGCCGGTGATCAACGAAATCTGAGGCTGGAAATGCAACTCGAACCGGCTTTCCCGCAACGCCGCACGGATCGCCGCTTCGGTGCGTTGACGCTCCTCGACCTCACGGTCCATTTCGGGCCTGTAGCCGGCATAGCCGCCCTTGGCATTGCGCTTCACCCAATAGAGCGCCGTATCCGCCTTCTTGACGACCGCATCGAGTGTCCGATCCGTGCCGGAGAACACCGCATAACCGATGCTGGCGGCAAAGCCGACATCCTGGTGGTCGATCCTGACCGGATCAGCAAACGCCTCGGCGATCCGATGCGCCATCGCCTGAGGATCGTGTTCGCGGCTGTCGGCACGGATCATGAGGGCAAATTCATCACCGCCCATACGTGCGATCAATGCGCCGGGATCCGAATGATCGGCAATCCGCCGGGCCGCGGCGACCAACAGATCATCGCCCGCGCCATGCCCCAGCGCGTCATTGGCCTGCTTGAAATGATCGAGGTCGAGATAAAAGAACGTGTATCGCCCTGATGCGCGGCGACATTCCGCATCCAGAGCATTTGCCTCGGAAAGAAACCGGCGCCGATTCATCAACCCGGTCAATGGATCGTGGCTCGCCAGGAAATGCGCTTTGGCATCCGCGTCCGCCTTGCGGCGGGAAACGATCTGCAACCGGGCCATCGGTAGACCGAAGGACAGGCCGAAGAAGGCGAAGGCCGTCAACAGAACCGCGCCGACCAATTGGGTATCTTCCCGCCAGTGTTCCTCCATGTTCAAGAACAGTCGGATCAGACCAACGGCCCGATCGCCCTGAACAACCGGATAATAGACCTCGGCATAGCGCGTCGGCTTGTCATCATCCGTTCCGCTCTTGAGAAGGACCCGGATCTCACGGCTCTGCATGACCCGGTTCATCACCGGCGGGTTGTCCGGAAAGGAAAGAATTCCCGTTTGCGGGTGTCCCCGGCTCAGGCCGGGGGAGTCGGATCGCTCGTCGGCACCCGGCCGATGCTTCCAGGGCGATTGACCTGGATCCTCGTGGCCATGAACGTCCGGCTGCCCGGTCGTATGGCCTCCTGAGGCAAAACTGGAGATCGTCGGAAGCTCGGTTTCGTGTGCATGGATCGGCATGTGAGCGCCTCTCCCGCCAGCGAATTGCCCCGCCGCATAACTTCGCAGACCGTTGTCGCCGTAGATATCGACGTGAAAGATCGTTCCGGCTTCGAAGATGTCGGCAAAAAACGCATTGGCTTCCGCCACATGCAACGGACTGCCGACATGCTCCTCCTTACGGCACATCAGGAGGTGCGAAAACGAGGTCAGGTTCCGCTCAACGAAGACCGACCAGTTTTTGCCCATGGAGCGGGCGTCGTTGCGCACCATCCACGTCATGGCCCCGTACAGGCATAGGGCCGCGATCGCCACCAGCATGGTCAGACCGCCGATCAGGTAGGCAATCTTCGTTCCGCGGGATGCAGGTTTGCTCTGCGGGATCATTTCGCCAACCGGAGGGACTCAATACTCTGCGGTCCCGATCATAGGCACGGTTTGGTGAATCAATCGAAAACGCGGGCGATTCCAGTCCCGGGTTCCGCATCGCACTGATCACGCCGCGGATTGGTGTGCGGCATCCAAGGCCCGGGACAGACACCGAAAGCCGGCCTCAAGTTCGGGCATGTCGAGCAACCCGAATCCAAGACGTAGAATCCGTGCCTCATCGCCAAACCATGTGCCGTTGCCGACACGGGCATCTTCTGCCGCAAGACAGGCATAAAACCGCTCAACAGCCGGTGCATCGAACATTGACGGCGCAAGGCGCACACAACACAGAGCACCGGCGTCCGGCCGGATCCACTCGACCATCGGGGCGTGTGCGGCAACCCAGGCCCGGGTCCGCTCCAGACCGTCAGACAGGTGCCGCCGCCGATCCGCGATAATGGCATCCTTTCGGTCGAGTACCTCGCATACCAATGCCTCGTCGACCCGCGAGCAGGAAATGACGGTGTTGAACTTACCGAGCACGATCTGTTCGCGCAGCGCCGGATCACGAACGATCGCCCAACCGATGCGCAGGCCGGGCGCGCCATGGCATTTGGACAGCGATGCGCAGGATACAATGCGCGGACTTTTGTGCACCAAGCTGGGTGCGACGGGATCGTCGCCGTAGACCGCCTCCCGATAGGTTTCATCAATCAGAAGAAAGGCATCGGGGCATATTGCCTGCATCGCTTCCAGGATGCCGGCGAGGGCGATGTCGGTAAGCGCGACGCCTGACGGATTCTGCGGACTAGCGAGATAGACAAGCGCCGTATCGGGACGCAGCGCGTCGCGCAATGCGGCCGGATCGACGGCGTATCCCGTGTCGAATGTCAGCCGGATCGTGCTGACGGCCGCTCCAACGGATCGGATCGCATTCAAGGCATTCGGAAACAGCGGCGCGGGAGCGACGACGGACGTCCCCGGGCGACAGGTCACGAACGCGGTGAGAAACAAGGCGTGCATCCCTCCGACCGTGATGACCACCTCATCGGGATCGACGCCATGACTTTCGGCGATACGGGTCCTCAGCGCGATGTCGCCGGCCGCCGTACCGTAGCCGAGCGGCAATTCCGCCAGATCTTCGAACCCTTCAGGCGTCGACAGGTTGCCCAGCCGCAAGTCGGGGCCGACGCTTTCGGCCAGATCGTAGCGCGGCACGCTCTCGGTCAGGGACATGATGTCGTTACGGGCAAATCGTTCGATCATGACATGCGTTTCCTTGTTCAAATCGGCCGGCTGCCGATAACGTTGCCGAAAACTGCCCCGCTTCGGTCCCTTGCGCCAGAGACACTTTCCCGTAATTGTCACCAGTACAGATGCAAATATTGGAACTGTACTGGTCTGTTATGGGTATACAGAATCTGCCGACCACGTCGCCTGCGAGCAATCAAAGCATAGCGCCGCCGCCCGCCTATCTCTATGAACGGATCGCCCGTTTCGTCTCAGATCTGGTCGAGCGCGGCGCCCTGAAGCCGGGCATGCGGGCACCGTCCCTGCGATCGGTTGCCAGCCGGTTTTCGGTCAGTCTCTCGACGGCCGTGCAGGCTTATCGCCTGCTGGAGGATCGCGGCGTGATTGAAGCGCGCCCGAAGTCCGGTTTTTTCGTCTGCCGGGCCGGGCGCGAAACGCTCGGCCTGCCGAACGTCTCCGCACCCTCGGCAAAACCGGCCCGGGTCACCGTATCAAGCGGCGTCATCAATCTCATGCAGCACGCGTCGGACGACAGGCTGGTGCCGCTCGGATGCGCCATACCGAGCGCTGACCTGCTGGCCGCCGGCCGGCTCGACCGGTTTCTGGCCCGCGCCGCCCGGGTCAAGGGCACACGCTACAACACCTATTCGCCGGCGCATGGCGATCCGGACCTGCGGCAGGAGATCTGCAGGCGGGCGGCCCGCTGGGGCCAATCGCTTGCGCCGGATGATGTGCTGATTACCTGCGGCTGTACCGAGGCGCTTTCGATCGCGCTCAGCGCGGTCACACGACGGGGCGATGTCGTCGCGATCGAATCGCCGACCTATTTCGGCCTGTTGCCGGTTCTGGAAAATCTCGATTTACAGGCGTTCGAACTGCCGACCGACCCGCAGCACGGCGTATCTGTGGATGCACTTGAGGCGGTCCTGAAACGCGGGACCGTTCGCGCCTGCCTGTTGTCCTCCAGCTTCAACAATCCGCTCGGCTGCACGGTTCCCGAAGAGCGCAAGCGGGTTATCGCGGCCCTGCTCGACCGGTACGGCGTTCCGCTTATCGAAGACGACATCTACGGCGACATTCACTTCGGCGCCGAACGACCGAGTCCGTTCATGGCGGTTTCGCCGCATACCGACATTCTGTATTGCAGTTCGTTCTCTAAAACCGTCGCGCCTGGATATCGGATCGGCTGGCTGGCCGCGCCGCGGCACATGAAAAAAGCGCTCGAGGTCAAGTTTGCCGTGAGCCTGTGCGGCCCGGCCCTTACCCAGGCCGCGCTTGCAGACTTTCTCTCATCCGGCGGATATGACGGCCATTTGCGACGGATCCGACGCGTGTTCGCCGAGAACATCGCCCATATGCGCCAGACCATCGCGGAGGCCTTTCCTGAAGCCACACGCGTGTCGCGACCGGCCGGCGGTTTTGTGCTGTGGCTCGAATTGCCGGACGGCGTCGACGGGCGCCGGCTTGCCGAAGCGGCACTCGAAGACGGCATCTGCATCGCGCCCGGAGACGCGTTCACCTCCGGCGACCGCTACCGGAACTGCATTCGCCTTTCCTGCGGGCACATCTGGGACGACCGCCTGGACCGTGCCGTCCGGCGCCTTGGCGCCCTCACTGCGCAAGCGGCGGCCGGTACCACGCGACGTTGAAGACCGGGCCTTGCGGCCTATCCTTCATGCAACCGGCCGATCCGCGGCCCTTTCGTTGCAAATCGAGGCACGGGGAGCGGCCGCTTTATTGCCGTGCCCCAAAACGGCCCGGAATGCCGACAACACTTGCGAATCGTCTCCGGGTTTGCCGAGGCGGTCCGCTCCTGTTAATGCGCTAATCAATTTGTTTCGTTCGACAATGCCCTGCCCCGGGGAAGCTCCTACCCGATCATGTTCAGGCGACTGACCCCAGACCGGCAGCCGGATCCCCTGCAGCGGGACCTAAAGGCGCTCCTGCCGCGCCTTTGGCGTTTCGCCTACGTGCTGAGCCGATCCCGCACAGACGCGGAGGACCTGGTTCAGGCGACCTGCGTGCGGATCCTTGAGCGGCGGCACCAGTTTACCGGCCAGGGACGCTTCGAATCCTGGGCGTTCGCGGTGATGGCCTCGGTATGGAAAAACCACGTCCGGGCGGAACGGATCCGGCTGGGAGAAGGCCATGTCGAGGCGGAAGAGGTGCTCGTCTTCGACGGGGCCCAGAGCGCTGAAACGAATATTTTCTTTCGACAAGTGTTGGAACAAATACAGGACCTTCCAGAAGGTCAGCGCGCGGCCGTGCTGCTGGTCTATGGCGAGGGACTGAGCTACGCGGAGGCGGCCAATGCCCTCGGCGTTCCGATCGGAACGATCATGAGCCGGCTTGCGAATGCGCGGAAATTGCTGGCGCATTTGCGCCATGATAGTCCTGAGCCGAGGGAACCGGAAACACCATGAGCAGAGACGACGAGCGCGGGCGTCCCGACCATTCGCCGGATTATCCGGACGAATGGCTCGTTGCCTATCTCGACGGCATGCTGCCGGAGGAACAGACCCGGGTCCTGGAAACGTCGCTCGAACGCGATGCCAGCCTGCAGAACCGGCTGATGACCCTCGACGTCGACCGCAACGCGCTTGTCGGCGCATTCGGTCAGATGTTGCAGGATGCGCCGATCGAACGGCTGGAAGCCCGGCTTGAGGAAACCTGGCGCTCGATCGCGCCGCCACCCCGTTCAGCCGACAAACAGCGGACGGAGCGACGCGGCGGGCTATTCTCCGGTTTCATGACGGGGCTTGCCTTTGCGTCCCTTGCGCTCGTCATCGGCTTCGGCGCCGGCCTCGCCTTTCCGCAATTCATGCCCAGTGCGTTCCAGGTGGCCGCACCGCGCGACGTGCCCGCCCCGGTCGAGCCGACGCCGCCCGCTCCGCGCCGCGGCTGGATTGCCGCCGTTGCGGATTACATCGTGCTGTACGACCCGCAGACATTTTCCGGCGCCGGCCAGGATCCGGTGTCGCTGCGCCGGGACCTGACCCGCACGGCTGCGGCCGTGGGCGTGCCGCTCGTGACCGATGACCTTGTACCGGCAGACCTGTCCCTCAAACAGGCACAGGTGTTGCGGTTCAATGACAAGCCGCTGGCGCAGATCATGTTCGCCGACGGCAACGGCACCCCCATCGCGCTCTGCATCATCGCGACAGAGAATCCCGACAGACCGATAAGAACGGCTGAAGCCAACGGGCTCGCGGCGGCAAACTGGATCGCGAACGGCCATCACTATCTTGTGATCGGCGATCTGCCGGCCGCCGACGTCACGGCAATTGCCGACGCATTGGCGGAAAAAACCGGCTGATCTTCCAACCCCGTCGCGCAAATCGGATTTTCAACCCGGCCACGCCAGTTTCGGGCACCGAAGACCTGCCGGCAAAAAAAGTTCTTCGGCCGGCGAATATTTCCGGACGTGAATTGTCTACCCGTCGTGCGCCGCTTGGCGTGCATGATTATGATCAGCATTGACGAGAGGGCTCACACACTTTTTCCAGCCCGTCCTGCCGGGGACAAATTTCCATAAGCCGTTTCCGGTCTGACGATTCATACGAACCGCATACCAGCGGCAGACTGCATATTTTACGCGCCCGGCCGAACCGGATCGATCGAGCCCGTCATGAGACGGTTTTCGAAACGGGGAAGGTATGCGCAGCGGCCTGCCTTCGATTCAATCGACCTTGAAGGATTTTAAGAATGGCGTTTCTCGATTCACTTCTCCGGTTTCTGTCGGATCAGAAAATCAACGGCACCGACGCATCCGAAACTCTGTTCGGGGGCTTCGGCAACGACCACATCGATGCCGGTGGTGGCGATGACAAGGTGTTCGGACTGCTGGGCAACGACACGATCAACGGCGGCAGCGGCGACGATCTGATCTCCGGCGGCTTCGGCAATGACGCACTCATCGGCAATACCGGGAACGACAAGATGTTCGGCGGTTTCGGGAACGATCTGCTCGTCTGGAACAACGGCGACGGGTCGGACCTCATGAACGGCGGTGAAGGTGACGACACGGTCCAGGTGAACTTCCAGCAAAGCTCCGATCTGTCCAACACCGATCTGCAGAACGACGACGTAGCCACCATCGCCGATGACGGCGAAGGCGGCATCACCTTCAACCGCGTTGAAGTCAACGGCCAGTCCGTCAACGGCCTGTTCCAGCTCGACATCGAAGAAACCGAAACGCTCGACGTCAATTTCGGCGGCGGCACCGACACGGCGCGTGTGATCGATGACGCGGCGGCCAATATCAAACTGGATCTCGACGGCGGCGACGGCGTCGACACGATCGACCTGTCCGACGTGAATGCCGGCAATGGCGGCGTGGATTTCGATCTCGAATCCGGTGAGTTCGCAGAGATCAACGGCGCCGCCTCGGACGACAAAGCCGCCAACTTCGAAAACGTCATCGGCACCGACGGCGCGGACACCATCAACGGCAACGCCCTTGCCAACGACATCCAGGGCGGCGCGGCGAACGACACGATGAAAGGCGGCGAAGGCGACGACACGCTCGTCGGGAATACCGGCAATGACGAAGTCTTCGGCGAAGAAGGCGACGACCTGCTCGTGTGGAATAACGGCGACGGCTCGG
>JBCDLT010000016.1:0-107538 GCA_038745065.1 Pseudomonadota bacterium | reverse complement strand
TCGGCCCGCTTCAGATCCGCCAGCGTTGAAAGCGTGACCGGCTCGACCGACATTTCGGCATCCTTATGATTCAGGGTTTAGACCGGCCGCATCCGCTGCGGCTTTGCCGCGCAACAGTGACGATTGCAAAACGATGATCTCGGCATCGTCTCGCCGAAACACATATGCGATTTCGTCGTGAGTTGCCGAACGGGTAGCCAACGGCCGCGGCTCGCCGTTCTGATCAGCGATCGCATAGTCGACATTTCCCCCGGCTGGCACGACGGCTTGGCAAAACCAAGACTCTTGATCGCCGGTATCAGGATTGTTGATTCCGACCTCATCGCCCGGCTGCAGCACCGCATCTGCAGGCACGGGCGTTTCGCCGCGGCCGGCATCCTTGATGATCAACATTGGATTTCCCATGACCTTGATCCCTATTTTGCTTTGTCTTTCGGTTTCTGTCGGAGCGGCCCACACCAATGCTGCAGGTGATGCCGTTCAACGTCATGCCCGACCAGCTCCGACGCGATCCGGCGCACCTTCGCAGCCTGCACTTCCCTGTCCCACCACAACGGACAGATCACCTTTTTCTGTTCGTCGGTGATCGGAATTTTGATTGGCCGGCCGCGCGCTTTTTTGCCGAGTAACCGGCCGCTTAACCGACGCGCGCCGGATCCGGCTTCGGCCATAAAATCCGCGATCTTTTCGGCATCGTCGTACAGGATCGGCGGGCCGTCGGCGATCTGGATACGCACGCCCATTTCGCCCAGGCGCTTTACCACCTGCAACCGGTCGCGCGTATTGCCGCCAGACCCGATTATTGAAGCCATCGCGATCACAACGACATCGCCAGACCGCAGGCCCCGATAGATCATTTCATCGCGTTCCTCACGCGACGGACTGACGTCCTTCCAAATGCTGTCGCGATCCACGCCGGCCTTTTTCAGCGCGTACAATTGTTTGCGCGCGGTGCAGGTCCGCGGACCCTCAAAAATGTAGCCTACAACGATGCCCATGCACGGATATGTAGGGCAATTTTCTACAGTGCGCAATGATTTTTCTACTTGACTGTAGATAAATCAAAACCTATATGTAGATTAATCAGAGCGCAAAGGAAGGGACGAACCCATGACCATCATGAAAACGGCCGAGCAGCGGAGCCGCCAAGCCCTGACAGAAGGCGCAAAAATCGAAATCGATCATGAAACTCGGTCGTTCGTCGCGTTTCGTTTCCAGCTTTCTGACGAACAACGGCCGACCGTGATCCGTGTCCACCGTTCGCAAGCCGCCGATCTTTTGACGGCCGCCGCATAACTCAAAAACCGAAAGGGACGGCAGCAATGGCCATGGAATACAAAACTGGCGAATGGAAAGAGTTCGGCTACTACGGCAACGCCGAGTATCGGGTCCACACCAAGTCGGACGGCTTCCAAGCCTGGCAACGCCATGAATGGAAAACCTACCAAGGCACGCACTTTGATCCGTGGATCCGGTCGACCCTTTGCATCCACGAGACCCTGAAAACAGCGGCGGCGGCCTAACGGCCCCGCTCCTACCAAGAGAGGGACAACCCCATGACCAACCTGACAATCCATGCCGCGCGCGCCGTTGCCGCCATCGAGCTTCGCAACGCTGGCGCGCTTCGCAGGGACGCCGCCAAGGGTTTGCTGCCCCGTGCGGCCGCTCTTAGCGCGATCCGCGATTGCATCCGGCAAGCGCGCTACTGCAACAACGTGGCCGCCCTCTTGGCGGCCTAAAACGAAAGGGGACGAACCAATGCAACGGATGCCAGTCGACTGGTCGCAAGCACCAAACGGCCGCGCCGAATGTAAGGGCCAGATCCGCCGGTTCGTTCATGGCATCCGGCGCCCGCGCGAGAACCCGGTGACAGCCAAACAGATCGAACAATGGTGCAACTCCACGCCGGCCGACTTCGTAAGCGAATGCATCGACGAGTTGTTGCGCGACGGCGAAATCCGTATCTGGCGCCGCTCGCTTTCATCCGGCCGCCGCGCCAACGGCGCATACGTCTACACCACAGCCTGAATCGAAAGGGACCACGTCATGAACAAAGCCCGCCGGAAAGCGATCGACGCCATCGTCGCGCGGATCGACGAGCTTAAGGCCGACGTCGAAATCATCCGCGACGAGGAACAGGACTATTTCGACAACATGCCGGAAGGGATCCAGGACGGCGAAAAAGGCGAAGTTGCGCAGTCCGCAATCGACAGCCTGGACGACGCCGTCAACACGATCGACGACATCGTAGAGAGCCTTAACTCGGCCGCCGAATAGCAACCGACCAATTAGAGAACCGCGCCATGATCCAGGAACGCCAAGCAGTCAATACGCTGATCGAGCGCGGCGCCATCTTTTACGTCTCGCATTCCGGCGGAAAGGACAGTCAGGCCATGTATGCGATCCTGTCGTGCATTGTGCCGGCCGACCAAATCGTCGTGGTGCACGCGGATCTCGGCAAGGTCGAATGGCATGGCGTCCAGGACCACATCCGCAACACGATCCGACACGATTTGAACGTCGTGCAAGCCGGTAAATCATTCTTCGACATGGTTCGGCATAGGGCAGCGACCCGCCAGGACGTGCCGGCCTGGCCTTCCAGCTCAACCCGTCAATGCACGTCCGACTTGAAACGGGACCCAATTCACAAATTCATCCGCCAGGACATGAAACGCCGTAACGCCGACCTGGCCATAAACTGCACTGGCATCCGCGCCGAAGAAAGCACTTCCCGGCGCAACAAGGTGCCGTTGACCGTGAACAAGCGCCTCTCGAAGGCAGGCCGCGAAGTTTGGGAATACATGCCTATTCATCACTGGACGGAACGGCATGTGTTCAGGGGTATCGCGCGAGCCGGTCAACAGCCCTTTTGGGCCTACAAACGCAACAACCGCCTGTCGTGTGTCTTCTGCATCATGGGATCTGAAAACGACTTGCAGCACGGCGCGGAACAACGACCGGACCTCTACGCGGAGTACCAGGCCGTCGAGGCTGAAACCGGCTGGACGATGTTTAACGGCCAATCGCTCAAAGATCGGGTCGAAGGCTCGAAATCAAGACAGCCTTCCCTGCCTCGCGCCGCCTAGGTGCTTGCCCTACAACGAAAGGCACGACTTAGTTGCCGATCGAGCGATACTCGATTGGCACGCCGGCCTGCATGGCCGCATCAATTCCAAACTGCATGCCCTTGGATATGCCGCGATCGGTGTAAACCACGGTCGCGTCGGCGACAGCACGCCAGGCTAGCCCAGCGTCAATGCCAAGCTGCCGTTCGGCAGGAACATCGTCATCCAAAATGCCCGGTTGCGTGAAAAGCAGATGCGAGGCAATTGGCGCCTCGCCACGCATAACGCTATCCCGAACAGCCCTTCGTGCATAAGCCACATTGGCATCGATATCGCCGGCAAACGGGCTCTCAACAATGACTTTGCGCATAGGCCACCTCACCAATCGCACTGAACAGGCCGCTCCAAAGCGGCCTCTCTCAGCACCGGACCGGGCATGATGCCCACCAGTTCCAGAACCAGTTTTGCGCGAATGGCATCGGCGAATTCAGCCGGTGACGTCACCGGAATGACAAAGGCGCCTGGGCCGCCGATCACACAAAGCCGATAATAGTCGTCCATGGGCGCATAGAAGCGTTGATAGGACGCCTTCCCGGCGATCATGATCGGCAGGCCGTTGATCTGCACGCCCTGCCCCACCAGAACGTCGCGCGCGGCCTCGACACCCCCACCTTGATTGTTCGGGCCGTCGCCGGACACGTCGATCACCTTGCGCAGCCCCTCGAAGCCGTTTGTCTCGATCGATGCCCCGGCAAACGCCAACGCGGCGGAAATCGATGTGCGCTGGGCCGAAGTGAGCGGCGCGGCCGCCAGGTCGACGGCAAAGCCAGCCGCGTCGGCTGCGGTCTCGATAAGGCGCCAATCGACGCTTATCATATGATGATCATCACTGCCCCATTCGATAAACGTCATTGCCACGCGACCGACCGGGCCCGTCTCGACCGCGGCAATGAATTCCGGGCTTCTGATCGCCGCCACATACCCGTCGCGCTGCAGGCGGCGTTCGTCTTCGTCGATCGACTGGGACACGTCGACGGCCAGCACCAGTTCGACGTCGACTTCGATCGGTTCCGCGCGGGCGGCATGGGAAAATGCAGCCAGGATCAGCCCGGACAGGGCCAGAAACCAAACGTGGCGGCCTATCATAGCAGCACCCCCCGATGTTCCTGGATCGCATCAACGACGACCCGATAGAGATCCGGGTGCGAGCCGTTGTTTTCGACAAAGGCGTCGACGGCAAAATCCTGAAACTCGGATTGGTGATCCGATCGCACAACCGCGTCGCGCCCGATCCGGATCAACAAACCACCGGACCGCCGAATCGCTGCCGCTTCGTTTTCGAAGCGCACGTCTTCGACCACGATTCTGGCCGAAGCCGGCATGGTCTCGCGCCAGGCGCGGATCCACAGATCCGGGTGAATCATATCCCGGCCCCATTCGGTGCCGATCGTCTGCATGGCGTAGCGCGGGCTTTTGTCACCCAGAAGGAAACACGGCGTTTCCTTGCGGTCCCCGTCGACCTGATCTTCGGAAAGGCCCAGGCACCGCATCATGTTTTTGAGCGGCGCAGCGAACCGATGCCGGGTGAAGCCATGCTGAACCGCCAAGTGAACGGCAGCCGTTGTCTTGCCCGACCCGATGCGGCCGGCAAGACCGACGATCAATCGGTCTTCCATGGAAATGATCCCTGGTTTTCAGACGAAAAAGATCAGGCGCGCCAGGCGCCGTCGCGGCTCTTGATCAGGATCGTGCGCTTGGCGTTGCCATAGGTCACGATGTCAGCGTGCGCCCAGGACGACGCACCCTTGTTGTAGCCCTGATCGAGAGATCCGTTGACGCCGGCGACATAGACGCCGTCGACGATTTCAGGGGCATGCAGGTGCCCGATGTTCATGCGCGACGCGGTGCGCTTATGCGCCTGCGGCGCGCCGCGCGAACCGTTCGGTCCGAGATGGCCGTGCGGGCCGCATTCAATGCCGCCGCGATCCTGGCACAAGACGAACGACCCGCCGACCGGCACAAAGTCGATACCGGCCAGCGCCGCCGGATCTTCGCGGGCCAGCGCCCAACGCACCAGATTGAAATCCGCATCGCCGTGTTCGGTCGCATGGGCCTGGGCCAGGTTGCATTCGTGCCAATAGCGCAGATTGATCGGGTCCGAGCGCCCGCCCGGTTCACGCATCCAGCGCGCCAGGCGTTCGTCGTGGTTCGATTCAACAACGACCGAACGACAGAATTCCCGGCCGGCAGCGCGCAGGAACCGGGCGCCGTCGGCGACGTGATCCTGCATCGACGCCCGCCCGGTCGTTACCATTTCAAACCAGTGATGCGGATCGCCGTCCGTGTGACGGCTCGATTGCGGGAAGTCCAGAAGGTCATGGAAGAACTGGTATTCCGGTCGCAGCGCGTCGATCACCGCGTCGGCGCGCGCCGCTGACAGGCCGGTATCCGGATCAATGCCCCAAGAAAGCGCCGCGATCGGATCCGGCACGGTGCCGACGTGGATGTCGCCCCAGGTGATCGCCTTTACCCGGTTGCCCCGCGATACACGACCATCAACGACGATCGCATCGAGATCCTGAAACGACCCGTCGGCCGCGGCCGAAATCGTGCGCATGAACCACCGACCGGCCGCGTCGATTTCCACGACCGTCGCGCCGATCACGTGGTGAAACCTTGCTTTGATCCCGGCTTTTTTCTGGATGTAGTTTTCGACCGTACAGGCGCCGGTCGTCATGATCACCGGCGTGTAGTCTCCGACAAGCGTCGGCACGGATTTCAACCGGATTTTCGCGTGCGGGAACACCGCCGGCCGGCCGCGGGAATGGGTATCGAGCCCGGACAGCGGGTCGACCGCGGTCGGCAGGATGTTGACGTCGGCAACAAACAGGACTTCGCCCAGGTCGACAGGCGCATGGCGCAGGAAGGGCTGCACGGCAGGAACGTAACTTGCCGTCAGGGTCCGGTGATCTTCATAAAGGCCCTTTTGGTAGGTGAACCCGCCGACCATGATCTCGGCGCCAATCACGGCCGCATAAGCGTTCAGATTGCCCCAGAACCGTTCGTGCACAACCGTATCGTCCTGGGCAGCCGTCAACAAGAACCGCCGCACGGTTCCGGACGCGGCCGCCGGCGGAATGCCGGGCGCCTGGAACAGCGACCAGTCGGGCAGGAAATGCGGACGGCCGGCCGCGCATTCCTTTTCCTGGCGGCGCACCCAATGGTCGAGTTGACTATTCGACGGCAGGTGACCGGATTCGCGCAAACGCCGCTCAGCTTCGCGCACGGCCGATCCGTGACCGCCCCTTTGTACGCGGTACGGATTGAACCCGTCGCGCAAGGCTTGCTCGATCGTATCCTTGCGGTGTTGCGACTCGGTCGCGGGGATGGGTGGTGTTGCCATAAAGGAATAGAACGATGTCGCCCGGTCAGATCAGACCCTGCGGATCACCAGCTTTCGAATTTGCGCGACACCGGGCGTCCCGCCGGGCGCACCGCGGTGATAAGCGATCAGGTAAAGCCGACTGGCCACACTCGGCGTAAATGGAATGACAGTCACAGTCTCGGGCGGCGAGGGGCGCGCGTCTGCCTCCACCTGCGCACCGCCGAGCGTGGTACCAACCGCTAGCTGCAGCGTTGATGTTTGTGGCGATGATCGCCACGTGGTGATTTCCAGACTATAGGCGACACCGGCCTCAAGGTCTCCGGACGGTGTGTTGTTCACGTCGCCCATGCCGCCTGTGATGACATTGACGCCGCCCCAGGTCTGGGTATGCGTAAACTCAAGCGCGTTGTCGGTGTCGTTCCAGCTAAAGACCTCGGCGTTAGTCGCCGTCACGTCCGAAATGTCGCCGGCGGCATCGAAATTCCGCTCAAACGGAAGCGTCGGCAGCACGCCCCCGGGATTGGTCCGGAACACCCCGTCGGTCAGGACATGCGGCAACGACATGTTGCCGTCCGCGTCGACATGCACCACCACGACGACGTTGTTTGTATCCGTGATCAATCCGTCGATCGCCTGCACCGGCTGAACGCCGACAGTCGTCGGCGAATAGGGTGTCATCACCCATGGCGCGGCCGTTCCGTTGCGTTGCTGCCCGGCTATGACCTGTTCCGGAAGCGGCGCAAGGTTGCCGAGGTAGTTGGCATCGAGGGGCGGCAACAGTTCCACGCCGGCAGGAATTTCCTGCGCCACCGCATAGAGCGTGCCGCCGGTCTCGTCGGTCGAAAACGTGAGTTCCCCACCGTAGAAATTCCCCGCCGGCGTCGTGACACCAACGACGTCAACCGTCGGCTCATCGAGGTTCGTTCGAACGTTCGGCGGCAGCGTGTAGGTGCGCGCGTCGTAATCGACCAGTCCGGTTCCAGCCGCACCGCGTTTCGGGCTGGCCAGATCAGCCGGCCCGCCGGCCCGGATCGCGCAGGTCGCAGTAAATTCGGCGATCGTCTTCGGGTCGGATATCGAGTTTACAAATGCGTTCGCCCAGGTCTCCGCCCCGGACACGGTGCCGGTCTGATCTACGATCAGGTTGTTGTCGACAAACGCGTCGCCTTGTCCGTCGTCGCCGATCCCGCCGGCGATGTTGTTGAGCACCTGGTTCCCGCCGGACGTCGCCGAAGCGCCAAGCGGTTGGTGTCGGCGTGTCAGGATGGAAGGCGCGCCATCGCCGTTCGCCGGACCGGCCAGCACGTTGTTGACGATGATACAGTTGTAGAAATTCGAGCCATGGATCCCGACAGCGACCCCGGTGTAGAACATGTTAAAGGCAATCAGCATCCCGATGTAGTGATCTTCATTGTCGTTGTCGGAATTCACGTCTTCCAACAACATCCCCTGCGACCACGTGAATTGACCAGCCGAGATCGGGAACGGATCGGACCCGTTGAAGCGATTGCCAAGGATCATGCCGCCACGCCAATCGCCAAGGTTCTGCCCTTGAATGTTGTCGGCGTGGAACGGGTCGGAATAGATGACAAAATTCGTGCCGGTGTCGACGAAATCAAAACTCGTGATCTCGAATTGATCGGTCCCGCGCGCCAACGCCTGAATTGGCGCGCCAACGGACAGGCCGGTCGGCAGGACAGTCGTCGACGGGTCCACGATAAATTTCACTGACGTACCGTCCGAAAGCCCGTGCGGCGTCGGCCACGTCAGGAAGTCCGTAACTGTGTCGACCACAACCGCGGCGGTTGCACCGGGACCGGCAATGGTCAGCGCGCAATCGTTCCACATGATGTGCGGGTCCAATTGCCGACCGCCAAATGTGATGTGATCGCCGCCAATGTTGTAGATATGGTTCCCGACGATCCGGAGTCGCCCGGTTCTGACGCCGAGCGCCTGGGGCAGTGACAACCCGCGCACAAGGCCGTGAATTGCGCAATCCGTCACATAGAAATCGCCCTGCAACAGACCGTCGTCGGAGCCGTGAGGGCGCAGCGCGCCAAGGAACCCGTAACGGGTCGTAAAATCGGACGGATAGCCGTTCGCTTCCAAGATCTCACGAAGGTTCGAGGACATATCGCAGCGCGTAAAGCGCAAATTGTCGATTTCGCCGCGAAGCGAGAACATGGAATTCGCCGGGTTGGACGTCCCGACCGTGAATTCCCGATAGATCTGGATGTTCGCGAATTCCAGATTTTGACCATTACTGATTGCCGGCTGCGATCCGACCGCACCCCCGGTCGGGATGTGCAATTTCATCATGCGTGAAACGTCGAGCGGCACGCCTTCCTTGGGCACGATCACGTCAGCATCGTGAGACGTCACCAACCACGTCGCGGTCGTTGCATTGTCATTGAACATCTCGATTGGACAATCAACGTAGGTGAAAGGCCGGCCGGCAACCGACGTGCCCTCGCGCGTTGCCGCCGGCAGCGCTGCCACCGAGTCGAGTTCGGCTGGCAACGAAACCGAGTAACAAAGCGCCAGGTCCGGAACGTTTTTCCCGGCGCCGCTTGCCTGGATCGTGACATCGATCTGACCAAGCGGGGTCGCAACCGTCAGGACGGCCCCGTCATTCGTCGCCGGCGTCGACAACGGCCTGTACAAATGGTTGTCGATGATAGCCCAGCCACCATCACCGCCCGCGACAACGCCGGTAATGTTCGTCAGATCGCCATCGGTCGAATAGGCCCGAGCGCGCCCTGCCCCCGGTTCGGTCCGACCGCCGAATTCAATCGTTTGGTTGACGATCGGAGCCGGGCCACCAGCCGTCACAGTGATGTCGTTCGAATCCGCGCTTGCGGATCCCTGCGAATTGGATGCGTCCTCGCCCCAATCAATAACAGAGCCCTCGTCACCGGCCTGGAACGTGTAGGTCTCGCCGACCTCGCCGGGAATGAACGCACCGTCACGCATCCAGCCGGCTGTTACAGCCGGTACCGGGTAACCGAGCCATTCGCCGCGGACGCGGGTCGCAACGCTGCCGACCGTAGTTGCCGGCGCGGAAATTGACGGTGGCACCAGTATTTGCGGCGCGGCCAGGTTCGGCGCAGCAATCGCGACAGGCTGGCGATTGGACGGTGCGGAAAGGATCGGCTGGCGCCATGCCTGGAAAATCGTCGGCACCCGCTCCAAGTCGTTGCCGTACGGCATCGGCTTCTGTTCGAGCATGTCCGGCCGGCCAGGCGGATAGTCCTCAACAACATCGAGACGGTTGGAATAAGAACCCCAAACGTCGAAGCCTTTTATCTCCAAAACCTCAAGCGTCGCCGCGATAAACTCGCGGGTCTGCGTCGCGATGGTGTCGAGACGCTCCTGGTCGGTCCCGACGAGCCGATCGCGGACGTCGAATTCCGAGATGTAAACGTTCGGGATACCGATCGAGACGATGTCGCGCAGGAATTGCTGCCACGCGATCAAATCCCAGCCGGGACTATCGTAATCGTTGCCGTAAAGGTGCCCTTGCGCACCGAAGCCGTCGATCTGCGCGCCGAGCGTGTTCACCTGGTGGTCAAGGAAATCCAGAATGCCCTGACGTTGCGCGATTTCTGCAGCACGGTTTGTCGGGTGGCACAGATCGTTGTACCGGATTTCCATCGCCGGATTGAGCGACTTGGCATAGTTGAACAGGTCGGCGAGCAACGACCGGTAATCGTTGCCCACGCCGAACATGACGTCGTTGCGGAGATACCCCGCGACCCCTGCATCGGCCGGCCTGACGACCTCGTTAATGACGTTGACGGAATAGACCTTGCCCGCCGTGTACGTCATCATTTCTCGGACGTAGCGCGCCGCCCGGCCGGCCGCGTCCGTCTCATCGGTCCACCAGTCAGGCCGCCCGCTATGGTAAAGGCCCACATGGTAGCGCAGCGGGATGTTTATCTGGGTGGCAAGGTCGTAGTACCGATCGAACAACGACCAATCGAACTGGCCCTCGTTGACCTCGATGCGCCTGTGAACACAGTTCTCAGTCACCAAGGCGGTGACCTCCTGCGCCAGATGCGTCATGTACTTGTTGTCGTCGGTCGGGCGCGGCGGATCGGCGCTCAAATTGGCCCAGAACTTCTCCCGCGTCGTGGTGCCGAACGGGATGTTGGCGCGCGCGAACAGGGCCCCAAGCGTGCCGTTGCGCCGATTGGCAACGGCCTGCAGCCATTGCGTCGGGCTGGCGACAATCAGTTCGCCGCTGTCGACCTTGGTTTTCGCATAGTCGACAAACGCGTCGAAAATTGCCTGATCCATTTGCAGCGCACCGGGCGCGCCCGCCACAATTTCATGGATCTGGGCAACACCGGTCGCACCATTGGCGATCACATCGTCCAGCCACGCCTGCGCCTGCACCAGCGTAACCGGGTTGTTGAGGGTAAATCTTCCAAGCGACAGATTGTTCGCCGAGCCGTAATCCGTGACCGCGTTCCAGTCGCCGCCGCCGGATCGGGACCACGTGACGCCCTGCCCTTCCAGAACAGCGCGGTTCGCATACACGTCCGCGCTATTGGTAAAGGAGAACATGTTTTGCGCACGCGGATAGCCGTCCGCGATGATCTGTGCGCGGCCGTCCTGATAGTCCGCAAGCAGATTGCCCGGGTTGGCCGCATAGTCGCCGGACCGCCCTTGCTGTATGACGTCCCAGCCGGCGTCGTGGAGCGTCGCAAGATCGATCGGCGACACTGAAAACGGATTGATATTGACCGAAGCCAAAAAGCCGGCCGCGGTCAATTTGGGCAACGCAAGATCGATGTGCGACTGGAAGCCGGCGCCGTCCAAGGTCAGGATCAAACACGGCGTTGCGGGTTTGCCCGTGTAGGCAACCACCCGATCCAGTTCAAAGACCGCGTCGGACAGGCTGCTATTCGCGCCGATGACCCGAATGTGCGTGAACACGTCCGTTGTGAGCATGCCCGAGCCGAGATCATCCCAGGTTCCGCCGCCGGGCGTGCTGACACCATCGACGCGAACCAGTAGTTCGTTCGGGCCCGATCGGATCTGCGGCGCTGGGAAGGTGTAGCGCAGCCTTGTGGTGCCGGCGGCATCCGACCGAAACTCCACTGCCAGCGTCTTGCCCGAGTTGAAATCCTCCGGGAAGTTCACCGTCAGGCCGACGAACATGAAGTCATTCAGGCGCGCGTTGAAACCGCCCTTCTCGATCGCCACGAACGTATCGCTTGCGGGAATCGTCACGCGCGTGCCGGTCGCGTTGCCCGTCGGCATCGTGTCCGAGAAAGGCGCGTCGCTGACGACGACAGCACCCGAGACAGCCGTCCAGCCGGCCGACGTTTCATCCAGCACGATCGCCGGGCGAAACTCGATCGGATCGACCGCGGACACGGCCGACACTGCGGACAAAAACACCGGCGGCAGCCCGCCGAGCCGCAGGCTGTCGTCTTCCATATCGACAAAGGCCATGAGAAAACCCCGAAACGGGAAAAGTCAGGTCGTGATCGTTGCCGTGAACGTGACCGCGCCCGCCCGACCGCGGGCGTAAACCTTCGACTTGATCTGGTACCAAGCGGTCAGCTTCTGACGCGTGATGTTGTGGAACTTCGTTTCGTCTCCGGCCACCGGCGCCACATCGGCAAAGCGCACCAGAATTGAGTCCTTGCGATCGACCTCGAACACGATGTTGACCGGTGCCACATCGGTTCCAGTCGCAATTTCAGTCCAGCCGGTGGCATCGACCGAGTAATCGTCAGTGATTGTCGGCATGATCAGCCCCTATCGATGTCAGGAAGAACGGGACGGCGGATGGTGATGGCCGTCGGAATGGCGGTCGCGCAGGATTTCACGAAACAAGGCGTCAAAACGGTCGCGCAGGCTTCGGATGTCCTCGCCAAACTCCGCGCGGATTTCGTGGATGGCTTCCGCCGAAAGGTAGGTCTGCGCGACGTGCACCTGGAACCGATGGTGTTCGGCTTCGATGCGACGAATCTCCGAGGAAAACCGCCAGAACAGACCGAACACAGCCCCCAGAAGCGCAAGCAACAGGCCGCCCAGGCCGATTACGTCGCTCAAGGTCACTTCGACGGTCATATTTTGCCACCGAAGATATTCTTGACCGCCTTGTCGGTCGTGCGCCCGACAGTATAGAGCCCGACGGCAGATCCGATCACCGCCCAGAACCCGGTCGGCAAATCCGACAGCAATTTGACCAGAAGTGCCGCCAATTCAGGCTGGAACGATCCCAGGCCGACGATCCAGACCACGATCAGAACGAACGTGTAAATGACCGTCGGCCGCGTGCGCGATCGGAACCGGTCTTCGCTGATCTGGTCGTTTTCGACCAGACGCGCCGCCGCATCGATCCGGGCCAGCAGAACCGCCTCGTTTTCGTTCTGGTAGTCCCGCAATGCCTGGCCGACCAAGTCCGGCGCGGTGCGCGTCATTCGATCGATTGCGTCAACCGCATCGACCGACGGGTCGATCCCGACGGAATCAGCCACGGTCTCGATCACGTCCGCGGCAATCTCGCCGGCCTGGCCCTGATCGCGCAGGGCGCGTTTGAGAAGCGGCAGGCCGAACTTGCTCGCCAGCTTTTTCGCAACAGCAATCGCCGCGCCGCCCGCAAGGGCGCCGGCGCTGATAACAGCCATAAGATCTCTCCGGATTAGGTCAAGTCAGCGCGCGAATTCGCGCGGGCGGTCTTCCCAGGCTTCGACCGTTACGGTCTCACCGCGGGCCAGACGTTTTTCGTGGCGCGCGGCCGGGCCGTGCGTACGGTGATAAAACCAGCGCACCCCGAAAAACACACCGGCGGCCACCAGAACGATCGCCAGAAGGATCAATCCGGTTTGCCAGGACAGGCCGCCAGCGGCGACAACGGCCGCGCCACCGGCGCCGGCAACGGTGCCAACGGCCCGGTCAGCGTTCGTCTTCGCCGGCTTGGCCTTCAAATGCTCAAGCGCTTCGCGAAGCGCCGCCATCGTGTGCGGGCCGATAATGCCGTCATTCGCAAGGTCTTCGTGACCGCGCTGGAACGCCAGCACCGCCCGGGACGTATTCGGCCCCGGCCAGCCATCAACGACAAGCCCGGCATCCATCACCCGGTTCAGCGCGTCCTGCACGAACTTGACGTTATCGTCCGGTTCCTGCGGCGTGGTGGTCGTGCGCACATTGCCGTCGTCGTCGAGCCCATCGGCCGGGCTGCGCGCATAAAGCCGAGCCGCTTCGGCCAGTTTGATGTGATAGCGGTTCTTTTTGTAGCCGGGCCCGTTATAACCGCCCGCAAACTGGGACCACTGACCGTGCCGCAACGGCGACAACAGCCGCGCCGATCGGCAGAACCGCATCATGATGTCGACCTGTTCCCGTTCGCCTTTCAGCATTTCGGCGACCATGCCTTCGGCCGTGCGGAACCCGACCATGCCGTGGTTTTCACCAAGCACCTGCGGCGCCCCGTAAGACGCGGCCTTGAACCCGGCGTCGCCGGCAATGCGCACCGCTTCCTTGATCTGGTCGTGTTGTGCTTTTGTGCCCCGCTTATAGCGCGCCCGCGTCCAGCGCCGCCAGGCAAGCCCAGCCCGCACCAACGCGTCCCGCACCGCGCCCGTGGCATTGCGGTACATCACATGCCCTTCGTAAAGGGACTTCAACAGCCCTTTGGGCGTGAAACCGCTGCCGGCGGCCTCGATCTTCACAACCGCGCGCAGGTGCGCGACCGGCAACTTGTAGGCGGCCGCAATCGCCGTGTAATCGGCAAGCGTCAAGCGCTTGCCGGTTCCGACAAGGGGAAAATCCGTCATCAAAAGGGTCCGTGGTTTGGTCGACCGGACGTCAGGTCGACTGGATCGAGGCAAGCAGCGCCATCGCGGCAGTCTCAGCCGCCGTCAGAGCGGCCTCGATTTCGCTGATCGTGGTCGCCGTCTCGACGGCCTCATAGGCCACCGCCCGGTGACCGGCGACCTGGGCCGCGATGACCTGATATTCGTCGGCACGGGCAATGATCAGATTCGCCAGATCGGTGATTGTTTCAACGCGAATGACTGCCTCGGCGTTCAGCATGGCTGTCTGGTCAGCCGTCGCGTTCGACGCGATGTGAGCGCGGGCCGCCGCGGCCTTGGTCGGCCAGGAATCCCGCTCAGCCTGCGGCACGTGACCTGTCACGATATCGGTCAGGCGGTCTGCCTCGACCGTCACGCGCCGGCGGGCCAGATCCTTGGTCGCCGTCAGGATTTCCGGCGTGATTGTCGGCGCCGGATTGCCCGGGATCAGCGACAATGCCGACCCGTCCGGAATCAGACAGATTTCCAGCACGGGATCGATCTCGCCGGCATCCTCATACATCTGCCGGCGATTGCGTTTGATCTCGCCAGCCAGTGAAGGATCCGCCGACACGTCGTCGACGAACCCGTTTTTCAAAACGAGCAACATGGAAAGCCTGCCTTAGATCGAGATGAAACCGCCCGTCGTGCCGATCGTGTTCACGCTCGGACTGAACGTCGTGCCGCCGGCAATACCGGCCGCGTAGATGTGCCCACCATGCACGGCCTGCACGCCGTAGTGAGCGGCACCGACGTAATTGTTGCTGGTGGCATTTGCGAGCCCCATGTCGATAAACGATCCATTCGAGGCAATCGCACCGTTTTCGCCGTTATGAACGACCATGCTTGAATCCGCATAACACGACGAATTGCCGATCACCCACAGCCCATTCTGGGTGTTCCGGTCGACCTGCGCTCCGGGAATGTGTGCCGACGACGACCAACCAAGCGCGACACCATGCCCGCCGTTTCCGCGACTCTGAAACGGGTCGGTTGATGATACGGTCAGGTTCGCCCCGAAATTCGCGCTGACGCCGTTTCCGGTCGCCCCTTGAACACGCACAACGCCGGCCAGTTCGAGATAGGACGCCTTTTGTGACAGACCTTCCGCTGCCTGACCGGACATAACGACATTTGACCCGGTGATCGATGTCAGGACGGTCACCAGACCGTTTTCGCCCCCGAGAATAGCGACGTTGCTGAGATTGCATTTGCCCCCGGTAATCACCAAGCCGTCATGACCGACGGCGCCGTCGATCAACACGTTCGAAAGAGATTGCATGCCGTTTGGAAAGCGCAGCGCACCAGCCGTAAAATTAATCGTTGTCGCAAACCGCGACCGCACCATTGTGTCGTTCAGCGCATTGTCCGCCGCCCGCTGCGCCCCGGAATAGACGGGCGCCGTCGTGCCACCAACCAGACTAAAATCGCCATGGGCCGGAAACGAGCCGGTCAGCGCCGCGCCGACAATGCGAATGCGTTCCACGTCCGGCCGATCGAAGACCACATCGGCGCTGTAGGTATGGGTCTCGGCGCGCATTGACAACGTCACCAGCGCGCCAGGCGCAATCAGCTTGTCGGCAAGATAATCAAGCGCGTCCTGCAGGGTCGGCTGATCGTCCGACGGGTCCGACCCGACCGTGATCGTCGTGTTCGCCGTGATAAATTCGATCTGGCCAACACTGAGCGCCTGCCACAATTGTGTCCGGTCGTCCTTGTCAGGCGTCAATCCCCTTTGCTCGATGCAATAAAGGATTTCTTCGATCGGGTGCTTGACCGCCTCCATGGCCAGCACAGACCCTTCAGTAACGCCCGGATCCGCATTCACCAACGCATCGAGCGCAGGCTTTCCGAACGCGGTTTGACCGGTCGAAGGATTGAAACCGCCGACATAATCCATGTCAGGCTCCCGTATATTGAAAGATCAGGACAGTGTGATCGGGTTTGAGATCACGGAACTTGCATTCCAGATCTTCGGCCCGGACGATGTTCTGGTGCGGATCCTGGCCCATGACGCCGAGCCCGAACCGAAACCACGTGATCCGCGGCGACGCCACGGTCACCAGCCAGTAAAACCGGACGAACGGTGATCCGAACCGCCAGAACGGATCGCCGAACCGGGACCGCCCCATGACGACCGGCGAAAACTCGGTAATGGTGATCTCGTATCCGAGCGACGCAGCCAGTTCGATGAAATAGGCCCGGCTCAACCCGCCGCGCGACCGCAATTTCGAGACGACCGCCTGTTGCCGTTCCGGAATGGTCAGCACGGCCGGCGTGCACTTGTCCGGCAGGCCCGTTACCCGTTCCCAGTCCGGCAGCATTTCGACCGCACGGGCCGGATCGGATTCCCGTTCCAGGAAGGTCACCGCACGCGCATCGAGCCGCGCCCACTGCGCCGCAAAGCCGCGCGCCAGGCGATAGAAAAACGAACCGACTGCCGTATTCCAAGCCGCACCCCGCGGCATCAAATTGAGAAACGCCGTTGTGTAATCGTCGAGCGTGCGCGGGACGTACCGGTTAGACATAGGTCACCGTACCCGGCACAATGATCTGATTGGCTGCCGGCGTGACGCTGGCCGCCGTGCTTTCGTAAGACCGGCCCGAAACCGCACCCGAAACCGCCGCCAGAATGCGCGCCTGGGTGATCGTGGTGCCCGGCTCGGCATATTCGAACAGCATTGCCGCAAGCGCTTCGTCGATCGCTTCCCGGGCGGCCGGCGTGTCGCCTTCAAGACCGGAAATCGTGAAATCGAGCGGCACGGCCACGGGCGCCAACGCGAAATGCTCGCGCACCGTCGTCGGCCGCAGATCGTCAATATAGGCTTGCACCAGCGCCAGGTCGGCCGCTTCCGGAATGCCGTTGTTGGACGCCCGCACCGCGTCGAACATGACGAAGGTCGTCTGGGTGCCAACACCGCCGATAGCACCGCGCGACCATGCCCGCGTGCACCCTTCGACTTCCAGCGCCCAGGTCACGTAGTCGTATTGATTGCCGCCCGCCGGCGGTTGCTGGATGCGCGCAACCATGCGCGCCTTGACTTCCGTGTCGGTCTCGATGTCGGCGCCGCCGGCAAGCCCGGGGTCGGCAACCACGGCCTGCGCATCGACCCCGGAAAACGAACCGACAAATTGCAGCACGTCGCCCGTCGCCCGGTTTGCCGACGCGCCAGCCGACGCCGCGGTCACCGTCATGGAAACCGTGCCGCCTGCGCCGACCGTCGCCCCCGTGTCGGCGGTGTAATCGTCGCCCCCCGATCGCAGGATCGCGCCTGCATCGACCACGGACCCGGCAATGCCGGTCACCGTCACCGATCCGGACGCCGCACTGGCAGCCTTGCGCCCGCCCGGCAACCAGATGTTGACCCAGCGTTCGAGGTAATCGTCTTCGGCGCTGTCCGGAATGACCATGCGCGCGATCCACGCAAGGAAGCCGTAAAGACCGTGCGTGCCGCCACCGCTCGCATCCGCATGCGCGCGCAGGTTCGACGCCCGCAGAGTGGCATCAGAATCGGAAAGGTGCGCCTTGACGTCGTCCCGAACGTCGCGCTGGGATTCCAATAGGGTCGGAATTGAAAAGGGCATCAGGCGGTTTCGAGAATGTCCTGCCAAAGGCGTTCGAAACGAAGATCGACGCGCGTCCCATCGGCCCGGAAGGCCGTTATGCAAGCCTCAAGACGCCGCGTCTCGACCGGACCGGCAAACGCCACATCGATGGCGAACCGGGCAACCACACCAAGATCGATCATCCATTGCAGCGCTTCGGTGATGTAGAATTCAGCCCGAACCCGGACGTCTTCGACGACCTTTTCCCGGGCCAGCAGCCAAAGACGCGACCCTTGGCGCGCAACGCCGTAAAGGTCGAGCCCGTTCACGTCCGACCAGACGCCCCGCCGATCGGTCTCGCCAAGCGGCAGAACGTCGGTGTCGTCGGCGCGCCGGTCCGTAAACAGCGAAATCACGATCGCGGTCGCAATATCCCGGCTATTGTCCAATTGCCCGGACGGCAGCAACAGGTAGTCCGCCACGAAGTCCGACGGGTCGAAGACGGTGCGAATGTCGACCATTATTTTGTCTTGACCACCGTCGACAGGGCCGAAACCAGTTCATGACCGGCAATGTCGAGCGACCCCAGCATGCCGACCGCCTTGTCGGCGTCAGCACCGCCCAGAAGAATCTCACCGGCATCGAATACGATCCGGTTTGCCTTGATCGTCACCGTGCCGGCCGTCTCGATCGCCGTGTCGCCAGCTTCCGTCATGTGCAAAAACTGGCCCTTGTCGTCCCACAAGGCCAACTCACCGGGCGCCAGGTTGCGCTTGCGGTGGCGACGGTCCGGTGCCAGCATGGCAAAGGGATGCGAGCGGGCCGCACTTGGGAAATGCACGATCACTTCCGCGCCCGGCAACGGGTTCGAGGCAAACCCGTACGGGTGCCCCAACTCGATCCGGGTGAACGTTTCGCCGGTGTAGAGATCGACGTCGATCAATTGCATACCCTGGTCGTCATAGACTTTCAGGATCTCGCCACGCACGGACGGCGACACGGCATTGTCACCGGCCTGCGGAAAGGTCTTGCGGGTCATTGCGCACGCCCCGCGGGCTTGGCGGTCGTCCAGATGTCCGAAACGGTAAATCCGTCTGCGGCGGCCGGCGACGCCCCTGTCGCCCCGGACACCGCCCCGGTCTGCCGAACAGATGTCGCCGCTTCCGGCGTCGCCGATTCCGGCACGGCAAAGGTCAGGTCGGTGACTTCGCCGGATGAATCGTCGAGCGTCGACTTCACCGCGTCGACCAGCATTGTGCGGTTCACCTGAAGCGACGGCGACACCAATTGCACCACGTCGCCCGGTTCCCACAACACACCCGGCGCCCGTTCCCAGCCGACCACACGACCGCCGGCCGTCAGGCTGTCCGCCGCCCGGCGCGCCGCTTCCCAGTCTGCCCGGTCCCGCGCGGCCTGGATGTCGCCCGGCTCTTCCATGACGATCGCCAGGCGCCGATACCGCGGCACGCCCGGATCCCTCAGCACCGCCTCAACCGAGGCATTCCGTCCATAGGCCTGTTCCGTGCCCGGCTTCTGACCCCGCACCACATATTCGGAAAACCGCTGCGCCATCTTCCGGGTCCGCCGCAGGCCCTTGATGTTCTGGCCCTCGATCAGCTTGTGACCCCCGGCGGCAAGCGACGCGCGGAACAGGTGCAGATTGCCCTCCGCCGTTGCCGTCGGCAAAAATCCGCGATGCCGCGCCAACCGGTCGGCCAGCGAAAACACCGTTTCACCCTGGAACGGCCGCACCGCGTCGAACGGGGCCCCGGGATCCCCGTCGATTGTCACCGAAACACCGTGCGGCGCCGCCGCCTGGCGGATGATTTCATCGAGCGTGCGGCCTTTGATCTCGTTTCCGGGCAGGTTGACCGACGAATCGATCACATCCCCGGTCAGCGACCGGCCCGACAATTGCCGGCCGTGGGTCGCCTCATCAATTTGCGCCTGGTCGTCCTCGATCGAGCCCCGCAGAACCAGAATGTTGTTCAGATGGATTTCGCAGGTCGGCGCATCGTCGATCGGCCACACCGGATTCGGGATGTTCGCCGCCGCCACCCGAAAGGTGCGCGCGCCATTGCCGAGCGACCGGTCGACCGAAACCGATTTCCACGCCGTATACTCGGCGCCGTTGATCGTCAAAATCAGGGTCATTGCGCGGTAAACACGCCCTCGATCGGCATGAACAACGGGTTCGAAACCCGGTTCAGCGCCACCAGATCGTCCGCCGAGCCCCCGTCGCCGTAAAACCGCGTCGACAGCACCAGAGACGGCAGCGCCGCACCCAGGCGATAGGTCCGACGGCGCGGCAAAGTGTGGATCGTGTCGTCAAGCGCCGAAACCGTTGCCGACAACAGAGCCCGGACCGCAACGACCAGATCGCGCAGGCCGGCATTCGATGCGCCAATTGCGGAAAGGTCGAGTTGGCGCACCAGCCGGTCGCGTTCGACGATCAGATCTTCGCGCGTGTCGAATGTCGTGGTCGCGATGCGTTCCGCTGCGGCCGCCAGCACCAGCGCCGCACAATCGCCGATCAGTTCGACCGTGTCGGGTGTGGTCGCCTCGATCGCCGCCACCTGTTCGGTCGCCCGCAACAGCGACGGCAAGGTCGCATTGCCGGCAAGCATGCCGTCGAGCGCCGCCTGCAGGTCATCGCCCAGCGCGCCAGTCGTCAACACCGTTTCCGGGTCCGCAAAGACTGCGTCGAGCGCACGCGCCGATGCAGTCTTGCCCTCGCCCGCGTCGACCGGGATCGTGCGCAGGACAGCGACAATTGACCGGATCAGGTCGGCGGCACGACGCCGTTCAAGAATGGTCAAAACCGCGCCCCCAGGCCCGCCAACGCCGACCGCGCAGCTACACCGACAGCAACCGCCGCACCGACCAGAACCGGAAGCGCTGCCGGCACACCGCCCGGCACGGCCGCACCGGCCTCAAAGAACGTCATGTCGGCGACACCATATCCGCCATCGACGCGGGTTTCCGTTGCCGCAATCAGATCGCAGACGACCAATTGCGCGCCTTGCCGGGGCATGATCAAAAGAAGCGGGCCCGGCCCGTTGCACACCGCTTCCAGCGCGGTTAGTTCCAAATCGTAATCGTCGCCGATCGTGTAGCCGCGCACGGTCACCACACCGGCACGGCGCCCCAGGTCTTCCGTCAGGGGAACATCCCGGTGCGGGAATTCATGCACCACAGCGCGCCGGCCGCCTTCACGGGTCCGCACGTCGACATGGAAGGGCACGCCGCCGACCGACGCCCGCTCGAGTCTGTCTTTCCAGCTCACTCGGCAAACGCCATCGAAGGGCCGGTCGAAAAGTTCGGCAGCCCGAACAGCGGATCGCCGCGCTCACGGTACCGGGCAGATGTGCCGCGGCCCTGATCCTTGATGGTAATATCGAGCGAAGCATTTGTGCGCCCACCACCTTGCGGGAATCCGAGCGCACCGGATTGCAACGCCCGCCGCAGAACGTCGGTCGTCACGATCGTACCCGTGCGCCCAGGCACAAACAGTTCCGGACCGAGTTCGCCGACCATATAGGGTCGATCCCGAAACACCGTCCCGCCGACCGCCCGGCCTTCCGGCTTGCCACCGCCGAACAACGACCCGATCGAGTTCGACACGGACGATCCCAGATTGGCGACCGACCGAAAAGCATCCTTGACTGACTGGATCGCCGACAGAATCGGATCGACAAAGGTCGTTTTGACCCAGTTCACAAAATCGGTCAGAACCACTTTCGCGGCGTCAAGACCGGCCTTCCAAAGTTCGGCCAGCGTATCGAACGCGCTTTCGATGCCGGAAAACATGCCGGCAAAACCCGTCGTGATGTTGTCGCGAAAGACATTGATCTGCGCACCGGCAAACGCCACCGCCTTTTCGATGCCCGCATCGATTCCGTCCGCCATACCCTTGGCGACAACCTTGATGCGCTCGCCGGCTTCCGACAGAAGCGACGCGATATCGTCCCACTTCGCGAGAATGATCCCGCCCAGGACGCCGACGGCGGCGGCGACCAGACCGAGCGGCGCCAGCATCACCCCGACCAGCAAACCGCCGACCATGATGATCGCGTCACCCCAGCCGCCAAGCGCCGACGCCACGTCGTTCACGCCTGTCGCGAAATCCCCGATCGATGTCAGAACGCCGACCCAGTCGACGGACTCGATCGCCGCCGCAATCGATTCCACTGCCGCCGCGACTTTCGTCGCAATGATCTCACGGTTTTTCGCCACCCATTCGGTCAGCTTGTCGATCAACGGCGCCAGAACCGGCAACAGTTTTTCGCCAATCGCGTCCCGCACACCGGTGACGGCGGTTCCGAGATCGGTCATGGAATTCCGGAAACTTTCCGCCGTTGCCGCCGCCTTGTCGCCCAATTCGCCGAGCAGTTCGCGCGCCCGGTCCCGCATGCCTGCCAGACCTTCGCTACCGGCTTCGGCAATCCGCACCATTTTGACGCCCTCGGTATCGAAAGCGGCCATGGCAAGCGCCAATTTTTCCGATTGGTCGGTCGTGCTTTCGAGCGCACCGAGCATGATCCCGAACGCGTGTTCGCTCGATTCCGCGTTCTTCAATTGCTGGGCCAGTGCCGGGTTGTTCTTTTTCAGGAAGTTGTAAAGCGACCCCTGTTCGAGCCGCAATTCCCCGACCCGGCGGGTCAAGCGCTGCACCGCCATTTTGGCCGTATCGAAATTGACGCCTTGCCGGTCGGAAATGAACGACAATTCCCGCATCGACTGAACCGACCAGCCAACCTGACGGGCAAATTTTGCCAGTTCGTCGGTCGCCCGGGAGTAGGAATTGACCACCCCGCCGAGCGTCAGCGCGCCGGCCGCGCCAGCGAGCGCCGTAAACTGGGCCGCAAGCCCGGCCACCCGGCGACCGACCGAAAGCACGACACCGCCGACCCGCCTGAAATTCTGCGCGACCCGCCGCAGCCCTTCATGCTGCGCCAGGCGACGCAGGTTCCGACCAATCGTGCGAAACGTCGACCGCGTGCGATCGGTCAGCGTCGCGGTGCCGCGGATATCAAGTGGGCCTTTGGCCATGTGCTCTTTCGGTCTCGGAAATGATGCGTGTGGTGTGGTGCGACAGCCGCAGAAAGTCGATCAGCGGCAGGTTTTCCAGCGCGAAGGGATCCTTGCGCCAGATATGCGCCAGGTCGAAGACGTGCCGGTCAAGATTAGTCAGGATTCGTTCGGAATCGGATCCGTGTCCGGCGTAGGGATCGCCGGCGATTGCGTAAAAAAACCAACCAGATCCGTTTGAATGTTCAAGAGATCTGCCGGGTGCATGGTTTCCACGAAACCAAGCGGAACGCCAGAAATTAGCCCAAGCAGTTTCAGGCCGCGGGTCACATTGAATTCGATCGCCAGATCGCCGGTTTCATCGTTCACTTTCATTGTGAACGGCATACCGGATTTGCGCAGGTCAGCAATCGTCGGTTCGCGCAGTTTCAATTCGTCTATCTCGTCTTGCGACCCACGATCAATCGATCGTGCCAGCGCATAAGTCTTCCAAACACTCATAAAAAAACACCTTTCCTATCGGAAGCCGGCGAGATCCCTTTTAAGAACCCCGCCGGCTGGTATGGGCAATAAACGCCCCTTGGATTAGCGGGTTTGGACGCCTTCCATGCCTTGGAAAGTGACGCCCAGGCTGCCTTCGCCGGCGTTCAGTTCGCCTTGCCCGGTTTCCCAAGCCTCGGTCAGCACGTAGGTCGTGTCGTTCCGAAGATTGAGCGTGATTGCCGAGACATTTTTGATGCCTTGAACCGCATCCAACCTAAATCCGGCAACGGTCGTGATCGTGCCGGAAATCGTCGGTACCTGCGGCGTCTCGATATAGCCATGCACCCGGTCCTGACCGGCCACGCCTTCCAACGCCGAATGAAAGCCGCTGACGGTGAAATCGCCCCGGGCCTCGACGTTCAGGCCGCCGATATCGAACGACAACACGCCGCCAATCGCGCGGTTTGCCATGATGAATCTCCGATTCTGGTGTTAGGGAAGCCGGCAGCGCCGCGGCCAGAACGATCAGGCAGCAAGCGCCTGATCGGTGTATTGCAGGCGGTACTGAGCCAGCACCGCAAAGACGTGCAATTGATTGATCAGGTCCGGCGGGAACAGAACATCGAGCCGCGTCGGGTCCGTTGCATTCCGCTCCACGATCAGGTTGTCGATGAAGACCTGGCGGTTTTCCACCAGCCCCTCTTCCTCAAGCAGGATGTATTCGGAAATGATCGCCGAACGTGCCATCGACGGCGTGACGATCGCCTGACCGGCCCCGAACCGCGTCCCGTCATTGGCCAGTTTGTGGCGCGGGAAATCCCGTTCCACCCGGGCCCGCAGCCGGCGCAGCACCCGGGCCAGCGTGAACGAGGTATTCGTTTCCAGAAACGCGTTGTCCGGCGACCCGAACTGGTTCCGCTGATAGGTCGAAACCGAACGGGTAATGCGCACCGTGCCATCGTCGTCGACCGTTGTCGGCGAAATGCCGTTGTAAAGCAGCGTGTTCCGTTCCTGGCCGGTCAGACGGTATTCACGCCGCGGCCCCGCAATCCCGTTCAAAATGCCCGTATTGAGCGGCCGCGCCGGGTCGTTCAACAGGAAAATGGTCGATCGGGCGCAATAGGCGGCGGCGATCTGCCAGGGCGCCGACGGCGAATCCGGCAGGCCGATCACATGCACAAACGGATCATTACGCGCAACACCGAACGTTTGCAGTTCAGCCGCACTGCCGCGATAGGCCGTAAAGGCGCCGCCATACAATTGCCGGTCCCAGGCCCAGCGCCCGCCCGTACCCGTCTTCATTTCTTCCTGGACAACATTGAGCGACGCCGTATCGGTCCATGGCCAGGCCCAGAAGTCATAGGGTTCGTCGCCCAGATTGGCGATCGCATCGGCAAGATCCGGCGCGCCCGTGCCCGCCTGAATCGATCCCATGGCAGCAAGGTTGACCGTCAGGCCAGCGGGCGTCGCCTCACCGCCAAGCGTGCCCAGATAGTTCACGCGCAGATCGATGTCGTTGCCGGTCAGCCCTTTCCACTTACAGGTCAGCGTCACGACGCCGAGCGCCGCCGCAGCCGTAACAGCCAGGAACGTGTCAGCGTTGATGGCATCGGCCGTTGCCGACGCGATGTCCGCGACGGCCGCACCGGACGCGACTGCGACCTGTACCCGCTTACCGGCAATGTAAAGCGACAGCGTGCCCGCTTCGGTTGGCGCGCCACCAAACGTGATCGTACCCGTGGCCGCCACACCAGCCGACGGTTCGTCGACCGGCACGAACCACAATTGCCCCTGCGGGTGCACCGCGAAAAACGCTTCCGCCATCTGGTGCACCATCGATCCGGCACCCGTGACCGACGCCACAAAATCCGCCGACGTCGCCCACTGCGCCACATCGGCCGCAGCCGATCCGGTCGTCAGTTTGTGGCCGATCGCAATCGACTTTTCATCGATTACCGGCGTTCCGGCCTGGGACGGATCCACATCGGCATAAAACAGCGGCACCCGCCAGTTCGCGGGAAACTCCGGAAACCCTTGCGCAACAGCCATCGGCCTTACTCCTCTTCGGCCGCGTCGGGCGCGGCAGGTTCAACGGGCACAACGGGCTCATCGGTGCCCGGGTCGAGTTCTTCGACGTCGCCGTCCCGCAGACGGCGGCGCCAATAGCTGGTCATCACCTTGTCTTCGCCTTCCGGCGCCAAGGGCTTGCCCGTCACGGGATCGAGAATGTGCAAGCGTTTTTCTTCGCCCGCGATGGCGCGGACGACTGGGCGAATGAGCATGGTCTGTCTCGTTTGCTTGGGGTTAGTCCTGCGGGATGAACACGCGGAACCCGAATGCGGTGTCGGGATTGTCAGGCGTCTGGCCGATATCGACACCGAACCCGCCGACCGGTTCGGCGCGCACTTCGGTGAAATCGGTCGGCACCGGCTCGAAATGCTCACCGTCGACAATGCTGATCCGGAAAACGCAATCCATCAACAACGGTTCGGTCTGTTGCACCGGCTCGAACGACACGTCGTAACCCTCGATGTCTTGAAACCGCGCGACCCAGTCCGCATCGTGAAAAAGCGTATCGCGGATCCGCACCGCTGCGTCTTCAAGCAACGCCTGCCCGTCCGGTCCCGATGCCGACCCGGTGCGATAGACGACAAACAGGTCGATGGTCCGGTCGAACGCCAGCGGCCCGTCCGGGCCAAGTGACCGCGACCGGGACGCGCGCGCAAAGACGATCGCATAGGGCAGGCCCTCGTCTTTGGTCGGAAGTGCCCGGGACGCCTGCACGGCCACACCCAGTCCGGCGGCCGCGTTCAAGCGGTCGACGGTGGCGACGATCATCGGGGTAAACAGAGTCATGACAGGGTTTTAAGCACCAGATCGGTCATGCCGCCGGAATCCGGCAGCGTGTCGAAGATGCGAAACCGCCCCTCACCCGGAATCGTGATTTCATCGTTCTGGGCAGGCGGCACGGCGAACGCGGACAGGCGGACGGAAAACACGATTTCGGCCGACGAATGCGCAACCCCTTCGGCTTCCACGACTTGGGAATCCCGGTCGAAGATACCGTCGACGGCAAAGTCCGGGCCGCCGGGCACGGAAGCAAGCGGGTGATACGTCGCCAGGTTGTCTTTAGCCTGGCCAAAAACCCGCACCGCCGCCGCGTTCACCGATGCATCAAAATCGACCATTTAGGTGGTCGCGGCGGCCTTTTCGCGCATCATGGTCGCGCGATCGGCCACCGAAAGGGTTAGGAATTCATCCGCGGCCGCTTCGTCAGAAAAGCCGGCATGAAACGTCTTTTCCGCGTCGGTCAGGCCGGCGAGCACCGTCAACCGCGAGTTCTCAGCCCGCAAGGCTTCCATTTCCTTGTCGATCTTCGAACGGTTCGGAGCAGCCGGTTCATCAACGGTGCCCCAGCGCTCGACCAATTTTGCCGCTTCTTCTTCATCGATGCGGAACTTTTCGCCGGGCGGAATGGTTTTGCCACCGAGCTGCACGGTGATCGGCAAGCAGATCGAAACTTGTTTGGCCATTTTGGCCTCCTGATTTCAATAAAGGTTGAGCCCGGGCGCAGCGCAGCGCCCGGCCAACGATCATGACGTTAGGGAGAACGCCCTAGCGGACCTCGATGTAAGCGCTGGCGTTGACCTCACCCGGCACCGGCAACGGTGCAGACTGGGTCATCAGGAAGTCCGCGGACGGATCGTCCTGTTCCCACATTTTCGGGAACCGGCGCATGGCACGAAGCGCCCGGTTATCCTTGATAGCGCCATAGGCCATCATGCCGTCAAACTGACCCGGCGCGACAAGCCCCACGCCGTATTCCGGCCAGAAATCAACCAGATTGCCCGCCTCGTCCTCGAACTTTTGCGAATATTGCCAGAAGTCGAACTGGCCAATGAATCCGATGTACTGGGCAACCATGTCCTGGCCGCCCGTAACAATCGGGCCCATTTGCACCTGCCCACCGGCTTGACGACGGTTGTCGAGAATTTCCCGAACGTCCGCATCGGCCTGGAAAATGGCTGTAGCTTCCGGCCCCATGACCACATCGGTCACATTGCCACCGGCAATGGTTGAGATGTTTTTGGCCCAAAGCCGCAAGTCGTTCAGCGGCTTGACGCCGGCCTCACCCCATCGGGCCGTCGTCGCCAATTGGTTGGTCAGGCTGGAATCACGACTATAATCGATCGTCTGGGTCTCGTAGTCCTCACCGTCAACGACGATTGCGCCCGTCCGCCACGCCTGGCAGCACATCCATTCTTCGGTCCGGGTGATTTCCCATTCCTGATCGGAAAGCCGCTGCACGACGTTTTCAGCGTAGCGGATTTCCGGCGAACGATCGCCGTTGAATTCCTCGCCAAGACTCCGCACGAAGTTTTCTTCGGGACTGATTTCGTGCTTGGGCTTGACATAAGCCGGCACAAACGTCTCGACCTGCCTGCCACGCGGTTTGCGCGCACGGCCCGGAACGGTCGGCGACACAAACGGCGCCAGCTTCCGGCGCATTTTCAGCTTGTCAAAAGCGATCTCGTCGGTCTCGAACAGGATAGGCGAACCACCGCCGAAGAAGCGGTCACGAATGAAAGCGGTCGGCATATCCAGCGGTTTGCGCGCCTGGATCAGCCGGGTTGTCGAATAGGGCCCCATGGGTCGAATCCTTTACGGGCTAGAGGGTGAAAACGGCCCTGCCGGGGCCGCAGGGTTAGGCGCGTACCTTGATCGCAATCGGCGCTGCCGCCGCCGCAAACGCCGCATCCGCCGACACCGCAGTGTGTCCGGTGCCGTAGGAGATCTGATCGTCAGCAAACTCGCCGGCGAAATACGCCTGGCAAACGACATCGCCCGCAGACGCATCAACGTCATGGGCCAGGATGGCCGTCGGCGTTTCAGACCCGTCACCCGCCGCCGCAAGTGACAAGGTGTAGTTGCCCCCGACCGTGATCTGGCCAAGCAGCGCACCACGGGTCAGGTTCTGTCCGGACGCAAGCGTGACCGTCCGGGTCATCACCGGGAAATCCGAAAGGATCAGTCCCCCGGGATCGTAAGAAAAAACAGCCATATCGGCCTCCGTTTAGTGTGAGAACGCGGCGCCCGGCGCCGCTTACGTCAGCGGCTTACGGGCGCGCCGATTCGCTGCGGCCATCAAAGCGGCGTCGGCCGGATCTTCCGAAGACGCGGTCGCGCCCGTTCCAAGATCCGGATTGCCGTCCGCTTCCATTTCCGCCTGGAAACCGGCACTCGCGCTGTCCTTTGCCGCGACGTCGAGAAGCGCGACCGCATCGGCGGCAGAAAGCGTGGTCTTGAAGGCGCAATGCGAAGCCGTATTCGGCATGCGCTGACCGGCTGGCGATGTGAGGATCGCCTGGCAACGGGCCTGTTCCGCTTCGCGCACGGCATTGGCATCGACCGCCGGCGCCGCCGCCTGTTCGGTGTCCTTGTCGTCGGACTCCTCGATGGTTTCCTTGTCATTGTCCGGCGCATCGTTTTCCGCTTCCGGCTCATTTTCGGACGCGTCAAGCGTCGCCGCGTCGAGCGCAGCGTTCAAACTGGTCATGTTCTGTCTCCTAGACTCGGCCGATTCTGTCGACGAATTGGGCGAACGCTTCGCTCGGCCGGGCGACGGCGTCGGCAAGGCCGGCATCAACCGCCGCCTCGCCCCGAAAAATTCCTGCTTCCGTGGCCATCGCCTGGTCGGCGGTGAACCGGGATCCCCGATAGGTTCCGACACGATCCGCGAACAGGCGCCGTGCCTGGTCAAGCGACGCAGTCACCCGCGCCGCAACATCTTTTGAAAGCGGTTCATAGGGGTTCCCGTCCGCCTTTTGCTTGCCGGACGTCAGAACCGTGATTTTGATTCCGGCTGCGGTCAGCGCTTCGGAATAATCGGCATGCATCACGACAGCGCCGATCGACCCCGCCCCGCCGGTTTCCGGCAGAATGACCGAGCGCGTCGGTGCGGCCATCAAAAAACCGGCCGAATAAGCGACATCGGTCAGGATAGCCATGGTCGGCTTTTCCTGCGAAAGCGCGTGAATTTCATCGGCGATATCGAAGGCCCCGGCGACTTCGCCGCCATAGGAATCGATTTCGAACACAACCCCCCGCACCCGGCGATCCGCACGCGCTGCCCGCACCTGGCGAAACAAGCCCTCATAGGACGTCATGCCCGACGATTTGCCGATCCACGCACCCTTGTGCACCAGCGTGCCCTCAATCGGGATCACCGCAACCGCACCGACGCGCATATAAGCGTCGTCGTCGCTGACATAGGCCCGCAGCTTGTCGCCAAGCCGGCCCATTTGCGGTTCGCCGCGGGCGACGACCGTTGCATTCGGCGCGACCACAGTCACGGTGCCACCAAACAACCGTTCCGCAAGCCCGGCGGCGATCGTCCCGGCCTTGTCCTCGTGCAGGAATAAAGGCGTATCGAACATGCGCGCCCGGATTTCAGGATAAACCGTCATGCCGCCACCTGATCGTCCGGCATCGGCCGGTCCCGTGTTTGCGTCGGCCGCAACGGTGCGTCCGGTTCCAGACCCAGTTCTTTCAACTTGTCCCTTTCCCGGGCCCGTTGTTCGGCCACGTCGACCCAGTCAAGGCCCTGTTCGGCGCATTCGCGTTCGAGCGTCGACAGGCCCGCATCGATCCGGGTAACCGCGGCGTCCGCTTCTTTCTGCGGATCCACCCAGCCGCGGCCCGGACCGATCCAGTCGGCCGTGCAATAGGCCGCCCGGTACTCACGGAACGGCGGCGCGCCGGTGGGCAGCGCCACACGCCCGATCGCAATCGCTTCTTCCAGCCAGGCCATGAAGATCGGCTGCATGAAGGTCGCCGCAAAATTGGTCTTGCGTGCCGTCAGCCCGCGCCAGACTTCCAGAAGTGCCGCCCGGGCCGACGAATAATTGACCTGGCTCCAATCCATCGTCAGTTGTTCGTAGGACAGGCCAAGCGCCGATGCGATGTTGCGCAAGGCAACCCGCATGAACGCATCAAAAACCGCATTCGGGTGCGCCGGCTTCGACAAATCCACCTTTTCACCGGCATGCATAAAGTTGATCTGCGCACCATCCATGACGAACGGGTTCTGTTGGTGAAACGCCAATTGCTGCTGGTGGTACTTCTTGACCAGATCGGAATCTCCGGATCCGGACAGGGACTCCATAAGCCCCTCCTGGTCAAAAGGCGTGGTGACAAATGCCGCCAACACAGCATTGAGTGCCGCGGCCTGCAATTCGAATTGGTCGTATTTCGAAACCTGCCGCAACTTGCGCAGGATCGGCGTAAACACCGGCTCGCCACGCCGTTGCCCCGCCCGCTTTGCCTCGAACGCATGCACGCACCGCGGCCGGCCGGTCCGGGTTTCGCGCAAAACCCGTTCCCATTTGTTGAAATCCGCACCGACCAGAATGTCGTCGGCCGGATGTTGCTTGCGAATGTGATAGGCGACTGCGGCCCCATGCCGGTCAAGTTCGACGCCCGCCCGCATCCGCGTCGAATCCAGTTGCGCCATCGGGGTCGATAGCCGATCCGGATCGATAATGTTGACCGACGTGCCGTAATCTCCACCACGCGGCAGGTAATAGATCACGGCGAGCGCTTCGCCATCGAGACAACGGTGCCGGAACGCAAGCGCCTGTTGACCGCCCATCACGCGTTCGCGGGTCACGTCGCAATACCGACCCGGATGGTTCACGTAATCGCGCCACTCGGCTTCGATCGAAGACGACAATTCGAACGCGGCTTCCGGATCGATGCCGAGCGCTCGCCAATTCGGTTTCGATGACAGACGCCAGCCACCACCGATCACGGTATCGACCAGACGATCCATGCCCGCCGACGCCCAGCCGTCGTTCCGGGCCATGTCCTGGATCCGCGACGTCAACAGGTCGCGGTCGAAATTCAGCGCAGCCTGACCGCTGGTCTTGTACGGAATCCACCCGGCAAGGTCGCGCTGCACGCGCGACGCGCCTTCATAGGGTTCACGCACCATACGGGCGCCAGACGACACCGGGTTGCCATGCTGGTCGATGATCTGCGGCACGGTCATGAACCGAGAAACACCCCGCGCGCCGCCACGCGGCCCGTCTGCCCTAATTGCCGCTTCAAGTCGGCAATGTAGGCCCGCAACCTCACAATGTCTGTCTGATTAAATTTGACCATGCGTCCGCGAAACGACACTTCCATTTCAAGCGTGCCGGTCGACAGGCGATGCAAGGCCGTTTCGGCCTCGGTCAGCCAGGTCTGCAGGGTTGCCGTGTCAGCCATTGATCCGCCCGAATCCGGGTTCGTCGTCCGCCTTCGCAACCTCGGTCGGCTGCGATGTCAGCATGAAGTCTTCAAGGTCGGTCTGGGTTTCCGCCGGCGGCACTTCGCGCTCGATGGCATACCGGGCCCAGTCCGAATCCCCGAACAGGCGAACCCCGAATTTGATCGCGGCAACTTCGGCCTGGATCATCGTATCGAGCATTTCGTTCCGCTGCCCCGGATCCTTGACCCATTTGTATTTGACGAAACCGTTTTTCTGGGTCTCGCCCTTGCGCCGTTCCGACGTTGCTTCCTGGAAGTATTCGTCGCCAAGGTCGCGACAGAAATGCACGTAACCGGGAACCAACGGGTCGTCCTTGCGCAGGTTCCGATAGAACGCCAGTTTCAGGACCGATCCGTTGAACGTGTAAAAGCGCTTGGCATACCGGCGTACCTTGCCGGTCTTTTCGTTCGTCTCGTTTGCGACCTGCTTGATCATCGGCGCCAGTTCGGAATTCGCGCCACGAACCATGATCACTTTCGACCGCGGGTGCCGACGGGCCCAACCCCAGACATCCTCGGTGAACGCGTTGCCGTCGATCGCCGTGAAGTCGACGCCGATCTGGCGCCCAAACGTATTCGGCCAAGTCCGGTTCACCAGCCGATCGAGCACACGCCGGGTCGCATCCTCCGAAATGTGCGCGTTGTCCGCCGGCACATCGAGATTTTGCGGCTCGATCTTGCCCGCATCGATCACGAACCGCTGATATTCGCGGCCCCAACCGACCAATTGCCAGGCAAGCCATCCGTCCTGTACGTCAACGCCGAGTGTCAGTAACAGCGCGCCCGGCGGGATCACACCGCGCTTGTGTCCGGTTTCCGCGGCACGGTCGCGCAAGGTTTCCCACGGCACCGCCTCGCCGTCGGCCTTGTATGCCTGGCCGACGACATCGTTCAAAAAGACCTGTTCGGCAGCCGGATTGCCTTGCGCGCGAAGCCAACGGCGGGCAATGCGCGGCCAGGATTGCAGCGGCGAATAGGCCGACCACATGTAGAACGACCGATGTTCGCGGCGTGCCTTTTCGTTCGCAGCGACCCAGTGCCCGCGCCGAACGATCGCCGCGCGGTGATGTTCCTCGATCGGCATACCGCAGGAAACGCACGTGAAATGCGCCGCGTCCGGATTGTCCGGATCGATCGAGTCACGCATGTTTGCCCATTCAAGCGACTGGTAATGGTCGCATTGCGGGCACGGCACGTGGAACCGTTCCTGGGTTCCCTGCTTGAAATTCGACGTGATCCGGCAACCGGGTTCAATCGTCGGCGTCCCCACCTTGAAAATTTTCGCGTATTCGTGCGCTTCCGATCGGGAATCAGCCTGGCTTTCCGGATCCCCCGCCGAATTGATTTCCCATTTCGACAGGTCATCCTGCACCTGGCAACGCATCGTCACCATGGACAGCGACGCCGGCGAGTTAGCTCCGGAAATCTGGATCGAGCCCTTGCCGTCGACCCGTTCCTTGAACAGGATCGACGACCCGCCGTCCCGCGACGTTTCCGGGAAAAGGGCCGCAAGCGATGCCGTGTTTTTCAGCATCGGCCGCAATTTCAGCTTCGACCAGCGGCCCGCATTGTCTTCGGTCGGGTGCGTGTAGAGAAAGTCGCACGGATCCATTTGAAGGGTTCCGAGCGTGAAGATGTTGGCAACGACCGTGCCGCCGATCTGGGCGGATTTCAGATTGCTGACGACCCGGCACGGATCGTCCGGGCCAAGCGCGCGCAGCATTTCCGAGAAGTAGGGGAATTGGTCTTCGTTGTACGGGCCCGGATACGGGGATTCCCGCTGCGAAAAGACGATGTTGTCTTTTGCCCAGGCCAGGTGATCGACCGGCGGTGGCGGCGCAGCCACGCCGACCGCGACGTCAAGCGCCAGCCAGGTCGCGCAGGTCAGAAGCGTTTTCATGCCGGCGCCTCGACCAGCCGGTCGCGTTGATCGCGTTCGCCGGCAAGCGTTTCCGTAGCCTTCGCGCGAATGACCGTGAATTCCGATTTCAGAACATGCAGCACGTCGCGCTGATTCAATTGAAAATCGCCGGACACCTTCGACGCCATATCCGGCAGACCGCCTTCGATCTGCCGCAGCAATTGCGCGATCGTGCGCGTCATCGCCGCCCGCGCATCCGACGCCAGAACATATTCCCCCTGCCGGGCCCGTTCTTCCGCTTCCGCCCGCCGCGTCGCAATCTCAGCCTGCTTTAGCTTTTGCTCGGCGATTTTGTCGGTCGTGGTATTGAACGTGGTCGGCAGCGTCGGTGCATCACCAGCCGGCGGCGTCAAGTTCGTCTTAACCCCATTACCAAGCCGCTGCCCCGGGTCCGTCCGATTACCGATCTGGGCCATGGCCAGCGCGACATTGATCCGCGCACTGCGCCCTTCCCCGACGATAGCCTCACCGGAAATCTTGCCTTCCTTGATCATTTGCGAAACCCGCCCCGCACTTAAATCGCAGAGCGCCGCAAACTCAGATTTTGAAACGATTTCCGTCACGACTTTAGAATTTTGTCCTGTTTTCTTTAGGCTCGACTTTAGGCTTTAAAAACCCGGTCAGACGAGTGAACACCCGCGGTGAGAAATACCCGCGGGGTTTTTGAGGGTGGGAAGGACCCGTGAACGATCAGCGGGTCCGACGTCGGGTTGACATGGCCCGGCTGACCGCCGAGCGGATGTTTGCGGGCAGTTCGCGGCGTATCGCAGCCTCGAACACGCCGTAGAAATCGAAGCGCGGGTCGAATTGTTCCTGATCGGTGAACAGCACCAGCAATTTCAGTCCGCGTTTGGTTCGCTTCCAGATCCCGGCGGGCAGATCGGGCCGCCCCTTTGGACGACCGGTAAAGGTGTCGGCCCGCTTGGCCCGCTTGTCGACGGCGCCGCGTGGCATGTTGCCGTACTTGTTGAGCCGCATGGCCTTGCCGGGTACGGGCAAGGCCCTGTTGTTCGGGCGGCGCGTGCCGCCATGCACCTGCAAATCGAGGTATTTGGTCTGGATCGTTTTCACGAACACTTCGACCGTCAGGTTTCGTTTCGTCGACCGCTTCATGCCGATCGCCTTTTGGGTGAACGGGATCGGGCGATCGAAACTGGACTGGATTGCGTCCGTCTCGTCTTCCTTTGCCACCACCGCCGCGTCGTTCAACGCCAGCGAAAAGGCAAAGGGCAGTTGATCGGCCGCTGCGCCCAGGCGTCGGGCTGCGCGTTCGGCGTCGCGAAGGTCTAGTTTCAGTTCCACGGAATTTTGCGCATGCGCGGCACTTCGACACCAAGCGGTGCCGTTCGGGTGGATAGCGCCTCGGCTCGGTCGGCCGCCCACCCCTATTGCGGGGCTGGTCATGGGCATGGGCCAGTCGGCTGGCGTCTGATCATCCGGACCGTGCGCCGGGCGCGACCTTCACCAGATCATCGACCAGCACATCCATTAAGATCTGGCTTCCGAAAAAATTTGCAAGGACTTTTGCACGTTTTCCATGGACGCGGTCGATTTTGCCCGAGATCGAATCCCATTGGCCAGTCAGCATATGCTCACGAACTTCGACGTCATCACCCCGTTTGAGCGGGATGCCAGGGCGCGGACGCAAATCGGCTTCATGGTGCGCCGTCAGGAAGTCTGCCAGTTCCATGTAAGGAATGCGGATCGGTTCGCCATCAATCCCAACAGCACCCAGAACACCGCGCACGCCGTTCACCGCACCCCAATCCTCGACGCCGGCAAAGATGTAACCGGGGACAAGAGGAAAGATGCGCAACCGCTTTTTGTACGTATGCCGGTTTTTCAATACCCAGCGGTAATAAACCGGCGCGATTGCCGGAACGCCGTTCGCCGCCAAAGCATCGGCCACTGCCCGTTCCTGGCCTGGCGCCACGCGCACCGCATACCACGGATAGCCCAGCATCCCTTCAATCGGATTGGTTTTTGTGTCCATTGCCGCACCTTTTGTCTGCCGTCCCATGTGTCCCATTTGCCGGTTTTCGTTACCGCGAAATGGGACACCCAAAACACCAATCAAATCAAACCTTTATAAACCCTCGTCCCATGTGTCCCATGTGTCCCATTTAAATCCCTCGCACGGGAAATACGGATAGACGCATTAACGTGCACGCGCGCACGGGCGCAGGAATCAAATGGGACACATGGGACACATGGGACGAGGCCTTGATTTCATTGGGCAATTCGCTGTCCCATTTCGCGTTTCGGTCCACTCGAACATGGGACACATGGGACAGATCCGGGTCACGTCGGCCCGTCCCAGTCGATTTTCTGGCCGACCACGCGCTCGAAACACGCCCGTTCGACATCGAGTTCAGAGAATGCGTAGCCCCACGGCCGACCGCCCTCGCCCGTTACGCGCCGACGCTCGACAGCCGGCGCACAGCGCTGCAGCCATCGCTTACAAAACGACTTTTCAGTGCCAGGCCGCTTCCAGCCCGCGCGCTCGCAAAACTTGATGTAATCGGTATAGAGTTCGCGCGTGACCATCCATTCCGGCCACGACGCCATGTGCGACGGCAGCGCACCGTCCGACAGGCGCTCGAACCACCATTTGACGACCATATCGGCGGTTTCAAGTTTCTGGTCGAACAGGGCGTCGGTTTTCGGAATCTGGCGCAGGTTGAGCGTCAACGGCTCGGTCATAAGCGTATGCAACAACGCTTCGCGCCCGCCGTTTTCCCATTCGGCCCGCAGCGCTTCGAAGTAAGCGTGGTTTTGGGCGGCCGAACCGGACACATCGAAGACGGCAAAGCGCCGTTCATCGAGACCGGCCGGAATCACCCAGTGTTCGTTCGACGTCACCAGCAACCGAACGAAATTCTTGACCGTAAACGCGTCGACAAACTTCGGTTCGATCGTTTGAAGACCAGACGTCACCAGTGATTTCAGGCGCCCTTCGGCCGTCTTGTCGCCGGCCCAGAAACCCTCGTCGGCCTGCAACAACAAAACCCGTGCCAAATGCGCGTTGTGCTGGCCGGTGATGTGTGCCGGATTGTCGGCCAGCATGTAATGGGCGCCGAGCAATTCGCCGATCATTTCGCCGACAATCGTCTTGCCGGCCCCTTGCCCGCCGCGCAGCACAACGGCCGTACCGATGCGTTCGTGCGGCCGCTGGATCATGTGCGCGAACCATTGCAGCAGAAAAGTATAATGATCGGCGTTGCTCGAACAGATCACCTTGAACAAGTGGTCGAGAAACAGCCGACATTCGCCCTCTTTTGGCTGGACAGCAAAACCCTGCCAATAATTGTAATAGCCGGGCCTGGCACCGGCCCCAGGCGCGAATTCCAAGCCCGCAAAGGTCCGACGTGCGGGATCCCGCATCCATAGCTTGGTTTTCGGGATGGCGACCAAGCCGCCTTTCGGCCCTTCGCTGTAATCGATCCAGTTCGAATAGAAATCGGTAAACCCCTGTATCGTCATGAACGACACACGTTCGTGCAGGTCGGCGGTGTCGTCTTCACACAAAATCACGGCCTTGCCGCCCATCTTGACGACCGCATAACGGTCATTGAAATACTCGAACCAGTCGCCATTCTGTCGATCCGCCGGAAGTGGATTCCCCCCTTTATCCGGGTCTCCCACGGACGAATCATCGATGTCGGGCGGCGGCCCGATGGTTTCCGCTGAATCAAACGCGGCCGCGACCGAAGGGGCAGGCTTTTTCTTGCGCGGTTTTTTGCTGCCCTTTTGCGCATCCTTATCCGACACCGGCCGTGCACTCCCCCGGCATCACAAGGTCGTTCATGTCTACGCCCTCGCCCGCCCAGACGATCTTTGTCGCCATCGTCGGGCAATGCGCCCGGGCGCGCTTCAGGCCGCGCACAAGCGCATTCCGAGTGACCTTGTGTTCGGGACCGTCGTCGCCCAGATAGATCAATTCCCGGCACCAGTCGGGCGGCAGGAAGGCATCCGAATCGGTCGGGTCGGGTTCATCGGGCCGGTCGCGCGACAAGGTCCGGCCTGCCATGTTGCCGCGATCGACAAAGGCCCAATAGGCCGCATCGTGGCGGAAATGATGCCCGCGGGCGGTTTCGGTCGTTTCGATGCCCTCACCGCCGATCAGCGCGACAGGATCGGGCGGCGTGTAAAGCCGAATGGCGCCGCCTTTTTTCGATCCGCGGGTCAGTTTCGATTTCAGAACTTCCCCGGTTTTCGGGTGGATGATTTCGGCCTGTCCGTTGCGGCGCGAAAGGTCGATCCACGTGCGATGCACGCCGCCGCCGGTGTCATCCGGCCGGGCGATGCGCGCCACCATGCACGGGCCCGAATGGATCGTTTGCCAGTCAGGTGCTTGGCGCGTGCCCAGGTCGATGCGGTACGGTTCATCGGGCGAAAACCGGACTTGCATCGGATCGGGTAAACAGCCGAGATTGCGGTGTTCGTAGTAACCCACGACAATCGAACCCACCGGAGTCCTGGTGCGCGTCCAGATTTTGGCAGCATGCCGAATGGCCTGTTCCCGTTCCCGCTCGGCAATCGCATCCTGGCGCGCCTGTTTTTCCGCGTTTTCCCGGCGCATCCGCTCCATTTTTTCAGGGTCGACCGGCGTCGGCCGGTCTTCCCCCGTCAACCAACCGACGGCGTGCAGAAAATCGATGCCGAAGACGTGCTGGACTAGCGAAATGGCATCGCCGCCGCCTGCCTGGCACTGCCGGCAATTCCAGACGTTTTTTGACAGGTTGATGGAAAACCTGTCGCGCCCGCCGCAGGACGGGCACGGCCCTTCAAGTTCATGGCCGCGCCGGATCATGCGCCATCCTTCCCGCAAATAGACGGATTCGCAGGAAACCGCGCGTGCGCGCTCGATCCAAGCGTCGCGGTCAGGGTCGCTCACGGTTCAGGCGCCCCTAAAACGGAATGTCGTCGTCGAGTTCGTCACCGGACGGCGGCGCGCTCGATCGGGTCGCCGGCGCCGATCCGTAATCATCCTGCCCGGACGGTGGCGGCGGCCCGGCACGGCCCGACCCGGCGATCTCGATCGAGCCGCCAAAGTCGACCACGACTTCGGTCGACCATCGATCGGAGCCGTCCTGGGCCTGCCATTTGCGCGTGCGCAGTTTGCCAAGGATCGTCACCTTGGCGCCCTTTTTCACGTTAGGTTCGATCACCTTGTCGACCAGCCCGTCGCCGAACGCGACGACGCTGTGCCATTCGGTCGCTTCCTTGTCCTGACCAGAACCCTTGTCCCGCCATTTTTCGGTGGTCGCGAGCCTGAAACGAGCCAGGCGTGCGCCGGATTGTGTCGTGGAAATCTCCGGATCCGCTCCGACATTCCCGCACAAAAACACCTTGTTGATTGCCATTCGCCCGACCTCCTAATGCTTCGATGGCAGCGCCTTTTGCGCTTCCGATTCCAGAAAATCCGCCGCCCGGGTGATCTGGATGGCCAGACGGCGCAGGCGGATTGCGGTCGCAATCCGGGCGTCCGGTGCGATCAGGGCCAGCCGGTCGCAATCCGCCAGAATTTCGGTAAACAGATCCCGTTCCGACACGCGCTTTTTCATGCGGCGACCTCAATCACCGCGGGGCCGGTATGCTCCAAATCCCAAGCCAAAAACCGCTTTACATGGTCCCACGCTTCCGGCGTCAAAGCCGGCGGGCCATTGTCACCGGCCGAGCGGGTGCGATTGTGCCAGCCGAGTTCGACCGAGAGATGGTCCGCCAAATCCCGAAGGTCTTCGAACCGCCAGACATAGGTGCCAAGGTCGGGCCGAAGATAGAAGAATTGGGATTTCCGCGTTTCCGGCAACGCATGGCGCACGGTGAAATTTGGAAAAAACCGACCGCCGGCGCGATCGTACGGCGCGGTAAACACCGTTTCGTTGTTCACAATCCATTCGGAAAAGGGCCGATCGACACTGTCCCGCTGCTCCTTAATAAAGGCCGGATCGTGCGGCCCGTCAAAAGACCGCAGAAAGTTGTAGAGGCTCCACAACCGATCAACCGGCTTGCGCACCACGCCAATGCGTTGCCACCGGTCATATCCTGCCGGCACGCCGTCCGCTTCCATGTGCCGATAAATCCGCATCGATTGGGGATAGGTCTTTTCAACCGCCCGATAGAGCGACCCGGATCCTGTGCGCGGCACAAGAATCAAAACGGTTTTCAGTTCCGGGATAAGGATCATGCGACAGCCCTCATTCGAAAGGTCGGAAGCGTGTTTTTGTGGGGGCCGAACCGGTACCACGCGGCGTTATCCTTGCCGCAATGCGGCGAGTCCTCGATCCACTTCACGCGCCCGATCGACACCACGTCGTAAAGCACCGGCTCGAAGCGGGCCGCTTGCACGGTGTGCGCCCAATCGGCGTCAAACAACAACCAGACCGGCAGACCGAACCCGACCAAATGGTCAATCATCGGGTGCAACAGCGAGCGGGTCCATGGCGGGTTCGTGATGACAAAGTCCGCGCCATCGACATCCGCCGCTGTCAACGCCATCGCGTCTTGGCGAACAACACCCGGCGCCTTGGGGTCAATGTCGAATGCCCCGACACATGTCAGGCCCCAGGCGTTCAAATGGCGGACAAGTTTGCCTGCGCCGGCACACGGCTCGACGTAGCGGCTACCCTCAAGAAACGGTATCAGCCGCTCAACCGGACCGGCCGGCGTCTCGTAAAAATCGCCCTTCAGGCGCGGAAAATCCGAGCGCTTACCCATCTCCGCGCCCCCGCCAACAAACCGCCCGATGCGTCGCGCAATAGGGTTCATTGATCGGGCACGGCGCCCCGCAGAACAGGCGCGGTTCGTCGGGACCGTCCCAAAGCGGATACTTGCACGTGCCGTTTTTCAATTCGGAAAGCGGAATGCCGACCTGATTGATCGCAACCACGACCGGCGGTGGCGTGGTCGGCGCGTGGGGATTCCGCTTTTTCTGCACAAACGGATAATGGGGTTGCGGGGAACCGCGAAACGTCAGGCCAAGTTTATTGGCCCGCTTGATGCAGGCGTTACGCGACCGACCGAGCAACTTCGCGGCGTCGCTGCCCGACTTGTCGGCCGCAACTGCATCTCGCAACACCGCGTCGTCCTGTTCAGACCACGCCGGCATTACTGCACCACCGTGCGATTGTACGGGAACGGGATGTCATGGCGTTCGCAATAGGCGATCGCGCTTTTGCGCACCGTCGACGGATGCCGGTTCGACAGGTCTCCGATGCGCTTGTAGGTCAGATACGTTTCCGTCAGCAGCCGAACCCAAGCCAAATGACGAGCGCCAGCAATGCCTTCCCGGTGACTGGGCCCCTTGATGTCAGCGACTGTCACGCCGTAGGCTTCCGCGGATTCGCGAAAGATCCTGTCGACCAGCGTTTCGCGAACCGGCGTTTCCGCGGTCACAAGCGCCCGGCGCCTGCGCGACACCGGCGCCGGTGACGGCTCAGGTGGCAACCCTTTCGACGCCCGGTACCGCTGCCCGGCTTCTGCAATGCGCTTTGCCGCCGGGCTGGACAGTGCCGACCGCACCCCAAAATGCGCCGACGCGAAGGTCTGACCGTCACCACTCATAGGTCGCTTTCCTCGATCAGCCGCTCGATCCGCTTTTGCAGGGCCCGCGCCCGTTCGCCTACGCCCAAGAAAAGCCAGGCGGCGGCGAGCAACAGGCCCGCCGCCAGCCGCAAGAAAAGCCCGGCCAGTGCCCGGGTCCGCCGCATCGGTTCCGCGTTTCGCAAGGTCAGCATTCCCCCGCCTTGATCGCGCCCAGTCGATCATCGAAGCGGCGGCCGGCCTCTTGGCGTGCCGCATCGTCGATCCATTCCGGGCAATGGGTCAGGACTTCGACCAGAAACGGCGCGCCATACGCCAGAACCAGCCGGACGAAATTGACGGTCGTCGGCATGCCCGCGTCTTCATAGATCCAGCGGTGCAGCGTCTTGACCGGAATGCCGGTTTCGCGCGCGACGACATCGGCCGGCGCGCGGCGCGCGCGGGTGATCAGAAAATCCCGCAACTTGTCCCGATCGACCATCGGCCCATCCGAAACCCGTTGATTTTTCCCGGACTCGGGGAAACGGGTTGCAGCATTATCAACCGGCAATCCTTCGGTGCAGGACATGATCACTCCGTACGCAAAATTTCAGAAAAAGAAGGCCGGCTGTCCGCTGGTGGGGAGCGATCGGACAGCCGGCCAGTTTGGACAGCGGCGCCTGCATCCGAGCGCCGCCCGTCCGCCGCACCCAGGGAGGGAGACAGGTGCGAAAAAACAATTGTGTCAGCCACAGCGACAATGCCGCCGACAAGGCAGGCCACCAGCGCAAACGCGGCAAGCGTCGACGGATCGAGCGCGTCCGGCCGGTGGATGGCAAATCCGCGCCGGGTCATGCTCGCACCTCGATTTGATCGGACGGCAGAACAAAGGGGCCCGGCGACTGCCAGGCGCGCATATAGGCGCGGACCCGGTCAACCGATGTCAGCCGCGGCGACACCCCTTCGCGTATCTGGGTAACAAACTTGCCGTTATTGACGGCTTCCAGCCCAAGCTTAGTCGGCGCGATGCCGGTATGCGTCAAAAACGCCTCGACATCGGCACGAAACTTTTCGGTGTCTGTTTGAAGATCGTTTGTCATGGCAGAACCAACGCTGCCATGGGATTAATCCCCTGTCAATGGGATTTACGCTACATTCATTGCAATTTTTCTGGGATATCTCATTGATGCAAATTGCAGTGGATATTGGTTATAATCGGGCCATGGATCCTGATTATAAAGACGTCATCCGCGACGCACTCTCACGCAAAAGGCTTTCCATGAAGACCGCCTCGACAATGGCGGGTCTTTCGGAGACCTATGTCCGAGATCTACTTAAACGGGACATGATGCCGGCAGCGGATAAGTTTTTCAAACTTGCCGAAGTTTTGGAAATAGACCCGAACATACTTAACTTACAAAGCAATCATCCTAAACCATCGACTGAGAACGCGACGCCGGTCGCGGCGCGCAGATCGACACACAACTCGGAAATCGGCAAAATAGACCGCAAGTTGTTAATTCAGATTGTAACATCGATCGAAGAAACCCGCAGAACGCGTAAAATCGCCATCGGGGGCAAAACACCGCAGGAATATGCAAATTTTTTGACAGATGTGTATAATTTGTGCCTTGATGCGGGTGGATCTTTCGACGCCGTACGCCATTTTGTGGAATTGGATACGCTCGATAGAAATACCGAGGAAGATCCGGACAAAACTCCGTAGAACAAAAAAATACCCGCTAGGGCAACACTGAAACAATACAAAAGACTGAACCAAAAGACGAAACGATGCACTTGTAAATGGGGAACCGCGTAATGACAGTATGGTATCATGAAGAACTTTTCGATTGCCGAAGCGAAAAGACTTCGGGGGCTGGTTCGTAAGTCGGAGGAAGTCTCCCTTTTTGAACGGTTACACTTGCTCGAACGCTACGCCGATCAACTTGGCGGGCCGGAACTGGTGAAAGACGTCGTTCAATACGGGTTTGATTTCGACCTCGATCGTCTGGAAGGATCTTACGACGACATCGAGGCAGCGATTCATCGAATCGTCAACGACATCCACAGGGAACGCGCCTGGCGCTGGCCCTGACGGTAAACGTCATGAACACGCACCCGAATTTTGTCGAGCGGCTTCCCGTGGCCGCCCTTGAAACCAGTGTTCGATCGGCCATGCTGCGCGCCGCCTGGCGCGATTGGCTGACCGGCGAGCGCCGGCTTATAGACCTTGTGCCCTATGAAAACGCCGCAATCCTGGCCGACGGCCACTCGATCGACGGCGCCCCGCCAAAGCTACGCCATATCGGACCGGCCGCACCGGCCGTCAAGATTTTCGGAGAAACCTGGCGCAAGGCCGTCAACGCGGGAAACGCACCGCGCCTTCCCGCGCACGACTTCGACGAAGTGCTGTCGAAAGACTATTTCGACGCTGCCGACCACGAACCGAAATTGTCCGAAGCCGCCTACACGTTCGTGCACGACGGGCGGCGGATCCGCGTTTGTTTCGAACGCCTGATCGTGCCCGTGCACATGCCCGGCTTCAAATGGTGGTTTCTGGTGTCGTTGATCGAAGATATCGAGCGACCGCGCATCGACCCGCTGCACTAATCGCTTGGTTTTTCTGGCTTTAGCAGCCCGAACCCGACTTCGTCCCGCGCCGTTGCATCGACAAGACGCCGCATCTGGGCGGCCGACGAATAACACAGATATTCCGCCCGGTCCGCGCCTTCCGGCACGCTGACCCAGTCGACGCCGACCGGCTCGGCAACCGCAAAACCCGCCTTCAGACCCCAATTCGATCCCATGTATCCCGGCTCGATCAGCGCATAGAGAAAATCCGGCTGACCGAGTTGCAAAAACCCGGTCATCAAGTTGAGCCGCGATGCGACCGAACCCAGCCCGTTGCGGCGGAAATCCGGGTGCACATACATGTCGCCGCAATAGGCAACGCGCCCGCGGATCAGGAAAGCGCCCGGCGCATGATCCGGCCCCAGGCGCCCGTCCGGATAAAGCCGGGCCTGTTGCCCGTGCCGGGTGCCATCCCCCCAATATTCCGCAAGGGTCTGGTCGTTCAAATCGTCCAGACGGCCCGCAGCCATCGCCACGACCTCCCCGTCCTGGCGCCGCACCACCATCGCGTACCAGTTCCGCAAGGTGAAGTCGAAGCCACGCCGGTCAAACTGCACCGACAAGGTCTTGTCTGGGATTTCGTCAACGATTTTCAGAAAGGCGGGGTGATCGACCACCACGTCCCAATCGATGCGCATTTCCGACAAATGCACAGAAAGCCGGGCGATTGCCCGGTGCCAGGTCCGCAGATTCAGGGTCCGATGAATCATTATCCTTACGTGTCGGGAAGCACGAAAGTTTCTGGTTCTCGGAATTAATCTAGATCTCGCCAAAACGCCATGCAAATAAAATGGGAAATTTCCATCTTGACCAAGAATGGCAAATATCCCATTATTTTCGCAATTCTCGAAGACTCAAACGAGGCGAAAAATGGCGTGGCGCAGCGGTCACTGGAACGCAAAAAGCAGACTATCTCCCCTTGTCGTCGGCAGCGCGCTTGACCGCGCCAACGAAGCCGAAAAGGGCCGCACCCGGCATCCGACCAAGGGCTACCGCAAGATTTCGGCCCGCCGATCGCGCGCCGGACTGATCACCGCAGAATTGAAACAAGGCATTTCGTGGTCGACGGCGCAGATCGCCGCCGACCTGTCCGCAGCCCGCGCGCACGATCACCCCAAAACCCAAAAGGCACTGGCATGACCGCACAACCTGACGCCGCAGAAATCGAAATGGGAATGTCAAAAGAACAGGAAGAATTCTATCTCCTGGCTTGCGAAACGTTCTGCCGCAACGCCGGCATCTCCTTCACGGACATGCACGGCACGCTCATTCTACGCGAACTGGAACCGAGCGCACGACTCGCAAGCTATTCGACCGGCACCTTGAACGGCATGCTGACAGTCCTGTTCAGCCATGCACCGCCGGAAAGCTGGGACAGCATCTTTCGATCAGTCGAGAAGACGCTCTACGGCGTCCGAGCGATAGCAGAAGACAGGGCACGGGAAGTTCAATCCGGCGCTGGCCTATGACACTTTCAATCCCGCGCGATGGCCGGGTGCAACAGGACCGGGTTACCGAGCGCATCCCGGCCGGCAGCGCCGACCAGATCGACGCGGCAAGCATCGATTTCGACATAGTCGGCGCATTCCTTCAGCACGAACCGCACGTCTTCCTTCGGCATCGTGGTCGGAACGATCGCAACGCGCGTGCCCGATCGTGTGAAGGCGGCAGAATCGGCCCGTGCACCCACAATCGCAGCCCCTGTCACCCGCACGATTTTGCCGTCGAGATCATCGACGTCGACCACGAAGTCGACCACATCCATGGTCGCGGCGGGTTCGCTGTACGTCCATTTGCCGTCGGCCTGGAAAAGCCAGGCCCCGTTTGCAAGCCGCAGCGGGTTGTCGGCGGCGACGAACGACAGGCGGCCGTCGGCGTCGAGCGCCAGGGTGACCTGGCCATGCTTGACGGTCCGGCCGGTTTCGGCCGCGGCGGGCAGACACCATGCGGCGACCACAGCCGCAACAATCATCAAAACGCGCATATCTCCTACTCCCGATCGAAAGGTGCGGACCAATGAAAGTCATTCGCGAAGCGGGTCAACTCTTACCTATGCTCGAACACGGCGATCTCAACCGGGACATGTCGCAAAAACTGCGCGACGTGATCGGCGAACTGACTGCGCTGGCCGAAGACACCAAGCGCAAGGTGTCCGGCCACGTCGCCCTGAAAATCAAGTTCGAAGTCGATGGCGACACGATCAAGGTCATGGCCGAACTGGATTCCAAGACGCCGAAACAACCGCGCAAGCCGACCTTCTATTTCCACAATGGCGGCGACGACCTGCACACCGAACACCCGCGCCAGCGCGGCATGTTCGACACCGATCAGCCCTTGCGCGCCATCGACGGCGAAACCGCCTGATTTTTCCCTCCCTCTGAACCAAAGGATTGCAGACCATGAACGACGCCCCCTCGATCAAACCACTGATCGACGTCGAAAAGCTCGCCGATCTCGGCAAGAAATCCACCGACCCCCAACTGGTCATGATCCCGACCGAGGGCCTGGGCGAAGGATATCCGCCGCAAGTGCCGGTCTTGTGGGACCGTAACCTGCAAAAGGCGTGTGGCCTGAAACATGAAATCACGCCCTATTCGACGCGGCCGGATCTCAAACAGGGCACGGCCAGCCTGACAACCCGGGATTCCTTCATCGAACTGACAAACCGGCACAAGACGGAACACTCGGCAATCTTCTGCAACACCGACTGGCGCAAGCCGTCCTTCACGGCCGTGATCGACTATCACGAAAACGCATCCGGCGGCCCCGCTGACAACCTGTCTCACCGGCTGGTTTACACCTTCCCGTTGTCCGACCAATGGAATGCCTGGGTCAAAAACGACGGCCAGCCCATGGAACAGGCCGAGTTTGCCGAATGGATCGAAGACCGCCTGCCCGATCTCGTATCGCCGGAAGCCGGCGAGCGAAACCACTGGGAAGGCAAGTTCGGCACCAAGTTCGCTACGCCGGCCGAACTGATCACACTGTCGCGCGGCCTGAAAATCCACGTGAATTCGAAGATCTCCAACATCACGAATCTGCAAACCGGCGAAGCCGACATGAAGTTCGAGGAAGTGCATTCGGCCGGCGACGGCAACGAAGTTCGGGTGCCCGGCCTGTTCATGCTCGGCATCCCGCCGTTTTTCATGGGCGACATTCCGCACATCCCCGTGCGGCTGCGCTACCGGCCGCGCGGCGGATCCATCACCTGGCTCTATCAGATCTATCGGCCGGACGTCTTCGTCACCGAGCGCGTGCGAGCCGACATGGACATCGTCGCGGAACAAACCGAGTTGCCCGTCTTCGAAGGCGCGCCGGAACGGAAACCCGGCTCGCCGGCAGACTACTAACCGTGACCGACCGGCCCCTGACCCTGTCCCTTGGCGAAGCCGCCGACTTTATCGGCGTCAGCCCCGCAACCTTCCGGTTGTGGCGGGGCAAGGGTCTGGTGCCGGCCCCGCTTCCCGGCACGCGCCGCTGGCTGCGCGCCGACATCGAAGACCGGCTGAACCAGAAAGCCGGCCGCACACCCAAACCCGCCCCCGCTGCCAGCGCCTACGCGCGACGTCGGCAGCGGCTTGAAAGGGAAAACGCGCAATGATCCACATGTGCGAACTGGAAATCTCAGGAACGACCGGCGACGCCTGGGCCGTGTTCGATGTCGACGGAAGTGTCGTCTTCGAAATTCCGAAAACACTGGCGCCCGACACGGACACCGCCCTTGCCTTGTTGCGGTTTGTCGTACCGGTGATCAACCGAGCCGAAGGCGTCGGCATCGAGATCGGCCGACAGCGCATGCGCGAAGACCTGCGCCAATTGCTGGCCTGGCCGACACCCGACGAAGTCGGCACGTTGCGCGCGCGGGTCGACTCGCTTGATGCGGTCGTTATGGACATGCTGGAGCCGTGATATGCCCGGACCGGTCAGCGACACGTACCAAGGGCCGCCCAGTGAAGCCCCATATGTTCCAGACTGGTGCTATCCGGGCGGCGCCAAGATGTGCCCCTGCGGACATCACGAAGGCTTTCACGACGATTCAGGCGCGTGCAAACTGGCGCACGAATGCGGATGCCCAGGCATCCCTGCATCTTGCGTGACGCCGTTCGGAAGCGGGACAAAGCCATGAAACCCCGACCGATCGAAGACTATCACGAAGACATGGGCAACGTGTTGTGGTGGCGGTTCCCGATCGACGAACCGCCCTATGTCGGATCTCCACGCGATCTGGGACAAACGGTTGAGATTCGGACGTCATGCGACCCGCAAACCGTGCGCCACATCCACGTCGGCGGATGGCCGGGGTACCACACGCATTTCACTGAGATTCTGATACCGGATACACCGGAATGAGACGGACCCCCTACGACGGCAAACCCTATTATTGCACTATCTGTGACGCCGGTTTTGGCGAGTTCACGGCATGCGACGACTATTACTGCGAACTGGAATCTGAAGACGCCGCTAAGGATCGCCGCACCAAACGGAACGCGCAGGCAACTGACGCAGCACGGGTCGTCCTAAAGCCGGGCGACCGCATCCGCGCCACCCGTTGTTGCCAAAAACCGGCCACCTACACATTTGCCGGATGGGACGGAAACTGGATCGTGACCCAATCCGGTATTGACGACATCCCGGCGACCCAAGTGACTCACGTGAACGGCAAAGAAGTCGATTTCGCAGCGAGCGGACATAGGGCATAACGACCAGATCGCCGACAGCCGACCCGTTGAAACACCCGACAATCCGATTCACAATGGGCCGGAACAGGATCCGCCGCCATGCACGAAAAAATCAAGGGCATCCACCGCGTCAAGTCCCGGCCGCTCGCCGATGGCACCGTGCATTTCTACTATTACACACACCGCGGCGGCTCAAAATTCTGGACGGCCATCAACCGCCCTGCCCCCGACCCCATGCCGGCAAAAATGGTTGCCGCCTACCGAAAGACGATCAACGACGAAAAGGCCACCCGGAGAACCATCCGGCAAGCCCAGGGCACGATCGACGCGCTGATCACGGATTACAAGGAATCGAACGACTATTTGACGGCCGCGAAAGACACGCGACGCATGAAACTGTCCGCCTTCGATCAGATCGCAGACGCATTCGGCCCCGATGAAATCACCGTCTTTACCGACCCCCAGATGCGCGGCGACGTAAAGGCATGGCACCGGCGCATGCGCAGCACACCTCGACAGGCCGACATCGTGCTTGGTGAATTGATCACCCTTTTGAACTTCGCGATCGACGAAGGCAAAATCACCGCCCATGTGTGCAACAAGATCAAGCGGCTTTATGTGCCGACAGACCATGCCGACGAGATCATCGAGCCGGAAATTTTCGAGCGCATGATTGCCGAAGCAGGATTCCCTTTCGTCCTGGTGCTGCACTTCGCCTATCATTTCGGGCTGCGACGCAAAGATCTGGCCGAATTGCCGATCGGCGCCGACAAGGGCGACACACTGGAAACCACGACATCGAAGTCGCGCGGGCGCCGGCAGGTGATCCTGCCTATCACCCGGCAGTCCCGTGTCATACTCGATCGCGCCCATGCGGTCCGCAAATCCCTTACAGAAACAATTCACGCCGAGAATCCGAAAGCCCCGGAACCGGCCACGCTTCTGGTCAACAGCCGGGGCCGCGCATGGACGCCAGACGGCATCGGAACGAATTACGACAAACTGGCAAAAAAGGTCGGCGTTGACCGCCGGCTGCATGACTTTCGCGGCAACGCCATCACTCATTTTTGCCGGGCCGGGTTCAGTGACGAAGAGATAGCGGAGTTTGCCGGGTGGTCAAAAGACAACATCACCAAGATTCGACGCAAGTACGTATCCAAGCGCAACATCGTTTCAGCGGCAATCGCCCGGCTCGAACGCGCCGATCGTTGATCGCCGTCGGCTTTGCCCTCATCCTGCCATGCACGACGGCCGCGGCCGGCACCCTGACCGGCATCGCCCAGGCAATCGACGGCGACACGATACGCGTCGGTGACGTCAAGGTGCGCCTGCAAGGCGTCAACGCCCCGGAAAAGACCGAAAGCCTGGCCACCGAGGCAAACCGCTTCATGGCCGATCTGGTCAACGGCAAGCCCGTGACGTGCCACCTGGACGGAACAGTCACGCACGACCGCGTCGTCGGGATCTGTTTTGTCGCCGGAACCGAGATCGGCACCGCCATCGTCGCTGCCGGCCTGGCCCGCGACTGCCGTCGGTTTTCAAGGGGAAGATACGGCGCGATCGAGGCACAAAACGCTCGCCAATCGATCACTGAAAAGCCCTATTGCCAGGCCCGATCCGGAACGGAACAAAAACAAAAACTGTAAAACGCCTGTAAAACGCTCTATTTCGAAGTTGATAAAATTAAAGCTAAGTCATTGAAAAAATTGGTGGGTGAGCAGGGACTCGAACCCTGGACCCGCTGATTAAGAGTCAGCTGCTCTACCAACTGAGCTACACACCCGAGAGCCGGCGGGGCGTGTCTCCTTGCGGAGAACAGATAGCCGGCAAGCAAAGAAAATACGATCTGCGGCGGGTTCCTTCAAGGCCCTTTTGATTCCGGCCCTGTGCCCCTCCGATCCAAATCCGGACGCGATGCGCCAAACCGGCGTTCCCAAACATGAACAACCCGGCGAAAAGCCGGGTTTTCCTGATCTCGTGTCGGCGGATAGTCCGCCTGCCGTCAGGCCGACGGCGTGCGCCTTAGCGGCAGAACTTCTGGCGACCGGAATAGGTCGTGAAGTATCCGGTGCGCGGGTTGAACGAGCGGTAGCGCGAACGGCAATAATCGTACCATGCCGGGCTCCAGGGCTCGAAGCTGCCGCGGACCGGTGCAGCGCGCTGGCGGCTGTTGGCCGCGATGCAATCGTTGTAGGCCATGCGGTAGACACGACCGCGGCGAACCCGCTTAGAGGCCTGACCGCCGAGTGCACCGGCAGCAGCGCCGCTGGCAGCACCAATCGCGGCTGCGCGACCGCCACCGACGATACCGCCGATGATCGCGCCCGTTGCCGCGCCGACTACCGATCCGGTTGCGACCCGTCCGCGACCGCGGCTATAGGCCTCTTCCAGAGCGTAATTGTCGCAATAGGCATGCAGGCCTTGGGCGGAAGCCGGAGCGGGTGCGGAAATCGTTCCGACCGTGGCCAGGGCAAAAACGCCGCAAGCGCTTGCCAGAACGGTTTTCAAGGTACCGGAAAAGTTCATTCGTGATCCTCCAACAATCGGAATCGATGATACGAGTGTAGCTTTATGCAAAGACCAGCCTGAATGTAACCTGAACAACGATCAAAAACGAGACTTTTCCAGATCGATGGTTACGTTCCCCCAACTGGACCGCCAAGCAACGGACGTCGGCGACACCGAATGCCCGCCCCTTTTTCCGACATGGCCATAGATCACGCGAATGTAAACCCTGTTGAATGTACGGGCCGGTCGCATCACTTGACACAACGCTTGCCGACTACTCTCGCAACCCTACGTTCTTTGCGGGTTTCAGCCATCCTCCCGGCCCCGAAGGCCGGGAGAAAAAAGTTTTATAATGTGACAATTAGACCGCCTGCAGGGCCTCCGGCAGCGATCGCTGGCGCCGGATGGCGAGCTTGTTGAGGCCAGACACATAGGCTCTGGCCGAGGCGACCAGCGTATCGGTGTCCGCGCCACGCCCGGTCACGGTCTTGCCGTCTTCCTCCAGCCGCACCGAAACCTCGGCCTGGGCATCCGTGCCTTCCGTCACCGCATGCACCTGGTAGAGCGTCAAGTTGGCGTTGTGCGGCACGATCGCCTTGATCGCGTTGAACGTGGCATCAACCGGCCCGTCGCCGTTCTCCTCGCGCGTCTCGTGCACGCCGTTGACGTCCATGGTGATGATCGCCTTTTGCGGACCGCCCGTGCCCGCGATCACGGTAAGCGAAATCACTTTCAGCGTATCGCCGGCGACCGAGATCTCGTCTTCGACCAGGGCTTCGATGTCCTCGTCGAACACGTGCTTTTTCTTGTCGGCCAGATCCTTGAAGCGCTTGAAGGCATCCATGAAGGCGTTGTCTCCGAGCTCGTAGCCCAGTTCTGCGAGCTTTTCCCGGAAGGCATGCCGGCCGGAATGTTTGCCCATGACCAGCGAGGTCGATTTCACGCCGACATCTTCCGGCCGCATGATTTCATAGGTCTCCGAATTCTTCAGCATGCCGTCCTGGTGGATGCCGCTTTCATGGGCAAAGGCGTTCTTGCCGACGATCGCCTTGTTGAACTGGACGGGAAAGGCCGACGCGGTCGACACCATCTTGGACGCCCGCACCAGGCTGGTCGTTTCGATGCCGGTCTTGTAGGGCAGGATGTCCCGGCGCGTCTTCAGGGCCATCACGACTTCTTCAAGCGCGGCATTGCCGGCCCGCTCGCCGAGCCCGTTTATCGTACATTCGATCTGCCGCGCCCCGGCCTGCACGCCGGCGATCGAATTGGCGACCGCCAATCCCAGATCGTTGTGGCAATGCACGGAAAACACCGCCTTGTCGGCGTTCGGCACCCGCTCCCTCAGCGCCTTGATCAGCGCAAAATACTCCTCCGGCACCGTGTAGCCGACCGTATCGGGAATGTTGATCGTCGTGGCGCCTGCCTTGATCGCCGCCTCGACGCAGCGGCACAGATAGTCGACCGGCGTGCGGGTCGCGTCCATGCCGGACCATTCGACGTCGTCGATCAGGTTGCGCGACTGGGTCACCGTCCTTGTGATGATCTCCAGGACCTCTTCCTGGCTCTTGCCCATCTGGAATTCCAGATGGATCGGCGAGGTCGACACGAAGGTATGGATGCGGCCGCGTTTGGCCTTGCGCACCGCCTCGCCGGCCCGGTCGATATCGCCCGGAATTGCACGGGCAAGACCGGCGATAACCGCGTTTTCCGCCCGTTCGGCAATCTTCGACACGGCTTCGAAATCGCCGTTCGAGGCGATCGGGAACCCGGCCTCGATGATGTCGACGCCCATCGCATCGAGCAGATCGGCGACTTGGAGCTTTTCTTCCAGGGTCATGGTCGCGCCCGGCGATTGCTCGCCGTCGCGCAGGGTCGTGTCGAATATGAATACGTGGTCCCGCTCGTCGGCGGTCTGGGTTGTGTCCGTCATGGCTTCTGGCTTTCCGCTTCGCCCGCGTCGCTTCGGCGGGCTGTCATCGTCAAAGGGTGGTTTGCAAAATCCCCTGAGTGCCCGCTCGACCTTGAAAGGAGCCAGTCAGCGCTCAGGGGCTTGTAAGGAGGAGGAGAAGCGACGGCAAAAGGCCCGCGCGGCCTTGCGGCGCGGTGATCGTCAGCGAAACGTGGCGCTCCAGCCCGACCATGATCTCAGCCTTATTCGTCTTATGCACCCCCGAAAGGGTGGCTCAACCGCGTTATCGAAAGGTTAACGGAAAATGTCAAGCCGACGGAGCAGACGCGCCGGCGCGCGAAAGCAGCGTTTCGGCGATCATGCGCGCAAAGCCGAACGTACGCACCGCATCGAGATCGGCTGCGCGGCGCACGATCATCACATCGTGCAGTTCCGGATCGTCCTGCGCGGCGATCGTATTGCGGATCCGCGCGGCAAGCGTGTCGGCGTTCTCGGGAAAGTCCAGAACTTCGGCGATCGACATCAATTGGCCGTCGCGCACGGCCAGCCTGTCGCCGCGCCGGCACTCCGCCACCGTCAGTCCGGTTTCTTCCGTCAGTTCCCGTGCGATCGAGCCGAACATGTCGATCGCCCCGCCGCCGCGCACATCGTCGTGGTCGAGCGTGCCGCCGACCGGATAGACCCGCCCGGCATTCGAAGTCGAGCGGCCCATCACGCCGTAGATCAGGGCTCCGTCGGCTGTGCGCAACACCCCGGATCCGAAACAATTGACGATCGAGGGATCCGGAAAACCCCAGGTCTTCCAGGCGTGGAAAGACGAATATGCGACATCGGCAAAGGCGCCGGTGAGCACGCCCTCCTCCAGCGACCAATCCTGCATCATCAGGACCCGCCCGTCCCACATGGCCGGTTTGTCTTCTATCGCAGAGCGCCAGTGGGCGGCGATATCGGCGGCCCGTTCGGTTTCGAACGGCCAGGTCCCGTCCGTCAGGCGCAGACGGCAATCGCGAAGCAGATGCGCAATGGGCGTAACGGCGGAAACCAAGGCCCGCACTCCTGAAGGTTCGTACCCCTGAAAAGAAGAAGGCCGCAATCCCCGGATTGCGGCCTTGCGGATTGGTGCGGACTAGTTCTTGTCCTTGTCGACCAGCGCGCCGGCCTTGATCCACGGCATCATGCCGCGCAGCTTTTCGCCGACTTCCTCGATCGGATGCGCGTCGTTGACCCGGCGAGTCGCCTTGAATTTCGGCTGGCCGGCCTTGCACTCGCGGATCCATTCCGTCGTGAAGGCGCCGGTCTGGATGTCTTTCAGGACCCGGCGCATCTCAGCGCGGGTCTCGTCGGTAATGATGCGCGGGCCCGTCACATATTCACCGAATTCCGCCGTGTTGGAGATCGAGTAGTTCATGTTCGCGATGCCGCCCTCGTAGATCAGGTCGACGATCAGTTTCACTTCGTGCAGGCACTCGAAATAGGCCATTTCCGGGGCATAGCCGGCTTCGACCAGGGTTTCGTACCCGGCGCGGATCAATTCCACCAGGCCGCCGCACAGCACCACCTGTTCGCCGAACAGGTCGGTTTCGCATTCTTCCTTGAACGTGGTCTCGATGATGCCGGAGCGGCCGCCGCCGATCGCCGAGGCGTAGGACAGGCAGATGTCGTGGGAATTGCCCGATGCGTCCTGGAAGATCGCCATCAGGCACGGCACGCCGCCGCCTTTCAGGTATTCGCCGCGTACCGTGTGCCCCGGGCCTTTCGGCGCCACCATGAGCACGTCGATCGACGCGGTCGGCTCGATCAGGTTGTAGTGCACGTTCAGACCGTGGGCGAAGGCGATCGCCGCCCCGTCGCGGATATTATCGGCAATGTGGTCTTTGTAGATGTCGGCCTGCAATTCGTCCGGCGCGCACATCATGATCAGGTCGGCCCACGCCGCGGCGTCGGCGACGGTCTTGACCGGAAGCCCTTCGGCTTCCGCCTTCTTGGCCGAGGCCGAGCCCGGCCGCAGCGCCACCGCGATTTCGGCCACGCCGGAATCCTTCAGGTTCAGCGCATGCGCATGCCCCTGGCTGCCGAAGCCGACGATCGCGACTTTCATTCCTTTGATGAGATTGAGATCGGCATCGCGATCGTAATAGACCCGCATGGCTCTTATTCCTTTTGCCCTTGTCTTGTCGTCTTCTTGCCCGCGCACCCGGATCGGGCGCCGCGCCTTATCGAATCCGTTCCCGAAGATCCCGCGTAAACCGCGGCCGCACACTTGCTAGTCCGGAGCTAGGAAGGTCGGGGGAAAGATCGGGAAGCGGCCCGCCGGTATTTGAACCGGCAAAACCGTCGGCGACGATCAAGCATTCTGACGCGGCCCGGTCAAGAAAAATGCCGCTTTCCCTATCGGTGCCACCTGTGTTGCACATCACAGCCTCGTGCGTTCACGTGTTGTGGTAAGGTTTTTGCGTGCTTATCTTCGGCGCGTCAGCAACGCACCAGATGACGTAGAGATACCCTCATGGCCTGCAGCAAACTTCCTGCTCTGTTTTGTGCTTTCTTCTTTGCCAGTGCCGGATTGGCACAAGCCGCGAAAGTGGATGTGCTTCTTGGCGAGGACATCGGATATGACACCGACCGTGTCGCTCTGGTCATCGGCAATGCCGACTATGAGGAAATCATCGACCTCGACAACACGCTGAACGACGCCAAGGCCGTAAGCGGGTCCTTGCGCAAGGTAGGGTTCAAGGTATTCCGCGCGCAGAACGTGACGCGGCGCGAAATGAACGATGCCATTGACCAGTTCCTCAACGCGGTCACGCCCGGAGCCGAAGCGCTTGTCTATTACGCCGGTCACGGCATCGAGATGAACGGCGAAAACTATCTCCTGCCGGTCGATATCCGCCGGCTGAAACCGTCGCAGCAGCGCCGGCTGCGCGAGGATTCTGTCAACCTGAACCGGTTGCTGGAGGACCTGAGGCAGCGCGGCGCCCGCGTCAACCTCGTGCTCTTGGACGCCTGCCGTGACAATCCCTTCCCGCGTGACGCGACGCGCTCGCTTGGCGGCGCGACCGGTCTTGGGCGCATTGATCCGCCACAAGGCACCTTCGTGGTCTATGCCGCCGCCGCCGGCGAAAAGGCGCTCGACAAGCTGAGCACCGAAGATACGGTCCAGAACGGTTTGTTTACCCGTCACCTGCTCGACCTCATTGCCCAGCCCGGCCTTGAAATCCGCCCGCTGGTCCAGGAGCTGAAAGAGCGCGTCTATGCCGATGCCCAGTCGACGGCGCTGCAGATCCAGCGTCCGAGCTATTATGACGGCCTGATCGGCAAGTTCTATTTCAGCCCGCAGAACGAAACCGTGGAACTGAAACACCCGTGCGAGGTGCTTGTAGACCCGCGCGCCGATGCCGAAGCCGTCCTGCGCAACGATTACGGTTCCAGCATTCAATTGTGCCGCCGCGCGGTCGCGCTGCATCCGGACAAGCCGGTATTTCAAGGCCTGCTGCAGGCCGCGGAAGAGCAATTGGCCGCGCAAAAGGCTCTGAACAGCAAAGATGCTGAAACCGCCAAGGCCTACGTCCGGCAATATGCGTCCGGCCGCTATCGCCGCGATGTCGAGATCCATGTCGCAAGCCTCGACCCGACGCTGGTATTGCCGCAAACCGAAGCCCCGCAGGTCGAATCCCGCACGGCAGGACGCGACCAGGTTGCCAGCATCGATCCGGCCGCCGCAGCCACAGCCGCTGCAGCGCCCGCCGCAGCAGTCTCAAGCCTGAGCAGCCGCGAACTGGCCCGCGAAATCCAGACGCAATTGAACCGCCTCGGCTGTTCCGCCGGCCGGCCCGACGGCATCTGGGGCAAGCGCAGCCGTGCCGCACTCAACCGCTATCAGGAACACGGCAAGACGACGTTGGTCTCCGTGGAGCCGAGCACAGAACTCCTGAAGGACCTGCTTGGTGAGAGCGCCCGCGTCTGCCCGCTGGTATGCTCGGTGCGCGAGACGCTGCAGGGTGGCCGTTGTGTCGCCAAGACCTGCGCCGCCGGCCAGCGCCTGTCCTCCAAGGGCCAGTGCTATACGCCGCGCAAGAAGCAGGTCGCGCAATGCGGTCGCGGCCAGCGCCGCAATTCCAAGGGCGTCTGCTATACGCCGAAGCGCAGCACCGCCGTGTCCCAAAGCGCGCCGAAGCAGCGTTGGCGCAAGCCGGCCAAGCGCGAATACAACCGCCGCCCGCGCGGTGTGACCGGCTACAACTTCAACTGCCACGGTGCCGGCCCCGGCCTCTGCTGATCCGCCGGATCCAGTCGCAAGACACACAAAACGGCCGCCCACCTTCAAGGTAGCGGCCGTTTTTCATTGTGAGGTCGTGTCCACATGCACGGCGATGTCCGGTTTTGGCGATAGACCGGACATTACCGGTCGATCCGGGAAGCGGTAAATCTCTACGAGCAATGTGGCGACAATGCTCCAGATCCGGACGGGCGCAATGGTACGCGCGGCCCCGGGCGGACGGGTCCTGACTTTTGCTTGCAGGTACCGGCTGATTCAGTCGACATGCTTTGAAAACAAGGGTCTGCGTTGACCCCGATAGACGGCCCGCGAAAAGCGTCGTAAGACGGTTTAGACACAAACCGGGCGAAACCGGTGCAATCCATCGGGAGGAAACGACATGAAGACCCTTGCAACATCAATCGCGGGTTCGCTGCTTGCGCTTGCCGCTTCAACGGCTGCAGCGCAAGCGGACAAGCTGACATTTTATTGCAGCGCGGAGGAGGATTGGTGCCAGCTGATGGCCCGCAGCTTCGAAGAGGCGACCGGCATTGACGTCAACATGACCCGGAAATCGTCCGGTGAGACTTTCGCCCAGATCCGGGCCGAATCGTCGAACCCGAAAGGGGATGTCTGGTGGGGTGGAACAGGCGATCCGCATCTGCAGGCCGCCGAAGAGGGCCTTACGATGGAATATGTCTCGCCCATGCGTGATCAATTGCACGATTGGGCGATAAGGCAGGCGGAAAGCGCCGGCAATCGAACGATCGGGATTTATTCCGGTGCGCTCGGATATGGCTACAACACCGACCTGATCGCGGCCAACAATCTGCCGAATCCGGCCTGCTGGAAGGATCTTTTGAAGCCTGAATACAAGGGGCACGTCCAGATGGCGAACCCGAACTCGTCCGGCACCGCCTATACGACGCTTGCTTCGATGGTCCAGATCTTTGGCGAGGACGAAGGCTTCGAATTCATGAAGGGCCTGCACGCCAACATCAACCAGTACACCAAGTCGGGGTCTGCGCCGATCAAGGCGGCCGGTCGCGGCGAAAACACGATCGGGATCGTCTTCATGCATGATGCCGTGAAGCAGGCGGTCTCCGGATTTCCGATCAAGGTTGTCGCGCCGTGCGAGGGGACAGGTTACGAGATCGGATCTATGTCGATCATCGATGGCGCCCGCAACATGGATGAGGCCAAGAAGTTCTACGACTGGGCGCTGAGTGCCGAAGCGCAGAACCTCGCGCTTGAGGTCAACTCCTTTCAGGTGCCGTCCAACAAGTCTGCAAAGACATCTCCGTCCTCGCCGGACATGAGCACGATCAAGCTGATCGACTACGACTTCAAGAAGTATGGCTCGTCGGACGAGCGCAAGCGTCTCCTGCAGAAGTGGGATGAGGAAGTTTCAGTCCTGCCGCAATAGTCTTGCGCACCGCTGACATTGACACGAAGGCGCACCCGGTTCTGATCTTCTGGATCATTGCCGGTTGGGCCGGTTACGCCGTCCTGCCATGGTACATGCTGGAAGACGGCCTCTTTTCGTTCACCTGGTTGGTGGACGGGTACCCTCTCGATGATGACTATGCCCCGGCGCTGTTTCTGATCGGACAGGGTGAAAAGCTCTGGCTGGCGCCGCTTATGGCAGGACTGATCCTGCCGCTGTTCGCGTTGCGCAGGGTGAAATCCGATCCCCTCTATGCCCGCCTCCTGATCGCGTCCGGTGCGATCGGTTTTGGCTGGCTGATCGCACAAGGCTTCGGAATCGGAATCCGGGGGTACACCTTCGAGTGGCTCGGAGCGCTGTTCGGCGATCTCGGCGACAGGCAGTTCGGCATGGGCTACGGCGCGATGATTACGGCCGCGTCATTTCTTTTCCTGCTGACCCAAGGCATCGCCGCGCGCGGATCCATCAATGGCGATGTCTTCGTGGTCAGTGCCATCGGCGGCGTCATCACCATAGTTACCGCCTTCGTCTTTTTCCCGATCGCGAAGATGCTGTTTGCCGCATTCGTCACCGATGACGGCGCCTATTCGCTTTCGGTCTTCGCTTCGAAATTCTTTGATGATCGGCTTTGGAGTCTGGGCTGTTTTGCCGGCGGCCGCTGCGGCGCGGCGTGGAATTCGCTTATCCTCGCAATACTGGTCGGGATCATCACAACAGCGCTCGGCCTCTGCTTCGCGCTGATGGTGACCCGCTCCGGCTTCCGTTACAAACGGGCAATCCGGGCACTGACCGTGTTGCCCATCATCACGCCGCCCTTTGTGATCGGGCTCGCCCTGATCCTGCTTTTCGGGCTTTCCGGCACTGTTACCGTCTTCATCGCCGACCTGCTCGGGACCCAGCCTACCCGGTGGCTTTACGGCATGCCCGGCGTGCTGATTGCCCAGACGCTGGCGTTCACACCCATCGCCTTTCTCGTCCTCATCGGCGTCGTCGAGGGCGTGAGCCCTTCCATGGAAGAAGCCGCGCAGACGCTGCGGGCCAATCGCTGGCAGACCTTTCGCACGGTGTCCCTGCCTTTGATGCGCCCGGGACTGGCAAACGCCTTTCTGCTTGGCTTCATCGAGAGCATGGCCGACTTCGGCAATCCGCTCGTTCTCGGCGGAAACTTCGACGTGCTCTCCACCGAGATCTTCTTTGCCATCGTCGGCGCGCAATACGATCAGGGCCGTGCGGCAGTGCTCGCCATGGTGCTCTTGTTCTTCACGCTCTCAGCCTTTTATGCGCAACGCATCTGGCTCGGAAAAAAGAGCTACACAACGGTTTCGGGCAAAGGCGATTCCGGCGTTCATCCCTTAATGCCCAACGGCCTTGCCATCCCGGTCATGAGCATCGCGCTCGTCTGGGCTCTGTTCACCGCAATCGTTTACGGAATGATCCTTTACGGCAGCGTCGTGGAGCTCTGGGGTGTCAATAACACGCTGACCTTCAAGCATTATGTGACAGCTTTCTCCGTACGGTTCGCCGAAGAGGGCATTCGCTGGACGGGCTCGGCCTGGGACAGTTTCTGGACGACGATTACCATTGCCGCACTGGCCGCACCGCTGACCGCGGCCGTCGGTCTTGTGACGGCCTATCTGCTGACACGCCAGTCTTTCGCGGGCAAAGACGCCTTCGAGTTCGGGACGATGTTGTCCTTCGCCATTCCCGGCACTGTGATCGGGGTGAGTTACATTCTTGCCTTCAACGTGCCGCCGATCGAGATCACGGGTACGGGCGTCATCCTCGTGATCAGCTTCATCTTTCGTAACATGCCTGTCGGCGTGCGGGCCGGAATCGCCTCCATGAGCCAGCTCGACAAGTCTCTCGACGAATCGTCGCTGACACTCGGCGCAAATTCCTGGCAGACCTTTCGCAACGTGATCCTGCCACTTCTTCGCCCCGCGATCCTTGCTGCGCTGGTGTACAGTTTCGTGCGCGCCATGACGGCGATTTCGGCGGTCATCTTTCTCGTCTCCGCCGAATACGATATGGCGACGAGCTACATTATCGGCCGCGTCGAGAACAATGATTACGGCCTCGCAATCGCCTATTCCACAACGCTGATCTTCGTGATGCTGGCCGCCGTCGGGCTGCTCCAGCTTCTGGTCGGCCGGGTACGGATCGGGCGACGGACGGGTTTCAGTGCCGGGAGGGCATCATGATCGACGGCAAGATCACCGGCAAGGCTGCACCGGTCCGGTTCGAGGGCGTTTCCAAGCTCTTCGGCAAGGATGTCGTCGCGGTTGACAATATCGACCTCCATGTGGATGCGGGAAAGCTCGTGACGCTGCTCGGACCGTCCGGATGCGGCAAGACGACGACGCTGCGCATGATCGCCGGCCTGGAGATGGCCAGTTCAGGGCGTATTCTCATCGGCGACCGCGACGTAACGAAACTGCCGGCCACTGACCGCGACGTTTCCATGGTGTTCCAGTCCTATGCGCTGTTTCCCCACATGAGCGTTCTGGAGAACGTCATGTACGGCTTGTCTTTCTCCGGGTTCAAAAAGGATGAAGCCCGCGTCCGCGCACTGGATGGACTGGAACTGGTCGGCCTTAAGGGCTTCGACGCCCGCTTGCCGTCGGAGCTCTCAGGCGGACAGCAACAACGTGTGGCCGTCGCGCGCGCGCTCGTATTGGAGCCGCAGGTCCTGCTGTTTGACGAACCGCTGTCCAATCTGGATGCAAAGCTTCGCCGCCAGGTGCGCGAGGACATTCGTGCGATCCAGCAGGATCTCGGGCTGACAGTCGTCTATGTCACCCACGATCAGGAAGAAGCGCTCGCGGTCTCCGACGAGATCGTCGTCATGCGCAATGCCGCGATTGCGCAAATCGGCACTCCGCGCCAGCTCTTCGATGCGCCCAACGACCGGTTCGTCGCCGATTTTATCGGCGAGGCGAACCTTCTTGGCTGTGAGATCGTCTCCGTTGAAGGCGAAACGGCCACGATCCGCATCGACGACTTCGATCATGTGTTACCGTCTCGCGGTCTGGCTTCCGGTCCGGCAACCCTCGCAGTGCGCCCGTCGCGAATATTGATCGGCGTTGAGAGAGGCGTCGCCGCAACCGTCGCGAAGGCGACCTATGTGGGCGTCCGCATGGAATACACGCTGACAGGTGCCTTTGGGCAGGTCTTCGCCGTGCAGGACGACGTGGCCTCGCCGATCGCCGTTGGGACAGAGGTGCTGATGGCGTTCGCGGAAAGAGGTCCGGTCTTGCTGCCGCGTGAAGGGAGCTGACTGGGAACGTTGACTTTTTTACCCGTCCCGGCGTCGCTCTCGATCCGAAAACCCCGGTGACATGCAAGGCTAGGTTGGGGACTTATTCAGTTCCATTCCGTCACAGGCGCGGCAGTATAGCCGTACTGTTTGTGCCATGCCGTAAATCAGGCAATCGGCCGTCAGGCCGTGGCCGATCGACACCTCGTCGATAAACGGGATGCGTCGCACAAGCGGCGGTAAATTGTCGAGCGTGAGGTCGTGGCCGGCGTTGACGGCAAGCCCGCACGCCCGGGCCGCTTCCGCTGTTCGGGCCAGCTTTTCAAGTTCGACTGCGCGGCGTTCCGGATCGAACGAGCCGCCATAGGGACCGGTATAAAGTTCCACCCGGTCCGTACCCGTCGACGCCGCCATTTCCGGCGCCGCCTCGTCGGCATCGATAAACAAAGAGACCCGCAGGCGCGCTTCTTTCAGCCGCGACACGATGCCCTCCAGAGAATCGCCGTGGCTCTGGAAATCCCAGCCGTGATCGGAGGTCGCCTGCGCCGGATCGTCCGGCACGAGCGTTACCTGGTCCGGCCGCACCTCTTCCACAAGTTCGAGGAAATCGGGCGTCGGATAGCCTTCCACGTTGAATTCCGCGCCCGGCCTCGCGCGCACCAGATCGGCAAGCTCGAAGACATCCTGCCGTCGTGTATGCCGCTCGTCGGGACGCGGATGCACGGTGACCCCGGCCGCCCCTTCATCGAGCGCGATGGCCGCAAGGCCGGATACGCTCGGCCAGGGCAGATCGCGGCGGTTTCTGAGATAGGCGATGGCGTTGAGATTGACCGAAAGGGCGGTGGGCATCGGACACTTAGACTCTTGGAATTATGAACCGGCCCTGCCTAGCACGGAAGCGGACTGGGCACGCCAGCCAATAATCGCCATTCTGGCCAGTCCAGTTGAGCGATCGCCCCCTTCGACAGACGGGACTACATGGCGGTGCCGCCGCGGGCGAGGGCCGCAACGCCGGTACGCGACACCTCGACGAGGCCGACCGACGTCATCAGCTTGATGAAGCGGTCGACCTCTCGGGATCGACCGGTCAGTTGGAAAACAAACGATTCCAGAGTTGCATCCACCGTAACGGCTTCGAAAGCCTGGGCAAGGCGCAGCGCTTCCACGCGTTCTTCCCCGGTGCCGCGGACCTTCACAAGGCACAATTCGCGTTCGATCGGTTCGTGTGTCAACGACAGGTCAGCGACCTTGTGCACCGGCACGAGCCGTTCCAACTGACTGCGGATCTGCTGGATGACATCCGGCGTGCCGGCAGTCACCACGGTGATGCGCGACAGGTGCGCCTCGTGTTCGACTTCCGATACGGTCAGCGATTCGATATTGTAGCCCCGCCCCGAAAACAGTCCGATGACCCGGGCCAGCACCCCCGGTTCGTTGTCGACCAGCACCGATAGGGTATGCGATTCCACCACGTCCGATTTCTCGGCCAGGAAATAGGCCGAGCCGGATCCTTTTTTTGACATTCGGTTTCTCCTGAATGTCCGGCCGCAAGGCCGGACTTCGATCACACGAGGGCCTTGCCTTCGCCTTCGATCGCATTTTCGATCTCGTCGTCCCCGACTTCGTCGCCGAGCAGCATTTCATTATGCGCCTTGCCGGACGGGATCATCGGAAAACAATTGGCGAGCGCGGCGATACGGCAGTCGAACAGCACCGGCCGGTCGGCTTCGATCATTTCCATGATCTTGTCGTCGAGTTCTGCCGGCTTGCTCGCGCGCAGGCCGATGCAGCCATAGGCGTCCGCCAGCTTTTCGAAGTCCGGCAGCGATTCCATATAGCTTTCCGACAGCCGGTTGCCGTGCAGCAATTGCTGCCATTGCCGGACCATGCCCATGTACTGGTTGTTCATGATGAAGATCTTGATCGGCGCGCGGTACTGCACTGCTGTCGACAATTCCTGCAGGTTCATCAGGATGGACGCATCGCCGGCAATGTCGATCACCAGGCTTTCAGGGTGCGCGATCTGGACGCCAAGCGCCGCCGGCAGGCCATACCCCATCGTTCCGAGCCCGCCCGACGTCATCCAGCGGTTCGGTTCCTCGAAACCGTAATACTGGGCCGCCCACATCTGGTGCTGGCCGACTTCGGTGGTGATGTAGGTGTCGCGATCCTTGGTCAGTTCGTAGAGCCGCTCCAGCGCGTATTGCGGCATGATCACGCTGTCATTGTTGCGGTAGGACAGGCATTTACGGGCTTTCCAGCCTTCGATCGTCTTCCACCATTCCTTCAGTGCAACGGTGTCGACGATCGGCGAGGTCGAGCGCCAGATGCGCACCATTTCTTCCAGGACATAGGCGACGTCGCCGAGGATCGGCACGTCCGCCGTGACGTTTTTGTTGATCGAGGACGGATCGATGTCGATGTGGATCTTCTTCGAATTCGGAGAAAACGCATCGAGCCGTCCGGTGATCCGGTCGTCGAAGCGGGCGCCGATGCAGATCATGACGTCGCAATCGTGCATGGCATTGTTGGCTTCGAACGTTCCGTGCATGCCGAGCATGCCCAGCCAGTTCTTGCCGGATGCCGGATAGCAGCCAAGGCCCATCAGGGTGGACGTGATCGGAAAGCCGGTCACCTCGACCAGGTCGCGCAGCAATTGCGTGGCAGCCGGTCCGGAATTGATCACGCCGCCACCGGTATAAAAGACCGGCCGTTTCGCGCCGGCCATCAAGGCGATCGCCTCGTCGATGGCATTCGGGTCGCCTTTCAGACGCGGACGATACCCCTCGTAAGTCGCCTCCTGGCGCCGTGGCCGTTCATAGGTCCCGGTTGCGAATTGAACGTCCTTCGGGATGTCGACGACGACCGGACCGGGCCGTCCGCTGGTCGCCACGTAGAAGGCGTCGTTGAGGATCCGCGGCAGGTCGTTGACGTCCTTGACCAGCCAATTGTGTTTGGTACAGGGGCGCGTGATGCCGACCGTGTCGCATTCCTGGAAGGCATCCGATCCGATCAGATGTGTCGGCACCTGCCCGGTGATGCAGACAAGCGGGATGGAATCCATCAAGGCATCGGTGAGCGCCGTCACGGTATTCGTGGCGCCGGGTCCCGACGTGACGAGGCAGACGCCAGGTTTTCCCGTCGACCGCGCATAGCCTTCAGCGGCATGACCTGCGCCCTGTTCGTGACGCACGAGCACGTGCTTGACGCCTTCCTGCTGGAACAATTCGTCATAGATCGGCAGCACGGCGCCACCGGGATAGCCGAAAACGTGCTCGACCCCCTGATCGGCCAGTGCCTGGACCACCATTTCGGCCCCGGTCATTTCCTTTTTCATCGTCCGTCCCTCAATCTTCATGCAACCAAGCGTCTGATGCGTTGGGGTGGCCGCTTGCCTCGCTTCGGGAATAAAAAAAGGGCCTTTCCGGCCCTTGCTGCGCGCATCCCCGTTCGTGGCGACCTATGCCGCCCCGGCGATACGCACCCCTACTACGAGAATCGATGTCATTGTGTCGAGCACCTGGATTTCGAACGCCGGCACGTTAGTCGCAGTGCCGGAGAGCGTCAAGCCTTCTCCGGATGCCTTTTTTGCCGCCGGACGGACAGGTCATTTCGGATCTTCGATCTGAAGCGTACGAAGACCGGTTCGGCGCTCCGCAATGCGCCCGGCTCGATGCACCGGTGTCGCATAGGCTTCGCGGTACAGCGGCGTCTTGGATACCTTCGGTATATCCCGTCGGTCGAGAGCCGCATGCCGCCCTTCGCAGCGCCGCGTCTCTTTCGCGACAATGGCACGCAGAGCGCCGCGGGTTTCCTCCAGCGGTCGACAGGACCGACCGCGTTTCAACAACCGATTGGCCTGTTTCTGGATCCGCCCGATGCAGCCAAGCGTGATCGTTCGGTGTTCTTCTTCATGGCGTTTCAGAAATGCGTAGAACAGGTTGAACGCCGAGGTCGTTCGCTCGGGCAGCCGGGACGTGCGGCGCAATCGGGGCAGGCGCATCGTGAATTTGACGTCAGCCGCCAATCGACCGTCTTTGCAATGGCCTTCTTCGTAGCGCAGGACATAATTGGTCTTGACGCCAAGCGAGGCGAGCGCGATGCCGTCGTCGGTCTTGCGACCCCGGCGATGCATGCTCTTTACGAGACCGAGCGCGTCCCGCCCGTCGATCGTATAGTGCTTGACCTTCATCTTTTCGGAGATTTCGTCCGCCGCAGCCGGCAGCCCCGTCATGATCACCATTGCAGCAACAAGGCTGATCCGTCGCATACACTTCTCCGCCGACCGGAAACACTGACTAATGAAATCCGAAAGCGATTTGAGCAGGAGAGCGGTGCAATCACAAGGAGAATCTGCCCGGTTCAATGAGGCGTGATGTCTACCCGTTCCCAGCTCTCGTCCATCTGATTGCGGAACCATGTGTCCTGGCGTTTGGCATATTGGCCGGAAAGCACCTTCGCCCGCTCGACCGCCGCATCGAGTGTCAGGCGGCCATCAAGATAGGCCCGCAATTGCGGCACGCCGATCGCCTTCATGACGGGACGTGACGGATCGAGGTCTCGCGCCGCAAGGCGTTCGACCTCGTCGAGGGCGCCGGCCGCCATCATCGCATCGAAGCGGGCGCCGATCCGTTCGCGCAACCGGTCCCGGACACAGGTCAGAACGATCTTTGCAAGTTCGCGGTCCGCGATCGGACCCGCCTGGCCCGCGCCCTGCCACAAGGTGATCGAGCGCCCGGTCTGCTCCAGGATTTCCAGGGCCCGCACAATGCGTTGCCCGTCGCTCGGCACGAGGACGGATGCTGCCGCCGGATCGACCTCCTGCAGATGCCGGTGCAGGGCAGCCGCTCCCTCAGCCGCAAGACGGGTGCGCCAGCCGGACCGGATAGCCGGTTCGACGGACGGCATATCGGACAAGCCGTCTGTCAGAGCCGAAAAGTACAATCCGGTACCGCCGGCAATGACCGGCACCCGCCCTCGCCTGCGCACGGCATCGATGCTGGCGCCGGCATCCTTCAGCCAATGGCCGACCGAGTAATCAGCCGCCCCGTCCGCATGGCCGAACAGATGATGCGGGACCCCGGCCATGTCCGCGTCAGCCGGGCGCGCGGAGAGGATCGCAAGATCGCGATAGACCTGCAGGGAATCGGCGTTGACGATTTCGCCGTCCAGCATCTCGGCAATCTGCAGCGCCAGCGCCGACTTGCCGCTCGCCGTCGGCCCGGCTATCAGAACCGCGTCCGGCCTGCGGTCCCGCGCAAGCCATCGCATGAGGCCGCTCATATCCATGCTGTGCGTTGCAACCTTCATTTCGCCACCGGGCCGAAAGGGCCTGTCCGCCCCCCTCATAAGCGAAATGGCCCGAATGCTGAAATCGGATCGGGATCCGGTCTGGCTGGCCCCGGATGAGGCGGCCGATATCCGGTTCGAAACCGACGAAACGGCCCTCGGCCCGGTCCGCGATCGCCTCCTGGCCGCGATCGGCGCGCAAGAGATCGACATCGTCGTGCAGCCCGAACGGGATCGGCGCAAGGCGCTTTTGATCGCCGACATGGATTCCACCATGATCGGACAGGAATGCATCGACGAACTGGCCGGTGAAATCGGCGTCAAGGACCGGGTCGCAGCGATAACCGAACGGGCCATGCGCGGAGAAATGGCTTTCGAGCCCGCGCTCAGGGAACGGGTTTCCCTGCTGGCCGGCCTCGACAAAGGCGTGGTCGACCGGGTCATCGACACGCGCATCGATCTGACACAAGGCGCCCGCACCCTGGTCGGGACGATGCGATCGGCCGGAGCCTATTGCGCGCTGGTATCCGGCGGGTTCACCGCCTTTACCAGCGTGATCGCGGAAAGGATCGGATTTCACGAAAACCGGGCAAACATCCTGGAAGAATCAAACGGCCGGTTCACCGGGACCGTCCGCGAACCGATCCTCGGCCGATCCGCAAAACGCGACCGGCTTCTGGCTCTCTGCAGCGAAAGAGGCATCGCGCTCGAACAGACCCTGGCGGTCGGCGACGGAGCGAACGATCTCGACATGGTCGAGACCGCCGGCCTCGGCATCGCCTACCATGCCAAACCGGCGCTCGTCGCCGGTGCCGATGCGGCAATCCGGCATGGCGACCTGACCGCCCTGCTCTATGCACAGGGTTACCGCCGGGACGAATTCATCGCGCCGGCATAGAGCGGATCCGGCACGAAAACGGGGCCCGCAGGCCCCGTCCGGTCTGTTTTGAAGGCATGCCCGCCGGACAAACCACATTCGGGTTCGCACCGAAGGCGGACAGCCAATTCTTGGGTCAGCTGTCGATGCGCACGGCCACGAAGCGCAATTCGCCGCTCTTGTTCGACAACAGCAGCAATGCGGATTTCCGTCCGGACTTTTTCAGGTCCTGAACGAGCCGTGTCACATCCCCCGAGGAGCCGACCTTCTCCTGGGACACCTCGACGATCACGTCGCCGGCCTGGATGCGCTTTTCAGCGGCCGACGTGTTCGCGTCGACTTCGGTAACAACCACGCCCTCGACGCTTTCTTCCAGTTCATATTCCTTGCGCAGGTCTTCCGACATGTCCTTGAGCGTTAACCCGAGGACTTTCGTCGTTGCCGGCGTGTCAGGCGTGCTGGGCGACGTTTCGGCCGCGGCGATCTTCTCGCCCTCTTCCAGACGCCCGAGTTCGACGCTGAGCGTCTTTTGTTCGCCTTTGCGCCAGACAACCACATCGACGGCTTCGCCGACCGGCGTGTTGGCAACCATGCGCGGCAGATCCCGCATGGTCGGTACCGGGCGGCCGTTGAAGGTCAGCACGACATCGCCGGGTTCAATCCCGGCCTTGTCCGCCGGCCCGGTTGCCGTCACGCCGGCAACCATCGCACCGCGCGCCGGCCCGAGATCGAGGCTTTCGGCAATCTCGTCGGTAACCTGCTGAATGCGCACGCCGAGCCAGCCGCGGCGGGTTTCGCCGAATTCCTGCAATTGCGAGATTACGCCCGTGGCGGTTGCCGACGGCACGGCGAACCCGATACCGATCGATCCGCCGGACGGCGAGATGATGGCCGTGTTGATGCCGATCACTTCACCGCGCATGTTGAAGAGCGGGCCGCCGGAATTGCCCCGGTTGATCGACGCATCGGTCTGCAGGAAGTTGTCATAGGGACCGGAATTGATGTCCCGGTTGCGCGCGGAGACGATCCCAACCGTTACCGTACCGCCAAGCCCGAACGGGTTACCGATCGCCATGACCCAATCGCCGACCCGCATTACGCTGGAATCGCCGAACTTCACGGCCTTCAGCGGTTTGCCGGGCTCCGGCGTAACTCTCAGCACCGCTAGGTCGGTCTTCGGATCGCGCCCGACGATTTCGGCCCGAAGCTTCGAACCGTCGTTGAAATTGGCGGTAATCTCGTCGGCACCCTCGATCACGTGATTGTTCGTGATGATGATGCCGGCCTGATCGATAACGAAGCCGGACCCCAGCGATTGCACCTTGCGCGGCCGGTTATTGTCCCGGTTCTGTCGATTGAAGAACTCGTCGAAGAATTCCTGGAACGGCGAGCCTTCCGGGACCTGCGGCATCGGAATGCGCCGGTTGCCGGTGACCGTTTGGGCCGTGGAGATATTGACGACCGCGTCCAGCAGGTCTTCAGCCAGATCGGCGACCGACGCCGGGCCCTGGGCCCGTGCCGGCGTCGCGACAACCAAGGCCAAAGCCGTCAAGACGGTGAACACGATCGCAACCGCGGCCCCTTGCGGTTTCTTCAACGTCACTGCGTGCATGTATCTTCCCTCCAAAATCTCGCCGGTCCGTCCACCGGCGACTTGGCGCGTCCACTGCATCGTACCGGACCCGAACCCCTCGGGGCTCCATGTCGATTGTGCGCCGATTGGTCCTAGCCCCTGACAAACCACACGATCAGAACACCGACCGCTGCAACTGCGACTCCCACAAGTCTAATCGTCGATGTCGGCATGCCAAGAACTTCCGTCATCATCGCTTTCAACTGATCGGTGAACACCGCATAGAGCAGTCCTTCGATCACCAGTACCAGGCCGATCGCAACGACGAAGTCCGTCATTGCGGCGTTGCGAGCCGCCTCCGGGCCTCCTGCGGTTCAATTGTGCCGAGCGGATCCCGGAAATACCGGAAGAAATCCGAATCCGGCGAGATGACCAGACGGGTATCGTTTGACTGCAAACCCTGTTCATAAGCCTGCATCGACCGATAGAACGAGAAGAACCCGGGATCCTGACCGAACGCTTCGGCGAAAACACGGTTCCGTTCCGCGTCGCCCTCGCCTCGGATAATTTCCGAATCCCGGTTCGCCTCTGCAATCAGAACCGTCACATTGCGGTCGGCGCGCGAAGTGATGCGTCGGGCAGCTTCTGCACCTTGCGCCCGGATCTCGGTCGCCTCGCGCTGCCGTTCGGTCTGCATACGGCTGAAAATGGCCTGGCTGTTGGCTTCCGGCAGGTCAGCGCGTTTGATGCGTACATCGACCACTTGGATGCCGAATTGTTCCGCCTCGGTATTCACCTGATTGGTGATCTGCGACATCAGGTTAGCCCGGTTTTGACTGACGATCGTCTCGAACGACACACCGCCAAGCACCCGACGAACCGCCGAGTTGAGAACGATCGACATTCGAGAATTGGAGTTCTCGATCGTCGACAGGCGTTGGAAGAAGAGCAGCGGATTGACGATCTTGTACCGTGCAAAAGCATCGACCACGAGACGTTTCTGGCCGATCGCGATCACTTCCTGCGCCGGCGAATCAAGATCGAGGATCCGGCTGTCGAGGTAGATCACGTTCTGGATGAACGGGATCTTGAACTTGAGGCCGGGTTCGGTTTCGACACGCTTGGTCTCACCGAACTGCAATACGAGCGCCTGCTGTGTCTCGTTGATGATGAACATCGAATTGTAGATCAGAAAAGCGCCCAACAGCAGGACGGCGAGGCCGAAGCCACCAAAGATCGTCTTCATTGTGTCGCTCCCTGGCGTCGGTTCAATTGGTCGAGCGGCAGATAGGGGATGACACCCGATCCGCCTTCCGGGCTATCGATGATGATTTTGTCGGATCCGCCGAAAACCCGTTCCATGGTTTCAAGGTACATCCGTTGCCGGGTCACGTCCGGCGCCTTGCGGTATTCTTCATAGACCTGCGAGAAGCGGGCTGCCTGACCGTTGGCTTCCGCTACGGTCTGTTCGCGATAGGCGTTGGCCGCTTCCAGGATCCGTGCCGCTTCACCGCGGGCTTCCGGAACCACCTTGTTGGCGTAGGCCTGGGCTTCGTTCTGGGCCCGTTCCTGGTCGGCCCGGGCGGCCTGCACGTCACGGAATGCGTCGATCACCTGGCGCGGCGGGTCGACCTGCTGCAATTGCACCTGGGTGATGATGATACCGGCAGAGTAGAGGTCGAGCGTCGTCTGCATCAATTGCTGCACATCCGCCTCGGTCACCTGCCTTGCCTGGGTGAGCAGCGGCTGGATTTCGGTCCGGCCGACGACTTCCCGCATGGCGCTCTCCGCTACCACTTTCACCGTGCCTTCGGGATCGCGAATGTTAAAGAGGAAGTTCGCCGCATCGCTGATCCGCCAAAGGATCGTGAAATCGATGTCGACGATGTTTTCGTCACCGGTAAGCATCAGGCTTTCCTCGGGAATGTCCTGAGCTCGGCCGGCGCGGTTGTCGTCGCCGGACCGATATCCAACGGTGATACGGTTCACCCGCGTCACTTTCGGCAGATAGACGTCCTCGATCGGATAGGGCAGCCGGAAGTTCAGGCCCGGTTGCGCCTGACGATTGAACTCGCCGAACCGCAAGACGACACCTTCTTCGTCGGGCTGGACCCGGAAGGTGAAGAAATAATATCCGGCGAACAGCACGCCGATAATTACCGCAATGCCGATCAGGGCTCGGTTGGCCCCCGACGTCGGGCCGCGGCCACCGCCGGGCAGGACGTTCTTCAGGCGTTGCTGGCTCTTGCGCAGCAATTCTTCGAGGTCCGGCGGATTGCCGCCGCCCCCGCCGCCGCGAGACGGGCCGCCGCCCCATGGGCCGCCGCCTCCGCCGCCGCCTGATCCCCAGGGGCCGTTTCCGTTGCCCCTAGAGCCGCCGCCATTCTGATTGTTCCAAGGCATTTATTGACCCTTTAGATGATGGTAGAGACCGGCTGTGACCAGTCCGTCGCACGGTCCGATGAACTGAGAGAGTGCAGTGAGTCGGCGCGTTATAGGAAACCCGGACCGGGCTTTCAACGCGACTCTGCCGCAATCTCGGCTTTGCGCCGGGAAATGGGTAAGTTTAGGGCGCACTTCAAGATTTCAAAGGGTCGCAGGGCGGTCCCCGTCGCTGCGATTCGTCTGCTTTCGTGAATAGGTTTCAAACCTCAGCGCCGCGCTGTCCCGAGCGCCGATTTCGATTGTCTTGTTTTCAACAAGCTGCCATTCCGCCGGATCGATCGGCGGGAACCGTGTTTCTCCCTCGGGCCTTGCCAGCACCCGCGTGATTGCAAGCTTATCAGCATATGGCATGGATTGGCGATAAATCTCGCTGCCGCCTGCAATCATGATTTCGTCAACGCCGAGCGCGGCGGCCCGTTCCCGGGCATGCGAAAGCGCTGCATCCAGCGATGGCGAAACATGAATGTCGTCGTAGGACAGCTGCTTCTGGCGAGTGACGATGATGTTTTCCCGGCCCGGCAACACGGAACCGATGGAATCAAGGGTCTTTCGACCCATGATGACCGGTTTGCCGAGCGTTGCGGCCTTGAAGCGCTTGAGGTCGGTTGGCAGGCGCCAGGGCATGTCACCGGCATGGCCGATCACGTCGTTTTCGGCAACTGCGGCGATCAGGGTAATCGTGACCAAGATGTTTCCGTTCCTGGCATTGTTGGCGAATGCTTTATCCGATTTGGGTCAGGCTTCTGCGTCAGCCATTCGCACAAGCGCGTTGCCGGAGGCGCGCATCACCATCCACTCTTTCTGCGGTTCGGCGCCGAGCGCGGTATAAAAGCCGATCGCCGGTTCGTTGTCGGTCAAAACGAACCATTGCAGGATCGGAAGATCCTCCGAAGCGCAGCGCGCCGCGAGATGGTTGAGTAAGGCGCTGCCGATCCCCTTGCCGCGAAAGGCCTCGTCGACAAAGAGGTCCTCCACGAATATGCCGTGCCGGCCCCGAAAAGTCGCATGGATGTAATACCACACCGCAAATCCGGCCGGTTGGCCGTCCCACTCAGCCAGCACGCAAAACACTCGCGGATTATCGCCGAAAAAGTCCCGGGCAATGTCGGCTTCTGAAAGCTGGACGCGATGCTCCAGCTTTTCGTAGGCGGCCAGCCCGCGGACCATGGACAGAATCAGACTTTTGTCTTCGGGACGCGCAGGGCGCAAAACCAGTGTCATGGAACCGGCCTATACAGAGACTTCGGCCTTGATATGCGGGTGCGGATCGTATCCTTCGAGCGCAAAATCCTCGTAGACAAAGCCGAATATGTCGGTGACGGCCGTGTTCAGGTGCATGCGCGGCAGCGGGCGCGGATCGCGCTCCAGCTGAGTTCGCGCCTGATCGAAATGGTTGGCATAAAGGTGGGCATCGCCGAACGTGTACACAAAATCGCCGGGCTTCAGGCCTGTGACCTGCGCCATCATCAGCGTCAGCAGAGCATAGGAGGCGATGTTGAAAGGCACGCCGAGAAACACGTCGGCGGACCGCTGGTATAGCTGGCACGACAGGCGCCCATCGGCAACGTAAAACTGGAACAGGGCGTGGCACGGCGGCAGCGCCATCTTTTCAACGAGCGCCGGGTTCCAGGCCGAGACCACAAGCCGGCGCGAATCCGGATTGCGACGGATTTCGTCCCGCACCCAGGCAATCTGATCGATCGTCGACCCGTCCGGCGCCGGCCAGGACCGCCACTGTGCCCCGTAGACAGGCCCGAGATCTCCGTTTTCGTCGGCCCATTCGTCCCAGATGCGCACACCGTTGGCCTTGAGATAGGCGATGTTGGTGTCGCCTTTCAGGAACCACAACAATTCATGAATGACCGATTTCAGATGTAGTTTCTTGGTCGTCAGCAGCGGAAAACTTTCCGCGAGATCGAACCGCATCTGATAGCCGAAGACCGACCGCGTGCCCGTTCCGGTCCGGTCCGCCTTGTCGATTCCATTTTCGAGAATGTGTTTCAGTAGCGCCTGGTAGGTCTCCACCGCCCGATCCTGTCGCGTCGTGATTACCGTCTGCAGACCTAGACTATCTGATTCCGCGACAGAACCCAGTCAGTATGACGATCGGCGATTCTCCCCGGTTTCCTTGCCGCATGCTGTGTCGGGCGCCCGAGCGGTCGGCCGGGATTTCGAACAGTCATGGCCCTGCGACCATCGATCCGGCTTTGACGCATGGCGGCCCGCGTTTCGGGGGACGCCATGCGCTCGGTCTGGGTCAGCTGCCGGCTTGTTTCAGGATCTTGTCCCATTCGGGTTCGGCGCGGGTAATGAAACCTTTGGGATCCTTGCGCCATTTTCCCTGAATGGAATCGTTGTAATTGAGATAAAGCTTGCCATCGACGATATCCCAGTTTTTGGGATCGCCCTTCGCCCTGTAGCCATTGGCCATGGCCCAGGCGCAATGCCCGCCATATCTCGGGGCGTAACGGGCCGGATCGCCCTCAAAGAGATCCCGGTTGTCGGCGCTCGCAAAGCGCCACGTCACACCGTCTTTCTTCAGCGTGATCGCCGGGTCCCCGGGCACCGGACGTCCTTCGGTGAAATAGGCGACCGGATCGTATCCACCGACGGCGACCCCATCGACGATGCCGGTATAGATGATCTCGGCACTGCGGCTCCAGGGCCAGCTGGCCGAATAAACCTGTCCGGCAAGGGCGGCCGTCAAGATCCCCGCACCGGCCGTCGTCAGGAAGAGGCGTCTGTTCATTGCTTCACCCGCTAGTAACAATCGATCGCTGTTCCCGCCTTATCAAAAGGCGCGTTCGGTTCCGACCGCCGAAAAGGCATGGCGTCCGGCGGATACTGCCTGTCAGATAGACCCGATTAACGGTTGCGACACTGCACCTTTGGTCAAACCGGCGTTATGGTCCCGTGAGACAGGATTGCCGGTGTTCGCGGCCGGTCGTCACTTCCCGGCCGGACGCTAGACGCAGTTGCGGTAAATGGAGCGGGGCTTTCAACGGCTGGCAAAAATGATTATATGAGTGCTGCCGGTTCGCCGGCTATGGCAATAAATGGTCAGCGTAATAAACCTATCGGACCCGGGGGCGGTACCCGGCGCCTCCACCATGACCCGCACCGCACCGGACGGGTTGTGAGGGGGGCGAAATAGGATCGACGAGGGCGTAAAGGCTGTGCTTTTGCTCGGTATGGTACCACCGTCATCGGACCATCTTTATAGTTGCAAACGACAACTATGCAGAGGCACGCCTCGCTGCGTAATGCAGCGCTGCAGCTTCGATTGAAGTCCTGACCGGTTGCATCGGCCAGGCGGGGTTCCGGAGGCACCTGGCAACAGAAGCCTCCACTTTATTTTTTGCGCGAAACGCGTCATGAATGACGGCATGGCCGACGATCACATTCGATATGATGTCCTTGTACAGGACGCCCTGAGGGGCGTGGTGCGCAAGGTCATGCGGGAAATCGTGCGCACCGGATTGCCGGGCGACCACCATTTCTACATCGCCTTCGACACCAAGGCGCCGGGCGTGCGCATCTCCTCGCGGCTTCGCGAACAATATCCCGACGAGATGACCGTCGTGCTCCAGCATCAGTTCTGGGACCTTGCCGTTACCGAACACACGTTCGAGGTCGGCCTGTCCTTCGGAGGCATTCCGGAGCGCTTGCTTATCCCGTTCTCCGCCATCAAGGGCTTCTTCGACCCGTCGGTCCAGTTCGGCCTTCAGTTCGAAGTCGACGCCGAAGGCCGGGCCGCAAACGATGCCGACGGCACCCAGGGCAACGAAAACGAAGCCACCATGCCGACAGCCGGCAATGACGAACGGGGCGGCGCGGTCGCGAACGAACCCGACGACAAGGCGGCCAAAACCGACGTTGCGCCTCTCCCGGCTGCGGAAAGCGATGCGTCGGAAGACGGCAATGAAGACAAGGACACCGGCACCGCCGATGTCGTGTCGCTCGATTCCTTCCGCAAGAAAACCTGACGGCGCCAGACCGAAACCGGCCCGCTAGACGTCACATCAGGACAATCACCCCGCAATCCTCATCCCCATCGTAGAGCGCCTCGACGAGCGCACTCCGCCGGTCGAGCACGGCGCGCTGGTTGATGTATCCCTTGTCGGTGATTTCGTTGGCGTCGATCTGCGCCGGTTCGGCCATCATGACTGCCCGGGAAATACGTGATTTCGAACCGGTCGAGCGCGCGTTGAAATCCGACAGGCCGGCAATCAGCTTGTTTCGTACATTCGGGTGCGCAATGAGATCGGCGAGCGGCGTCTCCGGTGCGCATCCGGCAAGCGCCGCGCAGGCGCCAGGATTCGGAAAGACAAGCACGCCGATCTCGTCGCGATCGTGACCGGCGACGACGACATCCTGGATAACCGGTGCCCCGGCGCTGACGACCGCGATGCGAAGCGCGCCGGTATTCACCCAGGCTCCTGTCGACAATTTGAAATCCTCCGAGACCCGGCCGTCGAAGACGAGGCCGCGCGACGGATCGGTCTCGTCCGCCAGACATCCGGCATCCCCGATCATGTAGAACCCGTCCGCATCGAACGCGGCCCGGGTGAGGTCCGGACGCCGATAATAGCCCGGCGTGACATTCGGCCCGCGGATGCGAAGTTCCATCTTGTCGCCGTTCGGCAGCAATTTGATCTCGGTTCCCGGCGCCGGCACGCCCACGATCCCTGCCCTGTCGAGCGGAAAGTGCGCGCTGGTCGCCAGCGGCGCGGTTTCCGTCGAGCCCCAGGCCGATGTCATCGGGAGCGCATGACCGCGGGCAGCGACGCTCAGGGCTTCAAGCCTTTCCCAGGCGCTCTGCGGCAGGGCCGCCGCTGCATAAAAGATCAGGTCCAGTTCGGAAAAGAAAAAATCCCGGAAGGCCGGATCCGATTCCAGAGCCGGCAGGATCATGTCGAAACCGCGCGGCACGTTGAAATAAAGCGTCGGCGCGACGTCGCGCAGATTGGCGATCGTACGCTCGACGAGGCCTGGCACGGGCTTGCCGGCATCGATGTAGAGCGTGCCGCCATTGCGCAGCACCAGATTGAAATTGTGATTGCCGCCGAAGGTGTGGTTCCACGGCAGCCAGTCGAGGATGACCGGCGGCCGCCGTTCAAGGAACGGCCACATCTGCGCAATGGCCTGCTGGTTGGAGCACATCATCCGGTGTGTGTTGATGACGCCCTTCGGTTCTCCCGTCGACCCGGAGGTGAACAGGATCTTGGCGATCGTATCGCCGTCGACCGCGGCATTGGCGGCATCGACGCGGGCGTTGTCCGGCGCGGCATCGATCAGGTCGGCAAAGGCCGCAACGGAGCGGCCCTCGGGCGGATTGACGCTCACGACGACCCGCGTGTCGTCAAGGCCGAGCGCGCCGATGGCCCGCGCGAACATCGTCCCGTCCCGGGCAAAGACCAGCGCCGGCTCCAAAAGGGCACGGATGTGGTGCAGTTTCTGAAAATCCTGGCTGAGCAACGAATAGGCCGGCGAGACCGGGGCAAACGGAATGCCGGCATAAAGTGCCCCGAATTGCAAAAGCGCGCTGTCGATCGAATTGTCGGACAGGATCATGATCGGTGTGTCGGCCGTCAGCCCGCGCCTTAAGAGGCCGGATGCGATCGCGCGGCCTTTCGACCGGGCTTCGGAATACGTCAGCGGCGCCCAGTCGCCGGCAGCGTTTCGTTCCGCCAGAAACCAACTTTCGGGCGTTTCGGACGCCCAGCGATCGAGATGCGCCTGAAGCGTCTCCGGATAGGCGCGCAAGGGATCGTCTGCACTCAAAACGAAGGCGCCGTCGGCAAGGTCCCGGCGGGTCACGCGAGGCGTCGCAAACAGGTCGCTTTGCGGGTCCGTCATGGTTTTTCCTCCCTTTGATTGTTATTGGCTTTCAATGGGACCGGCATGCCCCGCCAGTGCTTCGATGGCGTCGGTGCGGCGCAACCGCAGATCCCTCACGACCGCATCGGCGGCGGCCGGCAGGATGTCGTCTTGCCGGTAGACGATGCCGGCCTTGATCCGCACCGTTTCGAGCTCGGTCGGCAAGGCCACCAGACGACCGGCTTCCAGATCGTCAAGAAACAGGCCGGTCGGTGCAAAAGTCAGAAAGTCGGCTTCCCGCACCGCCCATTTCAGAATGAAGACCGAGGTTGTGGTGAGCGTCGGCTGCGGCGCCGGCAGATCGGCGTCGACGAACAGCGAGGAAAATCGCGCCTGCATGATACTCGGTCGGTCGAACAGCACCCAGTCGGCGGCGGTCAGCCGGTCGAGCGACACCGGTGAGCCGTTATGAAAGGGATGCGCCGGCCGGCACAGCGTCTGGAAAACGTCGACAATGAGCGGCTCGTAGACCAGGCCCGGTTGCTGCGGTTCCGGCGGAAACACAACGAAAGCAAAATCCAGTTCCCCTTCCCTCAACAGCACCAGGATCTCGTCGAAGGGTTTCGAGAGAATCGACGCCGTAACGCCGGGCTGCGCGCCGATCACAGACAACACGGATTGCGGCAGGAGAGAGCCGGCAATGGCCGCGCCGAAGCCGATGGCTACATGGCCCTTGTGACCGTCGACAGCCGCCTGCAATTCCTCTTCCGCCTGACGCGTCTTGTTGAGGATCAGCTTGGCGTGGTCGAAAAGCTGACGCCCGTAGGGCGTAGGGTCGACGCCGCGCGGGCTGCGTTTCAGGAGCGTGACGCCGACGCTGGCCTCCAGGCTCTTGATGCTTTTCGACAGGGCCGGCTGCGTGACATGCAGGGCCTGCGACGCGCGCAGCATGTTGCCGTGTCTGACGACTGCCACAAAATGTCTGAGCTGGCGAAGGTCCATGGCTTCAAAGTCCGAGATAGGCCCGCCTTATGCCGTCATCGGCGAGCAGCTCGCGGCCGGGTCCGGATTGCACGATGTGCCCGTTTTCCAGAACATACCCGCGATCGGCCAGTTTCAGGGAAACGGAGACGTTCTGCTCGACCAGCACGATGGCGTGGCCGTCCGCGTTCAGGCGTTTCACGATGGCAAACATTTCCGCCACGATCACCGGCGCGAGGCCCAGCGAGGGCTCGTCGAACAGGATCAGATCGGGCCGCCCCATCAGGCACCGGCCGATGGCAAGCATCTGCTGCTCACCGCCCGACAGCGTTCCCGCCGTCTGGTCGCGCCGCTCGGCAAGACGCGGAAACAGGCCGAACACCTCGTCCATCGACGACCGCGCGCTTGACCGCGCACGCCGCGTCATCGCGCCCATTTCCAGATTTTCGAGCACGCTCATGCTCGGAAACACCTGGCGGCCCTCCGCCACCTGGCCGACGCCCTTTTCGCAGATCCGGTGCGACTCCCAGCCGGTTATGTCCTCGCCCCGATAGACGATGCGCCCGGACCGCGCTGGCACCAGGCCGGTAATGCCGCGGATCAGGCTTGTCTTGCCGGCGCCGTTGGCCCCCACAATCGCGACGATCTCTCCTTCCGCAACGTCAATCGACACACCGGAAAGCGCCTGCGCGTCGCCGTAAAAGAGATCCAGATCGGAAACCGCGAGCACCATGCGATCAGATCTCCGTATCCTCGCCCAGATAACATTCCAGGACGGCCGGATCCGAGACGACCGCGTCCGGCGGACCGGCCGCGATCAGGCGGCCGGTATTGATCACATGAACGACATCGCTGAGCGCCATCACCGCCCGCATGACATGTTCGATCAATAGGATCGTGACCCCCGTCTGCCGGTTGAGATCGCGAAAGGTCTCGACGAGCCGGTCGGTTTCGCTTGGGCGCAAACCGGCCATGACCTCGTCCAGCAGCAGGAGACGCGGACCGGTTGCGAGCGCCCGGGCCACTTCCAGCCGCTTGCGTTCCGGCAGGGTCAGCGATGCGGCCGGTTTGCCGGCCTCGCCGGCAAGACCGAGGAGATCGAGCACGTCCAGGGCAGCCCGCCGCGCCTGCCGCACGGACGAGCCGTCGCGCAGCGCGCCGACCAGCACGTTGTCGAGCACCGACAGTTTCGGAAACGGCCGAACGATCTGGAACGTGCGCCCGATGCCGGCATGGCAGATCTGGTCCGGCCGCAGGCCGTTCAGCCGTTGTCCGTCGAGCAGGATTTCCCCGTCATCCGGCGCCATGACGCCCGCGATCAGGTTGAACGTCGTGGTCTTGCCGGCCCCGTTGGGCCCGATCATGGCGGTGATCGACCCGGCCGCCACATCGAAAGTGACCGCGTCGACGGCGAGCAATCCGCGAAAGCTCTTGCGCAGGCGGCGCACCGTGAGCAGCGGGGTGTCGCTCATGCCCGCCAGTCCCGGTCGAGGCCGAGGCGCGCGGCAAGCCACGGCCACAGACCGCCGGGCAAAAAGCGCACGATGAGAAACAGGAAAACGGCGTAGACGAGGTGTTTGACGCCGGCCGTCGCGATCCCGGCCTGATCGAGCACGATGGTCAGGCCTTCGCCGAGTATGCCCAGCACGAACGCGCCGACGATCGGCCCGAACAGCGTTCCCAAACCGCCGACGATCGGTGCCAGGATGATTTCGATGGACCGGTGGATACCGAACACATCGGTCGGAAACAGGTTGTTGTAATAAAACGCCGTGACGATGCCGGCCAGTGCGGTCATCCCTGCGGAAATCATCACCGCGATCATCTTGTACCGAAAGATGTTGATGCCGGCGGCCTCGGCCGCGGTCTCGTCCTCGCGGATCGCCAGCCAGTAATAGCCGAGCCGCGAATCCATGATGCGCCGGATCGCCAGCAACGCGGCGCCGGTCAGCACCAGGAAGATGTAATAAAACATGTGCGGCGGGCCGCGCAGCGCGACAAGGTCGATATCCGTCCGGTTCTCGATCGGCAAAAAGAAGCCCTCGGTCGCGCCGAGCCAACCGATATGGGACACGAGGATCCGGGTGAATTCCGCAAAAGCGATGGTCAGAAGCGCGAAATAGACCCCGCCGATCCGGAACCGGAAGGCAAGCAATCCGATCGACGCCCCGACTAGGGCGGCGAGCGCCATCGCCGGCAGCGCGCCGATCAGCGGCGGAATGCCGAAATGCACGAAAAGGGCCGCCGACGCATAGGCTCCGATCCCGACATAGAGCGCATGTCCGAGAGACAATTGCCCGGCATAGCCCATCATCAGGTTCCAGGCCTGGCCGACAAACGCGAAATACAGAATGATCACCAGCACCGAGAGAAGAAAATCGCCGACCAGAAACGGGGCAATCGCAAGCGCTGCGAAAAACAAGGCCAGGGCAATGCGGGCCCGCGTTGAGGAGCCCTCACCCGCCGACAGAACGCGACCGCTCATAGGGCCCGCTTTCCGAAAAGCCCTTGCGGCCTAAGCGCAAGCACCAGGATCAGCAGCGCAAACGACAGCATCGACTTCATCGACGGCGTGAACAACAGTCCGGCGATCGCCTCCGACATGCCGATCAGGATGCCGCCAAGAAGCGCCCCGGTCATCGAACCGAGACCGCCGACGATGACGATGATGAAGGCAAGCAGCGTCAGTTCCGGCCCGAGCGGCGGCAGGACGTCGATCACCAGGGCGAGCAGGCAGCCGGCAATGCCGACGGCCGCGGCACCGAGGCCGAATGTCAGGCCGTAGAGACGGGGCACGTTGAGCCCGACAACGCGGGCACCGAGCAGATTGTCGGAACAGGCCCGGATCGCCTTGCCGGTGCGCGAATAGCGGAAGAAGGCGAGAAGGCCGAGCGCCGATACCAGTGCTCCTGCGGCCGCGATCACCCGCGTCTTGTCGACGATGATTGGGCCGAATGCGTAGGAATCAAACGAATAATCCGTCAGTATCCCCCTAGCGTCCGGCCCGAAGGCGATCAGCAACCCGTTTGTCAGGATGACGGCCACGGACAGCAGCAGAATGAATTGCTCATGCTCCGGCCGGCCGATGAACGGTTCCACCAGCCGGCGCTGCATGATGTAGCCCAGCACGAACAGCCCGCCGGCGACCAGCGGGATCGACAGGACCGGGTCCAGTCGCCCGCCCTCGAAAAGGAGCACGGCCGCATACATGGCCAGGGCTGTCATTTCCCCGTGCGCGAAATTGACGACGCGGATGACACCGAAGATGACCGACAGGCCGAGCGCCATGAGCGCATAGACCAGACCGGTCAGAACGCCGCCGATGAGGATGTTCGCAACGATGTCCCAGGTCATGCGTTTCCGTTATGCGCGTTGCGAACCGGGCGGATCCGGAGCGTTGAGTGACTAGGTACGTGCGCTGTCGCGCCATCCCGGCATCGGGAAGACCGGTTCGGCTTCCGCGGATCCCTGCGGCAGCACCACGGTCGGTTTGCGACCGAGGTTCTGCAAAGCCGCGGATTTGATGCTGACGTTCTGGCCCTTTTCGTCGAACGCGATCGGTCCGCCGATCATGACATGCTCTTCGATTTTGGTGGCCCGCAAGGCCTCGGCGAGCGCCGTTGCGTCGGCGCTTCCCGCGCGCTTGAAGGCATCGGCCGCGATCAATACGGCTTCGAACGAAAAGCCGACATTGAGCTCCAGGTCGTCGTTCGGGAACAGGGAATCGAACCGGGTGATCAGTTCCTTGGACATCTCTGTCGTGGGATCGATCCAGGGCACGTTGGCGATCACGTATTCGGAGAACTTGCCGAGCGTCTTGATGAATTGCGCGTCGTAGGTGCCGGGGCTGCCGGGCGTCATCACGCCCATCGGATCGAACCGTTGCTTGACCATTTCCCGGACCAGCATGATGGCGTCGGCGCCATGCGACACCGGCATGACGATGTCCGCGCCGGTCGCTTTGGCCTTGGCGATCTCGACCGACAGGTCGCGGGCCTTCGGGTCGTAGGCGATCGTGTCGAGGATCTCGAACGGCATGTCGAGTTTCGGAAACAGCGCGCCGACGCCGCGCGACATGGCGGTGCCGAACGTGTCGTTGACATGCATGAAGACGGCCGTCTTCGGTGTGGTGCCGGTCGCCGCGAACAGATCCTTGAAAAGGCCGAGCCCGTTGATCACCAGCATCGGTCCGGTCGCGAAGTTGCGGAAGACGAACTTGTATCCCTGTTCGGTGATCTGTGGCGCGGCGGCGATGTTGATGACGTGCGGAATGCCCTTTTGCTCGGCGACCTGCGCGACAGCCGCCGTCTCGCCGGACACAAACGTACCGATCAGGATTTGCGCGCCCTCGGCAATCAGCTTTTCCGCCGCCGTGCGGGCCCTGTCCGGATTGGATTCCGTATCCGCCATGATGATCTCGATCGAATGCCCCCGATCGGACAGCATGGGAAGGGCGAGATCGAAACCGCGTTTGCAGGCCTGGCCCTCGCGCGCGAAAAACCCGGTCAACGGCGCCAGGCATCCGATTTTCAATGTTCCGACCGCGCGGGCCGTGCCCAGGACGCCGGGCGCCGCAAGCAATCCCGCGCCGGCTGCGATGCCGGCCGCAAACTGGCGCCGTGACGGATGGCGACCCGTCGACTGTTCGTTTCCGTTGTCCTTCATCGGCATGGCGTTCTCCCTTGTGCGACCCTGTCGATTGGGTCGGGTGCGTGCTCTGGCCTTTCGGTCGCTGCCGGCGCGTCAGCCCTTGAGGCCTCCGGACGCCAGCAGCGTTTCGCCTGAAATGTAGTCGGATTCGGGAATGCAGAAGAGATAGACGGCATTCGCCGCATCCTCTGGCGTGCCCGCGCGGCCCAGTGGAATCATCTGACGGATGGTATCCAGCACGGCCGGCTGCACCCCCATGGCGATTTCCCGATCACCGATCTGTGCGGTTTCGGCCCCCGACCCTTTCGGTTGGGTGATCCGTGTTTCGATCAGCCCGAAAGCCACACAATTGACGGTCACGTTATACCGCCCCCATTCCTTGGCAAGGGTTTGTGTCAGGCCGACCACACCGGCCTTGCCGCTCGCATAGCCGCTCTGTCCCGGATTGCCGAACAGGCCGGCGATCGAGGAGATGTTGACCACCTTGCGCACGACCGTCCTGCCGGCTTCGGCTTCCGCTTTGGCGGCGATCCGGATCGGGTCGGCAGCGGCCCGCAGCACGCGGAAAGGCGCCGTCAGATGCACGTCGAGCATCGCCTGAAACTGGTCGTCGCTCATCTTCTGCACGACGGCATCCCACGGATAGCCGGCATTGTTCACGATGATGTCGATCCCGCCATAGGCCTCGACAGCGGCCGCGACATAGCGGTCGGCAAAGCCGGGCTCCGTGACGTCGCCGGGCACGGCAATGGCAGCGCCGCCCGACGCCTTGATCCGGGCGACCGTCTCACCGGCCGGCTCCGGATCCAGATCGTTCACGACGATCCGCGCCCCGTCGCCCGCCAGTTTCACGGCGATCGCCTGACCGATGCCGCGACCGGATCCGGTGATCAGCGCCGTCTTGCCGTCCAGTTTTCCCATCGTCGATTCCCCACCAGATTTGGTCCGCAAGGCAGTGTCAGGCCGATCGATCGCTGACGGTCAGCACCACGGCCATGGCCGAATCCCCGGCCGCGCACCCCTGGAACAGGCCGGTGCCGCCGCCCCTGAGCGCCAGTTCCTCGATCAGTTCGATGATCGCCCGAAGGCCCGTCGGAGCCTGCGGGTGTCCCCAGATCAGCGAACAGCCGTAATTGTTCATGGCATCGAGCGAAGCGCCGGTCTCCCTGGCAAACACGATGTCGTTCACGGCGAACGGATTATGCGATTTGATGGCGTCCATGTCGTCGATCCGAAGGGCCGCCTGTTCGAGCGCCTGGCGGGCGGCCGGGATCGTCGCCTCCGGCATATGCGCCAAGTCGGTGCGGGCGAGCCCGAACCCTTTCAGGGCAACGCGGATCGAGGGGTCAGACGCCTGCTCGCGGGCCTTGTCCGGCGTCGTGACAAGCAGGGCGGCATTGCCGTCGGCCGGGTGTGTCTGGCCGCCGAGGGTGACCGTACCGTCCGGCTTGACGGGGCGCAGTTTTGCAAGGCCTTCCTCGGTCGACGTGAACAACCCCTCGTCGCCCTCCATCGTTCCCAAGGCTTTGCGGTAGCTTGCCGATGGCACGTCAAACGGCAATGTCATGTACCGCTTCTGGAAGGCGCGATCGTCGGCGAGCGCCTCGGCATATTGCGCCTGGCGCCGCAGAACGACGTCGTGCTGTTCCGAGGTCGAGATCTGATGCCGGCGCGCGACGTTGTCGGCGGTGTCGACCATGGCGTGCCCGCCGAGCGGATCGCAGCCGAAATTGTCCATGACCCAGTTTTCCGCCGACCCGGTACCGCCCGGTCCTGATGGATTGGGGTAGTAGAGATGCGGCCCGTTCGACGTCCGGTCGCAGGTGACCACGAGCGCGCAGGTCGCAAGCCCACTCCCGATTTCATGGGCGGCGGCAAGCAGCGATCGGGCGCCGGTCGCACAGGCCTGGTTGAGCGTGGGCCCGCTGACGTCCGCGGCGCCGATCATGCCGGTCAGCCAGGGCGCGCCGTAGAACGAATGGCGCTGCGGCACGGTCATGCCGAGCACCGCATAGTCGAACAATGTGGGGTCGATCGAGCGCCGGTCGAGTTCGGCCTTTGCGACATGAGCCGCGAACTCCACTGCGTTCAGATGTGCCAGGCTGCCCTGCCATTTGGCGAACGGCGTGGACCAATAGGCGCCGTAAGGGATTTCGGCGTCATAGGGCATCGGGACCGTCCGTTGTTTGGGTGATCGCCGCCGGCGCCTCAACGATTGCGCGGCCGGCCGCAAGCGTTTGATTGGCCTGATTGGCGGCTTGCAGGTCCAGAACAAGGTGGCGCCGATCGTTTTCCGATGACTGAACGTCCGACACCAGGCCTCGGCAGGCGATCCGGTCGCCCGGAAAGGCCATTGCGACGAACCGGCACTCGAAATGCTGAACGTTTTCCTGCGGGACGAGATCCGTCAGATAGCGCCCGAGCAGTGCCATGGTCAGCATGCCATGTGCGATGACGCCCGGCAGTCCGGCCCGTTGTGCCGCGTCGTCGTCCAGATGGATCGCATTGCGGTCACCGGAAGCGTCCGCGTAGGCAGCAATGCCGGCGCGTGTCAGCGGTTCGAAGTGCCGCTCGGCAAGCGCCATGCCGACGTCCGGAAGCCGAGCCCGCGCGATCATTCGGCCCCCTCCCTTGCGGCTCGGATCACGATCGTCGATCCGAGCGTTGCGACCGGCGCCCCGTCAGGCCGGCTGAGCGGTGTTTCGATCTGCACGATAATCAGGGCACCATCCTTCTTGACGCCGATATCGCGGATGCGCTGCCGGCCGGTCAGCCTATCTCCGATGCGGACGGGCGCATGATAGTCGAAGGATTGTTCGCCGTGCACGGCCTGCGCGTGCGGCACGCCCATGTCGTCCAGAACGTTGAACGACTGGCCGGCCTGTATCGTCAGGCCGAACAGGTAGGTCGGCGGCACCGGATCCTCTGTTGTTCCGACCGCCGCCGCAAAGGCCGCTACGCCTTCCTGGTGCACCGCCACTTCGAACGGCGGATAGGTCCGGCCGCGAAACGCGTCGATGCGGGTGACGAGATCGCTGGAAACGGCGCTATCCGGTGACACGGAATATCCTCCAATCGGCAGTCTTGCTGACTGCTCTCTGTGATCGTGCGATCGAGTATGGTCCGCGCAGAAATTCCTGGCTAATGAGAAATAGCTGTATCCCTATAACCAAAAGGAATAACGAGGCCTCGTGCAAGCGAGCGGTGACACGCCAGACACGGTTTCCGATCCGGCATCGGCTCCGGCTCTTGTCTCGACACCGGCCTGCGCTGTATATCGCGGCAGCCCGTCCCTCCTACCCAGAGCCTGTCATGTCCTCGACCCGCACTGAAACCGATTCCTTCGGCCCGCTCGAAGTCCCCTCCGACAAGTATTGGGGCGCGCAGACGCAGCGCTCGCTGATGAACTTTGCCATCGGTACGGAAACCATGCCCGCCCCCCTGATCCGGGCGCTCGGCATCGTCAAACGGTCGGCGGCGCTGACCAACAAGGCGCTGGACGCGATCGAACCGGAACTCGCCGACGCGATTGCCGCCGCAGCCCTTCGGGTCGCGGAGAACAAGGTCGACGACAATTTTCCGCTGTCGGTCTGGCAGACCGGATCCGGCACCCAGTCCAACATGAACGCCAACGAGGTGATCTCCAACCTCGCCATCGAAGCCCTCGGCGGCACCATTGCCTCCAAGGATCCGGTCCATCCCAACGACCACGTCAATCGCGGCCAGTCCTCGAACGACACGTTTCCGACGGCCATGCACATTGCCTGCGCAGAAGAAGTGCATCACCGCCTGCTGCCGGCGCTCGCCGTTCTCCGCAATGCGCTGAACGACAAGGCGGAAAGCTTCAAGGACATCATCAAGATCGGCCGCACCCACACCCAGGACGCGACCCCGCTGACGCTCGGCCAGGAATTCTCCGGCTATACCGCGCAGATGGATCTGGCAATCGCACGCATCGAGGAAGCCCGCCAGGGCCTGTTCCTGCTTGCCCAGGGCGGCACGGCCGTCGGCACCGGGCTTAATGCAAAAGTCGGCTTCGCCGAACGCTTTGCCGAGGAAGTGGCGAATTTCACCGCCCTGCCCTTCAAGACCGCGCCGAACAAGTTCGAGGCGCTGGCCGCGCACGACGCCATGGTCTACGCGCACGGCGCCCTCAACACGGCAGCCGCCTCGCTCTTCAAGATCGCCAACGACATCCGCTTTCTCGGCTCGGGTCCCCGATCCGGCCTCGGCGAATTGTCGCTGCCGGAAAACGAGCCCGGTTCGTCGATCATGCCGGGCAAGGTCAATCCGACACAATGCGAGGCGATGACCATGGTCTGCGCCCAGGTCATGGGCAACCAGACCGCAATTTCAGTGGCCGGCAGCCAGGGGCATTTCGAGCTGAACGTCTACAAGCCGGTCATGGCCTATACGTTCCTGCAATCGGTCCGCCTGCTTGCCGATTCCTGCGTGTCTTTCGCCGAACGCTGTGTGGTCGGGATCGAGGCCAATACCGATACGATTGCCGAACTGATGAACCGCTCGCTGATGCTGGTCACAGCGCTTGCGCCGAAAATCGGCTACGATAACGCCACCAAGGTCGCCAAAACGGCGCACAAGAACGGAACCACCTTGCGCGAGGAAGCCGTCGGCCTTGGGTTTGTTACCGAAGAGGAATTCGATGCGGTCGTGCGCCCCGAACAGATGCTCGGACCGAAATAGGCGAAACCGCTATGCCCGCTGAGATCGTCAACCTGCGCCAGGCGCGCAAACGCCGGCATCGGGCAGAAAAGGAGCGCGCGGCGGAAGAGAACCGCCAGCGCCACGGCCGCACCAAGGCCGAGCGCGAACGCCAGGACGTCGAGTCGGATCGGGCAGAGCGGGATCTCGATGGTCACCGGCGCGACCGGGAACCGGAGTGAACGTCAAACGATCCTTTTCGCTTGCCGGTCACCGGACCAGCGTGTCGCTGGAACCGGAATTCTGGCAGGTCCTGGAGCAGATGGCGGCGGCGCGCACACTGTCGCTGGCTGCCCTCATCCAGGACATCGATCAGAACCGGGAAGGCAGCAATCTCGCATCGGCGTGTCGTTTGGAAGCCTTGCGCTTCTTTCGCGCCCAAAGCGCCGATCGGTAGGTCGATCGCTCACGAGCCCCCGTCGAATTGCGCCTGGATCAAATCCCGGACGAAGACGATGCGGGGGTGCCGCAAAGTCGCCCGCCGCCATACCAGATAAAGCGTGTTCGTCGATGTCGCGCTGCCTTTGAAAACCCGCACAAGCCGGCCGTCGTCAAGAACATCCCGACAGAGGTAATCCGGCAGTACTGTCACACCCGCGCCGGACATGGCGAGATCCCGCAGAAACGTCAGGCTCGGCACGACCGCGACAGCGCGGTCGTTGCTGCCGAGCCGGAAAACGTCGATCAGATAACTGCGGATAAGCGGCAAGGTCTCATCGTAGGCCAGCCACCGTGTAGCATCGTCCGGACGTTCTCCAAGAGTTCGAGCGATTTCCGGCGCGGCGACGGCGACCAGCGTTTCGCTATGGACCGGCACGTAATCGAGCGCCGGGCTGTCCGGTTCCGACGCGGTAATGCCGATATCGATCTCTTCCGCGGCAAAAAGCTGGTAGAGCCGTTCGCGCCCGCCCAATTGAACGCGCACATCGAGCCCGGCATCGACGAGCAGTGCAAGCACCGGCGGAAACCGGGCGCCCATGAATTCGGCCGGCCCGCCCAAATAGACAACCCCTTTCAGATCCTCGGAGCGGGCGCGCAATCCATTGAAGGCCGCTTCCGCCTCGTCGAGGCTGGTGCCAAGTGACCGGGCGAGATCCAGCCCGATTGCGGTCGGCACGACGCCGCGCGGATGCCGCTGGAACAGCGGTTTGCCGAGCGCGTTCTCAAGTGCCCGGATATGGCTGGAGACTGTCGGCTGGGTCAGATCCAGATCCTCCGCGGCCCGCGTGATCGAGCCCGTCCGGCTGACGGCGAGAAAGGTCTTCAGAAAGAGCAGCATTCGGCGTGATCGATACAAAAAATCCTTATGACAGTTATCAAATCTACCTTGGTTTTTCTATATCGGGATCGGTTTACGGACGGTGCGTCGGCCAACCCGGCCAGCGACATGGAGATGAACCGATGACCGCTTCCCAAACCAAGACCGCCCTGATCGTGCTGACATCCGTAGACCGCATCCCGGGAACGGATCGCCCGACCGGCTTTTACATGGACGAGATGGCGACGCCGTATTTTGCCCTTCGGGATCGCGGAATAGCGATCCGCTTCGCCACGATTTCCGGTGGAAAACCGCCGATCGATCCAGGCTCCCTCGGCAGCGAAGGCGATCGCAAGCCGAACGTTCAACGTTTTCTCGACGACGCCGACGCGATGACGGCCCTGGCCGAGGCCCGCCCCGTTGCCGAATTCGACGCCACAGCCTTCGACCTTGTCTTTCTGCCCGGCGGTCACGGAACGATGTGGGACTTCGCCCAGAGTCAAGCGCTGGCGGCCCTGATCGGCAGGGCCTTCGACCGCGGTGCGGTAATCGGCGCCGTGTGCCACGGGCCTGCCGGCCTCGTCTCCGCGACAACCGCATCCGGCCGCCCGATCGTCGAAGGGCGTAAGATCAATGCCTTTACCGATTCCGAAGAGCGCGCCGTTCAGCTGGAGGACACGGTACCCTATCTGCTGGAATCCGCTTTGCGTGAAAAGGGTGCGCTATTCGAGGGCACGGACGACTTTCAATCCCACGCCGTGCGCGACGGCAGGCTTGTGACCGGACAGAATCCGGCCTCGGTCGAGCGGGTTGCCGACCTCCTGATCCAAGCGCTCGACGAAATCCGTCTACGCGGCGCCGCTTGAGTGGCCGGGCGGTTCATGACGGCAGGATGCGGTTGCCCGACGGCGACCGCATTCCGCTTGTGCCCAAACGTCATGCCATTGCCATCCACATCCTGTCTGGTTACTGGGTGTTGATCGATTCGGTTCCGTTCCGTTCCGGATCGCACAGGAACGACACCATGGCAGCCAAGACGTTTGTACACTTGACCGATCTGCACATCTGCGAGGCAGACGGCGCAGAAGCCGATAATTCATCCGACACTTTGGGAACTCTTCGCAAAGTATTGGAAATTATCAAAAATATTCCCCAGAAGCCGAGCTTCATCGCGGTCAGCGGAGACCTGACCGACCGGGGCGACATCGAGAGTTATCGTCTGGTCCGCGGTCTGATCGACGATCTCGATATGCCGGTCGTCTATGCCCTCGGCAACCACGATACGCGAGCCGGGTTCTACCGCGGCATGCTCGACCGCAGCCGAAACCTGCGCGTGACTTACGATCATGAGACCGTCATCGACGGCATCCATATCATTGTGCTGGATTCAAGCCGCGGCGACCGGATCGGCGGTGTGCTCGATCTGGCCCAGTTCGATTTCCTCGACGCCGCTCTCGACCGGGAAGCCGGCCTGCCAAAGCTCCTCATGGTGCATCACCCGCCGGCGCTTGACGACGACGCGGATGAATGGGCGAGCATCCGGCTGGCAGACAGCAGGCGTCTGGGGGATCTGATCCGCGACCGCAACGTCATCGGCATGCTGTGCGGACACATCCACCAGGACCGCGTGGCTCACTGGCACGGCGTGCCGGTGATCGTCGGCAACGGCCATCACTCGCAGCTCGATATCCTGCATCCCCATCACGAGATCCGCATGCTGGAAGGCGCCTCGATCGGCCTGTGCACCGTGCGGCCGAGCGGTCTGACCGTGAATTTCATCCCGCTGCCGTCGCAACGCCGTGAACTTGCCGTCTTCCCTCGCGGGGACCTTCAGGAAGGCGAAACCGAAGGCACTGAAGGCTGAGAGCGGCGGATTGGCCAGGGGCTGGCCTGTGCGGCTCATCCGGCATCGGCCAACGGCATCAGCCAGCCGCGATAGGCAATCAGCAAACCGCCGGTCGGCAAAGACACACGAATGTCGAAGCGGAACCGGTCCTGGTCGTCGACATGTTCCCGGCTCACGGACACCGGCGCCAGAACAACCGGCATTCGGACACCGAACAGACGCCATCCGACAACGGGCAGGCTGAGGCCGTCCGCGTCGCACTGAACCCCCAGATCGAAGGCGAACGGCCCGGCCGCTTCCGTCACGATGCCGGGCCGGGTCGAATGAAGCGTCGATGAAAACCGGCGATCGCCGAATCGGCGCGACCAGATTTCGGTATGGAAGGAGGGCGGCACGGGATCGATCTTCGTTCCGACGTCCGGTCCGATACGCCGGTCAACCGAGACAGTAACCGGAACATCGCGCCCGGCAGCGGGCAATCCGAAAACGGCGGCGGCAAGACTGGAAAGCCACCCTGTACCGGCATCGATATCCGCCCTGCCCTGCCAGACCGGCGCCCCGTCGGCGGCATGAAACCGGCGCAATGCCTTCGGAAGGGCGGCCTCGGCCGCCTCGCCAAGTGCCGCCAGGAAGACCGATCCCTCAAGTTTCCGGCGTCGGATCCGCGTTTCGATGGCATAGGGCGATGTTTCCGCCTCGATATCCGCAAGGTGCAGCGCATCCGGACCAAGCCGGGCACCGGGTTCGAGACGACGAGCAAGCAAGGCTCCTACGGCAGCGGCCGCAGGAAGAATCGGCACCGACAGGCCGTCATTTTCTTCCGCGACCAGCGACCATTCGGCTTCCGCCCGGGAACCGTCTCGTCCGATGCCGGTCAGGCGGACGACCATGCCGCCGCGATCTGACGCCGTGACGCGCAGGATCCGCCGGAGAAAGAACAGCAAGGGCACAAGCGGTTTCGGGTCGGGCAACCAGCCGCGCCGGCGCAGGGCGGCCAGGACGTGCAGTCCGAACCGCTCCAGAGACGACTCCAACCCTGCAAAAAACGCCACACGCAACGCCGACCGACCCAACAAGCCCAAACGTTCGGCGTCTATGGTCTCGACACGCGCTACGGACCGTCGCCCCAGTGTCGGTATCGTAATCGTCTGTTGGTCGCTCCAACCGATCCCGGATGAGAGCCGGCCCTCGTCTCGGATCGGAACCGGCTGGCCGGCCATGCCGAGTATGGCATCGAGCACCGCGGGACCGACTTCGCTCCTGCCGGCCGGCGCGATTGCCATGTCGATCGTATCGACCCGACGAAAATCCGCTGCAAGTTCGGTGACCACAGCCTCGGAAAGCGTGGGCGTGGTGCTGACGCCGGCCAATGCCACGACGCCCTTCGCGCGCGCCGAAGTATCGAGCGCTTCCGGATAGGTCAGCAGGTATGTACGGGCGTCCGCCAGGTCGATGACATGCGCGCCGGCTGCGATAGCCGCCCCGGCCAAGGCGTGATCCCACGATTGAAAGGGCCCGGAAGCGTAGATAACGAGCCACGGAGAAAGCGAGCCCAAAAAGGCCGCGTCGGCATCGCGCCGGTCGAGCGAAATCCCGGAAATTGCGGGCGCGTCCGTGCTCTTGCCCTCGGTCTTCAAGCGTGTGTTCAGATCCCGCGCCAGCGCTTCGGCACGCTGACTTGAGCGCGATGTGAGGATGAGTTCGATATCGTTTCGCGCACCGATATGCCGCGCCAGCCGCCGCCCGAACACACCGGTCCCGCCGATCAGCAGGACCCGTTTCGGTTTCATGGAGAATCCGGAAGCGTGAACCGGTGTCGCTGCGCCGGATCGGGCAGCGTGCACGAGACTTTTTTGCCGAACAGCCGGTAGCGGTTGCGCGCCACCAGATCGTAGAGACCGTCGCGCAGGAAACGCGGCAATATACGCGCACGGCGCAACCAGGAAGCCGGGCCGGAAAGATGCCGGGAAAGCGCAATCACGCCATCCGACTTCGCGAGCGCGCGACCGCCTTCGATGAACAGGAAGGAATCCGGGTTGTCCGGATCGATCCCGTGGGCATGCGCAAGGTCGCGGCCCTCCGCGGACTGGATGGCCACGAACCGGATGGTCGGCCCACGTTCATGCCGAAGCGTGTACTGAACCGAACCGGAACACAACACGCAGACCCCGTCGAAGAGCCAGATCGCATCCGCGCTGTTTCCGACAGCTTTCCCCGGAAGCGGCGCGGTCGACTGCGGCTCTGTCGCCGCCCGATGATCGTTGAGAGCGTCGGCCATTGCCGCCTCAGCCCCCCGGTACGGAATCGATATCGACCGGCGGCGGCAGCGGCGACAGAAGCAGAGGACGCCCGCCGAGCGCATTGGGATCTCCAAGCGTCCGCCTGATGCGGTCGGCAAACGAGCCGGCGGCGCGGCCCGCCCGGCGTCCGTCATTTGCCGGCGGCGCCGGGCTGTCGGCGGCATCGCCGGTGCCGTCCGGACGGTCGGCATCGGGTACTGTCGTGTCATCGGCAACCGGCGGCGCCAGACGTTCGGCCTCTTCGCGGGCCGCCTCTTCGGCCGCCTGGCGTTCCCGTTCCGCGGCAAGCGCGGCGATCTCGACGCGACGTTGCTTAAGCTCACGGATCAGCCGATCACGCTCCAGGATTTCGGCCTGCAGCGCCTCGACCCGTTGGACCTCCTGCTCGAAGGCGCGCAGGGTCAGATAGGCAAGCAGCGGCGCCGTATCGAGCTTGCGCGCCGGCGCATCGAGCGGACCGGCAAACACCAGGCCGACTTCCGGATCCGCCCCGGCGACCGCCTTCGCCCCGGGATCGACCTTGATCGACCAGTCGCTTTCCACCGTCCAGCGCCCGAGATCGACCGACGCGCCGCCGAAGGCGGTTGCCGAAGGCGTACTCAAGACGACATTGCGCGCCCGTGCAATACCCGAGGCGATCGCAAAGGAGCCGCTGATTTCATCGAAATCGAGCGCGCCGGAATCCAGATGGCCGACAAATACGGACTGGACCTTGGCATCGTCCAGTTCGAGGCCCGCATCCGCGGCGCGCACGACAGCGTCGAAAGCGCCGGTATTCATGGAGCGCAGCGTGCCTTTGCGCAGCGCCATCGTACCGCCGCCGCTCAGGCCGCTGACGACCGAGGCGATCGACCGTCCCGACCCTTCGAAGTCGAAGGCCAGATCGAGCGTGCCGCCGGCGACCGGTCGGCCGTCGCGTTTCCAGACGATTTCTTCGATCAGAACGTTGTCCATCCGCATTCGCCCGGACACGACCGCCTCGCCGGCCGTGCGCGCGATCGCGATCGCGCCGGACACCTTGCCGCCGAGCACGTTTCCCTTCAATCCGTCGACCGAAAGGTTCGTGTCGCGCAGGCGCAGCGTCATGCCGGCACCGGTCACCGGATGGGCCTCGGACCAGATCAGTCGGTCGGTCTCAAGCGCAATGTCCAGATCAAGGCCGCCCAGGAGCGGCGGCCCGAACGCCGCGGACGGCCAGTCGGCTGACGGCGACCCGTCGATGGCGGACCAGGCGTCGGCACCGAGCGCCAGTTCGCTCAGGAAGCGCATATCGACAATGGTCAGATCGAGAGACCCGGTCAGCCGAGGGACTTCTTTACTGGCGTCGTAGACAAGATCGCCGGCAAGCGGACCGCCGCCGAACCGGCCGGAAACCTTGCGCAGGGTCAGCCGGTCAACTTGCCCGGAAACCACCGCCGAGAGGTCTACCGGAATCTTGCCGGCAAGGATCGGCACCATCCGGCCGACCAACAAAAGCGACGATGCCAGATCGCCTGTGCGGCCGCTGATCGTTCCGTCCAGGTTCAGTGCCTTGCCTTCCGCAAGGGTTACCGTTCCTTCGAAATCGGCGCCGGCAAGACCGGTTTGGATCTCCGCTCTTCCCTTCAGACCGCCGGCCGCGGTTCCTGCAAGCTTTACCGCCACCCGTCCGTCGTCGGCGGCGGCGAGCGGCAGCACGTCGAAGCCGAGCTGACGCAGCAATTGTGTGCCGTCCTGGTTGCCAGCCGTTACGTCGATGTCGATCTCGGCATCGCGCCAGCGGTCCACCCGGCCGGCAAAGGCCAACCGATGGTCGAGCGAGGTCCGCCCGACATCGCCTTTCAGCGTCAGGTCGGCTTCAGTGCCGCCCCTGCGTGCGCGGGCTTCCAGCCGACCGGTCAGCGCGAGCGGTGCCAACATCGACCGCCGGCGCTGCAGCGCTTCAACGATTGGACTTTCCGGCACGATCGCATCCAGAACCCGGGTCAGCCCCGTAATGTCGGTCGCAAACACCGACAGATCGAACGCCCCTGCGGGCGTGGTCAGGGCATCCTTGACCGTGCCGCTGGCATCGACTTCGGTGCCGCCGAGATCCTCCACAAAAAAGCGGTCGACGATCAGCGCGCCGTCGGCGAACGCGGCGTTCACGTCGACGCCTTCGATGTCGACGGAGGCGATCCGGATCTTGCCGGCACTGACCTTGATCAGCGAATCCAGATCGGCCACCGGCGCCGTGTACCGGGCGATCAGATTGGCCGTTCCGGGCGTGTCGAGATATTGGTCGAGGTCCAGACTGTCTGCCGTCGCCGTGACCGAAAGGCTGGACGGCTTGTCCGGACCGTTCGAGAACCAGCTGGCCGAGCCCGAAATGGTGGAATCGCCGACTTTGGAAAAGAACGTGTCGACTTCGACCGATCCGGCCCGTGCCTGGAAATTGGTGTCGATCTCGAACGGATCCAGCCGCCCGATCTTCGCGTTTTCGGGATCGAGCCAACCGATCAGAGCGGAGGGCTGCGGCGCCCGCATCAGGACGCGGCCGGAAAAAGACGTTGCCGACGTCAAGCCGAGCAGGCCCTCAGCGGCAAATCCCGTGCGGCCCGGCAGCGTGGCGGAGATCGAATCGATCGCCCAGCCGTCGGCCCGCGTGCCCGCTTTGATCGCCACGTTTTCGATCAAGCCACCGGCGACCACGATCCCCGGGATCTTCATCGACAGGCGCCCCGGCACGCCGGAACGGGGCGATGCCTTGATCAGCGCGACGATGTGTTCGAACGCTTCCGGGATGGACAGCGGATCAGACGGCCCCTGGCCAAGTGCACGATCGAGGTCGATCTGGCGCGCGATGAGGTCGGCCTCGAACCGCGGCGCATCACCGAGCGTGACCGCACCCTCCCCTTCAAGCCTTAGCGAGCGGTCCTCGGAGCCGATGGCGATATCCAGCTCGCTGGCGCGAAACGCTTCGGCATCGAGAAGGAACCGACCCTCGGCCCGGACCGGGTTCGTCTCTTCTTCATCGGCGAGCACGCGCTCGGCAACCATCGTCCCTTCATAGGTCAGGCGACCGGTCTGCGACGTCATCACCCCGTCGAGCGCCAGACTCATCGGCAGACTGGCCGGCGTCGCGCGCAGTTTGACTTGCAGGCCTTCGCCCTCCCGGTAGATACCGGTGCCGGCCTGCAGCGACAGCGGCATGCCATCGAAAACGGCACTGCCGTCGATCTTGTAAGGTCCGAAAAGCGAACGTGCCTCGAGGCTGAAGCCGACATCGTCGAAGGCATATTGCTGCCCGGATGCGAGATCGTCGACGCGAATGCGGCCGCTCTGGACCGAGAGCGTCCCGATCGAGAATTGCGCCGGGTCGAGCGGCAGGCGGCGTCCGGAACCGTCCTGGGGCAGGAACCAGGACAGGCGCCCCGTCTCGTCGAGGGTCAGATCGAGGTCCGGCTCGTCGAGCCGCATGTCGAGAACCCGCACCTCGCCCTTGATCAGCGGGGTGAGTTCGATGTCGACCTCAAAACGGCTGACCGTCATCAACGGCGATTCCACGTCGCCGATACGCACGTCGGTGAACGTGAGCGAGGGAACCGGGAAAAGGCGCGCATCGGCAGTACCCAACACCTTGACCCGATGGCCGAACAGCCGTTCGCCCTGCTCCTCGAAGGCATGCCGATAGGCTGTCCAATCGATGAAGTACGGACCGATGAGAGCCGTCAGGAGCACGACGATGATCAGCGCGCCGATCGTGTTGTAGAGCCAGTTCAGCTTCGATCTCCGTTTACGCCACGCCGGCGGCCGGACGCCTTCACGCCAGGATCTTACCGGGATTCATAATATTGTCCGGGTCCACAGCGGACTTGACGAGCCGCATCAGCGACAGGGATTCTTCGCCGAGTTCACGACCGAGATATTTGCGCTTGCCCTGCCCGATTCCGTGCTCGCCGGTGCAGGTACCTTCCATCTCCAGGGCGCGCCAGTTGAGCCGTTCGACAAATCCTTCCGCGCGGGCGACCTCATCCGCGTCGTCCATGTCTGTCAGCACCAGGACGTGGAAATTGCCGTCGCCGACATGGCCCACGATGGGCGCGACGAGCCCGTTTTCCTCGATATCCGCGCGGGTGGCCTCGACACATTCGGCCAGCCGGGAGATCGGCACGCAGACATCGGTCGAGACGCCCTTGGCGCCCGGCCGCAGGCCGAGAGCCGCCCAGTAAGCGTCATGCCGCGCCTGCCACAGCTTGTTGCGATCTTCGGCCTGGGTCGCCCACTGGAAGGTGCCACCGCCGCATTCCGAGGCGAATTCGCCGAACAGGTCGGACTGTTCCTTGACCGAGCTCTCGGTGCCATGAAACTCCAGGAACAGGGCCGGCTGTTCGGGCAGCGAGAGCTTCGAATAGGCATTTGCGGCCCGGACCTGGAGCGTATCGAGCAATTCGATCCGCGCCACCGGAATGCCCGACTGGATCGTCATGATGGTCGCGTTGCAGGCCGATTCGACATCCGGAAACGAGCAGACGCCGCCGGCAATCATCTCCGGGATGCCATAGAGTTTCAGGGTGATCTCGGTGATCACGCCGAGCGTGCCTTCCGAACCGATGAGCAGCCGGGTCAGGTCATAGCCGGCAGAGGATTTCTTGGCGCGAGACGCTGTCTTGACCACTTCGCCGTTGGGCATGACCGCCTCGATCGCGATCACATTGTCGCGCATCGTGCCGTAGCGCACGGCATTGGTACCTGACGCCCGCGTCGCGCACATGCCACCGATACTGGCATCCGCGCCCGGGTCGATCGGAAAGAACAATCCGGTATCGCGGAGATAGGCATTGAGCTGCTTGCGCGTGATGCCCGGCTGAACGACGCAATCCAGATCCTCCGGATGCACCTCCACCACGGCGTTCATGCGCGACGTGTCGACCGACAGGCCGCCGAGCGGTGCGTTGACATGGCCTTCCAGCGAAGTTCCCGTTCCGAACGGAATAATGGGCACCTTATAGCTGGCGCAGACCCGGACGGCCTCTTCGACATCGGACTTCGATTCGGCAAACAGGACTGCATCCGGCGCTTCGTTCGGCAGCCAGGTGGTCGTGTGCGCGTGCTGTTCGCGTACGGCCTGGGACGTCACAAGGTTCTCGCCGAACCGCTGTCGCAAGACGCCGATCGCGGACTCGACCGCCTCCCGGCGGGTCTCCGGTTCAAGGTCCACGATGCTCATTCCGGTCTCCCTTTCGCCTGATCCATTCGCCAACGATGCTGCAGCATCCGGCAAGACCAGCGTTTGCTTTGAATTCAACCCGTTTATATACCAATCCGGTACAGGAAAACAGGAGAAGCAGGGTCGCGGACCGGTCGATGAGTGCGGCGCTGGACGCTTTCTGCGGGTTACCTTAATCAGGAATGATTGAGGAGGTTGACCTCCCGAGTCCTGGCTATCGACGTCCCCTTCCTGTCACGCAATTCAACGGGTTACGCCATGCTTTCAGAACCATCCGGATTGTTCCGCTCACCCGTAATGTCGATTGAACCGACCTGGATCGACTATAACGGTCATTTGAACATGGCGTATTACAATGTCCTGTTCGACCGGTGCATCGACGCGGCCTTTGAAGGTTTCGGTCTCGGACCGGATTACATCAGGGCGCGCGACGCCTCGTTTTTCACCGCCGAGGTCCATGTCTGTTACCTCCGCGAACTTGCGGAGACGGACAAGGTCGTCTGCGAACTGCAATTCCTCGATTGCGACGCCAAGCGGGCGCATGTCTTCCAGACGCTCTATCATGCCGATGAAGGGTGGGCATCGGCGACCCAGGAACAGATGTCGCTGCATGTCGACATGCGGGCCAAGAAGGTCTCGCCCTGGCCGGACGACGTGATGGCACGGATGAACGCCATGCGCGAGGCCCATGCCGGATATGACTGGCCGGACCGGGCGGGGCGACGAATCGGCATTCAGCGGGCCGTTGCCGAACAAACGGCGAAGGCGTAAGCTCTTCCAACGGGCCGGGCCGCGATAGGCTGGATCGCGGCAGGCCGGCCGAATTCGGTCGGTTGCAAGCGGACCGGCGTCGAACGCGCTGCGTTGACCGCCGTGCCGTGTTCCGGACACATTCCAGTCCCCGTCCCGCCTGGCCATTGTCTCAGGGCCGTGCCGGATTGGACAGCTGATGTCGAGTTACGGGCCGCGTCATGGTCAATCTGGTCCGCCGTACGGTCGCAATGGTGACGTCCTGGATCGAGCCGAACCTGCGGCTGTTCCTTTCGACGCGGCAGTTTCAGCTTTGGTCTCTTGCCGTTCTGGTTGGCTTCGGCGTCGCCCTGATGGCGGTCGCCTTTCGCGAGGCAATCGGCCTGGTCCAACTTGCCTGGCTCGGCACCCGGTCCGAACAAGTCGCAACGGCCGCTGCCGACCTGCCCTGGTGGGTTATCCTGATCGCTCCTGCTCTCGGGGGGCTTGTTGTCGGAATCATTCTGCAACGCCTCATGGGCGGACGCCGTGCGGGCGGTGTTGCCGATGTGATGGAAGCCAAGACGTTCGGCGGCCGCACGCTCGATCTCAAGCACGGATTTTACAGCGCCGTGGTGACGACCATTTCGCTCGGCAGCGGGGCCAGTGCCGGTCGCGAGGGACCGATCGTGCATCTCGGCGGTACGATCGGTGCGGCAATTTCGGGATATCTGCGCTTGCCCGATAACGCGCGCCGTGTTCTGCTTGCCTGCGGCGTCGCAGCAGCGATTTCAACGTCGTTTAACGCGCCGCTTGCCGGTGTGCTGTTTGCCCATGAAGTCATCCTCGGTCACTACGCGTTCTCCGCGTTCGTGCCGATCGTCATTGCCTCCGCCGCCGGTGCGGTCGTATCGCGCCTCTATTTCGGCGATGCGGCTGCTTTCGTCATTCCCGATTATCAGGTGACGTCCTTTTGGGAGTTTCCGGCCTTTGCAATCCTCGGCATCACCTGCGCCGTCGTCGCCATCATCTTTCAGTTCGCATTGATTGGAACCGACTGGGTCGCCCGGCATGTCACGATCCCGCTCTGGATGCGGCCGGTTATCGGCGGCTTGATGGTCGGAGCGATCGGGGTGTTCTTTCCCGAAATCCTCGGCGTCGGCTATGAAGCGACGGACCTTGCCCTGCGCCAGGAACTGCCGATCACCCTCATGTTGATGCTGCTGGTTGCCAAGACCGCCGCGACAGCGATCACGCTAGCCTCGCGTTTCGGCGGCGGCATCGTCGCGCCCGCCTTTTTTCTGGGCGCCATGACCGGCGGAGCCTACGGCCTGATTGCCGCGTCCGCCTTCCCCGACCTCGCCTCGAGCCACGGCCTGTACGCCATACTCGGCATGGGCGCCGTCGGGGCCGCAATTCTCGGCGCGCCGCTATCCACCACCATGATCGTGTTCGAACTGACCGGCGGCTACGGCATTTCGATCGCCCTCCTCCTGTCCGCCGCGATTGCGACCGGCCTGCATCAGGCGGTTCACGGGCGTTCGTTCTTCCATTGGCAATTGGAGACCCGCGGACTGATCCTTCAGGAAGGCCCCCACGCCTGGCTCGTCAAACGGGTCACGGTCCGTGACTTCATGGTGCGCAATCCGCCGGATTCGGCGCCGGAGGTTTATGATCCCGATACCGACGGCCCCAGTCTTACTCCGGGCGATTCGCTCGAAACCGCCTTGCGGGTCTTTGACGACAGCGGCAAGACGACGCTGCCGGTCGTCGATCCGCATCAGCCGACGGCCGTGGTTGGCAGTGCAGCGCATCTGAAAGCGCTGAATTATTTCAATTCCGCACTGATCGAGCAGAGTGTTGAGGAACATCGCTGATCAGGGCCTGGAAAATCATAGAGAATACAAAATATTTACGCTGTTTTTCATTTCATCACATCCGACAATGCATGAAATCTCTCTATCTAAATATCGATAATAAATACACGATCAGATATTATTAGAATTAATTCCTAAATACTGCCAATTTTATCAAAAAATTAACTCATCATGCACAAATCGCATAGCTGTTATGCTTTCCTAGGACTGGAAGACACTGTTGAAATAGCCTATTTCCAGCGTCGTTAGGGAAAACGCTCGGGTTGTTTGCCTGTCCGGAGAAAACGCCGACAGGCAAAGCGTCAAAAATAGTCGATCAGAAGACCGGCATGCCATTGCGGCAACGGTCGACGGTCACAAACCCGGAGAGATACCATGTCTGCAATTTCTTCTGCCCTGCACGGAAACCCGCGTTCCGCAAGCCCTGCCCGCCCGTCGGTGTTTCGCCGCGTCCTCAACGCGATGGTCGAAGCTCGCATGCGCGAAGCCCAGCGTCAGGTGAATACCTACCTCCTCGACCTGGATGATCAGACGCTCGCGGCCCACGGATATTCCCGCTCGGAACTGAAAAAGACCGGAACCACGTTCCGCACTTTCTAAGACTTTCGAGCCGACAGGTCCGAACCACCATGCCCGCTCCCGGCCCTTACCGGGGGCGGGCATCGCATTTTTGAGACAGATAAAGACTGCCGAGTGCGCTTCTCAGCGGGAATGCCGCTCTAAAACGAGAGTCAGCCAGCCTGCATCCAACAGCCGCCAACCGAGCACCAGCCCATAAGGGCGATAGGCGGCCAGCACCCGCCGTCCGTCTTCCGGTCGCAATCCCGACAGAATGAGTGTCGCCGACGGCGCCAGATGACGGGCGAGATCGGGCGCGAGCGCGGTGAGCGGCCGCGCAATGATGTTGGCGAGCACGAGGTCGAACGGCGCCGCTCCGGCAAAGGCCGGATGCCGGAACCCGTCCGCTGCGATGATGTCGACACGGGAGGCAACGCCGTTGATCCGGGCGTTCTGGCGAGCGGTGATTGCCGCGACCGGATCGATGTCGCTCGCCAAGACGGATCGCCGGGTTGCCAACGCGCAGGCAAAGGCAAGCACACCCGATCCGCATCCGAGATCGAGCATGCGCTGCGGCGACCGGGACTTCAGAACAGTATCGAGCGCCAGCAGACAACCCCGCGTCGATCCGTGATGTCCGGTCCCGAACGCCAGATTGGCATCGATTTCGATGTTGTGCCCGAAGCCGCGTCGCTGCGCCCGATCATGGCTGCCGTGCACGAGGAACCGGCCGGCCGATACCGGCGCCAGGCCCGCAAGGCTGACCGCGACCCAATTGCGGTCCGGCAGGTCTTCAATCTCGATCGACAGCGAATCGAAGACGTCCGCCAGAATCGCCCGCAATCGGCTTTCGGCTGTTGCCCGATCGAGGTCGAAGAACAGGATTTCAACCGCCCAAGGGCCGCTTTCGGCCGTAGCGAAACAGGAGATCGGAAAGCCGTCGTCTTCGAAGGCCGGTTCAATAAGCCGCGCGTACCGCTTGGCTGTCGCTTCGTCGGCAAGGAAGCGCGCCTGGATGGGGTTCATACTTCGATCATGCTTCGCCGACAGCCCAGCCGCGTCAATGGCGTTCCACGAACGAATCCACGACCCGTTTCCGACCCGCCTTTTCGAAATCGATGGTGAGCTTGTTGCCGTCGATGACGGCGATGGCACCGTAACCGAATTTCTGGTGGAAAACGCGCTCGCCGACCGAATAGTCGGATGTGCCGCCAATCACGCTCTTGGCGACCAATTCGCCTTCGATCAGGCGCGAGCCGCTGCGTTTCTGTCCGCCGCTGGACCCTGTGCGACTGTTGCGCTGCGCGCGCTGCCAGCCCGGCGTCGAATAGGTGCTGTCGAACGGATCGCTGGTATCGAACCGGCTGGCGCCATAGCCGCCCATCCCGCCGGCGCCATAGCCGCCATAGCTCGACGCCTGATCGAGAACGTCGACGGCGGCCTCCGGCAATTCGTCGACAAAGCGCGACGGGATCGTCGACTGCCACAAACCGTGTATCCGGCGGTTCGAGGCAAACCAGATTCGCGCCCTCTTGCGCGCACGCGTCAGCCCGACATAGGCCAGCCGCCGCTCCTCCTCCAGGCCCGAACGTCCGCCCTCGTCGAGCGCCCGTTGGTGCGGAAACAGCCCCTCTTCGAAACCCGGCAGGTAGACGGTATCGAATTCCAGCCCTTTGGCCGAGTGCAGCGTCATCAGGCTGATCGCGTCCTCGTCCTCGCCGCGATCGGAATCCATGACCAGGGAGATGTGTTCCAGAAACCCTTGCATGGATTCGAACTCCTCCATCGAGCGCAGGAGTTCCTTCAGGTTTTCAAGCCGGCCCGGCGCCTCGACGGACCGGTCGTTCTGCCACATCTCGGTATAGCCGGACTCATCTAGGATGATTTCCGCCAGTTCGATATGCGACAGCCCGTCCGCCTGGCTGCGCCACCGGTCGAAACAGTCGACGAGCGCTTTCAGGGCACCGCGTGCCTTGGGCCGCAGGTCTTCGGTCAGAACAAGGTCGCGCGAAGCGGCAAGCAACGGCACGTCGCGCGCCCGCGCGAAAGTGTGGATCAGTTTCATTGTCGCATCGCCGAGGCCGCGTTTCGGCGTGTTGACGATGCGCTCGAAGGCCAAATCGTCGGCCGGCTGCAATGTCGCGCGGAAATAGGCGAGCGCATCGCGTATCTCCATGCGTTCATAGAATCGCGGTCCGCCGATCACGCGATACGGCAGGCCGAGCGTGACAAAACGGTCTTCGAACTCGCGCATCTGGAACGAGGCGCGCACCAGGATGGCCATGTCGTTCAGCCGGTGCCCCTTGGTCTGCAGGGACTCGATGTCGTCGCCGATCGCCCGCGCTTCCTCCTCGGAATCCCAGGCCGATGCCACCAGAACCTTTTCGGCATCCGGGTCGTCGAGTTCCGTGAACAGGGTCTTGCCGAGCCGGCCTTCATTATACGCGATCAGATGCGAAGCGGCGGCCAGGATCGGCGGTGTGGAGCGGTAATTGCGTTCCAGCCGGACGACCTTTGCGCCGGGAAAATCATGTTCGAACCGCAAGATGTTGTCGACTTCCGCGCCGCGCCAGCCGTAGATCGACTGATCGTCGTCACCGACACAGCAGATGTTGCGATTGCCCTGGGCGAGCAGTCGCAACCACAAATACTGCGCGACATTGGTATCCTGATACTCGTCGACCAGCATGAAGCGGAACCGGCCCTGATAATCCTTCAAGACGTCCTCATGAGTCCGAAAGATCTCGATCGGATGCAGAAGGAGATCGCCGAAATCCGTGGCATTCAAGACCCGGAGACGGTCCTGATACGCCTTGTAGAGCGCGCCGCCCCTGCCGTCGGCGAAGGCACGCGCTTCTCCGGTCGGCACATCGTCCGGCTTCAGGCCGCGGTTTTTCCAGCCATCGAGATGCGAGGCGAACTGGCGCGCCGGCCAGCGCTTGTCGTCGAGGCCCTCGGCCTGAATCAATTGTTTGATCAGCCGGATCTGGTCATCGGTATCCAGGATCGTGAAATCCGATTTGAGCCCGACCAGTTCCGCGTGGCGGCGCAGGATCTTGACGCCGATCGAGTGAAACGTGCCGAGCCATTGCATGCCTTCCACGCCGCCGCCGATCAACGCCCCGATCCGGTCCTTCATTTCGCGCGCGGCCTTGTTTGTGAAGGTCACGGCGAGGATCTGGCTGGGCCAGGCCTGGCCGGTGGCGAGGATATGCGCGATCCGGGTCGTCAGCACCCGCGTCTTGCCGGTGCCGGCACCGGCCAGTACGAGAACCGGACCCTCAACGGTCTCGACGGCTTCACGCTGTTCCGGGTTCAATCCCTCCAGATAGGTGGGCTTGTTGCGGGCGGCCATGGCGCGGGCCGCGATACCGCCTCCGGCGGGTGCGGGAGCGGTAAGATCGTTTGAAGCGGACGGCGGTGATGCCGGCATTTTGTGTCCCCAATCCGGTTGCTTCGGGTCGGACGAGCCCGAATCTCCGACCAAGCGGCGACTATATCAAGGCGATACCCGTTCGGCCATGCGGCCCGGCAACCGGAGGGCGCAAGACCTATTGAACCATCACGCCGTTGCGGAAGGCGCATTTGGCCGAGTCGGTGCTTTCCGCTCGCCCGCACCGCCCTTTGCCGTGCGGTCTTTGCCGACGGGTCGGCCCCTCATACCAGGTTCCGTCCGGCAGCACGAAACGGGCCCGGCCGCGCAACCTGTCGTTCTTGAACGTGCCGGAGATCTGCATGCCCTTGCTGGTCACGAAGGATCCCTCACCGTGCCGAAGCTGATAGCGCCAGGATCCGACATACCGCCCGCCATCGGGATAGGTCATGCTTCCCTGGCCGTGCGGACCAGCGTTTCGGATATCGCCTTCGTACAGGCGTCCGTCGGCAAACCGGATCCGGGCGCGCACAAGTCGGCCTTCCGTCAGTTCACCCTCGAAAATGTCGCCGTTTCCCGTGTTCAGCCGGACCGGGCCGGTAAACCGGCCTTCCTGCATGCGACCGCTGATCTCCGAACGGCGCGTCAATTCGCCGTAGCGTGTTTCGGTGACAAGCGTGCCCTGGCCGGTCGCCATCCCTTCGGAACACGCGCCGGACCACCTCGCCTCCGCCTTTTCCGGAAGCTTGTTCATGAAGACCCGGCAGCCTTCGCTTGTTTCCAGCCAGGCCGCCGCGGCCGAACCCGACCCGAGCACACCAACCAGGAAAAGAGCGGCCAGTTCCTTCGCTACGCGCATCGCTGCTCCTCGACCGAGCGACGACCATTGTCGCACCCGCCCGGCCCCGTTCCACCCATCATGAACCGACCATGGCAATCCAACCGGCTTCGTCAATCACCTCGATGCCGAGTTCCTCGGCTTTTTTCAGTTTCGACCCGGCGCCGGGTCCGGCAACCACCAGGTCGGTCTTTTTCGAGACCGACCCGGAAACCTTCGCACCAAGCCGTTCCGCCTGCGCCTTGGCTTCGTCCCGGGTCAATTGTTCCAGGCTGCCGGTAAAGACGACCGTCTTGCCCGCAACGGCGGTATCGGTCCGGGCGGTTTCGACCGGCACCGGCCGGACCTCTTTCAAGAGCGCGTGCACCACATCCGTGTTGTGCCTTTCATCGAAGAAGGCCACCAGCGCGCGGGCAACCGTTGCCCCGATACCGTCGATCGCGTTGAGATCGGCCCAGGCTTCGCTTTCGGTATCCACCGCGGCTTTCACGGCGGCTTCGAAATCCTCGAACGATCCGTATGTGCGGGCCAAGAGCCGTGCCGTGGTCTCACCGACATGGCGGATGCCAAGCCCGAAAATGAACCGGTCAAGCCCGATTTCCCGTCGCGCGCCGATCGCCGTGAACAGGTTATCCGCCGATTGTGTTCCCCAGCCTTCACGGTCTTTCAGCTTTTTCAGCGACCCGGCATCCCGGGTCTGCAGCGTAAAGATGTCGGCTGCATTCATGACGAGGCCGTCGCGGTAGAACATGTCCACTTGTTTGGCGCCAAGGCCCTCGATGTCGAACGCATTTCTGGACACGAAGTGTTTCAAGCGTTCGACCGCCTGAGCCGGACAGATCAGGCCGCCGGTACAGCGGCGCACCGCATCTTCCTTGCCGGTATTGGGATTGATCTCGCGGACCGCATGACTGCCGCAGGCCGGACAGAGCGTCGGGTATTCGTAGGGTGGCGCCGCCGGGTCCCGCCGCGACAGATCGACGTCGATGATCTGCGGAATGACGTCTCCGGCGCGCTGGATCGTCACGTGGTCGCCGACCCGCAAATCCTTGCCGTCGCGGATCGGAAGTCCGTCCTGACCGATCCCCTTGATGTAATCCTCGTTATGCAGGGTGGCATTCGACACCACGACGCCGCCGACGGTCACCGGTTCGAGCTTGGCCACCGGCGTCAGCGCACCGGTCCGGCCGACCTGGATCTCGATGTCGCGCAGAATGGTTGTCGCCTTTTCGGCGGGAAACTTGTGTGCAATCGCCCAGCGCGGCGAACGCGAAACAAAGCCGAGACGCGCCTGGTAGTCGAGCCGATCGACCTTGTAGACAACACCGTCAATGTCGTAGCCGAGTGTCGCCCTGTTTTCCTCGATCGTACGATATACGCGGATCATGTCCGCCACGTCGGCACATTGGCTGAAATGCGGATTGGTCTGGAAACCCCAGGCGCTGAAGGC
>JBCDLT010000015.1:0-108333 GCA_038745065.1 Pseudomonadota bacterium | reverse complement strand
GGCGCTGCCGGGTTCGGATCTGAAACCCGGGCGCATGCTGGCCAAGTCGCTGCTCGGCGAACCGGTGCTCATCGCGCGCCGGACGGATGGCACGCCGTTTGCCATTCGCGATGTCTGCCCGCATCGCGGCATTCCGCTGAAGTACGGTCATTTCGACGGCGAAACGGTCGCCTGCTCCTACCATGGCTGGCGCTTCGACCGGACCGGTGCCTGTGTCGAGATCCCCAGCCTGCGCGAAGGGCAGAATGTCGACCTGGCGCGCATCCAGTGCGGCGCCTATCCATGCGTCGAGCGCAACGGCCTGATCTGGATCTATTTCCCCAAGGACGGCGAGGAGCCGTCGGGCGATCATGCGGAACCGCCTGTAATGCCGGATTTCGGTCACGGCGACCGGCCGCGCTTTTCCATCATGCTGCCGTTTCCGTGTTCCACCGACCACGCCGCCTTCGGCCTGATGGATCCGACCCACGCCGCCTTCGTGCATACGTCCTGGTGGTTCAAGAGCAATGCCAGGAAATTGCGGCCGAAGGAAAAGCACTTCGAGCCGGGCCCCTATGGCTGGCGCATGGTCCGCCACGCGCTGCCGCCGCAGAACATCGCCTACAAGCTCCTCGGCAACAACGTGACGACCGAGATCAGCTATCAGCTTCCGGGCCTGCGGATCGAACACATCCAGGGCGACAAGAATTCGGTCGTCGGACTGACGGCGATCACGCCAGTCAATGAAAGCGAGACCGAGGTCTACCAGATCTTCTGGGCCACCATGAACTGGGTCGCGCCTTTCGCGCCGCTCGCCCGCCATCTGATGCGGGTGTTTCTCGACCAGGACCGGGTCGTGGTCATTCGCCAGCGCGAGGGGCTGGTGCACGACCCGTCGCTAATGCTCGTCAACGACGCCGACACCCAGGCCCGCTGGTGGATGCGCATCAAGCGCGAATGGATCCAGGCACAGGCTGAAAACCGGGATTTCGCCAACCCGCTGAAGCCGATGACATTGCGCTGGCGCAGCTGATCCTGTTGAAACCCTGAGGCCCGTTGGGCCGGGCGGCCGAATCAAACTACACTGACGCGATGGATTCCCCCCTTTTCACCATCGCCAATACGACCTTTACCCTGGGCGAAGCGCTGATCGGCGCCGGCGCTCTCATCGCCTTGTTGGTCGTTGTCCTGGTGATTGCCTTGTTTCGCCTTGCCGGCGCCAGGAAGGCATCGGAAAAGCAGGCAATCGTCCGCTCCGAGGCGCTCGAAACGGCCCTGTCCGACGTGATGCGCGCCCAGGCCGAAATGGGCGGCCGGATGCAGACCATGGCGGAAATCTTCGGCGACCGGCAATCGGACATGGGCCGCGCGCTCGGCGAGCGCCTCGACGGTCTCGGCCATCGGCTCGGCCGGTCGATGGCCGATACGACCAAAACCACATCCGACACCCTGCGCCAATTGCATGAACGCATGGCGCTGATCGATCGCGCCCAGAAGACCATCTCCGAACTCACCGGGCAGGTGCACGACCTGCGCCAGATCCTGTCGGACAAACAGACCCGCGGCGTGTTCGGACAGGGCAGGATGGAAGCGATCATCCGGGACGGCCTGCCGGCCGGCACCTACGAGTTCCAGGCAACGCTGTCGAACAACACCCGGCCGGATTGCGTCGTGCAGATGCCGAACGCTGCGCCGGGATTGATCATCGACGCAAAGTTCCCGCTGGAGGCCTACAAGAAGGTCAAGGAGGCGGCCGGCGAACAGGAGGCCCATCAGGCAAGCCAGCAATTCAAGCGGGACATCGCCAAGCACGTGCTCGACATCCGCGACCGCTACCTGCTGCCCGGCGAAACCCAGGACACGGCCTTCATGTTCGTGCCGTCGGAATCGATCTTCGCCGAATTGCACGAGTTTCACGAGGACGTGGTGCAGAAGGCGCACCGGGCGCGTGTGGTGATCGTTTCGCCGGCCCTCCTGATGCTCTCCATCCAGGTCGTGCAGGCGCTCTTGAAGGACGCGCGCATGCGCGAGGAAGCGCATGTCATCCAGGCCGAGGTCGGCAAGCTGATGGCGGATGTCAACCGGCTCGGCGAACGTGTGATCAACCTGCAGAAACACTTCGCCCAGGCCAACCGGGACGTCGAGCAGATCCTGGTGTCGACCGACAAGATCTCCAAACGCGGCAGCCGCATCGAGAACCTGGAATTCGACGACAGGCCGGTGGAACCGGCCGGGACCGAACCGGCCGCCGCCCCGCAAACGCCGCCAGCCAACCCGCAGGGGGCGCGCCCGCTTGACCGCGCCGGCGGGATCGTGTCTTTGCACGCCGTTGCATCGGAATCAGATACTGAAACCGGGGAGAGTGCGTGAGCCTGTTATTGTCGATCAGCGGCTGGAACGTGGCGGATTGGGCTGAGCGTTTTCGTGCGCTCGACCCGGATCGCACGATCCAGATTGCCGGCGAGCCGGAGACTGATCCGGCGCTCGCCGAATACGGTGTTGCCTGGAAACCGGCCGCCGGGATCTTCACGACCAGCCCGAACCTGAAAGCGATCTTCTCGCTCGGCGCCGGTGTCGATGCGATCCTGCAGGACAAGACGCTGCCCGACGTGCCCGTGGTCCGCATCATCGATGCCGATCTGACCCAGCGCATGACCGAATGGGTGACGCTGCAGGTGCTCCTGCACCATCGTCAGCAACGCCGGCTCGATGCCGCGCAGCAGCGGCGCGAGTGGCTGTCCCTGTCGCAATGGGCGGCGAGCGAAGTGCGGGTCGGCATTCTGGGGCTCGGCGCGCTCGGCAAGGATTCCGCAGAAGTGCTTTCCCGCCTTGGTTTCCAGGTGGCCGGCTGGAGCCGGTCGCCCAAATCGATCCCCGGGATCGAAAGTTTTTCCGGCGCGGACGGTTTGCAGGCCTTTCTGGCGCGTACCGAAATCCTCGTCTGCCTGCTGCCGCTGACCCCGGACACGACGGGTATACTCAATTACGACCTGTTTACGGGCCTGGCGCGGGATAGCCGGTTCGGCGCGCCTGTGGTCATCAATGCCGGGCGCGGCGGCCATCAGGTCGAGGCCGACATTTTGAGGGCGCTCGACGACGGGACCCTCGCAGCGGTATCGCTCGACGTGTTCGAGACGGAACCGTTGCCGGTCGAAAATCCGCTTTGGGGCCATCCCGGCGTGACGCTGTCGCCGCATTCTGCTGCAGACAGCGAGCCGGAGCCCATGTGTCGCAACATCATGGGTCAGATCGCAGCCTTCGAACGCGGCGAGCCCCTGCGCAACGTAGTTGACCGGTCTGCCGGCTACTGACGTTTCAGAGTCACCTGACTGACTTGGATGCGGAGGCAAGGAAGGCGTTGGTTTCGTCGAAGATCTGCCAGCCATTCCGTTCCGCACTGGCAAAATGCGATCCGTGGGCGATTTCGACGTAGCGTTTGACGTGTGACCCCAAAAGGTCGAACAGCGCGAGCGCATCGCCCCGCGTCGACGTTGTATCCGCGCTGCCGCGGATCAGAAGTGTCGGGCAGGTTATGCGCTCGGGCGCAACCAGCGGGATTCCCCGAAAACACGACCAGAGATCGACCAGCGTACCGTTCGGCGCCCGGTAGGCCGGTGGGTCGTGCCGGCCGGAATCCGGATCGTCGGCAAAGCAAGTTTGCATCAGCGTCCGGAGCACGGCCTCGTCGCGCCAGGTTTCGATGGCATCGGCCGGCAATTCACTATCCCAGCGCTGGCGCGTCTGCTCCAGCGTGACGAGGCGAGCGGCGCCAAACTCCGGATTGAGACGCTGCCGGTCGGATGGGTCGGCAAGCAGGTCGATCCAGTCCGCGTTGCGTTCGGCGTAGATCGGCGCATAGAGCACCAGGCGGTCGATCTTGTCCCGACCCGGACCGGACACAAAGAGCGAACTGGTGACCGACCCCCAGGATCCGCCGACCAGGGCGATCCGGTCGATGCCGTGCCGGGACCGGATCCAATCGACGACATCGTCAATGTCGTGGATGATTTCGGCCGCGCGTCCATAGGGTGCGGTCTGGTTTTCCATGACGGCCGAGTGCGAGAGGCCGTATCCGCGCACGTCGAGTGCGTAGGCGTTAAATCCGGCGTCGCGGCAGGACTTGAGCCAGTTGGCGCCCGGAACCGGAATGTCGTAGAGCCGGCTGCCGCAGGTCGCGCCGTGCACGAATAGGACCGGCGGGGCGTCGGTGTCGGCTTCATGCGAGCGCACATGCAGCGACAATCCGGGTTCGGTACTGGAGCGGATCCAATGCGACCGGGCGGTATCGTGCGCATTAACCGGGGCGGGAGTGACCGGGGGCCGAAGGTCGACATCGGTCATTTCAGCGCCTCCGGCAAAAACGTGACGAGGCCGGGCATTGCCCACAGGAGGGCCATGCCGATCAGGAAGATCGTCACCACCGGCCAGGCCGCGCCGAAGATCTGGGCAATCGTGAGATCGCGGTTCGCGCCCTTCAGCGCGAACAGCGTGTAGCCGAAGGGCGGCGTCAGGCTGCCGATGGTGAGGTTGATCAGGAACAGCGTCCAGAACCAGACCGGATCGAATTCCATCGCCTTGACGATCGGCTGGTAGATCGGAATGGCGAGCAGCATGAAGGCGATCTGGTCGATGAACATGCACAAGACGAACGGGATCAGCATCATGACCAGGAAGGTCAGGTCCGGCCCGAGCCCGAGATCGGCAGTCAGCGAGACGAGGCCGCGCGTTGCGCCGGTGAACGACAGCAATTGGCTGAAGAGCTTTGCCGAACACACAATGACCAGGATAACGGCGCTGATCGCCACCGCCGACCCGATCGCTTCGCTCAGCATTTTCAGGGTGAGGCGTCCGAACAACGCGGCAACCAGAACCGCGCCAGCAACGCCTGTGGCCGCCGATTCCGACGGCGTGGCGATACCAAGCATGATCAGCCCCATGACGGAAAAGATCACCAGGAGGAAGGGTGTCATGCGCAAGGCCGCCTCGATGCGGCTGCGGTCGGGTTGTTGCGTGGATCCCGGTTCCTCTTCCGGCTGCGGCCCCATGCGCAGCATCACATAGCCGAGCGTGAGGCCGGCAAGCACGAGGCCTGGAATGAGGCCGGCGACCAGGAGGCCTGCAATCGACACATCGGCAAGCGATCCGACGATGATGGCCAGAAGGCTGGGCGGAATGATCGGCGCAAGGCTCGCGCCGGCAAGCACCGTTCCGGCCGACAATTTGGCATCGTACCCGCGCGATTGCATCATCGGCAGCAGCGATCGGCCGAGCATTGCGGCAACGGCGACGGCGGACCCCGACAGCGCACCGAACACGGTGGAGAGCGAAATCACCACGACATAAAGCCGGCCCTTCAGGTTGCCGACCAGCCGGTCGATGCTGTCGAACAGCACGTCGACAGTGCCGGACCGGAACAGGATCTCGCCCATCAGGACGAACAAAGCGACGGTGGCCAGCGTCGGCGAGGTCGCGGTTTCGAACAGGCTGTTGGTGAACAGGCCGAAGCCGGCCGGCCCCATCAGGACGACCACGCCCAGGATGTTGAGGGCCAGAAACCCGACAAAGACCGGCACCCCGGCGAACAGGAGCGCCAGCAGGAGGCCGAGCCCGACGGTCAGGAACGGGACCCAGGTCACGCGGCCGGCTTCCGAGCGAGCCCGTTGCGGGCGAAATGCAGTGCCGCGCTGATCAGGCCGATCGCAATGATTGCGGTGATCCACCAGCGCGGGATCGGGTGAGCCGCATTGGTCATCAAACCGCGTTCGATCTGACGCACCGCTTCGCGTCCAGCGATCGCGCCCGCTCCGAGACAGACGAGCGACCCGAGCAGAAACCCGGCCCTCAGGAGCGCCGATTGCAGGCGTTCCGGCAGCACCGAGGGCACGATATCGATCGCAACATGGCTGCCGCGCCTTGTGATCTCGGGCAGGGCAAAGAAGATCAAGACGCTGAGCGCGTAGCGCACGACTTCACCGGACCACGTCGTCGGCGCATTGAACAGGTAACGGGCGCTCACCTCGAACAGGTAGAGCACCACAATGGCCGCGAGCGCGGCTCCCGCCAGCCGGAACAGCAGGCGGGAGCTCGCGTCATGCAGGGCAGAGGCCGACATGCAGGCTCAGTTTGTCATGCCGGCTTCGCGGGCCAGCTTGCGCAGGGCGGCCGCCGGCTCGGGCGTCTTTTCTTCCGCGATCGTCCAGACCCCATTCGCCCAGAGCGCCTCGAATTGTGCGGCTTCGGCATCGGAGAACGACGTCATCTTCATGCCGAGGTCGATGAGATCCTTTTTTTCCTGGGCGGCCAGGGCGTCGAACCGGGCAATGGCGTTTTCTTCGATGCGCAGGGCCGCGCGCTCAAGGGCCGCCTTCTTGTCGTCGGAAAGCCCGTTCCAGGCGTCCAGGTTCATGAAAATCATCACGCCGACCTGTCCGAACACCGGATCGGCGAGATAGTCGACGACCTCGTGCCACTTGAAGTCCTTCGCGCCGTTCAGGCTCCAGGCGGCGCCGTCGACGACGCCTTTCTGCAGGGAGGAATAGACTTCGCCGCCGCTGATCACGACGCCCTTGCCCCCGAGCGCCTCGATCATCGGATGATAGCTCACCGTGCCGCGGATCTTTCGGCCGGAAAGGCCCGGTTCGCCGGAAACCGGCTCTTTCAGGTAATAGCGGAAGCCCTTCGTGCCGGTAGCCGGCGCGGCGATCAGCTTCATGCCGAGTCCCTGATAATGTTCATCGATGAAGCCGATGATGCCGGCATCGCGGCGTTTCTTCGGATCGGACGCGATCGCGTCGATCGACAGGCCAACGGCCGTCGTGCCGGCATGGTAGGCCGGGTGCGTGAACAGCATGTCGAAGACGCCGGACTGGACCGGTTCGAACTGTTCGAAAGTCGGAACCGTGTCCGGTCCCATCATGGAGATGGAGACGGCGCCGCCGGATTCCTCTTCGACCAGATCGACGAAGGGCTGGGCGAGTTCCTTGGTAAAGACAAAGCCTTCGGGAAAGGCGCCGAGCATGCGCAGGTCGGCGGCTTCGGCGCCGTTCATGGCGCCGAGTGGAGACAGGCCGAGGCCGAGCGCGGCCACGACACCAAGAATGCGTTTCATATTTTCCTCCCTTGTGCGGAAACGGGCCGCGCGGCCAATCTAGTTCCAATTGGAACCAAATGTAAAGTTCCCTTTGGAACCAATTTCCGCTATGGGGGAATATGACCCGCACATCAGACCCGACTTTCGATGCGGACGGCGCGCTGGAAGGTGCATTCGGACCGCTTGCCGTGAAGATGCTGACCGACACGCCGCTGGTCGATGTCTGGCGCGTCAATTTCATCGCCAACCATTTCACGGTGCCGATCTATCGTGAACTCGGTGAAATGTTCGGCCTGTCACGGCCCGAATTCGTGATTCTGTTCTGCCTGTCCCAGAAGCCGGGGCTTGCCGCCAAGGACATCTGCGGCGCGACGGGGCGGCCGAAGAATTCCATCAGCCGCGCGGTCTCGGACCTGTTGCGGAAAGGATTGATCGAACGGGAGGCGCGTGACGAGGACCGGCGCAGCAAGACGCTGATCATGACACCGGCCGGTCAGGACCTGCTGGATACCGTCTTGCCGATGGTCCGGCATCGTCAGGAGGCGATGCTGGCGCCGTTGTCCGCAGACGAACGGGATCAGTTCGCCCTTCTGCTCGACAAGGTCGTGCTTGGCATGCCGGATTGGGCGCTGACCGCGCGCGCCCGGGAACTGGAGGACGTGGTCTGAAGCCAATCAGCCGGCCGACCCGGCCGTGTCCCGGTGCAGCGCCTGGCAGAGGCAGTGCACGCCGCCGCCGCCGAGCGTGAACATCGACATGTCCGGTTCGAAGACTTCGAAGCCCAATGCCCGCATCTTGCCGTTCAGCGTGTCGGCGCCTTTCATCGACAGGACCTTGTCATTGCCGAGCGCGACCAGATTGACGCCGAGATTGCGGGCCTCGCGATAGGGCACGTCGACAAAATCGAAGCCCCAAGATTTGAGGTCGTCGAGCAGCCAGGGCTCCAGCGCATCGAGGCAGGCAACCAGCAGTTTCGGCGCGAGCGGCACGACAAGGCCGTCCATGTGCACGAATTCCCGGCTGATCGGCGCCGCCAGCGCCTCCCATCCCTCGGCCCGGACAAAATCCGCGACCTGTTCCGCCCCTTGCTGTTCGGACCGTTCGCCGCAATAGCCGATCAGCACCCGGCCCGGTTCGAGGATCACAAAATCGCCGCCCTCGAAATGCCCGGCTGTGGCGTATTGCCAGATCGGAATGCCGGCATTCTGGTAGAACCGGATCGCGGTCACGTAGTCCGCCCGGCGCACCTTGAGCTGCATGTGGCAGATCAGGGCGCCCCAGGGTGTCATGGCGGAGGAATCGCGGGCAAAGAAATTGCGATGCAGCACCGGATCGGAATCGAGGTAATGGCACCGTACGCCATTGTCCTCATAGATCGACACCATTTCCGAATGCTGCGCCATTGCGGTCTGCAGGTCGAAACGCACGCCGGTCTTGTGCTGGTTGGCGAGCGTGCGCCCGATCAGCGGACCGGCATCGACCCACCGGTAATGATCCGGTTTGCCCAAGAGCACGTCGGTCAGCGGGCTGGTGTCGTCGGCCAGCCCCCAGGCAATTTTGTCGGAAATCGGTGTCGCCATGGCGGCCCTCCCCACCGGCGCCCCGGAGCGTCGGGTCGGATCGCGTTTATCAGAGCCAGGCGGCTTCGGCCTGGCGCTTTTCCTCGTAACTGTCGATGCTCGGCGCCTTTTCCATGGTAAGGCCAATATCGTCGAGGCCGTTCATCAGGCAGTGTTTCTTGAAGGCGTCGAGATCGAAGGATATCACGCCGCCGTCCGGCCCGCGGATTTCCTGGGCGGCAAGATCGACGGTCAGCGTCGCGTTGGCACCGCGATCCGCATCGTCCATCAGCTTTTCAAGGTCTTCCGGATTGACGGTGATCGGCAGAATGCCGTTCTTGAAGCAATTGTTGTAAAAGATGTCGGCAAAGCTCGTGGAGATGACACAGCGCACGCCGAAATCGAGCAGCGCCCAGGGCGCGTGTTCCCGGCTCGACCCGCAGCCGAAATTGTCGCCCGCCACGATGATCTTGGCGTCGCGATAGGCCGGCTTGTTGAGCACAAAATCCGGATTTTCCGTGCCGTCTTCGTTGAAGCGCATCTCGTAGAACAGCGATGCGCCGAGGCCGGTCCGCTTGATCGTCTTCAGGAACTGCTTGGGGATGATCATATCGGTGTCGATATTGATGAACGGCATCGGCGCCGCCACCCCGGTCAGCGATTCGAACTTTTGCATGGCATTTCCCGTCTTCTACGCGGCGTTTTGCAGGTCGAGCCCTTCGGCGGCATGCCGCCCGAGCATCAGATTGAGGCATTGCACGGCCGCGCCCGACGCCCCCTTGCCGAGATTGTCGTAGACCGCCATCAGGATGGCCTGGCCGTTCGCATCGCTGCCAAAGACATGCAGCCGCAAAATGTTGGTGCCGTTGAGGCCTTCCGGCGAGAGCGTCGCCGAGCGCTCGGTGGCCTCCAGCGGGGCGACCTCGACAAAATGCTCGTTTGCATAGCGGTCCGCGAGGCAGGCGTGCAGGGCTGCGAGATCAACCGGTCCCGGCAGCATGCGGAACGCCAGCGGGATCTGCGCGACAATGCCCTGGGCATAGGCCCCGACCGACGGCATGAAGACAGGCGCCTCGGAAAGCCCGGAATAGAGCGTCATCTCCGGCAAGTGCTTGTGGGTTGCTGTCAGACCGTAGGGCAGGACAGGCGGCATCGAGCCGGCTTCGTACCGCTCGATCATCTTACGCCCGCCGCCGGTATAGCCGGATACGGCATGGTAGCCGACCGCGGCGTCCGCCGGCACGAGACCCGCTTCGATCAGCGGCCGGATCAGCGCGATCAGTCCTTGCGGATAACAGCCCGGATTGGCGACACGCTTGGCGTCGGCGATTGTCGCGGCCTGGTCCGGCGTCATTTCCGGAAAGCCGTAGGCCCAACCGTCCGCCACCCGATGCGCCGTCGAGGCATCGATGATGCGGGTGTCGGGATTGTCGACGAGCGCCACCGCTTCACGGGCTGCATCGTCCGGCAGGCAGAGGATCGCGACGTCGGCTTCGTTAAGAAGCGCCTTGCGCGCGGCCGCGTCCTTGCGGGCCTGCGGATCGATGGAAAGCACACGAAGATCGCGACGCGGTGCAAGACGCTCACGGATCTGAAGACCCGTCGTTCCTGCTTCGCCATCGATGAAGATCTTCGCGGTCATCGTCCCGATCCTTTTTGTCCAGGGTTTCGTCACGTATAATTGCCGGCGCACTCATACAAGTCTTTCGCCGGTTTGTCATCCGCGCGACGCATCCGATCGCCGTCGGTTCATGGGTCCGGCTTCGGCCGGCGACGCCGCTTGAGCGTTGCTCGAAGACGGCCCGGCGGCTTTTCCTCAGTCTCGCCGAACGTAAGGTGCGCGCTCGAGCGTTCAAGGACGGTTAATCCCGGGTTTAAACGCCGATGCCAAGGCCGTGTCCGGCCGGACAGTCAGGGGAATGAAACGATGACGGTACCTGAAACGATGTATGCGATGGTTCTGACCGGTCACGGCGGCCTGGACAAGCTGGAATGGCAAGAGACCGTACCGGTTCCGAACCCCGGTCCCGGCGAGGTCCTGATCCGGATCAGCGCGTCCTCCGTCAACAACACGGACATAAACACCCGGACTGCCTGGTATTCAAAATCGGTCAGAGGCGCCACGAAGGCCGACGTGGCGACGGACGATACCGACGCGGTCGCCGCCGACGGGTCATGGTCCGGCACGCCGCTCTCCTTCCCTCGGATCCAGGGGGCGGATTGTTGCGGATCGATCGTGGCTGTGGGCACCGGCGTTGATGCCGCGCGGACCGGGGAGCGGGTTCTGGTCCGGGCCCTGCAATTGGTCGCCGCTCCGGACGGCTCGCAGGCGACGCAGACCTTCGGGTCTGAATGCGATGGCGGCTTTGCGGAATACGCGGTAGCGCGGTCCGGCGACGCCCTGATTGTCAACGCGGATTGGAGCGATGCTGAACTGGCTTCGATCCCGTGCGCCTATTCGACCGCTGAAGGCATGTTGCAGCGTGTTTCCCTCGGCGCGGAAAGGGTCCTCGTCACCGGGGCGTCCGGCGGCGTCGGGTCGGCGGCGATCCAACTGGCCAAGCGCCGCGGCGCCACGGTCACGGCGATGACCAATGCCGACAAGGCCGACGCTGTCCGAGACCTCGGCGCCGACGCGATCGTCGGACGCGACGATCCCTTCGCGCCCGGGTCTTTCGACGTCGTGGTCGATCTCGTGGCTGGGCCGCGCTGGCCCGAGATGATCGATGCCCTTCGGTCCGGCGGCCGCTATGTTACCGCGGGTGCGATCGCCGGCCCCATCGTCGAACTGGACGTGCGCACGCTCTACCTGCGCGATCTGACGCTTTACGGGTCGACCGCACAGCCGGATAACGTCATGACCGATCTCATCGGCTATATCGAACGCGGCGAAATCCGGCCGGTCATTGCCGGCGAGTTTGCACTGAAGGATCTCCATCGGGCGCAGGAGGCGTTTCTTAGTAAGCGCCATATCGGCAAGATCGTGATCCGCAATCGCTGACCGGGGCGTTCACCCGCGGCATGCATGTATCCCGGCGGCCCGCTATCCCGTCGCACCGTCCGCGGTCTCGCCGAACAGCTCCGCATGACGTTCCACCATGACAGGCCAGACGGCTTCGATTTCCGGCACGTCGAGCCCGAACCGGTCGACAACGCACGAAACGAAGGCCGCGCGCGACGGCAGGACGCTCTCCTCGGCGCTGGCCGGTGTAACGGTCTGCAGGACGCGGCCGCGCAGCACGATGCGCCGGTCCGGCAGGCGCTTCTGCACGGTCAAAGTGCGTCGGAACGGCGAGTCCTCGTGGGTCTGCAGCCAGTCGTTGATGGCGTCGAAATAGTCCGAATGCACGGGATCGGTGCGGAAGTCGAAGGCATTGGTCCGGCCGTGGGCGGCCTCGGTGAAACGCATGAACCCGCTGTCTTCCTCGCTGAGCGTGAGCGTATAGGGCGGTTGATCCCACCGGCCGGCGGCAAACGGAACCGGGGCGAACAGGCTGCCGCCGAAACCCACATCGACAAAAAGCGGGGGCGTGCCGTCACCGACTGAAACCCGCAGGAGTTTGTGATTGGCCGGTTTGTCGCGCGTCGACCCGTTTTCACCCACATGGCCCGCAAGAACGTCGACGCCGAAGCCGATTTCAGACAGCGCCCAACCGAGCAACCCGTTCAGTTCGAAACACCATCCGCCGCGCCGCCGCTCGACGATCTTGGCATAGGCACCGGCAACGTCAGGAGCAACCGGACGCCACATTTGCTGATCGAGATTTTCGAACGGGACGGCGGCCAGCTGCGCCTGCATGAGGGCGGCGAGTGTCGCCCGGTCCCTCTCCAGAGGCCCCGAATAGGCGATGCGGTCGAGATAGGCCCTGAGGTCCATGCCGTCACTCCTTCAGACGCAAAACCGGTCGATGATTATCTACGCAGCGTCGCTGACAGGGTATGTCGGTACGATGGGACGGTCGGCGCGATGGATGCGACCCCTTAAGCGGGAATTCGGCACTGGGTTATCCTGCCCCCCGACAGGGAATGGATTCAAGCTGCCGGCGACATCAAGGGGCGCTTGTCGCCGATTCCGACGGACCGGGCGCCGCGCGCGAAGGCTCGAAGATCTTGCCGGTTGGCGCCAGCACAAAGACGAGCATCGCGGCCGTAATCACCAGATCGACCCGCATCAATGGGATCAGGGCATTTTCCTCCGCGACAAAGAGCTGGGTACCGGAGATGATGCTGTTCATGCCGATGGCCGACAGGTTGACGACGTTGATAGTGACGTGAACGCCGACCGCCGCCCACAGCGATCCGGACCGCCACACCAGGGCGCAGAACATCAGCCCGGCAAGGGTCGTGACCGCCACATAATAGAAGCCGCCGCCATCCGGCAGGTGCGGCGCGTAATGCAGCAAGCCGAACAGGAAGGACGGCAGCACCGCCCAAATCGGCCAGTAGGAAAAGCGCGCCGCCAGCTGCTGCGCGAGATAACCCCGAAAAATCAGTTCTTCCGCCGTCGCCTGGACGATCACAAGCGCGACGAGCGGCAGGAACAGGATCAGCCAACGATCGACGGCAAGGCCGGGCCGCAGATCGCCGGCCAGCAGGACCGCGATCCCCATGGAGATCCCGGCAAACACGGCGCCGAAGACAATGCCTTTTAGGAGTTGTCGGGCATCGAGGCGCCGGTCCGGCGAGAACAGGGTGCGGAAGGGGCGTTTGTGCAGGAACCGCGTCAACAGGAAAAGCCCGACCCATATGCCGGAAAACGTCGCCAGCATGATCAGCACACTTTCAGGCAAGCGCCCGGTGGCGATGCTGTCGAGCGACGTCAGGATGCCCCCGTTTCCGTCGCCCGAAGACGTCAGGAAAACCGCTGACAGAAAGAACACCGCCGCCGTTCCGAGAATCCAGAAGACCAGCACGACCACAATGCCGATCGCGAGGCGCCAGATCTGCGCGCGATGAAGTGCCGGTTCGATATAGGATTGAAAGGGAGTCATGGACCAAAAGCCTCGCTGGCTGCCCGGTTCGGATCAGCGTTACCGCGTGTCAGTCTGCGGCAAAACTCTGAACGTTCTGCAAAGCCTTTCCAGCCGTTACCGATAGTCGCATCTTTTCAGGGACATGGTAGTGTGCCGACGCCGTCCTGGAGGGCCCGGCCAAGTGTATTTCAGCGGGAATCGATCGCATGAAAATCCGCCTTCTGACCGAAAATCTCGCCTCCGACATGGTCTGGCTCGCCGAGTGGGGCTTTTGCGCCTGGATCGAATACGGTTCGTCCCGGATCCTGTTCGACACCGGGTTTTCCGACGTCTATGTGCGCAACGCCGCCCATGCCGGCCTGGACCTAGAACGGGCCGACTTCATTGCGCTGTCGCATTTTCACCGGGACCACACGCGCGGCCTGTTGTTCCACCCGTTCCGAAGCCGCAAGACCCTGATCCTGCATCCCCGGGTGCTGACCGGCGTCCTGGAGACGGACGACCAGGCGACGCTTGATGACTACACCGCCATTCAGGCGCGGCTGACCGCGGATTTCGACCTGCGGGCAAGCAAGGACGCTGTGGAATTCGCAGACGGCGCCTTTTTTCTCGGCGAGATCCCGCGTGTTACGGCGTTTGAAAGGGGCACGTTCTTTGATGACCCGATGCCCGACGACACGGCGCTTGCCTTTCGCACGCCGAAGGGCGCGGTCGTCGTGTCCGGTTGTTCCCACGCCGGCATCTGCAACATTTGCGAACACGCCAAGACCGTCACCGGCCAGCATCTTCATGCGGTGATCGGCGGCTTCCACCTCCTGCACGACGAGGAGCCGCCTGTCGAAGCGACGATCGACTATTTCCAGCGAGAAGCGCCGGACATCCTCATGCCGATGCACTGTATCGATTTCGATATTCAGGCGCGCTTTCAGACCGTTTTCGGCGGACCGCGCCCCGGTGCCGGTTCGTTGATCGAAATCTGAATGCAGCTTGGAAATCCGCTGCGCGGAAAACCGGTCCGGGTCGGGGGACGATCCGGACCGACCGCCAATCACATTGCGGAAATCGCCTTCCGAAACACGATCTTGTCTTCGCCTGCCTGATAGAAGTCCCGGATCCGGGCTTCTTCTTCATACCCGCAATGCCGGTAAAAGCGCCGCGTGCGGTCGAAACCCGGCAGACCGGAAGTTTCTACGAGCAGGATCCGCACGCCCTGTCCGGCCAGAATTGTTTCGATATGGCGGATCAGCGCGCTGCCGATTCCCCTGCCATGACGGGTCGGATGCACGGCGATGAGGTAGAGGTTCCAGGTCCCTTCTGTCATTTGCTCCGGGGCGCAAAAGGCCAGCCCCACCGGATCTTCGGCATCGGCAATCAGCCAGAAACCGCTGTCCGGTTCGTTGTTGAAATAGCCGGCGATCATGGCATCGAGCATGTCGGACGGGAAAAGCCCGCTGGCATCGACAATGTCCTTAAGGGCGGGCATGTCGGTGCGGGTGACGGGGCGAACAGACGTCTTGGATGTCATCTTGGAAATCCTGCTGAATGGCGCGACCGGTTCGACGATCAGGAGCCTCCCGCGGGTTTGGCGAGTCGAAACGGCCGGAAAAACATGGTTGGCACAGCACAATGCGGCCGGCGCCCGTGGCGCGACCTGCTTCATGTGCTCCAGGTCCCCGCAGAAGGGACGTCAGCAGACTTCCGCTACAAGTGTCATTAACGCTCCGGTAGGCTCGTGAGCCAAGCCAATGATCCTATCGCATAGCAGCGGCGCGACTCCCGGGCAACACGTCCCGGAAGGTCGACCGGTACGAGCCGATCGAGTGTGCGCTCTAAGCTCACGATTTTGCAAACACGGACTCACTCCTGGACGTGTCGTCGGCTCGAAAGACGAGTTCGACCGAGGTCAGCGGCCAGCACCCGAGACTGTACTCGATGGGTGTGCCGCCCTGATCGCCATTGACGGCGATCGTCCGCAGCACCGGCGTATCCGGCGTAAGGCGTAGGGCCTTTGCTTCGTCCCGGGTCGCGAAGCCGCCATGGACCCGGGTTTCCAGGCGACGAGACGCGGCGATGTCGTGGCCGTGAAAGACCTGCATCACGGATTGGTTTTCGGCGTAGATCGGTTCGAATCGGTCGAAACGGCTTGCCGGAAAGTATTTTGTCGTCAGGTAGACCGGATGCTCGTCGAGCAGGCGGACTCTCGTCAGGACGATCGCCGGCGCCGTCATATCCAGGCCGAGGGCGCGGGCGGCCTTTGCGGATAGTGGAGCCCGATCGAGCGCCAGCGTGCGTGTCGAGACGGTGCCGGCGCCGGCATCGAGCGCGTCAACGAAGCGCGTGTCGCTTGCAATCTGGTAGGAGCCTGCGGACTTGCGCACGAACGCGCCGACCCCCTTTCGGACTTCGAGAAGGCCTTCGCGCTGCAGCTTTGTCAGAGCGCGCCGCAGCGTCACACGCGTCACACCGAACGCGGCGGACAAAAGATCTTCTCCAGGCAATCGCCCGCCGGGCGCGATGCGACCGTCCGCGATCGATTGGCACAGCCTGTCGTAGATCTGTAACCAGATGGCACGGTCGGACTTCGGAGCGAACACCTCGGCAGCGGCCTCGTGGAGCCAGGCGTCGGGCGATTCCGAACTGTCGACGCGCGGGCGCGGTCTGCCGGTCATTGCGGGAGTCTCATAGGTGAAGTGTTCCAGTTCGGGGTCATACCGCTCTTCCGGACTGTCCGATAACCGGGATTGCGGATCGGTGCTCTTTTTCAGCGGGTTAAGCCGGACGCCGTCGGGTTTCAAGTCTGCCGTTGCCCAGAATGTGTCCGTCCGCCGCGCCGTCGGCATCCTTGTCGACCTGCCCGTTGGCGCGTTGAGTGCGCGTGCCGCGTTGGTTCGGCCGGTTGTCGCATTTCCGGTGCAGCATGCCGGAAACCCCATTTAACGTAGTGGTTTCCGACTGTCCGCCCGCCTCGGAGCCCGCCATGAAGATCACCGGCATCCGCCTCTACCGGACCCACCTGCCCTATGTCGGGGGAACCTATGCCTGGGGTGACGGCAATGTGATCGATACGGCAATGACAAGCGTCGTGGTTATCGACACCGATGCCGGATTGTCCGGATGCGGCGAATTCTGTCCGTGCGGCGAGAATTACATGGTCGCGCATTCTGAAGGCGTCGAAGCGCTCGCCCGCCTCGTCGCGCCGGAACTGCTGGGTCGGGATCCGAGGCAGTTGGCGCTGATCGAACAGGTCATGGACGGCGTTGTGCGCGGTCATGGCTATGCCAAGGCCCCGTTCGATGCCGCCTGCTGGGACCTGCTCGGCAAGGCCTGCGGTCAGCCGGTTTGGATGCTGTTGGGAGGCCGGTTGACAGATGGTGCTCCCATGTATCGTGTCGTGCCCCAGAAGTCTGTCGAGGAAACCCGCGCCGAGCTTGCCGCGCATCGGGCGGCCGGCTATCGCCAGTTCCAGATCAAGGTCGGCGCCGACTGGGCGGCGGACATCGATCGAATCCGGCAAACCGTCCCGCTTCTTGAAGCCGGCGAACGAGCGATGGCCGATGCCAACCAGGGCTGGCGGGTCGACGATGCCCTTCGCGTCGCACGCGCTACAAGCGATCTGGATTACATTATGGAACAGCCGTGTCGGACCTACGAAGAATGCCTTCAGGTTCGCCGGCGCATCGACTTGCCCATGAAGCTCGATGAATGTGTGACCGACATGCGTATGGCGCACCGGATCGTCGAGGATCGGGCCGCCGAGACGGTCTGCCTGAAGATCTCCAATCTTGGCGGCCTGTCAAAGGCGCGGCGGGTAAGGGATTACTTTGTCGAGAACCGGATACCTGTTGTCAGCGAGGATACCTGGGGCGGAGAAATCACGACGGCGGCGGTCGCCCATTTTGCCGCTTCCACACCGGCCGGATACCTCGTCAACTCCACTGACCTGTGTAACTACAACACGCGCTCGACCGGTCTGACGCGACCGAAAACCGAATCCGGCAAATTGTTTGCCGGCGACGAACCGGGGCTGGGCGTGGAGCCGGATTATGCGTCTCTTGGCGATCCGATCGCGGTCTATGGAGCGCTGCCAGGAGCGGTCTGAAACCGCGCGCCGCCGAATGTGTCAGCCCGCGATGTCCGGCAGTACCTGCAGGAAATGCGCAGCGATAATGACCGCGAGGCCGGCCGCAATGACGGCGCCGCCCGCAATCGTCGGCAGACGCACTTTCATACTGGAAGAGTCGTGATGCCGGTTGTGGTATTCCATCTCGCCGGACCGCGTCATGGCGGCCCTGAAAACAATCATTTGGTTCAGCATTATTTTTGTCCTTATTGCTATTGGTAATAGTGACACGTGGGTATTCGTTGACGTAATGCCAAGGTATGAAGATGAAGAAGAATAAATAGTTTTGAGCTTACAGTAGAATTCGAAGGTTTTTATTGCGATGCAACAATCCCCGGCAAGTCTCGCGGCCATAATGTCACGCCTTGTTAAGGGTAGAACGGGTACGGTCCGACCGGCGCCGAAGACAACGTGAATCGCGGGTAATTCGTGGCGGACTAAGGGACATTCGCCCTTGCGGTTTGTTCTGGTGCGGTCATGATGCGATCGGATGACCGGGAATCGGCGCCATGTGGCGGGACGGTCGGCTCGACCGCCCCGATCGATGCACGAACGGGAGGCGAACGTGGCATTACAGGAAGAAGAGCAAAAAGCCGGACTCATCAAGAAAGTTGCCACGCGCATCAAGGCCGGAAAGGGCGCCTCGAAACTGGGCGATTTCGCCCGCGGCTTCTTCGCGCAAGGTGCGGCGGAAGACCTGCTGCTTTATGAACCCGACGAATTGGCGGCGATCGCTGCCGATGCCTGGAAAACGCTTTCCGCCCATACGCCTGGAAGCCATGCCGTACGGATCGTCAATCCGGATTTCGGCAAGGTCGGCGAAACCCATCGTGCGACGACGATCGTCGAACTGGTCAACGACAACATGCCGTTCCTCGTCCAGTCGGTGCTTGGCGAGATCCGCGAGGCCGGGCTCGATGTGCGCCTTGTTCTCCATCCGATTTTTGTCCTGACGGGCAAGAAGAAAGGCACCTGGACCGGTGTCCGGCCGGACGACGGCGATGCGCCGGACAGCGCGCCGCGCGTCAGTTGCATTCAGATCCACGTCAAGCGGGTTCATTCCGATCAGGTTCGCGCCTCGCTCGAAGCCAATCTGAATTCGCTCCTGGAAGCCATCCGGGTTTCCGTCGAGGATTGGGGCGGTATGCGGCAGCGCCTGGCCGAATCGATTGCCCGGTTCCGGTATTCGCCGCCGCCGGTTCAGGCGGCCGAACTTGCCGAGGCAATCCAGTTCCTTGAATGGTTGGACGACGACAACTTCACATTCCTCGGGATGCGAGAATACACGTTTTCCGGCGGGGCCAAGAGCGGCAAGCTGCAACGCGGTGATGCGCCGGGGCTCGGCCTTTTGCGCGATCCCGCCGTGCGGGTTCTTCGTCGCGGATCCGAAATGGTCACGATCACGCCGGAAGTCCGCGAATTCCTGATGCGGCCCGAGCCGCTTTTCATCTCCAAAGCCAACGTCAAGTCGCGCATCCACCGCCGTGTCCACATGGATTACATCGGCGTCAAGCTGTACAACGACAAGGGCAAGCTGCGCGGGGAATTGCGCATCATCGGGCTGTTCACCGCGACCGCCTATACCCGGTCCGCGAAGACCATCCCCTTTGTGCGCCAGAAGGTCGACCGTATCATGCAGCGGGCGGCTTTCGATCCGGAGAGCCATTCCGGCAAGGCGCTGGAAAACGTCCTGGAATCCTATCCGCGCGACGAGTTCTTTCAGGTCGACGACGACACGCTGTACGACTTTTCGATGGCGATCCTGCGCCTTAACGAACGACCGCGCGTCCGCGTGCTGCCGCGCCGCGACCGTTTCGACCGTTTCGTGTCCATTCTTACCTTTGTGCCGCGCGAAAAGTTCTTCACAAGTGTTCGGGTCCGCATCGCTGATCTTCTGAAGACGATCTATGACGGGCGCCTGTCGGCCTGGTATGTCACCTTCCTTGAAGGCAACCTGGTCCGGGTTCACTTCATCATCGGCCGCGATTCCGGACAGACGCCGAATCCCGATCGTGCTGACATCGAATCCGAAGTGCAGCGCATCATCTCCACCTGGGAAGACGGCCTGCAGGATCTTCTCGATCGCGAAAAGCCGGCAGAGGCTATGGCCCTGTTCAGCCGGTACGGGCAGGCCTTCAACGCCGCCTACCGCGAACAATACAATGCGGAATCCGCGCTGGCCGACATGGACCATCTGGAAAACCTGTCGCCGGACGCGCCCACGTCGATCGGCATGTATCGGCGTCCCGAAGACGCGCCGGATACGACCGCGCTCAAGGTCTTCAACCTGCGGCGTCCGATCCCGCTGTCCAGCCGCGTCCCGATTCTGGAAAACATGGGTTTTCGTGTCATCAACGAACGGACCTACAAGGTCGAACCCCAGTCAGAGGACGGCCAGCGCTTCTATCTGCACGATATGACGCTGGTGCGCGCGGACGGAGAGGCTGTTGATCTCGACGAGGCCCGGCAACGCATCGTCGACCTGTTCATGGCGGTCTGGCGGCAGCAGGCCGAAAACGACGGGTTCAACGCGCTGGCGATCAAGGCCGGCATCGCATGGCGCGACATCGCCATCATCCGCGCCCTGGCGCGGTATCTGCGTCAGGTCCGCATCCCGTACTCGCAGGACTATATGTGGGGCACGCTCAGCCGCTTCCCGCATATCGCAGCCACGCTGGCGGAATTGTTCCGGGACCGGTTCGATCCCGACTTTACCGGGGACCGGGACGTGCGCTCCGAGGCGCTGCGTCAGGACATAGAAACCGAACTCGAAGCGGTTTCAAGCCTCGACGACGACCGCATCATTCGCCGGTTCACGAATCTCATCCTGGGCATCCTGCGCACCAACGTCTTCCAGACGGGCGAGGGTGGCGATCCGGTTGCGACCTTTGCGTTCAAGCTGGATCCGGGTCAGATCAACGACCTTCCCGAACCGCGGCCCTACCGCGAGATCTTCGTCTACTCTCCCCGGGTCGAGGGCGTGCATCTGCGGTTCGGCACGGTCGCCCGCGGTGGTCTCAGATGGTCGGACCGCGCCCAGGATTTCCGGACCGAGGTGTTGGGTCTCGTCAAGGCTCAGCAGGTCAAGAACGCCGTCATCGTGCCAGTCGGCGCCAAGGGCGGCTTCTATCCGAAGGCCATGCCGGCCAATCCGAGCCGTGAGGAATTCATCGCCGAGGGTACGGCGACCTACAAGCTCTTCATCAACAACCTGTTGTCCGTCACCGACAATCTGGAAGGTGACAAGATCATCCCGCCCAGACAGGTGATCCGCTATGACGGCGACGATCCCTACCTGGTGGTCGCTGCGGACAAGGGCACGGCGACCTTCTCCGACACGGCCAACGGGATTGCCGAGGAAAACGGCTTCTGGCTTGGCGACGCCTTTGCCTCCGGCGGATCGGCCGGCTACGACCACAAGAAGATGGGCATCACGGCCCGCGGCGCCTGGGAGGCCGTCAAACGGCATTTCCGGGAGATGGACCGCGACATCCAGACCGAGCCGTTCACCGCGGCGGGTGTCGGTGACATGTCCGGCGACGTGTTCGGTAACGGCATGCTGTTGTCGCCGGCGACCAAGCTGGTCGCCGCGTTCGATCACCGTGATATCTTCTTCGATCCCGATCCCGATCCCGAATCGAGCTTCAAGGAACGCCAACGGCTCTTCGATCTCGGCCGGTCGTCCTGGCAGGACTATAATACCAAGCTGATTTCCAAGGGCGGGGGCATCTTCTCCCGGTCCCAGAAATCGATCGCCCTGTCGCAGGAAATGCAGACATTTCTCGGTTTGAAAAAGGCCAAGGCGACGCCGTTCGAAATCATGACGGCGATCCTGAAAGCCGATATCGACCTGTTGTGGTTCGGCGGGATCGGCACGTATATCCGCGCCACCACCGAGACCGATGCCGATGCCGGCGACAAGGCCAACGACCCGATACGGATCACTGCGCCGGAAGTCGGCGCCAAGGTAGTCGGCGAGGGCGCCAATCTCGGCCTGACGCAAAAGGCCCGGATCGAGTACAACATGCATGGCGGGCGCAGCAATTCCGACGCCATCGACAATTCCGCCGGCGTGAATTCGTCGGATGTGGAAGTCAACATCAAGATCGCGCTTGGGGCCGCGGAACGTGCCGGCAAGCTGACCCGCAAGAGGCGCAACACGCTTTTGGCCTCAATGACGGATTCGGTGGCCGATCTGGTGCTGCGCAACAATTATCAGCAGACCCTTTCCATCAGCCTCTGCCAACGCCGGGGTATGGAGGATTTCGGTTATCAGCGCCGCATGATGCAACGCCTTGAGGCGGCCGATCTGCTCGATCGGGAGGTCGAGGACCTGCCGGACGACGCCGCCCTGCATGACCGCGAAGCGGCCGGCCAACCTCTGGTACGCGCGGAACTCGGCGTTTTGCTCGCCTATGCCAAGATCACGCTCTACGACGATCTCCTGGCATCCGACGTGCCCGACGATCCCTATTTTGCCGAGGAACTCCTGCGCTACTTCCCGCCGCGCATGCTGAAAAGCTATCGCAGCGAGATCGAGGCGCACCGGCTGCGGCGCGAAATCATCGCGACCGTCGTCGCCAATTCCCTCGTCAATCGCGGCGGTCCGACCATCCTGACGCGGATCTCGGACCAGACCGGCGCCGACAGTGCGGAGATCGCCCGCTCCTTTGTGGCCGTCCGGGCCGCCTATGGCCTGCGCGACCTTTGGGACGGCATCAATGCGCTGGACACGAAGATCAAGGGCGCGGTGCAATTGTCGCTATATGCCGCGATCGAGGATTTCATCCTCGACGAGGTGGTCTGGTTCCTGCGCAATGTGTCGTTCGTAAACGGCATCGCGGCTGTCGTCGCGCGCTTCCAGGAAGGACTGACCAAGTTGCGCAATTCCGCTGAAGACGTCATTCCGGAAGCCATGCGCCAGGAGATCGATCGCTCGGTCGCGGCATGGGTGCATGAGGGGGTTCCGGAAGGTCTGGCACGTTCGGTGGCTGCCCTGCCGGTTTTGGCCATGATCCCGAACGTGATCCTGATCTCCGAAGCCACCGGCAAGAGCCTGCAGGCGTCCGCGGCGATGTATTTCACCGCGACGGCGCATTTCCGCATCGGCGCGCTCGACGGGTGCGCGCGGGCCCTGCGGCCGAACGATTATTACGACGCCCTTGCGCTCGATCGCGCCCGCCAGGCGCTGGCCCAGGCGCATCGCGCGATCGCTGCAAGCTCGCTGGAACAGAAGGGCAATGGCAACGGCTTCGACATCTGGCGCCGCGCCAACGAGGCCGATGTCAGCCGGGCGGTGCAACTGATTTCCTCTGTCGTCGAGGCGCCGGATGTCAGCGTGTCGAAGATCGCCGTGGCGGCCAATGTGCTGTCGGACCTGACGGTCGGTACCTGACGTGGGGCGGCCGGTCTCCCGTCGGGCAATCGCCGGATGGCTGCTGTTCGACTGGGCCGCGCAGCCCTATTACACGCTGGTACTGACATTCGTCTTTGCGCCGTTTTTTGTCTCCGCGCTCGCCGCCGACCCGGTTTCCGGACAGGCAAGCTGGGGCTTCGCGACCGCCGTTTCGGGACTGCTGATCGCGTTCCTCAGTCCGGCGCTCGGGGCGATCGCCGACGCCGCCGGCGGACGCAAACCCTGGATCGCTTTTTTTTCCGGTTGTCTTGTCGCCGGATCGATCCTGCTCTGGTTCGCCGAACCGGGGTCCCCGAATGCGGTCCCGCTGGCGCTTGCGGGCTTTGTACTCGGTGCCATCGGCGCGGAATTCGCCACCGTTTTCACCAATTCCATGATGCCCGACCTGGTTCCGGAAAACCGGCTGGGCCGGCTCTCCGGATATGGATGGGCGGCCGGGTATTTCGGCGGTCTTGTCAGCCTTGTTCTGGTGCTCGGCTTTATGGCCGCGCGGCCGGAGACCGGCGTGACGATTCTCGGCCTTGAGCCGGTATTCGGTCTCGATCCCGTCACGCGGGAAGGCGATCGCGCTTCCGGACCGTTTACGGCGCTTTGGTATCTCATCTTCGTCCTGCCGCTGTTCCTGTTCACACCGGACGTGCCGCGCCGTCGCGCGATAGCGGATGCCGTGCGCGCGGGCCTTGCCGAATTGCGCACGACCCTGGTCACCGTGCACCGCCAGGGTTCGATGCTGACCTTTTTGATCGCCAACATGATCTACAAGGACGGGCTTGCGGCCTTGTTTGCCTTTGGCGGCATTTATGCAGCCGGCCTGTTCGGCTGGACGACGATCCAGATCGGCCTGTTCGGGATTTTCCTGACGATTACCGGAACGGTCGGAGCGGTGGTCGGGGGAATCCTCGACGACCGGATGGGACCGAAGGCCGTCGTCTCCGGTTCGCTGGTGCTGTTGTGCGCCGCGTCGATCGGCATTCTGTCCATTCGCCCGGATGAGCTGTTTTTTGTCCTGCCGGTTGCACCGCCCGTTGCCGATGGAGCGCTGTTCGCGAGCGCCGCCGAACTGACCTATTTGGCGTTTGGCGGTCTGATCGGCATTGCCGCCGGCCCGTTGCAGGCCTCTTCGCGCACATTGCTGGTCCGCCTCGCGCCGCGGGAAAACATGACCGAATATTTCGGCCTGTTCGCCCTGTCGGGCAAGGTTACCAGTTTTGCCGCTCCAGCCCTTGTCGCAGCCGTGACCGTTTGGGCCGACAGCCAGCGCATTGGCATTGCCATGATCCTGATCTTCTTCGTGCTCGGGCTGGCGGTCCTTGCCCGCGTTCGCATGCCGTCGGGTTGATTTGCTGCAGTCTTTTGGCCCGGCCGGCCGCCACGTTGGCAAGGGACCGTTTGCGCGGCGGAAGGGGGATGACAAATCCCGGTGCGCCCGTTAACTGATCCAACAACGCTCTAGTTCCGCCTCTCCCCGGACCATTCGATGCCTGATCTCCTTCTTGAACTGTTCTGCGAAGAAATTCCCTCGCGCATGCAGCGCCGCGCCGCCGAAGACCTGCAGAAAATGGTCACTGGCGGGTTGGTCGATGCGGGTCTGACCTATGAGGGCGCCCGGGCCTTTGCGACGCCGCGGCGCCTGGCCCTGACCGTGAACGGCCTGATCGCGCGCTCGCCGGACGTCGTGGAGGAGCGAAAGGGGCCGCGTGTCGGTGCGCCGGACAAGGCTGTTGAGGGCTTTCTCCGCGGCGCTGGCCTGTCCTCCATCGATCAGGCGAGCGTGGTCAGCGATCCGAAGAAGGGCGATCTTTATGTCGCCCGGATCACCAAAGCCGGCCGGCCGGCGGAAGCCGTGATCGCCGACCTCGTACCGGATGTGGTGCGACGGTTTCCGTGGCCGAAATCCATGCGATGGGGAGCCGCTTCGGGCGAAAGCGGCAGCCTGCGCTGGGTTCGGCCCTTGCAGTCGATTCTGTGCATCTTCGGGCCGGAGACCGAGGACACGGAGATCGTCGACTTCGAAATCGACGGTATCCGGTCCGGCAACGTAACGTACGGACACCGCTTCATGGCGCCCGATGTCATCACCGTTAAACGGTTCGACGACTATGCCGACCGTCTGCAAAAGGCGCACGTTGTTCTGGATGCCGACCGGCGCAAGGAGATCATTCTTGCCGACGCGCGCAACCAGGCCATGGCGCTTGGTCTTGAACTCGTCGAGGATCACGGCCTTCTGGAAGAGGTTGCCGGATTGGTGGAATGGCCCGTGGTCCTGGTCGGGCGTTTCGATCCGGGCTTTCTGGAGCTGCCTGATGAGGTCATCCGCACGACGATCCGGGAAAACCAGAAGTGTTTCGTCGTCCGCAATCCGGCGACCGGACAATTGGCGGATCGCTTTATTTTGACGGCTAACTTGATTGCTACGGACGGCGGTGCCCAGATTGTCGAGGGGAACGGCAAGGTGATCGCCGCGCGTTTGTCCGACGCCAAGTTCTTCTGGGAAACCGATCTTAAAGCGCCGCTCGAATCCCGGCTCGACGCCCTGAAATCCATCGTCTTTCACGAAAAGCTCGGCACGCAATTCGAACGGGTCGAGCGTTTGCGCGCGCTTGCCTATGAACTGGCGCCGATCGTCGGCGCCGATCCCGATCAGGCCGACCGGGCGGCCCGGCTGGCCAAGGCCGATCTTGTCACCTCGATGGTCTACGAATTCGGTGAATTGCAGGGCCTGATGGGGCGGTATTATGCCGGTGCCCAGGGCGAGTCGGAGGCGGTCGCCGCGGCGGTCGAAGATCATTACAAGCCGCAGGGCCCGTCCGACGATTGTCCTGATGACCCGGTAGCGATCGCGGTCGCCCTTGCCGATAAGCTTGATATTCTTGCCGGTTTCTGGGGCATCGATGAAAAGCCGACCGGTTCGAAGGATCCCTACGCGCTGCGCCGCGCCGCCTTGGGCGTGATCCGGATCCTTCTGGAAAACGAGATCAACTTACCGCTGCGGCATTTCCTGCTTTCCGCGCCGGTCGCGCTGATCCTGAAAGCACTGCCCACGGAAGGTGCGGAGCCGATTGTCGACGATCTGCTCTCTTTTTTCGCCGACCGTCTGAAGGTCTACCTGCGCGACAAGGGCGCCCGGCACGATCTGATCGATGCCGTCTTTGCGCTTGGCGGACAGGACGATCTGCTGACCCTGAGTCGAAGGGTAGCGGCGCTGGGCGGGTTTCTCGACACCGATGACGGGCGTGATCTCTTGGCCGGCTATCGGCGCGCGGCCAATATCCTGCGAGCCGAGGAAAAGAAGGAATCAAAGAGGTTTGCCGGCGCAGTATTGCCTGACTTGCTCAAGGAAGCGGCCGAGACGGACCTCGCGGCCGCTCTGGAGGATGCGCAGCGCGATGCTGGTTCCGCCGTCCGGTCGGAAAACTTCGAATCCGCCATGGCGTCTCTGGCGCATCTGCGCGCACCGCTCGATGCCTTCTTCGAGGGCATTCTCGTCAATGTCGACGACACTTCCCTGCGCGAGAATCGGCTGCATCTCCTGAACGACATCCGCACGACCATGCACTCGGTCGCGGATTTTTCCCGCATCGAAGGATAAGGCACAGAAGGCTCGACCGCCTCAGTGCCGGAAATGACGCATACCGGTAAAGACCATGGCGATCCCGGCGGCGTCCGCGGCTTCGATCACTTCATCGTCGCGCATCGATCCGCCCGGCTGGATCACGGCGGTGGCGCCGGCCTCTATCGCCGTCAGCAAACCGTCGGCAAAGGGAAAGAACGCGTCGGACGCAACCACCGAGTTCCGCGTCAGCGTATGACCGATCCCGGCGGCGTCGGCGGCGTCCTGGGCTTTGCGAGCGGCGATGCGGGCCGAATCGACACGGCTCATCTGGCCCGCTCCGATCCCGACCGTCGCGCCGTCCTTCACGTAGACGATCGCATTCGACTTCACATGTTTCGCCACCTGGAAGGCGAAGCGAAGGTCGGCAAGTTCGCGGTCCGACGGCGCGCGTTTGGTGACGATCTTTAACTCGAGATCATCGACCCGGCCATTGTCCCGGCTCTGGACCAGGATTCCGCCGGCGACGCTGCGAACGGTCTCGCCAGCAGCGCCCGCGTCCGGCAGGCCGCCGGTCACCATGAGACGCAGGTTTTTTTTCGCGCCAAGGACTGCCAATGCTGCATCGTCCGCATCGGGTGCGATGATGACCTCGGTAAAGATTTCCGACACCGCCCGCGCGGTCTCGCCGTCGAGTGTTCGGTTGACGGCGATAATGCCGCCAAACGCCGATACCGGGTCGCAGCGCAGCGCCTTGCGATAGGCCTCGCCGAGGGACGTTCCAACGGCGACGCCGCACGGATTGGCGTGTTTGATGATCGCGACCGCGGGCGCGCGGTCCGGATCGAATTCGCCGACCAGTTCGAACGCCGCATCGGTGTCGTTGATGTTGTTGTAGGAAAGCGCCTTGCCCTGAACCTGACGCGCTGTCGCCACGCCGAAACGCGGCGCACCGGTCAGGTAGAAGGCCGCGGACTGATGTGGATTTTCCCCATAGCGCAGGGATTGGGACAAACGGGCGCCGATCGCGCGGGTCTCAGGCGTTTCGACGGACAGCGTTTCGGCGAACCATGAGGCAATCGCCGCATCATACGCCGCCGTGCGCGCAAAGGCTTTGGCCGCCAAATCCTTGCGCAGTGCATAGGGCAAGGCGCCGTCATTGTCTTCAAGCGATTGCAGCACGACGTCATAGTCGCCGGGATCCGTGACGACGGCGACGAAGCCGTGATTCTTGGCGGCTGCCCGTGTCATTGCCGGTCCGCCGATATCGATGTTTTCGACCGCCTGTGCATAGTCGGCGCCGGAGGCGATGGTCTTTTCGAAGGGGTAGAGGTTACCGACCAACAGGTCGATAGTGTCGATCCCATGCTCCGCCATGACCCGCTGATGATCGGGATCGCTGGACTGGCCGAGCAGACCGCCATGCACCATCGGGTGCAGCGTCTTTACCCGGCCGTCGAGGATTTCGGGAAAGCCGGTTACGTCGGAAACGTCGGTAACCGGCAGTCCGGCCTCCTCCAGCGTCCGTTTGGTACCTCCCGTCGAGATCAGCAGGCAGTTTCGCGCGTGCAATGCACGGGCGAAGGGCACCAGGCCCGTCTTGTCGAAAACGGACAACAGCGCGCGTTTCGGGATGATCCGGTCCGGGACTTCGACGGATTTGGCGACGATTGACATGGGCGGGCCTTCGGCTTGCGCCGTCGGCATGGAGCAGCAACGGCGGACGGGACGCGGGGATGCGCCGCCGATACCATGCGCCGACACCAAGCGGAAGACCTTCAAAAGGGCTAAGCCCGGCGCTCTAGGCGCCGGCTTTAGGGGCCATTGGGTCTATTTCTCGGCGTCCGGTTCGTCGGGTTTGTCGCCCTTGCGTTCGGCTTTCGGCAGTTTGACCGGGCCGCCGGGTGGCCTCAACTGCATGCTCGGCGGTACGTTGAAAGTCAGGTCGAACTCGTCATCCATGAAAAACTCGGTGCCGAATTCCTGGCCCGGTGCCCGCCGGCCCGCCTCGCCGCCCTTTTTGCCGGACATTTCATCTTCGCGCGGCGGCCCGATTCTGTCTGACTGTATGGCCACCGGCGGTGCGGCATCATCGGCCGGTGTATCAGCCGGTTTTTCCGGTTCGGTCTCCCCGGTGACCGGCGTCTCTTGCTTTAGATCGCCGTCCGCGTCCGGCGCCGACGTCTTCAAAGCCGAATAATCGTTGTCCGAAGCCGATTTCGCCGCGTCGGATGGCGACGTTTCGTCGGGCGAAGACTCAGGCTCCGGAGTGTCCGTGCTCTCAGGGCCCGTCGAATCCTCGGTCTCAGGGTTCGCAGGCTCGGCAGCCTGGGCGCCGGAAGGCGTGTCGGTGTCCTTGGTGGTTCCGGAGGGTTGTTTGTCGGGTTCTGTTGCGTCGGCTTCGATCGGATCGCTTGCAACCGTATCGCCCTTCGCATCGGGATCCGGCGCGATGTCGGTCGGTTCATCCGCAGGCTGAGAACTTTGCGTCGTGGTTTCTTCGGCTTCGGTCTCGACGGCGACGGGATCGGTGTCGTCCGCGGCACGTCCTTCCGGCTCGGGTGCGTCTGGTTCGCCTTCCGGTTCGGCGTCCGCTCGGCCGGATTGGTCGCGACCGACGGCTGTTCCCCCGTCTGCCTGCTCGGAAGGGCCCTCATCCGGCGATGCGCCCGAATCATCTTCTGCCGCCTGCTCCGAAGTCTCCGCGTCGACCGAATCGGGTTCGCGGGCAGGGTCGGCCGGCGTCTCTGTTTCGTCCCGATCCGGTTCTACGTCGGAAGCCTCAGTGTCGTCAGGTTCAGGCGTATCCGCATCAGACGCGTGGGCAGGGTCGGCCGATATTTCGGTTTCGTCCGGTTCCGTGTCGACGTCGGAGGCCTTGGTGTCGTCAAAACCGAGCGTATCCGTATCGGGTTTGGGGGCGGGATCTTCTGCCATCTTGGCTTCGTCCGGTTCCAGGTCGACATCGGGAGCCGCCGTGTCGTCATGCGCGGGCGTGTCCGCATCGAGCTCGCGGGCGAGGTCTTCCGCCATCTTGGCTTCGCCCGGTTCCGGGTCGACGTCGGGAGCCACCGTGTCGTCAGGCGTGGGCGTGTCCGCATCGAACTCGCGGGCCGCGTCTGCCGCTATGTCGGTTTCGTTCGCCTCCGGTTCGACGTCGAGGGCCTTAATGTCGTCAGGTACGGACGTGTCCGCATCGAGCGCGCGGGCAGGATCGCCCGGCATCTCGGTCTCGTGCGGGTCCGGGTCGGGTTCAGGGACCTCAGTATCGTCAGGCAGGGGCGTGTCCGCATCGAGCGCGCGGGCAGGATCGCCCGGACCCTCGGTTTCATGCGGATCCGGGTCGGAATCGGGGACCTCGATATCGTCAGGCAGGGGCGTGTCGGTAAAGGTTTCGTCCGGCTCTGGGACGACCCGGTCGGATTCAAGCGCAAACGGACCTTCCTCCACCGCAAAGCCCGCCAGAATGTCGAGGTCGGCAAGCCTTTCCAGTCGCCACCGAATGGAGAGACCGCTTTCGGCGCGGCCATACAACACGATCTGGCGGGTCTTCAGCGATCCGACAATGTCCGAGAGGTAAACCGATTCCTCGACGGCCATCTCGCTGCCGCTTGACGAAAACCGCCAGACCTGTCCGCCGCGCAAGGTGAGGCGGACCGCGCCGCCGGGTTCGATCGGGCCAGGACGGACGAACGGATGCAGGTGAAAGCGGATGGCGAAGTCGCGGTCGCCTTCCGGTCTTTGGCCCGTGTCGAGCAGCGAATCCACGCCTTCAACGAGAAGGCCGCCGGCATGCAGCGTGATGGAACGCTCGTGGATGTAGCCGGCGGTCCGTTTGTAACCATCGTGCCGGGCGGACAGGAAGGTGCGGTCGCCGGTGTCGTCTCGGGTGACGTCCGGGGGCGCGGGCCCCGACAGGATCGGCAGGCCGCGTGACGCCGTAAAGCGGTTCAGCGGCGCGAACCGGCAGGACGAGCCGTTGCCGAGCGTCAGGGTGGAATGGGCCGCTGTGGTGCGGGCGAGGCGCCGCAGGGTTGCATGTTCGTCATGCGGGCGGCCGCAATTGACGATCAGCGGACGGTTCCCGGCGCTCATTTCGAACGACAGGCATCCGGCATGCGCCTGTTCGCTGACACTGACCGGCGGTGGCGCACCGGTGTCGACGATCAGGATCGTGCCGTCCGATTGCAGCCGCTGATAGCCCGAATGGCTGGCATTGAGCGGTGGTGCGCCTCGCGCATCGTCGTGGGCCAGAATGGCTGCGACCAGGTCGACCGGGGTTCCGCCCATGCCGTTGAACCGGGCAAACGCGCCGTCGCCCAATTGGAAAAACCGGATCATCGGAATCATCCGGTCGATGGCGTTCATAAGGGTCTGGGAGGGCACCATCTGGGCTGCCAGGATAGCCTGGCGCAGCGGGATCAGGTCGAGCAGGATCTCGATGATCGGCGCCGGGTTGCGCGAGAAGTGCCCGCCGTCCGGCAGGATCTGGCGCTGCAATTCCTGGTCGAGGCGGCGCAGGCTGGGGCGCCGGAACCGGGTCTGATTGGAAATCGCGATACTGGCCGCACTGAGCGCGATCGCGGCTTTCACGCGTGTGAGCCCGTCGGGCGCGTTGTTGATGGACTTGCGCAGGAAGCGGACCTGCCGGGACAGCGAGCGGGCGAACTTTTGGTAGAAGGCGACGTCGCAATCGGTCAGGATCAGCGGCGCCTGCGAGATCCAGGCCAGAATCCGGGTCGACAGGATAGCCGGCGTCCAGGCATAGGGATTTGTCAGCCGCGTGGTTTCGATCCAGTCGAGCACAAGCGCCTGGGCATTGGCCTGTGCGATGGCGCGTTCCGAGGCGCGCAGATGCCGGAGCCAGGAAAACGCGTGCAATTCCTCCGCCCAGGTCTGGTTCGGCGGAATGATCTCGAACGGACTTTGGGTGCGTTCTTCGATGACCTCGCCGGCAAAGGCGAACCGGCCGGCATAGATGTCCTCGGCGATCGTCGGATCGGCGGTCCGGATGTCCTGCGGCACAAGCCGCAATTCCGCCTTGTCGAAAAGCGACAGGGCGTCCCAGCTGACGGAATAATATGTGAGCCGACGGAGGAAGGCGTGCCAGGCATCGACCGCCATGAGGCGCCCCAGTCGCGCCCGCTCGGCCAGTGAAGCCGCACTCATATTCCCTCCAAGACGCCGACCGCCGTTCATCGGCGTTCTCGATAAGCACAAAGATAATAATAACAGGAAGTTAACGATCCCCGAAAGGATACGCAAAAGTTAGTTAACCAATCGCGACACTTCGCTGCCCGTTTTTGTTTTGTAAGTATCGAAGATGCTCAGTTTTGGTGCGTTTGAATACGTTTTTACGATAGAGCGATATAAGCGCGCTCATTCCGACCGGTCAGCCGTCCGGCGAAACCGCGCCATAAAAAATCCATCGAGGCCTCTTCTTTCGATGCCGGCCCAGTTCATGAACGGCAGCGTCCGGACGTCGCCCGACGGCGTTATCGCGGCATCGAGACCGCCCACCTCTTCGGCGGTGATCGGTTCTCGCACGAAATCCGGGTTCGCGTCCAGAAAACCGGCGGCCTGGTCTTCGCCCTCTTCCGGTTCCAGGGAACAGGTGCTGTAGACCAGAAGACCCCCGCGACGTGTCCATGCGGCCGCCCGACGCAACAGGTCGGCCTGGCGCGGCACCAGATCGAGAATATCGGTTTCGGTCCGCGTCAATGGAATTTCAGGGTGCCGCCGGATCGTTCCGGTTGCCGAGCAGGGCGCGTCCAGGAGAATGGCGTCGGCGGGCGCGGCCGGCTCCCAGGTCAGGATATCGGCTTGGACGATGTCGGCATCGACCTGCAATCGGGCCAGATTGCCTCTCAGTCGTTCCAAACGCCGCGCGGACTGGTCGACCGCAATGACCCGAGCGCCCGCCGCGGCCAGTTGCGCGGTCTTGCCTCCCGGCGCTGCGCACAGGTCAAGGACCGACAGGCCCTCGACCGGTCCGAGCAGGCGCGCCGGCAGCGCGGCGGCGGCATCCTGCACCCACCAGCCGCCACCATCAAATCCGTCGAGTGTTTCCACCGCGCTCTTGTCCGTAAGCCGCACGGTGCCCGTGGGCAGGACGAGGCCGTTGAGTCGGTCGGCCCAGCGCTCGGGATCCTGTTTTACGCTGATGTCGAGCTCCGGGCTCTCCGAGAGCGTTGCAATGATTTTCCGGGCGACCTCCTCCCCGTACACGCCGCGCCAGCGGCGCCAGAGCCAGGCCGGCACGGTGCGTGCCCGTCCGGGGCCGGTACCTGCATCACGCCCGGCCGAACGCAGCACACCGTTCACCAGGGGCACGAAGTGCGTGGCGACCGGATCGGTTCGTGCCAGGTCGACCGTCAGCGACACGGCGGCATGGTCTGCGACCTGCATGTGATCGAGCTGGGCAAGGCCGAGGCGCAGGATATTCCGCACGGGTTCGGCCTTGGCCGGCAGTCGGCGTTTAAGGAAACGCGAAAGCCTTTGGTCGATGGCGCCGAAATGTCGGAAAACGGTTGTCAGAAGCGCCCGCACGAAGCGCCGGTCGCGGGCGTCGAGGCCGTCGAAAGCCGGTTTTTGCAACAGGCCGTCGAGCGCCTCGTCGATCGTTACCCGGTCGTCCAGAATGCGGGAAAGCGCCATGAGCGCTGCCCGCCGGGCCGTAAGGCCTTCCGGCGACGCCGCTTTTGCCTGGTGCTGCGGCCGTCGGTTTCGTGTGGTTGGGGGAGCCGGTTTGCCGGGCGCTACCCCCATGGACCGGACTTTCGTCCATCCTGTCGTCCCGCCCGCGCGGACGAGCCGCTGGACGGCACGGAAGAACGGCCGCTTGAGGTCGTCGAACCGGCGAAGGCCGCAGATGCCGAAGGGCCTTCATAGCCGCCTTGCGACCAGTCGTTTTCCAGCGCTTGCAGGGCTGCGATCCTGTTATCCGTGTTCGGGTGCGTGGAAAACAGGTTGTCCATCTTCTCGCCGCTCAGCGGATTGATGATGAACATGTGCGCCGTCGCCGGGTTGGTCTCTGCACTGGCGTTACGGTAGCGTGCGGCGCCGCCCGCGATCTTTCTAAGTGCGGAGGCAAGCCACATCGGATGGCCGCAGATTTCCGAGCCGCGCTTGTCGGCCGAATATTCCCGCGTCCGGCTGATCGCCATTTGCACCAGCATCGCGGCCATCGGCGCGACAAAGGCCACGACCAAGACGCCGATAAAGCCGAGCGGATTGTTGTTTCCCCGGTTGCCGCCGAAGAACAGGCCGAAATTCGCCAACATGGAGATCGCCCCGGCGATCGTAGCAGTCAGCGTCATGATCAGCGTGTCGCGGTTCTGGATATGCGCCAGTTCGTGCGCCATGACGCCGGCGACTTCTTCGGCATTGAGCGTGTCCAGCAGACCGGTCGTTGCCGCCACGGCGGCGTTTTCCGGGTTCCGTCCGGTGGCGAAGGCGTTCGGCTGCGCCTCATCGATAAGATAGACGCGCTGCATCGGCAGGCCGGCCCGTTCCGACAATTGCCGCACGATTTCGTAGTATTCCGGCGCATTGCTGGCATCGATTTCCACGGCATTGTGCATCCGGAGCACCATCTTGTCCGAATTCCAATAGCCGATGAGGTTCATGCCGGCGGCGATGACGAGCGCGATCAGCATGCCCGCCTCTCCACCGATCATAAAGCCGACTCCCATGAACAGGGCGGTCATGGCCGCCAGGAGGAGGCCTGTTCTGAAAATGTTCATGTCGTTCCCGTCGATCCTGTGTCCGCTTGGACCGGCCCGTTCAGGCTTACCGTCGATAATGCTGTGTGGGCCATCCGAAAAATCCCCTATATGATGGGGAGCGAAGGGCTTAACTGCAAGTTCGAGCGGCAACAGGTGCCTGATATCCATGACTAAAGACGATACATCGCCAACGCTGACCGATACCGGACCCGGTCAACCCGATGAAAACCCGCAATCCGACGCCGGTCCCGACCTGCCGCCGGCAGCGAAACGGGCGCTGCAGGAGGCGGAAGAACGGCGGCAGGCTGCCGCGAAAGCGCGCGGGAAGGCGCCGCGCGAAATCGACGGTCGCGGCGGGCTCGACCCGGTGCGTTACGGCGATTGGGAGGTCAAAGGCCTGACCAGCGACTTCTGACGATCCGAGCGGAGCGTGCCACCGGCTTTTTTCTTAACGCCGCGATTGATTGTCTGTAACAAGACGGTTTCTGGCAGCCGAAGACCGCTCGACAATGACAGCCCAATCCGAAAAGCGCGCCCGCGCTCTGCATTCCCTGTTGAACGATATCGGATCGATGGCGGAATTGCCGTTTTCGGTCCGGCTCTGGCAAGGAGACGTCGTCCCGCTCGGGCCGCAGGCAAGACCGGGACTGGAAGTGGCCATCCGGTCGCCCGGCGTGCTGTCGGACCTGGTGCGCCATCCTTCGATTGATCGTCTGATCCGGCATTATGCGACCGGCGGAATTACGGTCGAGGGGGGTACGCTCCTCGATCTGGCAGCCGGTCATGACGACGACAAGAGACGGCGCAAGCTGTTGAAGAAGCTGCCGAAAATGGCGCTTGTCAAGGCTGCTGCGCCGTTTCTGACCGGCAAGGGCGAAAAGCCTGCTGACGCCATGAGCTTTGTCGGAAAGACCGGTGAAAAGGCCGTCGCCGGGCGGTCGGACCGCGACTACATCCAATTCCACTACGATCTGTCGAATGCATTCTATCGGCTCTTCCTGGATGAGCGCATGCAATATACCTGCGCCTATTTCCCGGACTGGTCTGCGAGCCTCGATACTGCCCAGGAGGCCAAGCTCGATATGATCTGCCGCAAGTTGCGGCTGCAGCCTGACGAGCGGTTTCTCGACATCGGTTGCGGCTGGGGCGGTCTCTTGATCTGGGCGGCAAAGAATTACGGCGTGCAGGCGCACGGCGTCACACTCTCGCAGGAACAGCATGACCTGGCGACGGAGCGGGTGCGCGCGGCAGGTCTTGCGGACCGGGTGACCGTCGAGATTCGGGATTACCGGGACCTCGACGGCGCATTCGACAAGGTCGCATCGATCGGCATGTTCGAACATGTCGGCATCGACAACCATCCCGCCTATTTCAGCAAGATCCGTTCCTTGTTGCGGCCCCGCGGCCTGCTTCTCAACCATGCCATCACACGGCGCGGCAAACCGTCGCTGAAAGCCTTTCGCAAGCAGAAAAGGGAATACAGGGCGATCACCGACTACATCTTCCCCGGCGGCGAGGTCGACCATATCGGGCATTCCCTCACCATGCTGGAATCGCACGGGTTCGAGGTGCACGACGTCGAAAACTGGCGCGAGCATTATGCCCTGACGACCGAACATTGGTGCCGTCGGCTTTATGAAAACCGGGAGAGGGCAAACGACATGATCGGACCGGAAAAGGTCCGCCTGTGGCTTCTCTACCTCGCTGGCGTGTCCCTGGGCTTTAAGCGTGGCTCGATCAACATTTTCCAGACGATTGCTTCGAGGCGGACCAAGGGACCGTCTGGCATGCCGCCGACGCGGGCGGACCTGTATACCTGAACTCTCCGCCAGTTCGCGCGCTTTTCAAGATAAAAGCTGAAAAAATTATTGTTTTACGATAAATTTTGGATATCCTTGCGGCCAGTGGGGTACATGCGCCGCGCCAATGGGCGGCAAACAGGCAAAGGAACGAAACATGGCGCTACCTGAAGACGCGCGCATTCGTCGGATTCGCAGGGTCAGCACGATCATGAGCTGGTTCACGCTTCTTGGCGGATTGCTAATCGTCGCCTCGATACTTGTGATCACCATCGACACCGAGATCCTGACCGCCACTCTGCGCAACGAACTCAAGGTCGATGAGGCGATGCTTGCCTCCGGCCGCCTCGCTCTGACACTGGCCTGGCTCGTGGCTCTGATCCCCTTGGTGCCGATGATCTGGGGGTTCTACAACGCCTGGATCCTATTTCGCGGTTTCCGGAGCGCGGAATTCTTCACGCCGCAATCGGGTCACCGCCTGCGCAATATCGGCTGGTCGGTGGTCCTGCTTGTAGGCATCGGTTTTTTGACGGACGCAGCGCTCAGCGTCCTGACCACATGGCATCGCGGCGCGGGAAAGCGCGAACTGGCGATCGGGCTGGAGGGCACGGATATCCTCGGCATCGTCGTCGGCATGCTGCTTGTTGTTGTCGGTTGGCTGATGGCCGAGGCGGCGCTGATCGACGACGAAAACAAGCAATTTGTGTAGGCCGGCCATGCCGATCATCGTCAATCTCGACGTCATGTTGGCACGTCGCAAGATGCGGTCGCGCGAGCTCGCCGAGCGGATCGGGATCACGGAACAGAACGTTTCGCTTCTGAAATCCGGCAAGGTCCGCGGGGTGCGGTTCGAAACCCTGGAAAAGATCTGCGCGGTACTGGAATGCCAGCCGGGGGACCTGTTGGAGTTTCGCTGCGAGGAGGCGGAGCGAGGCTGAAGCGAACGCCCGTGAGGCGATCTCTGTCTTTTACGACGTTCCGGCCGACCGTGCTCCAGCCCCCGGTTCATGCTGCATCAGCGGCACGATTGCTGCGAACAGAACCGCGATACTGCCCATCCACCAGCTTTGAAAGGCGCCGTGGCTGATGGCGGCGGCCGTAACGAAGGCTGCGAAAAGCCCGTAGAGCAGCGGTCGCGTTTGTGCCTGACACTGTTCGATCCGCCATCCCACCAGGGCGAGCAGCAGACAGTAGAGCCCGGCTCCAAGGCCACCGAGATCCGCCCATACCTGCAGGAAAGCATTGTGCGGGTGATTGGAAAACACCAGGCTGTCCGGCGAAACGGCATGCGCCAGCAGCGTCGGATCGAAATTGCGCGAGGCTTCGATTCCCCACCCGAACATCGGCTTTTCCTGCACGAGGAAAAGATAGCTTTCCCAGATGCGCATGCGATCCGCGGACGATCCGGCTGCAAGGAATGGCAGGGCGAGAAGCGGCTTGGCGAAACCGCCCAGCCAGCCGATCAGCAGCGGCATGCAAAAGCCGGCAGCAACAAGCGCAATCACCAGGGCCCGCCGAAGCAGACGCGGCAGGATCGCGCACAGCGCGGCGGCAGAAAGGCCGATACAAAACGCGACCGCGGCGGTCTGACTGTTCGACGCAAGAGCGAAGCCGAAGCCGGTGGCGAGCATGACCAGCACCAGGGCGGTCCTGGCGCGCGCCGACCAGTCCGTCGTCAGCACGTAGGCTGAGATGACAAACGCAGAAAGCGCCAAGACAACGATCGTCCTGTTGATGAATGCATCCGGCGACGCCTTTCCAGGTGCGACGAAGAAGAAGGAGAGTCCGATGCAGAGCGCGCCGATCATGTAACCGGCAAATCCGAGCAAGGCCGACCGCGAGGACAGTGCGGAACGCTCTCCCGTGGCGCCGGCAAGGACGGCGTAAAACACTGCCAGCAGAAACAGGGCGATCATGCGTCCTGCGCGCCCCGTTGCGTCATCCGGATCCGGTACCCACGCGAGGCTGACGGCGCACCACATCAGAAACAGACCGATCACGGTGATCAGGGGCGTCACACCGGCAAGGGTAGCCGACACATTGCTGATCAGGCGGCGCAAGGGCGCTCGTTGACCGCGCAGGACCGCAAATGTCGCCGGGGAGAGCAGCATCAGAATGCCGGCAATCAGGACGACCGGCCCCGCTTTCGGCGCGAGTGCCATAATCCACAAAAGGGCGGCCAGCGCGGTTACGGGTACAAGGCGGAGAGGGAGGTCTGCCATGTTTGGATCACGGAGCCGGGCCGGCTGCCGCCGACCGGCGCACGCCGGCGCTTCGGGAAAGCAGCACGAGCAGCCCCGTCGTCCAGGCAAGGGCCGCGACGAGGGCCATGACCGGGCGGGCAAGCGCGAGGATCGAAAGCGCCACCAGGCCGGCATTGCCGGCAGCGATTATCAGGACCGTTTTGCGATGACCGATGCTTAGCGCGGCGCGCTGATACCAGTGCGTGCGATGGGGGCGCCAGAACGCCTCGCGACGCAGGATGCGGCGCAGGAGTGTCAAGGTGGCGTCGGCGATGTAATAGAGCGGCAGGATAAGCGCCGAGGCGACATGACCCTTGGCGGCCAGGGTCGCCAGGAAAAACCCGACGACAAGGCCCAGCGGCACACTGCCGACATCGCCGAGAAACACCTTTGCCGGATGCCAGTTCCAGACCAGGAACCCGCCGGCGGCCGCTGCCACGACCGGCGGAAAAAGCACCAGCTCGGGGTCGCTCCGCCCCGCAATGCCGGAGACGAGCGCGATGCCACAGAGAATAAAGAGCGTCTGCACGGCTGTGATCCCGTCGATCCCGTCCATGAAATTGTACAGATTGACGAACCACACGTAGCCGACCATGACGACCGCACCCGCACCGAACGTGCCGACCAGGCCGACGGCCCCGACCACGGTACCGAATGCATTGCCGGCCGCGTCGAGGTCGGAAAGGCCTGCGACACTGAGAAGACCGGCAAGCGCGACCGCCACCGCCATGAACTGGACGAGCAGCCGCGTGAAGGCGGGGAGGTCTCCGAGATCGTCGAGCCAGGACAGGGCGACGACAAGGATTGTCGCGGCTGCAAGCATCGGCAACCATTCAGGGATGCCGGCGAGCGTCAGCAGGACGGCCGTTCCGAGCGTCATGCCGGCCAACACACCCCAGCCGCCGCCGCGTGGTGTCGGGACCGCGTGGCTCGACCGGTGGTTCGGATGGTCGAGGATCTGTCGGGAACGCAATGCGGCAAGCACAAGCCGGGTTGCAAAGACGCTTGTCGCAAAGGCGACGACAAGTCCGATACCGGCCTGAATCAGAAAGGAGGGGGGAGCCGGCATGCCCAAGGCGGTTTCCATGACGTCGCGCAGGAGCCCTTCTGGTACTGTCTTTCGGGAATCAGTTCAACCGGCGCCCGGCGCCGCGATACCGGACCGGCGGGGCACGGGATAAAGGGACGACGGGTGTCGGCAACAGCTACGGGGCGAGCGATCGGCGTGACCGGCGCAAACGGATTCGTCGGGCGCGCCGTATTGCGCGCAATCGCCGAAGATGGTGGCCGGGCCGTTGCTCTGGTCCGGGATGCGAACGCGGTCGGGGCGCTCCGGCAGCCGGACGTTCGGGCCGTCGGCGCCATCGATGGCCGGACGGACTGGCGAGCGGCGCTGGATGGCTGTTCTGCCGTGGTTCACTGCGCTGCCCGGGTACATGTCATGCGCGACACGGCGGCCGACCCCCTGGATGCCTTTCGCACGGTCAACCGCGACGGTACCCGACGGCTTGCGGAAAGCTGTGCCGGGGCCGGCGTCGGGCGGCTTATTGTCGTCTCGTCGGTCAAGGTGAACGGCGAAGCCACGCCGTTCGATCCGGCGAGCGGCATGGGCACCCCCTATACAGCGACTGACCAGCCCGCTCCGGACGATCCCTACGCGATTTCGAAATACGAAGCCGAGGAGGCCGCCAAAACAATCGCCGACGAAACCGGTCTGGAGGTCTGCATCATTCGTCCGCCGCTTGTCTATGGGCCCGGCGCCGGTGGCAATCTTGAACGGTTGTTGCGTCTTGTCCGCGCCGGACTGCCGTTGCCGTTCGGCGCCATACGAAACCGGCGGTCGCTGATCGGCATTCGGAACCTGGCAGATCTGTTGGTGCATGCGGCGTCGCGAGACACGCCCGTCGGCGGTGTGTTTCTGGCCAGCGACGGGGAGGACGTTTCGACGCCGGATCTTGTTCGCCACATGGCGCGAGCGCTGGGGCGGCCGGCGAGGCTGGTTCCGGTTCCGGTGGCGTTTTTGAAGGCGGTCGCCGGGCTGACCGGCCGGGGTGCTGATATCGAGCGGCTGACCGGGTCGCTTCAGGTCGATTCCGGTCCGCTGGTGTCCACTCTGGGCTGGCGGCCGCCGCAGACCCTTGAGGCGGGTCTGCGGGCCATGGCCGGCGAAGCGGAAAGCTGATCCGGCTTCAGACGGTTTCCTTGGCGAGTTTTTTCGCCTGTTCCACCCAATTGTCCCGGGCAATTCGGCCCTTGAAGGCGAGCCGATCGTCCAGTTCGGTGATCTGCTTTGCCGTCAGGCCGGCAACTTGCCAGTAATGGAAGATACCGGTTTCGTTGAGCACCCGTTCCAGTTTGGGGCCGACGCCGGAGATCTTTTTCAGATCGTCCTGTGCCCCCTGCGGTTTGGCAAGCATGATGGCACTGAGCGATGCGTCGACTGCCTTGGGCTTTGCCGATGCGCGCTTGGCGGGCTTCGGAGCCGCTTTCACGGCCTCCGCGGGTTTTGCGGGGCGGGCAGGCGCGGCGGCTTTCGCGGGAACGGCCTCAGGCGCCTTCTTCGGCGCTGCGGGTTTGGCGGCTGCGGGTTTGGCGGCTGCGGGTTTGGCGGCTGCGGGCTTGACGGCTGCTGGCTTGGTGACCGCTGGCTTGTCGACCGCTGGTTTGGCGATTGCGGGCTTGGCGGCGCCGTTCGCCTTGGTGCGACCACCGTTATGGGTCAGGATGAAGTCGGTGATGCGCGGTGCGATTTCGGTGCGGAACCGCGACCCATTGAACACACCGTAATGGCCAACGCCCGGCTGCACGTAATGGGCGCGCTTGTTGTCCGCAAGGCTGGTACACAGGGCATGCGCAGCCTCGGTCTGGCCGACGCCGGAAATGTCGTCCTTCTCGCCTTCGACAGTGAGAAGCGCGCATTTGGTGATCTTTGACGGCGTCACCGGCAGGCCGCGATGCGTCATCTCGCCCTTCGGCAGGGCGTGCCGCTGGAACACCACATCCACGGTCTGCAGATAGAATTCCGCCGTCAGGTCCATCACGGCGAGGTATTCGTCGTAGAATTCCCGGTGTTTTTCAGCCGAATCGCCATCGCCGTCGACCAGATGCGAAAAGTACTCGCGATGCGCCACCATGTGGCGGTCGAGGTTCATGCTCATGAAGCCGGACAATTGCAGGAAGCCCGGATAGACGTCGCGCATGAAACCGGTCTGCGGATACGGCACCTTCATGATGACGTTGCGGCGGAACCATTCGATCGGCCGCGTCTCTGCGAGCTTGTTCACCTCGGTCGGATTGATCCGCGTATCGATCGGTCCGCCCATCAGCGTCATGGACAGCGGAGAGTAGGGATCCTTGTCCTCTTCCATCCGGGCAACGGCCGCCAGGACCGGCACCGATGGCTGGCACACCGCCATGATATGCACGTCGCCGCCGAGAAAGCGCTGGATGGAGATGATGTAGTCGACATAGTCGTCGAGGTCGAAACGACCTTCGTTGAGCGGCACGACGCGGGCGTCCACCCAGTCGGTGATGTAGACATCGTGGCGCGGCAGCATGGCTTCCACGGTACCGCGCAAGAGCGTGGCGTAGTGTCCCGACATCGGTGCCACGATCAGGAGTTTCGGATCGTTGCGCCGGCGCGACGGCGGCAGGGCGCGCTCGAAATGCAAGAGATTACAGAAAGGCCGGCTCCAGACGACGCGTTCGTGGACGCGGACCTTTTCGCCGCCGCACACGGTTTCCGGCAGGTCGAATACGGGTTTGCCGTAGCGTCGTGTGGTGCGTTCGAACAATTCGCACCCCGCGGCCACGCTGCGCCCGTAGGTCGTGTGCGCGAGCGGGTTCAGCGGGTTCTTGAAATACAGCTTGGCGACATCGGCGGCTGCCCGCCAGGGACTCAACGCGGCGTGGGTCAGCTCATGCAGGTGATAATACATCCCAGACTCCTGTGCCTGTCGGACCGCTTCAGGGTCGCAGGACTTGATTAACGAACTGGTGCAAGTGACCTCTGCCAAACCGGTCGGCTGCACTCACCGTTCGTTTTGCACTGCAAAAGATAGGGTGTGCAATCTCCGCACTGCAAGAGAAAATGCGGGAAGTACGACCATTGTCGACAGCATTAGACGCCGGTTATTGTAAATTTGAGACACCGGTGTGGATCGCCGCGATGGTGCCGTTGCGGCATTATTTGGCCTGTCAATGCCGCAACGCGCCGAACTTGCAGGAAATAGCAATGCGCCCGGCGAACAATACTGCGAGGGACTTATACTTTAGTCCAACAGGACGATCGGCCTGCTTGTTGTCCAGTCGCATTTCGGAGCTCTTACCATCCTGCGCGGCAGATTCGGTGCTGCCCGACGGATAAAGCGCAGCACGGTGATCGGGTTTGACGTGCCGGGCACCCGTGCCTATCAGGGATCTATGCCAACGGTCGTACCTATCGACCTATCTGACCGGAAGAAATTGTCCCTGTGGGTAGGTCCGGTTCGCGTGATGCGCCCTGCCAACGGGCCGGTAGAGACAATTAGATGAATCAAAGGTTATGACCGTTCGTATAAGGACTATGGCCGCGATCCAATGACTTTTGCGACGCCCCCACAGTCCGAAATCGGTCGCAAGGCCGTTCGGCTCGACACGCTGGTCCGCATCCGCTGGCTGGCGGTTGCCGGACAATCCGCGGCCGTGCTCGGCGTCCGGTTCGGCCTCGGTTTCGAGTTTCCCGCCAGCCTGTGTTTCCTGCTGATTGCCTGTTCCGCCCTGGTCAACGTGGTCCTGAAGGTTCGGCATCCCGGCAACATTCGCCTGACCGAAACCAGTGCCGTCTGGCTGCTCGGGTACGACATTGTCCAACTGACCGGGCTTTTATTCCTGACCGGCGGGCTGGAAAACCCGTTTTCGTTTCTGCTTCTGGCGCCGGTCATGGTCTCGGCCACAGTGCTGCCGCCAGGCAAGACGCTCGTCCTCGGCGGTGTCGCAGCGCTCGCGGCGACGGGATTGGCCATGTGGCACTGGCCGTTGCCCTGGCATGGCGATACGCGCCCGGCCTTTCCGGTGCTTTATGTTGCCAGCGTCTGGGTCGCCCTGTTGCTCAGCCTCGCCTTTATGGGGGTCTATGCGTTTCGCGTCGCCGACGAGGCGCGCAAACTGGCGGATGCGCTGCTTGCAACCGAACTGGTGATGGCCCGGGAGCAGCACCTGAGCGCGCTCGACGGCCTTGCCGCGGCCGCGGCCCACGAATTGGGCACGCCTTTGGCGACCATCGCGCTCGTCTCGAAGGAATTGGAACGTGAAGTGCCGCGCGAAAGCGAATGGTTCGATGACATCCAGCTTTTGCGCAGCCAGTCCGAGCGCTGCCGGTCGATTCTTGCCAAGTTGCGCTCCCTGTCGGGCGAATCCGGGCATCCGTTTGCCCGCATGTCGATCCGCGAACTGATCGAGGAAGTGGTCGATCCGCATCGCGATCTCGGGGTCGCGATCGATGTGCGCCTGCCGGAAGGCAACGGCAAGTCCCCGGTCGGCGCCCGTTCTCCGACGGTGCTCTACGGTCTCGGCAACCTGTTAGAAAACGCAGTGGCCTTTGCTGACAGTCGGGTTGTGGTCGGCGCCGGGTGGACCGATCAGCTGGTAACTGTGACGATCGACGATGACGGTCCGGGATTTGCACCCGATGTCATTGACCGCATCGGCGAACCTTATGTGTCGACGCGGTTTCGATCGGCCCGCAGGGAGGCCGGCGGACGCGCAGACATGCGGGATCCGACTGGCGCGGCCGGCGGCCGCGGGGGTCTGGGGCTCGGCGTGTTCATTGCAAAGACGCTCTTGGAACGCTCCGGTGCCGAGCTTGAATTCGGCAACCGTCGAGGGCCCGATCACGGGGCCAGCGTGGTGATTTCGTGGAAGCGCTCCGATTTCGATCTGCCGAAACCGGAAGAAGAGCCTGAGGTTCTCGAACCCGCCGTGGATAGCGCTTTTCCTATTCTACGCTAACCAAATTCTCGCAGCGCACTATTTATATGACACGGGGGTGACGTCTAGAGGCATCCGCTTCGGCGTATGCTACGTAAGATAGTCAAGTGAAAGCTCTGAACCAGTGGAAGCAAAGATGATGCTTGGGAGCAGTGAAATGACAAATGCCGTTTCGACGACGGCGGAAAACTTGGGGCCCCTGCTGATAGTAGACGACGACAAGGCGTTCCTCCTGCGTCTGGCGCGGGCCATGGAAAAACGCGGATTTACGGTGGATACCGCCGAGTCGATCCGCGATGCGCGCTCCAAGGTTGAGAAAGCGCCACCGGCCTATGCAGTGGTCGACATGCGGCTGGAAGACGGCAACGGTCTGGACGTGGTGGAAATGCTGCGCAATCACCGTCCGGACGCAAAGGCCATCGTGCTGACCGGCTACGGCAACATCGCCACGGCGGTGACCGCGGTCAAAATCGGTGCAATCGACTACCTGGCCAAACCGGCCGACGCGGACGACGTCTTCGACGCGTTGATGCGCGATCCCGCGGAAAAGGCGCCGCCGCCGGAAAATCCCATGTCCGCGGACCGGGTACGGTGGGAGCATATCCAGCGTGTCTACGAATTGTGCGACCGCAATGTGTCTGAAACGGCGCGCCGGTTGAACATGCACCGTCGGACCTTGCAGCGCATTCTCGCGAAACGCGCGCCGCGCTGACGCCAGACGCTTAACCGACGCCGGAAATGCAGGCTGGATCGAGCGCATTGTGCAATCGATGGGCGGCATGCCGGGCCAGTCGCAAGGTCAGCGCCTTCCGGCGCGCCGCCGGAAGCTTGGCAAGCGCAGCCTCCCGTACGATGTCGGCCTCGAAACCGTCCGAGATGACGAGGCCGACGGCATCGGGAAAGATGTCCGTCGGGACGTCCGGCAGCGTCGCGAAGAAGAACCGATCGCAAAAGTCGAGATAATCCTGCCACTTGTTGTCGGCCCGGTAATCCTCGATCGAGGATTTGATCTCGACGATCCAGATCTCGCCGTCCCGACCGAGACCGCATAGATCGGCTCGCCGGTTGTTCGGCAGGGTCAGTTCGGGAATGCAGGCGAAATCAAGCGACCTCAAGAGCCGGCCGAGACCCCTGAAGATGGTGAAGGCCCGCTCGGACTGACGTCCGTCAGGCGGTAGAACAGCAGAATTGTCGGCAAACATCGGGCGGTGTCCGGATCGTTTGTTCTATCTTTGTTCAGATTTACGGTTTTGACAACCCGGCTCGCACAAAGCCGGCGGCGGCTGGCTTTGCCGGCAAACACGGTGCTGTAACGCCCTTGTGTACAGTGCGTGCCGCATTTCCGTTTGAGAAATCTTGGTTTTTTCGCGAAAACGCCTAGGTCGCAGGATATCGAGCGTGTTCCGAGAGGCCCTCCACGCGTGCGACGCGAGTGGGCCTTTGATTTGGGCGAGCGGGACGGCCCGGGGGTTGGTGACGTCGACACGGTCGGCGGCGAGGACGCACAAAGGTGACCGCGCCGGTCGAAACGGCGTGTTTTTCCCGATAAAGCCCGTGTCGCAGGACCCGTGCGGCGCCGTTCATCCGGCCGGCCGCGAGGATCCAGGAAGGGAAGCCTATGCCGTCAACAACCATGCCGAGGACCCCGCGCGACGTCCGTCTGGATTTCTTCCGCGGCCTCGCGATGTTCATCATCTTCGTCGTGCATGTGAAGGGGTTCAATTTCTGGGCCCTCTACATACCGGCGGCCTTCGGCCATTCGTCGGCCATCGAGATGTTTGTTTTCTGTTCCGGCTTTGCCAGTGCCATGGCGTTTGGCTCGGTGTTTCAGAACCACGGTTTCATGATCGGTTCCGCCCGGGTCGTGTTTCGCATGTGGCAGGTCTATTGGGCGCATATCGGTCTGTTCCTGACGATTGCCGTTCTCTGCGCATTGGGGACGACCTACCTGAACACCGAAGACTATATCCAGCGCCTCAACTTGACGTATTTCTTCGAAAACCTCGATGTGGCGCTGCCGGCGCTGATGACATTGCGCTACGTGCCGAATCTGTTCGACATCCTGCCGATGTACATCGCGCTGCTGGCCGCCATCCCGTTCGTGGTCGCGGCCTATCGCCTGCATCCCTGGGCGGCGTTTGCCCTCGTGATCCTGATGCATGCATCGGCCTGGATCTTCGACATGAACTTTTCCGCGCACCCGGAAAAGGACATTCCTTGGTTCTTCAATCCGTTCGGCTGGAGCCTGTGCTTTTTTGCCGGCTTCTTCTTCGGCCGCGGCTGGCTCAAGCCGCCGCGCCTCGGCGATTGGCGCCTGCTGCTGATTTGCGCCGTCATCGTCATCGTGTCGATGCCGCTCAAGCAATGGTATTTCAACCGCATCACGCCGGAAGAGATCCTGCTTCTGCAGCCGTTCCTCTTCCTGTTCACGCCGGAAGTCAAAGAGGTGCTGTTTCCCGATCGCTGGCGCAGCGACCATCACTGGCTCCGCCTGGTGCATTTTCTGGCGCTCGCCTATATCTGCCTGTCCTTTCTGGAAGGCCGTCGGCACTGGCTTGAAAGCGTCTTCGTCAAGCCGATCGTCAAGGTCGGTCAGCAGGCGCTCGCCACGTTCCTTCTGTCGCTGTCGCTCGGCTGGGCCGCCGGCATGCTGATGGACGTGCTGGCGGGCGGCGCGGGCGAGCCCCGGGATCCGTGGATGGTGTCGGCCATCAACATCGCCTGTTTTGCGATCATGATCGCAACGGCGTACATGGTCGGGTGGTTCAAGTCCCAGCCCTGGCGGCGTTCCTCCAAGACGGCCGGGGCGGAAAACCGTCCTGACCGGCCTGAACAGGCCGCCCCTGCTCAGCCGCAGAAGGCGATGCCCCAGGCGGCGCCCGCCGAATAGGCGGGCCTTTCCGGCGGTTTTGTCAAAGCCGAAAGAACGGCCGCAGCCGAATGCCGATGATGCTGCCGGGAATGGCGAACAGCGCCCAGGCCCAGCCATGCAGGCTGGATGAGACAATGCCGGAGAAATAGGCACCGATATTGCAACCGAACGCCAAGCGGGCGCCATAGCCCATGGCCAGCCCGCCTAAGACGGCGGCAATCAGCGGACGAAACGCCACCCGGCGCTGCGGCGCGTATTTGCCGGCAAGGCCGGCCGCAGCCAGCGCACCTATCATGATCCCGAAATTCATCACCGATGTGGTGTCGATAAACAGGGAATTCTCGAGCCGCGCCGCGCTGCCTTGCCAATAGCTCCAGTCGGTGATCGGGTAGCCGGTCAGATGTGCGGCTTTCGCGCCCCACAGGGCAAAGGCCGACGTAATGCCCCAGGGCCGTCCCGCCAGCATGAGGGTTACAACGGCAAGGCCGGCGATCGCCACCGCGCCCCAGAGCTTCGGCCAGGGGCCGGCGAGCCAATTCCCGGCCCCGCCGATCGCCTCCACCGTACCGTGGCGGCGCCTTTCCAGTGCAAGACTGCCCCAGAAAATCGCTGCAAACAGCAACAGATGCAGGGCCAGCGCCGGCACAAGACCCCAGTTCCGGACCATCGAAAAGGCGCCGAGATTTCCTTGCGCCAGCCACCAGGGCAGATGTGCCGTCGCAATCACCGATCCGGCAATGAAGGCGATCAGCGTCACGACCATCCGGGTGCTGCCGCCGCCGGCGGTGTAGAGGGTACCGGAGGCGCAGGCACCGCCCAATTGCATGCCGATGCCGAACAGGAAGGCGCCGACCGCCAGCGAGACCCCGATGGGCATGACAAAGCCGCCGATCCGCTGCCCGAACAGCTCGCCGGCGCCGATCAGGGGAAAGGCGAGCGTGCAAGTAATCGCCAGGAGCACCATCTGCGCTCTAAGACCGGCCCCCTTTCGGTCGGCCAGAAAGGTCCGCCAGGCCGATGTGAAGCCGAAGGCGGCGTGATAGAGTGCGATGCCGAGCCCGCATCCGACGAGGGCAAGCGCTGCCTTGCGCCAGCCAGACGCATCGTAGGCGCCGATCGCCAGGAGCAGGGTGCCTGCCGCCGCTACGGCGAGCACGCGCCATTGCGGGCCGCTCCGAAGCGGCGCGGGAACTGCCAGAACCGACGACATTGAATCGCCTCGTGGTTTGCGGTGAAAGGGCAACAGCCGGTATACGTCAGGACCGATGCGTGGCGAAGTCGCGGTTTCGTGAGGCCGGTCTTCCAGAGCTTTCCGCTACGTCGCGACCGGATATACCGTGCGCGCCTGTGCTGTCCGTCACTTGAGCTTTTTGGCCTCAATTACCATTACAAGCCTCGAATTAACGGCATACAAAGCCTAAGTAAGAGGCGACAATGCTTTTTGCGTTCGTCCCTTGAACTGTGTTCCCTTTTGTGGAACTCATGAATTTTGTGATTTCCGGCATCTGTGAATACCGGATTCTACTTGATCGCGGGATGCGGGGTGATCGATGTCTTGGTACAGTAAAGTGGCCTGGTCCGAAGGGCTGTTTCTGCGCCAGCATCACTTTCAGCAGACCGATCGTTACGTAGAACATCTGTTGGACACGCGGGTTCGGCACATTTCTCCCTATCCGTGGGGGTTCGCCGAGCTGGAAATCGACCGCGACGTTACCGAGCAGAACAAATTCGCCTTGCGCCGCGCGACCGGCGTCTTGCAGGACGGTACTCCGTTCGACATGCCGGGCACGTCTCCGCTGCCGCCGGCGATCGATGTGCCGGACGATGCGGACAAGCAGATCGTCTGGCTCACCATGCCGGTGATCTCGGTGAACAGCCGCGAAGTCGATATGGCCGAGGCGACCAGCGGCAGCCGATACACGCTGGATCTGGAGACCGTGATCGATTCCACGTCCGCCATGCATTCCGAACAGCAGATCGAGGTCGCGCATCCGCGCATGACCTTCGAGATCCGCTCGACGCCGAAACCCGGATCGCACAATCTGAAGATCGCCCGGATCCTGGAAGTGCGCGACAAGACCATTGTCTTTGACGAGAAGTTCGCGCCGCCCAGTCTCCTGTGCCATGGCCATCCTGTGGTGTCGGGCTGGCTGGAACGGGTGATCGGCTGGGTCGACACCAAACTGGAACAGCTGGCGCGCTATGCGGCCGATCCGAGTTCCGGCGGCGGGCTGCAGAGTTTCGACTATTTCATGCTGCAGATGCTGAACAGGGAAGTGAACGTCCTGAAGCACTTACGCCGGTCGAAATATGTGCATCCCGAACGCCTGTTCGAGGAATTGCTGCGCATGGCCGGCGAACTGGCGACGTTTTCGCCGTCGCGTCTGGCGGCCGATTATCCGGCCTACGACCATGACGAATTGAACAATGTGTTCGAACCGGTGCTGAACGACATCCAGCGCTTTCTCAGCCTGGACATCGGGCGCGCGGTGCGTCTGGAACTGGTCGAGCGCGCGCCGAACGCCTACCTGGCCGCCGTCACGGACCGCAATCTGTTCCGCACGTCGACTTTTGTGCTCGAAGTGGCCGCCCGCAAGCCGCTTACCGAAATCCAGCATCATTTTCCGGCCTTGTGTAAAGTCGGTCCGAATACCAAAATGAACGAAATCGTTCAGACGCACCTGCCGGGCATCGAGCTTGTGCACATGCCGACGCCGCCGCGGCAGATCAGGGCGATTTCGGACCACGTGTATTTCCGGCTGGAAAAAACATCGCCCCTCTGGCCGGAATTCAGCACGGCCAGCTCGATCGGCCTGCACTTCGCGGGCGACTGGCCCGAGCTTGAGATGGATCTCTGGGCGATCGTGGAAGAGCAGCGATGAGCGGCAAGGACGATCCCTTTAACAGCGGCGGACGCACGGTCATCGTACCGAATCCGGGCGGCGCGACGCCTGCGCCCCCGAATCCGCAGCAACCGGCGCAGCCGGCCTCTCCGCCTCCTGCCTCTCCGCCGCCCTATAATCCGCCGCCGGCCCAACCGGCTCCACCGGCCCATCCGGCGCCGCCGCAACAGCCGTTCTCGCCGCCGCCTCCCGCGCCGCCGCAGCCGCCGAACCCGCAACGGGTCGCGCCTGGCGCCGGGGCCCAGCCCAATCATCCAAGCGTCGGCGGCATGCCGCAACCGGCGCCCGACAGCTGGATGACCGGTGGTCCCGCATCCGGGTCCTCGTTCTTTCCCGGTCAGCAGCAGGCACCGCAGCAGGCTCCGCAAGCCGAACAGAAGATCCCGCTCGAGGTCGCACTGTCGGCGCGTGACGGCATCGATATCGAATCCACCAATCCGATCACCGCCGCCGCCGGGCCGCTGCTCATCCTGCTCGGCCGGCTGCGGCTGATGATCGTCGACATGCATGCCATGCCCCTGATGGGCCATGTCGGTCAATCGATCACCAATTTCGAACGCAGCCTGCTCGATCAGGGCATAGAGCCGGAACAGGTCCGCATTGCGAAATACGCTCTGTGCGCCACCGCCGACGACATCGTCCAGAACCTGCCCGGCCAGGACCGGCATGTCTGGATGCAATATTCGATGTTGGCGCAGTTCTTCCAGGTGCGCACGTCGGGCGTGGGATTTTTCGAGGAACTCAACAAGCTGCGCCAGAATCCGGCGCTCTACTACAATCTTCTGGAGCTGATGCATGCGTGCCTCAGCCTCGGTTTCGAGGGCCAGTACCGCGGTGCCCAGGGCGGCGATGTCGAACTGGCTCGGATCCGTCGCGACATCTACGAGACCCTGCGCCACATCAAGGCCCGCTCCGACGACGACATCTCGCCGCGCTGGCGCGGCCTTAGCCTGCGCGGCGCCAATCTGGAAAACCGGATTCCGCTCTGGGCCGTGGCGAGCGTTGCGGTATCTGTTCTCGCTGGCCTGTTCATCCTTCTCCGGCTGCTTCTGTCAGGCGAAAGCGATGTGCTCGCGGCAACGATCGTCGGTCTGCATCCGGATACCCAGGTCACCATCGAACGCGCCGAGTTCACGCCGCCCTACGAAGGACCGGTGATCGGCGACACCACTCAATTGGAGCGCATCCGCGCGGCCCTGGAACCGCAGATTGCCGACGGCACGGTTGCGGTCGAACCGATCGGCGACCAGATCGTCATCCAGATGAGCAATCTCATCCTGTTCGCGACGGGTCAGGCGGTCGTGAAGGACGAATTCAAGCCGGTTGCCCAGCGGGTGACGGAAGTCCTCGACAAGGAGCCCGGTCCGATCCTGGTCATCGGCCATACCGATAACGTGCCGCTGCGCTCGAAGCGTCGGTTTGCCTCGAACTACGAATTGTCGGTGGCCCGCGCCAGAGCGGTCGAAACCGTGATCGTGCCGCACCTGTCCGATCCCTCGCGCGTCGAAGTGTCCGGCAAGGGAGAGGATCAGCCGATCGCCGACAACAAGACCCGGGAAGGCCGCGCCAAGAATCGGCGCGTCGAGATCATGATTCCTAAGGAAGAGACTCTTTGATGCGGTTGAAAACGATCGTCGGAGGCCGAAGCTGACATGAAGCTCTGGATCGTTCGTATCCTGATCGTACTTGGCGTGATCGCGTTCAGCGTCGCCGTCTGGTTTGCCGGTCCGCTGATCGGATATGGCGAGACGCGTCCGCTGGAGGGCGGGTTCACGCGCGGGCTGATCATCTTCCTTGCGTTTGCGATTCTGATCGGTTGCTACGGGTTCGTCTGGTACCGCAAGCGGCAGGCCGAGAAGGCGCTGGAAGAGGCGCTTAAGGAGACCGAGGAAACCGACGCGGAAGCGTCCATCCTGTCGGAAAAGATGGCCGACGCGCTGGAGACCCTGAAGCGTTCGAGCGGCAAGCGGACATTCCTCTATGACCTTCCCTGGTACATGATCATCGGCCCGCCGGGATCCGGCAAGACAACGGCTTTGGTCAATTCGGGCCTGAAATTCCCGCTGCAGCAGGACGGCGGACCGTCTTCGATTTCCGGCGTCGGCGGCACGCGGTATTGCGATTGGTGGTTCACTGAGGAAGCCGTCCTGATCGACACGGCTGGCCGGTATACGACCCAGGATTCAGATGCCGACGCCGACAAGCGCAACTGGATCGGCTTTTTGAACCTGTTGAAGCGCAATCGCCCCAAACAGCCGATCAACGGCGTCATCATCGCGATCAGCCTGGAAGATCTGATGACGCTGAGCGAACAGGAAGTGCGCGCCCATGCGCTCGCCATCCGCAAGCGCCTTCTGGAAGTCCATGAGGAACTGAAGGTCGATTTCCCGGTCTACGCCCTGTTCACCAAGGCTGACCTGATTTCCGGCTTTACGGAATATTTCGGCAATTTCACCGAAAGCCGGCGCCGCAAGGTCTGGGGACACACCTTCCAGACCGAAGACCGCAAGCGCAACATGATCGCCAACCTGCCGGCGGAATACGATGCGCTGGCCACCCGGCTGACTGAAGAGACGCCGGACCGGCTGCATGAAGAGCCGGACCCGATCGCCCGGATCGGCATTTTTGGCTTCCCCGCCCAGGTCGCCAACCTGCGGGATATCGTCAACGGCTTCCTCAACACCGTCTTTGAAAAGACCCGCTATCACGCCAACGCCCATCTGCGCGGGTTCTATTTCTCGTCCGGAACCCAGGAAGGCACGCCCTTCGACCAATTGCTCGGCGTGATGGCGAAGAATTTCCGCGGCCAGTCGGCTGACGGCGCCTATGCCGGGGCCGGACGGTCGTACTTCCTGCACGATCTCCTGCGCAGCGTGATCTTTGAAGAAGCCGGCTGGGTGTCGCGCGACATGTCCGCCGTCCGGCGTGCCATGATCCTGCGCTACGGCTCTTTTGCCGCGATCGGGCTAGCGACCTTCCTCGTCGGCGGTGGATGGTTATGGAGTTATTTCAACAACAAGGCCTTGATCGACAACACCGAGAAGGCGGCGAGCGAGTACCGCGTGATCGCCGCACCGGTTCTGGAAACCGACGTCGTCAAGGATGCCGATTTCCATGTCGTTCTCGATCTGCTGCACAAGCTGCGCTACATGCCGACCGGCTATGCCAACCGGAATTACGTCATCCCGATGGAGGAAGGGCTCGGCCTGTCGCAGCGCGAGCGCCTGGTGTCCTCTTCCGTCACCTCCTATCGCGATGCGCTGGAGCGCATGTTCCGGTCGCGCCTGATCCTGCGCCTGGAACGCCAGATCCAGGAAAACATCAACGAGCCGATTTTCGTCTACGAAGCCATCAAGGTGTATCTGATGCTCGGCGGCAAGGCGCCGCGTGTCGACAAGGAACTGATCGTCGCCTGGATGACCCGCGACTGGGAGGACAATATCTATCCGGGCGCGGCCAATGCCAAGGGACGCCAGGACTTGGAACTGCATCTCAGGGCCATGCTCGATCTCGATATCGGCCGCCCGCCGACCTTCGAACTGAATGGACCGATGGTGGAATCGGCGCAGCAGACCCTTGCCCGTATGAACGTGGCGGACCGGGCCTATGCACTGATCAAGTCCCAGGCAATTACGGCGGCAATCGAAGACTGGGTCGTCTCGGCCGTCGGAGGCCCGGATACGGCTCTTGTCTTTGAGACCGTAGACGGCAGCGACATCGAAGATCTGGCCGTCTCGGGCTTCTACACCTATCGCGGCTTTCACGAATATTTCCTCGGCCAGCTCGCCGAGGTCGCCGACAAGCTGATCAACGAACAATGGGTGATGGGTGAGGCCGGCGAACAGAGCGCCGTAGAGGACCAGTTCAAGCGGCTGGGCCCCGATCTTCTCGATCTCTACCGCAAGGACTTTATCCAGGCCTGGGAGAAGGTTCTCTCCAACATCCGGCTGCGTTCCATGTCAGCGGACAAGCCGCAATACATCGTGTTAAGCGCAGCATCCTCGGCCACGTCGCCGGTTCGCCAGATGTTTGAATCGATTGCCCGCGAGACCCGGCTGACCGAAGACCAGGAAGGCAATGAGGGTCTGATCGAATCGCTCGGATCGGGTGGCGGCGGTATCGGCCAGGAACTGGCCGGCGACGTCGCGCGCATTGCCGCGCAGCGTGCCGAGGCCCGGGCCGGTGGTCTTGCGCGGATCGGCATCAACCTGGCCTTGCGGAAATCCCAGCGCCGGGCCGGGTTCGGCAGTTCGGGAGGCGGCGGCGGCAGCAGCGGCAGGCCGCGCATTCCTGGCGCCAACATCGAGGCCTATTTCAAGCCGTACCATGTGCTGATCGACGGTGATCCTGGCGCGCGGCCGATCGACACGCTGATCCAGAATTTCAACGAGATCTATCAAAGCCTTGCCCTGATGGCGAGCAATCCGTCGCAGGCCCAGCAGGCGACCAACAAACTGCAGGTCGAGGTCGTCAATCTGCGGGCCAACGCCTCCCGCCTGCCGAAGCCACTGGCACGCATGGTGCAGGCCTCGGCCGAGGAATTCGACGGCGATGCGGCCGATACCTCGATTGCGCAATTAAGCCAGGCCCTCAACGGCACGGTAACGCGTGCCTGCCAGCGGGTCGTGGCCAACCGCTATCCGTTCGCCAACAGCCGGCGTGACGTGCCGATCGGCGACTTTGCCCGGATCTTTGCGCCGAACGGCGTGATCGACCGGTTCTTTGTCCAGAACCTGGCGCCGATGGCCGATATGAGCGGCGACGTCTGGAAGTGGAAACAGGACACTCGCCTTGGTCGGGAATTGTCGAACAAGACCTTGCGTGATTTCCAGCGGGCCGCACAGATCCGGGAGGCGTTCTTCCCGAGCGGCGGCACGATGCCCTCGGTCCAGGTCACGGTGTTTCCCAAGACGCTGAGCGGCGATGCCGAGATGGCGCTCCTGGAGGTCAACGGCAACGTTCTGCAAGCCGAACATGCGACGTCCCGTCCGCAGAGCTTCCTGTGGCCGGGCGCCGGCAGCGCGGGCTCGGCCAGCATCACGATCGCGCCGGAGATCCCCGGTCGCCGATCGGAAGTGCGCCAGAACGGTCCGTGGGCGTTCAAGCGCCTGCTGGAGGCCGGCAGTCTGTCGCGGCGCGGCGACGAACTGGCTGCCCGGTTTGTCATCGGCGGCCGCGAAGTCTCCTACCGCATCCAGGTCGGATCGCTTAGCAATCCGCTGACATTGAAGGCTTTGCGCCAGTTCAAATGCCCGGCGGGCCTCTAGAGCATTGTGTGATTAGATTGACCCATTTGATGTGCCAGATCAGGTCGTTCGGCGAGGCTAACAGCGCAGCGCGATGTGGGACATCGGGCAAGCTGTTTAACGCTGCCGACGGCCTGATATGGCGCACCAAACACGGATGTTTCCGTGTTTGGCAGCGGGGTTCGCAAATCGGAAACATCCGATTTGCGGGAGGCCGGCTTTTCAGGCCTTCTGGACGTCGTTGCGATCGCCTTGTGGTCAACCAGACCACGGCGGCGACCGCGCCTAGCCAGATGGCCTGAATAGCCAGTCAAATGGATCAATCTAATCACACAATGCTCTAGGGAACCGGCGCTGGCCATGGATGACGCGGGACAAGCCGAAGGGTGCGGGGTATACGGCAAGCTGCCGTCAAAACGCGATTTCATCGCCGCCCGGATTGCGGCACCTGTTCTGTCGGTTCTGGAAACATGGCTTCAGGGCGGCATCGCCGCCAGCAAGAACAAGATGGGCGGCGATTGGCAACAGGCTTTCCTGACGGCGCCGATCTGGCGGTTCTGGCTCGGCGAACAGATTGCCGGTACCTTCTGCGTCGGCGCGGTCATGCCGTCTGTCGACGGCGTCGGACGCTACTTCCCTTTGACCATCCTGTCGCATGGCCGGACCGGAGAGATCCTGCTGCCGCCGCTCGACGACGCGTTGGACGCGTGGTTCGATCCGGTGGAGGGGCGTCTCTTGTCGGCCCTCGATCCGAATCTGTCGTTCGAGGCGAACGGATTCCTGCAGGGTCTGGAGGGAGCGCGATCCTGCGCGAAACCCGCGTCGGATCCGACCTCGACGGTCCTGCGCCGCGGTACGATGTGGTCCGCCGAACCGGCGGAAGGCAACGGCCCGGCCGGCGACCGGGACGAGGACTACCGGATCGCCGCACAGGCGCGAACCTATTGGTGGACAAAGGGCGGCGCCCGTTTCGGGCCGCGTTTTTACTCGCATCCCGGCATGCCGGACCCGGTTGTCTACGTCAACATGATGACAGGTGACGTCTGATCATGCTGTGTGTTGAGACAAATGATCGGGCGCGTGCCTGGAATTCGATGACACCCCATCGATCGATAACGGGCCCCTGGTCCGGGCTCGACCGCAACAAGGCCGAAACAACGACCGCATAACAGATACTGGGGCAACGACCATGCACGGTCAGACTTTTTGGTTTGACACCGGCGCCATCACCCACACCGGCAACGTCCGGACCGTGAACGAGGACGATTACTTTGTCGCGCGGAATCGCGGCGGCTGGATGGTTGCTGCCGTTGCCGACGGCATGGGCGGCCACGACGCCGGCGATCTTGCAAGCCATGCCATCGTCGACCATATCCAGTCGATCGGCATCCCGACATCGGCGCCGGATCTGCGGGCCCGGTTCGAGGACCGCGTCAATCGCGCGAATGAAAAAATCCGTGATATGTCGCGGGACCGCAACGGTGCGACGATTGGCTCCACCGTGGCCGCCCTTTTGACCTACGAGCGGCAATATGCCTGCATCTGGTCGGGCGACAGCCGGGTCTATCTGATCCGCAGCGGTGCCATCACCCAGGTCTCGCGCGACCATACCGAAGTGCAGAACCTGCTGGATCAGGGCATTATTTCTGCCGAAGAAGCAAAGACTTGGCCCCGCCGCAACGTGATCACCCAGGCGATCGGCGTCACCAGCCCGGCACCGCTCGACATCGCGCAGGGCATCGTCGAAAGGGACGATGTCTTTGTGATCTGCAGCGATGGGCTGACCGGTCACGTGGCCGATGAGGAGATCCGCGATATCGCTGCTGGCCATCCCCCCCAGGCGGCATGCGAGGGACTGGTCGATCTGACGCTCTTACGCGGCGCGCTGGACAATGTGACTGTGGTTGTGGTGCGGTGTGTCCCTGTTGAGGAACCGGCAAGTGTTTTAAGTTAGCGTTGCAGGCGGGGACGCGGCAAAGGCGTTCGCTTTCCGAGGCGGCTGGAGGGCGAAAGGCGCACCGCTGGGGCAAACCCGGCAGTAAGCTGGTACGGCCCATTACATCTTATGCCGCGTGAACGGACGATACAGGCATGCGGTGGCGCAAACCGCGAGCGACGATTGAGGATCAGCCAGCGTGACAGCGGTCGGCGAGGTAAAACAAGGGACCGAACTGAACGGCATCTACCGTATCGACGAAAAGATCGATATCGGCGGGATGGGCGAAGTCTATCGTGGTCACAACATTCAGACCAACGATCCGGTAGCGATCAAGATCGTGCTGCCTGAACTGGCGCGCGACGAGACGATTCTGGCCCTGTTCCGCAAGGAAGCCTCGGTTCTCAACCACCTCAGCCACCAGGCGATCGTGCGCTATCACGTGTTTACGATCGATCCGGGGATCGGCCGGCCCTATCTGGCGATGGAATTCGTCGATGGCGAATCGTTGGCGGCCCGGGCCGTTCGCGAACCGCTTTCGGTCGACGAAGCCGTCCAGCTGACGCGGCATCTGGCGTCGGGCCTGCAGACGGCGCACGACGCCGGTGTGATTCACCGGGATCTGTCGCCCGACAACATCATTTTGAAACAGGGTCAGGTCGGCAGCGCCAAGATCATCGATTTCGGCATTGCCAAGTCCGCCCAGGTCGGCGGCGGTACGCTGCTCGGCGGCAAGTTCGCCGGCAAGTACAATTTTGTTTCTCCGGAGCAATTGGGTTTGTACGGCGGCGAGATCTCGCCGAAATCAGACATTTACAGTCTTGGCCTGGTCATCGCTTCGGCGCTGACCGGTGCGCCGATCGACATGAGCGGCAGCCAGGTCGAAGTCGTCGAGAAACGCCGCCGGGTTCCCGATCTGGCAGCGGTCAGTCCGGCCCTGCGGCCCCTGATCACCGAAATGCTGCAACCGGATCCCGCCGATCGTCCGGAAAGCATGATCGCTATTGTCGAGCGTCTCGCCCGCCCGCTGCCGGAAGAGCCGCTTGAAGAGGAAGAGCCGGCGCAACCCGCCGAGACAACGGTCGTGACGGATGTTTCGTCGGTCCCGCCGCAGGCCGATTCGACGCCCGCCGACGCGGGTCTGGCATCCGACAGCGGGACGCCGGAACCCGGAAGTGTTCCGCCGACGCCGCCCCGGATCGGTGACTCCGCGCCGCCGCAAATGCCGCTTGAGGCACCGCCGCAAACGCCGTCAGCGCCACCCGAAGGGCCGGCGCCGCCGGTATCGCCCGCACCGCCACCGCCACCGGAACAGCCGCCGGCCGGATCGGCGCCCCCGGGGGCGCTTCAACCGCCGCCGGTGCAGTCGCCTCCCATCCAGCCGGCCTCGTTCGCCGGCTCCGCCCCGCCGCGCCGGGCGCAGCCCGCGGCCGTACCGAAAGCAGCCGAACCGAAACGCGGATCCGGACGCGGCCTTTTGGCCGCGGCCATCACGGTCCTGATTCTGGCCGGTGGCGGGGGCGGCGCCTATTATGCCTTCCGGCCGAGCGATCCGGTGCCCGTCAACGGCGATGACAATCGGCCGATCCTGATTCCCAATAACGGAACCGGTCAACAGGCCAACAACCGGGACAGACCGTCGCCGGTCACCAACCTGACGGATCAACAGGGTTCGGGCGATGACGACGGGTCGGGGACGGACGATCAGTCCGGTTCCGGCGACCAGATCGACAACCAGTCTCAGAATGGCGGCGACCAGCAGGCCTCGCTCCAGAATCAGGGGACGGATCCGGTCGTGCAAAAGCCGGACGATGTGGTCAACCGGGCGGCCGCCCTCGTGTCGGCCGTCGACGATTTCAGGGGCGGTGAATGCTTCTACGCGGCGGCCACCAATGTCAGCGACGCCTCGCTGTCTGTGGAAGGTTTCGGTCTGCAGAAACAGCCCTTCGAGACGCTCGATAAGACCATCCAGGATTCGTTCGGCATCGAACCGAGCATCGGCCTGCGTCAGGTCGCTGCCCAGCAATGCGCCGTTGTTGAATTCCTGGCCGGCATCCGCGACCGGGAAGGAACCAAGCCGGCCCTGGATCTTAGCAATGACTGGATCAAGAGCGGCGATTCCCTGAGCGGGACGGTGTCCAATCTCGGCAGCAAGACCACGTCGATCTTCCTGATCGACAACGAGGGTGTCGTCTACAATCTCGGTCGTCACCTGGAGCGCACCGGCGACGAGGGACGCTTCAACATCAAGCTGGTCGATCAGGCGCCGCGACAGGCATCGCCGCAACTGATCCTGATCATCACCACGACCACCCCTGTCGACCTGCTCCAGGCGACCGAACCGGTACTGGCCAAGTCCTATTTCCCCGCTTTGCTGCGGGCCCTCCGCTCATCCGGCGGCGATGTCGGGACAGTGATGCGGTTTTTCAAGCTCGGCGGCTGACGCGACCGTGACTGGCGGTCAGAATTGCGAGGCCATTGCGACCAGCACGTCCTCGATGGCCTTCTTGTATTGCTCGAATTCCTTCGACCGGCGTTTCACCTTGCGGCGGCTGATCACCGGCCCGGAAGACTTGCCGCGGCCCGACATCTTGCGTTCCGCCCAGGCGGCCACCCATTGCGCGTCCTTGCCGGTCAGGAAGGGATTGGCCTTGATGACCGGGGCGCCGAGCAGGCTCAACAGATCCGTCTCAGCCGCCGCCGACAGCACGGTGTGGGCGCCGTCCGGTCCGAGGAAGTGCGCCAGATAAAGGCGTCCGGCCGTGATTGCATGGCCGCGGGATTTCAGCTTGGCCTCGTTTTCCCGGGCGAGATTGTGGACCATTTCCCGCGACAGGGTCGGATCGGTGCGCAGGGCAAGGATTTCTGCCCGGGTCAGGCTTTTCGACAGGTCCGGCCGATAGGTCCGGATCATGCGCAGCCAGGTCGATTCGATGAACTGACCGAGCCCGGTCGCGGTCGACAACGGGTTCTTGGCGGTCGCGTTGCCTGCACTCTCGACCCGGATGATCTTGTTGACCAGGACCTCCGCCGCCTTGCTGCCGCCGGTCGATCCGGTGCCAAGCGGGTCGACGGCCGCCTTGCCGCGATACAATTCGAAATGCAGGTGCGGGCCGGTCGACAGCCCCGTCGTGCCCACATAGCCGATAATGTCACCGGCCTTGACCGTCGCGCCTTTGGAAATGCCGGCAGCGAAGCCGTTCAAGTGGGCATAATTGGTCGACTTGCTCCCCTTGTGCCGCAGCCGGATGAGGTTGCCGTAACCCTGGCCGTCGCCGGCAAAGGTGACCGTGCCGTCGAAGGCGGCAAAGACGGGCGTGCCGATCGGCGCGGCCCAGTCCACACCTTTGTGAATGCGCACGGTGTTGAGAAGCGGGTGTTTGCGCGGACCGAAGCCGGAGGTCAGCACGCCGTTGACCGGCGTCACCATGCCGTTCTGGATAGTGATCGAGTGTTCCTGGAGGGAATCCGACAGGCAGGCGTAATCGGATTTTTTGTCTTCGCGGAAGACGTAGCACAAATGCTCCGTCTCCCCGGTTCGGATCGCGGCGTAGAGAATCCGGCCGGTATTGCGTTCGCCGTCGCGCGGCCGATCCGAATAGACCAGCACCAATTCGTCGTCGTCGTCGGCGAAGGCGTTCAGGTCGTGCGCACGGGACAACAGGACGATGGTTTCGCCGACAATACCCGTCGGGACCTTGTTGCGCACCGCGGCGGAGTAGATGGCGTCCAGGTAGCGGTATTTGCGCGGCGCGGCGACAGCCTGGTTTTCCTGGGCGTAGTTGAACAGGTCCTCCTTGACCCAGGGGTCGGCGCCGGGACCGAAACTCCCGTCATCGCCGAGCGCCAGCGTGCCGATATAGGAATCGGTGTTGTAGATGGAGACCTGGACGAGCTTCAGGAAACGGTTGTCCACCGATTCGCGCAAGCCCCGCGCGGCGATAACAAAACCCGGTCCGATCACGTCGAGATCGAACAGGGACTTTGCGGCTTCCCCGGCCCGTTTCGCGTCTTCGCCGTTGAACTGCTTTTCCGACAGGAAACTGTCGAGCGTGCGCTCGCTGAGGATCTGGACGATGAAATCCTGCGTTGCGGCATGCCGTGCGTCTTCCGGCGCGACATAGGCAACGCTGGTCGTGTCCTCGATGCGTGTTTTCTTGAATTCCGGCAGCGCCTCGGAATCGTTGTCGATCGTCTCGCCCCAGCCGGCACCCATCGCATCCGCCGGCACCGCATTGTCATCGCTTTCGCTCGGATCGACGGCGTCGGCATCGTCCGATGCGTCCGCCTCGGTGTCATCCGCGTCGGCATTGCCGGTTGCACGCGCGCGGTTCGACTGCGATCGGAAGAAGGCAAAATCCTGCGGGCGCGACGGCAGCGTCGTCATCAATTGCACGCCGGAATTCAGCATCGTGTCGGAGACGACCTTGACCTGGTTGCCCACGCCTTCGGGAATCAGCGAGGGTGGTGTGTCCAGCGAGCGCAGTTTGGCCGGCGCTCCGTCATTGCCGCCGAGCCGGATGAACAAGGGGTCGCCGGCTAGGTCGACGATGGTGGGCGCATAGACATAGTCCTGAACCGGTGCAGGGGCCGGACCGTCGTCGGGCAGTTCGTCAGGCGACAGATAGGCGGTCAGCCTTGCAGGTACGTCGCCGTAGTAGAGTGCGACCGGAATGCCGATCAGAGCGCCAAGGCCGAACAGGACAGCCAGAACGCGCCGGACCCGGCCGCGCCGCTTCTGGCGGGCAGCCTGTTCCTTTTTGCGCTTGAAGGACCGGTCGAGCGTGTGCATGACGCGTCACATGGCCCGGGTCCGGAGACTTCCGGGCTCTGATAGGGGCGGGCCGGGTACGCGCGGTGCCATGCTTGTCCTCATCGCGGCGGGTCGTTCACGAACAGCGTCCAACGTTCGACCGCCTGGGTATCGACCTCAATGAAATGTGCGGCCCTGTAGCCGCGCTGCCAGCAATCTTCGGTTCCGCGGATTTCGAACTTCGATGCCTGAATGCACATCGATACAGTACCGTCGAGCACCGGCTGTCGGAACACGTCCGTCGCGTAGACGTAGATGTACCGGTTTTCCAACTCGCCGCGGATGACGTCGACGCACCTATTGGCGGCGATCGTCCACCAGCCCTCGGTCTGGAATTCCTGGTCGACTTCCGCACCGATCGCCACGTTGAACACGTCGAGCGTCTGGTTGCAGACCGTGAATTTCGCCTCAGCGGTCTCTGCCGCCATCCCGAGGAAGCCCGCCGCGCAAAGAATTGAAAGCACTGGTCCGCGCATGGATCTGCTCTATGCCGTCTTGGAACCAATCAAAGCCATCATCCTAAAATAATCCTTTCCACCTTTTTCTTAAACACGGAACTCAAAGATTTTCGTCGGAAAGATTTAATGGAAGTGACGGGCGTCATACATGCGCAACGTCGATTGAAAAAAACGATCAAACACATAAACTAAGGAAGGCATCGAGGTTCGGATTGACGATGCCGGCAAGCGAACGAATAAAAGCTGGACCGGGTCCGGACCGTCTCACGGGCTCCGCGCTTCCGGTCGGCAAGAAGATCCGAAACACCGCGTCCCGCATGCCTGCGATGGCGCGACCAGCATGGAGATGATCCCGATATGCGTCTGTTCCTAGTCCTGGCGGCTGCGTTCCTGTCGACCCTGTTCATTCACCCGGTGCCGGCCGGGGCAAGCGATGGGAAATTCACGCTTGAACTTAACAATGCGCGGGATGCCGAAGGCGGCTGCCGTGTCAGCTTTATTGCCGTCAACGGCACCGGGATCGTTCTCGACAAGACAGCTTATGAGGTCGTCGTGTTCGATGCGGAAGGATTGGTGTCGCAATTCCTGATACTCGAATTCGGCCATCTGCCGGCGAACAAGACCAAGGTCGTGCAGTTCGACCTTGCCGAATTGTCCTGCGCCTCGATTTCCCGTCTTCTGATCAACGATGCTGCGGAATGTGTCTCGAACGAAGCGCCGTCGACGGTCTGTCTCGACGCTCTCAGCACAACCGCTCGGACCGAAATCGGCTTTGGGATCTAACGGGGTGCCCGGTTCGCGAGGAACGGAGTCTGATCGGAATCCGGTCCTCGGGACCAGCGAGGTCAAAATGCCATGATCGAGCTTATCCTGTCGCAATTGCAGTCGATCGGCGGCCCGGTCATCGTGCTCCTGATCCTATTGTCGGTCGCTGCGGCGGCGATCACCTTCGTCAAGATTATCGAGTTCGCCCGCATGGGGGTTGGCCGGCATGGGCCGGCACGCGAGGCCGTTCGGCTCTGGGAAACCGGGGATCGGGACGGAGCGCTGCGCCAACTGGACGGTGAATCCGCCTGCCTGCCCCGGGTCCTGTCGCGGGTTATGCAGGCGGCGCAAGACCCGAATCTGGCGCCGGAAGCCGTCCGCGAGGACGGGTTCGGGTTTGCGCTCGATCTCCTGACCCGCCTGAGGCGGCACCTGCGCACCCTGGATACGATTGTCCAGGCGGCCCCGATGCTTGGTCTGCTCGGAACCGTGCTCGGCATGATCGACGCCTTCGGAAAGCTGGAACTTGGCGGCGGGTCCGTCGACCCGTCGCAATTGGCCGGCGGCATCTGGGTCGCCCTCTTGACGACCGCGTTGGGCCTGATTGTGGCGATCCCCTTTTACTTTGTGACCACATGGCTTGAAGGGCGAATCGAGCGCGAACGGGTCGCTATGGAGACCGCCATGGCGATGCTTCTCGCGCGGAACACGGCCGGTGCCGCGGCCGGGCTGTCCGCCGGTTCGGCGATCGGGGCCCGGGCGGCGGCGGGTTAGCGACATGGCGTCGGCGGCCCGACTTGGTCCGGTGCGTGCCAAGCGGCGTAACCTGTCGCTGCTGCCGCTTGTCGACGTGATTTTTCTGCTTTTGATCTTCTTCATGTTTTCGTCGAATCTCAGCCCGTTTTCGCTCCTGCAATTGACCCGGGATCGGGCGGTTTCGGAAACGGCGGTGGCGCCGGATGAGGCAACGCCTCCGCAACCCGGCGATCTCGCGGCGGGGCGTGTCGATCTCGTTCTTCGGGTCGGACCGGGCGATCAAATGCGCCTGAACGGCGCGACACTGCCGGCAGCAGAGCTCGTATCCACGCTTGCCGGCATGCGCGACGCCGGCGCCCGCACCCTGATGATTGCACCGGCATCGGGCGCAACGGTCCAGGATCTTGTCACGGCGCTCGAAGCTGCGAAGCGATCCGGCCTGCCGCAGGTCGCGATCCGGCAATAGAGGGGATTCGTCGATGCAGCTTGATTCCCAGCGCCCGGAGCACCGGCTCGATTTTTCGCTGACCAGCGTCAACATCGTGTTCCTGCTCCTGTTGTTCTTCCTGACGGCAGGCACGCTGATGCAGGACACCGAATCCGCGATCCGCGCGCCGCGCACCGAGACGCTGCCGCTTGATCGCCTGCCGCGTCCCTTGCTCGTCATGAACCGGGACGGCAGCCTGTTTCTCGACGGCAGCCCGGCTTCCGTCGAAACGCTTCCGGCGGCGGCCGAGGACGCGCCGCGCTCGCCCGGGGGGCTGCCTGTCCTGCATGTGATGCCGGACCGGGATCTGGCCGCCGACCGGTTTCTTCAGACCGTTGAGGCGATCCGGGAGACCGGGCTTTGGACGATCACATTGGTGACCATCCGGGAATAGGCAGGAACGCGTTGACCGGCACGGCAAGACAAGACGGCATGGCACCTCAAACCGGCGGATCGGCGGCGATCTGGACGCTTGCCATCGTTCTGTCGCTGGCCCTGCATGGCGCGCTGCTGCTCGCTTTCCATCTGCTGCGCGGTGAGGAATCCGACCCGCCGGCGGAGACGGCGTTCGAACTGATCGACCTCTCGATTGCCACTGCCAAGGCCCATGTGGCAACGGCACAGAATGTGCGCCCGACCGACGCAGCCGGCCGCGCAACGCCGGTTGCAGCGCGCCCGGTCGAGGCATCGGCTGCTGAAAACCCCGGCGAAACCGAGCCGTTGCGGCCGACCAGACCGGAATCCGACCGGGTCGGCGCGACGTCGGACACGGTCGCGACGAACCGACCTGTCGATACAGCGGCGCGACCCGTGCAACCGGAACCCCGAACCGGCGAGACAACCCGGCCGGCCACCCCGGCCGTCACACCGGTGACGGAAGCATCGTCCGCGGAGGCCGTGTCTGCCACACAGGCAACAAGCGCCGCGACACCGGAAACCGCACTGGCCGCGGCGCCGTCGCCAACAAACCGTGTGACGCCGCAGGACACGCCGGCGAAACCTCGACAGCCCGCGAGCACGCGTCCTGCCCCATCGGCTCCGGCGACCGGCATCATCGTCGTCGCCCGGCCGCGAACCGAACCGGTCCTGTCGACCCGACCGGACGCCGGCCGTGTTGAAGCGCCGACGGTACGGCTACGGCCGGACCGGGCGGCGCCCGCTGAGGCACAACAGGCCGTTCGCCCGGCGCAACAAAACCGCGCGGAAACCGCACGGCCGTTGCGCGAGACCGCCGCTGTCGCGCGGCCCGCGCCTTCCGGACAACGGCCGGCATCGGCCCGGCCCGCCGCCGTCAGGCCGACCGATTCCGCGACTGACCTGCGCGCGGATCGCCCCGCAACCGCAGCGCCGAGTGTTCGCCGTCCTGCTGCCGCCAAAGTGGAGCGGGCGCCGACAGTGGCACGGCCCAATACCGCGTCGCGGCCGTCCGCCACAACGGCGATCCGGCCCGCTGCCTCAACCGGGACGGCGCCGGCGGCCGCCGCGAGGCCGGCTCAGGCAGCGAAGCGACCGGATCGCGTCGCCGCGCTGTCGCCATCTTTATCCCAGACGCCCAGCGCCGTAGAGCCGCAGGTCAACGTCGCCCGTCCGGAATTCAATCCGCTGGAAGCTCTCAAGGCTTTCGATGCCGGCGCCTGCACGCTGATCCTGCCGCAGACCGCAGATGCGTCAGGCGGAAGTTTTGCCGCCTACGGAACCGCGCGCGACCGGGTCGACCGATTTTCCGATCTCGTGGGACGGGAGGCCGGAACGGACGTGCCGATCGCGATGAACCGCCTGGCACGCGAGCAATGCGGCGCGGCCGACTTCGTCCGCGCTCTGCCGAATTATCCGGCCTTCGACATGCGGATTCGCCTGGAGGGAGATAATGTTCCCGACGGCGGCTTCGTGCGGGGGGCGATCGACAACATTCGCAGCCGGGTCATCAACCTCGTCCTGATCGACGACGACGGCGATGTCAGCGTGGTCAACAATTATCTGTCGGTGAGCGGCGGCAAGGTTTCGATCGAGGCCCCGATTCATCTGACCGAGGCGGCCGTTGAAACCGCGCAGATGTTTCTGGCGATCGGATCGGACGCACCGTTGCAGACGCTGGAAACCCAGGAAAAGCGGCCCGCTGCCGAATTCTTCAAGGCGCTGACCTACGAAGTTGTCGTCCGCGGTGTCGCTCTCGATGTCGCCGTTGCCGGGTTCCGCGTGCAATAGCGGTCCCGGTTCTGCGCCTGACGCACAAAAGGCTCAGGAGTACAGCAGGATTTCCGCGGGTTCGACGCCACCCGGCAGCTCGATCGGCCGCGATTCGTCATCTTCGATCCGGTCGAAGCCGGCGGCAAGGATGGTATCGATCAGCGGGCGGGCGGCATCGAGTGTTGGTCGCAACGCATCCCGATAGACCACGATCTCCTCGGGCGCGAACCGGATGAAGACCACCCATTGCGGCGTGTCCGGATCCTGTTCCAGCGCTTCCGCAGCGATTTCGGCTTCGCTCGCGTCCCGTCCGATGAGGATGCCGAGCGAATCCGTCGGATCCGGCCGCACATGCGGGGCGCGCAGAAAGCGGCTGCGCAGCCCGTCGGCATCGAACGGGGCGTCGGCCTCAGGATAGATGTAGAATGCGGATGACATCTTATCGCTCCACGCGCCGGTGTCCGGCATTCATCACGGCGTCGACGGCTTTCTTGGCGTCGGCATCCGACAGGCCGTCCGTATTCACGTCCTTCGGTCCTTTTGGCACAGGCGTACCGTCGGGCGCCACCTTGAACGCCTCGTTCGCGTAGGTTTCCGGCATCGGCTTTCCGGTTGCATCGCGTTTGATGGCGGCGACCGACAGGGCGGGTTCCTGGCGGAACTTGTCGACCTTGCCGCCGATCGGATCGGTCTCCTTGACCCGCACGACGGTGCCGTCCGGCAATTCCCACTTCGTCTGCACGAGTTTGCCGCCCTGGCCTTTTGGAGGTTTCAGGTCCGGATTCACCTCCGGTTTCACGTCCGGATAGGTGTCGGCCATGTATTTCTTGACGTCGTCGATCTTCTTGCCGTCGAGGTCGCGCGACACTTTGCCGGCATCCATCGTATCGAAATCGTCGAGCGCCCGTTTTGTGCCGTCGTCGATCGTGGGGGCGAATTTGGCGCGCGCCGCCGGCGTCGCGCCGGACGTCGCCTTTTTTGTATCCGGGCTTGCTGCCTCGGCATCGGATTTCGGCTTTTCCGCTTCGGTTTTGGGCTTATCCGCCGCGGCCTTGGGTTTGGAGGCGTCGGATTTCGGCTTGTCGGCATCCGAAGCGGCCGCCTTTTTGGATTCTGCCGGCTTTTTCGGCTGAGCCGCCTTCGGCTTCTGGCGCGGCCGGGTCTTTTTGGCGCTGGGCTTCTTGAAGCGATCGCGTCCCGAACCGCCGGGCTTCGTCTGTCCGCGCGTGGTCTTCTTGGCGCGCAGGAACTTCCGAAGCACGCCCTGAATGACCAGCACGGCGATCGCTCCGGCCAGGATCTTGGAAATCTCCTCCAGCTCGGTGCGTTTGGTGGCCTTTTGCACCAGGATGATGCACTCGGCCACCGTCTCCATGGCGCGCAGCACCTCCCCGGACAGGAAATAGAGGTCGAAGGCGAGCACGACGAGGTTGAGGCCGGGCACCATATGCGCGCCGAGCCAGACCAGCAGTCCGACCGCGATCATCTCGATGCCGACATCGTCGATGATATCGTTGAATTTCTTCTTGGCCTCGTCGCTCAGGTGATCCGGCACCATGTCGAGGATGAGCAGGAACCGGCTTTCGACATCGCGCGGCAGGGCCTCGTCTTCCGATTCGAGGATCTTCAGCAGCGAGGCAGCCTGGGCCACCGCGTGTTCCTGGCGGTGTACATGCGCCGAAAACGCAATCTCGGGATCGGGAACCAGGCAGACGCCGACCGCGCCGCGTACCGCCTGTCCCGTCAGCCAGCGCCGGAAGCCGTTGTGGTCGAGCCGTTTCAGCGCCGCCGGTTCGAGACCGAGCCGGCGGGTATTGGCCCGAAGCGTATTTTCAATGCCGGGTTCGCTGAGAACCCTGTCGATGGCGTTTTCGATCTCTGCCCGGCCATGCAGGATGTCGTCCTTGTGGATCACCCCGAACGCGCCGCACGGGCCGATCAGGAGGGTTTCCCGATTGGTCGTGATGCTCAGGATATCATTGGCCGACTGGTGCATGGTTTGGCTCGTTTGTGGGGATCAGGACACGTCGTAGGTGAAGGCGCCGTCGGCGATGTCGACCCGGGCGGCATTGACTTCCTCTTTTTCCAGGGCCCGGTTGAGGAAGGCCCGCGACAGGGCCGGCAGCAGCGTGTTGGTGATGATGTTGTCGATCATGCGGCCGCCGGAATCCGGGTCGTTGCACTGCGACACGATGTGATCGACGACCGCATCGGAATAGGAAAAGCTCGCATTGTGGTTGGCGTCGATGCGTTTGGTGATCCGGCCGAGTTGCAGGCGCACGATGCCGCCGAGCATGTCGCCGGACAGCGGGAAATAGGGGATCGTAACGATCCGGCCCAGAAGCGCCGGCGGGAATTCCTGCAGGAGATAGGGTTTCAGGGCCGTGTTGAGCGTATCCGGATCCGGTTGGGTCTCGCCGGTATTCGCCATCTGCATGATCACGTCGGTCCCGACATTCGACGTCAGGATGATCAGCGTGTTCTTGAAATCGATCAGCCGTCCGGTGCCGTCCTCCATCTGCCCCTTGTCGAACACCTGGAAGAACATCTCGTGCACGTCCGGGTGCGCCTTTTCGACCTCGTCGAGCAGCACCACGCTGTACGGTTTGCGGCGCACCGCCTCGGTCAGGCGGCCGCCCTCGCCGTAGCCCACATAGCCTGGAGGCGCGCCCTTGAGGCCCGATACCGTGTGGGCCTCCTGGAACTCCGACATGTTGATGGTGATGATGTTCTGTTCGCCGCCATAGAGCGCTTCGGCGAGCGCAAGCGCGGTTTCCGTCTTGCCGACGCCCGAGGGGCCGCACAGCATGAACACACCGATCGGCTTGTTCGGATTGTCGAGCTTGGCGCGGTTCGTCTCGATGCGCTTGGCGATCATCTCAAGGCCGTGGCTCTGGCCGATGACGCGCTGGTTGAGAATGCCCGGCAGGTTGAGAATGGTCTGCACTTCATCGGCCACCATGCGGCCGACCGGAATGCCCGTCCAGTCCGACACGACCGAGGCGATCGACTGTTCGTCGACATGCGCATAGATCATGCGCTGTTCAGGCTTGCGGTCTTCCAGTTCCACGACCTTGTCGCGCAGGCTGGCTTTCACGGCGTCGATGTCGACGGGCGGTTCGCCCGCCGCGCCGGAAGCGCCGGTATCCGTGCCCGGCATTTCTTCGCTGCTGGTGGCGGCAGCTCCGTTGGAACCGGTCCCTGAAGCCGCATCGGCATCTGATGCGGCCGCGCCGTCGGCTTCTGACTCTGATTCTGATTCTGCCGAAAGCGAGGCGCGCAGGGCTAGGATTTCGTCGACCAGCGCCTTTTCGGTTTCGTATTCGGCTTCGAATTCCGCGAGTTTGCTTTCCGCCTCGGCCATTTCCTGCTTGATCTCGGCGATACGGTCCGGATCGGCCTTGCCGATTTCGCTTTCGCGCTCCTGCGCCTCCAGTTCCTTGGTGCGCGCGGCAAGCAGCAGGCGCAGATCCTCGACGGCCGCGGGCGTCGTGTTCTGGCTGATCGCCACCCGGGCGCAGGCCGTGTCCAGCAGGCTGACGGCCTTGTCGGGCAATTGCCGTGCCGGGATATAGCGGCTCGACAGGTGCACGGCCGCGACCACGGCCTCGTCGGAAATCCGCACCCGGTGGTGGGTTTCCATGGGCGTGAGGATGCCGCGCAGCATGTCGCAGCATTTTTCCTCGTCCGGTTCGTCGACCTGGACAGGCTGGAAGCGGCGGGTGAGGGCCGGGTCCTTTTCGAAATAGTTACGGTATTCCGCCCAGGTCGTGGCCGCGACGGTTCTGAGCGTGCCGCGCGCGAGCGCCGGCTTCAAAAGGTTGGCCGCGTCGCCGGTGCCTTGTGCGCCGCCGGCGCCGATCAGCGTATGTGCTTCGTCGATAAACAGGATGATCGGCTGCGGCGAGGCCTGGACTTCGTCGATGACGGCGCGCAACCGTTGTTCGAACTCGCCCTTCATCGACGCGCCGGCCTGCATCAGCCCGATATCGAGAGCGCACAGGCGCACGCCCTGCAATTGCGGCGGCACGTCGCCGGACACGAGCTTCTGGGCGAAGCCTTCGACCACGGCGGTTTTGCCGACACCGGCTTCACCGGTGAGGATCGGGTTGTTCTGCCGGCGCCGCATGAGAACGTCGATGATCTGCCGGATCTCCTCGTCGCGGCCGACGATCGGATCCATTTCGCCGCTGGACGCCTTGGCGGTCAGATCGACGGAGAACCGGTCGAGCGCGGTCGTGCCGGACGGACCGGCGGTCGTGCCATCCGCGGCTTGTGGCGCGGTGACGCCGGAGCCGTCCATCGGGCGCAGGTTTTCCTCGTCCGATTCGCCCCAGATCGTGCGCGCTTCGCGGGCCGTCTGGTCCGGATCGATGGCCCTGAATTCGGAGGACACCTGGACCAGCGCCCGCCGCAATTCCAGCGACTTGAAGGCGGCGACGACGATATGGCCGGACCGGATCTGCGTCTCGCCGAAAAACAGCGTGGCGTAATGCCAACCCCGGTCGAGCACATCCTCGATCTGTGTCGAGATCCCCGGCATTTCGGTGATGTTGGTCTTGAAGCCGTCCACCACCGCCGTGATGTCGGACAGCACTTTCGCCCGGTCGATCTTGAAATGGTCGAGGGTGAGCGCGAGGTCGGACCGATCGTTCTGCACCAGATGCAACAGCCAGTGGGCCAGTTCCAGGTTCCGGTGCCCGGCATTCTTGGCCTGGCGCAGCGCCTGCATGAAGGCGTCATATCCCACACGGTTCAGTTTGCCGGTGACGGTTTCAAGACTGATTTCGCTCATAGCATGCCTCGCCGGGTTTATTGGGGCCGGGCTGCGCCGGATTCCAGGGCTCTGTCGTTCAGGGTCAGGCGCCGTTCCATCGGTTGGAAAACGGCATCGTTGCGATAGACGTCATCGGGCTGATCGGTGTCGGGGGCGGCCCATGCCGTCCAGCCGATCTGGCCGGTCTGGCCGAGCCGGGCGGCCGGCACCTGATTGGCGGGCAGCGAGAGTTCGATCTCGTATTCGAACTGGTGCCCGATATAGAAGAAGATCAGATCGGTAAGCGGATCGGACAGGTCGCCGGACGGCAGATAGCGACGATATTGTTCCAGCGTCACCGTCTTGATGCGGATCCGGAACTTGTCGTTGATGCTGTAGGCGCGCTGGCCGACGACCGCATTCTGGCCAAGGCCGCAGCCGCTCGCGCCAAGCCGGGTCTCGTCGCCTGGCTCGAAGACGAGCCAGGTCCCGACATGTTCTTCGATTTCGACCTCGACGTCGAAGACGCCGCGGATCAGCCGGCGCAGCCGCGAGGCCGACTTGACGCGTGCGCCAATCAACCCGGCAAAGCCGACCTTGACGATATCGTCGATGCCGTCGCGGTCCGCAAAAGCCGGCGTGCCGTAGCCCGCCGTCGTCGCCACATAGTCGAAAAACCGGTCCATGTCCGGTCGGTCGAACTGTGCGATCGGCCGCGCATCGGCCCAGGCCCTGTAGAACAATTGCAAGAAGCGCATGTTGAACAGGTCGGCAAACCGCGCAAAAGAGGGGTCGCGGCGCTTCTGCCATTCTTCGGCTTCGATCGTCGTCGTAAGCGGCAGCGCGCCCTGCGGCCCCATCATGCCGAGAAACCGGGCAAACAGGCGCATCTGGCCCTGCCGCGTCGTGTCGACGCGATTGATGTTGGAGGCGGGGAACGCGGTGAACGGGTCCTGGCCGAGCGCGACGATGTCCTCTTCCGGTACGGAGGAATCGCCGATCCGCGGTTTGTCGGGATAGCTGCGTTCGAACTCTCGCAAAGTGTCGAACAGGTCGAAGATCACCGGATCCGATTTTAGGGAATCGCGATAGCTCATAACAGGTCACGCGCCCCCTTGCGCTGCGGCCAGCGCATGATCTCGCCGCGCTGGACGGTGGCGATCACGGTTTCGGTGAAGCTGTTGAGTGTCGCGTATTCGGCAAAGAACCGGTCGAGCAGGGCGCCGAGCAGGAAGACGCCGGAGCCCTCGAACGCCTTTTCGTCGAACGTCACGGTGATTTCGATTCCGCGGGCGGCGTTGAAGCCGTTTTCCTGTTTCAGCCGGCGCACCAGCGGCTTGCTCGAAATGCTTTGAATGCCGCGGATCCGCCGTTCCGTCACGTGGTCGGACAGGTCGGCAAAGATCGCGATCATTTCCCGAAGCGCTTCCGCGCCGTCGCTCGGCGAGCGGTCGATCAGCCCCAGGTGATTGAGCGACAACAGATTGATGAGCTTCCACAGGATTGCGCCGGACGGTTCCTTGACCCGTTGCTTGCGCTCGAGAAATGCCAGCGATTCCCGTGGTTTGGTTGGGCCTGCGACGCAGGAAAGCGGCAGTTTGACATCGTCGACGAGATAGAAGTCGGCGCCGCTTTCCCCGACCGGCAGATGTTCCGTCAAATGCCGGTTGGAAACGTAGCAGCGCACGCTCAGTTCCTTCACCCGGTCGGGGTCGTCGATCGTCGCCGGCTCACGCAGCGAGACGAACAGGTCCGAACCGGTATAATGCGCCATCAATCCGTAGCGCCGCTCATTGTCCGTGCGCCGGCGCGGCAGGCGCCGTACCGTGTAATAGAGAGCATCGCGTACCGCGACGTTCGATTTCGGCGCGGAATAGAGCGGAAACACCCGGACCTTGTCGGAATTGCCCGGATAGTGCGCAAACACGTCGATCACCCTGTGCGGCTCGAAATCCAGGTAGCGGCTGCGATCGGGGATGACATGGTATTCATGGTCCTGCCGACGCACCGGGACCCGCCCGCAGGTCATTTCGAACAGGTTGATGATCGGGACGGTATGCAGCGCAAAGTGTCCGGCATTCAGGACGGAAGCCAGACGCGGTACGCTGTCATCGAACTCCAGCAGGATATCCGTGACCGGGGCATCGATCATACGCAGCACCCGCTGCAGCTTTTCGAGCCGGAAGCCGAGAAACTTGCGGGGAAAGGCAAAAAAGTCTCGCAGCAGTTCAAAGCCGGCAAAGATCCGGTCGTCGACCGGAAACAATTGCTCCTTCTCGTCGAAGCCGACCTGCTGCAGGCAATCCGGCTGCGCCGTGATGAAGCGGGGATCGCCGAAACTGTCCAGATAGCGAAAGCTGATCCGCGTGCAATGCGCAAAGAGCTGTTCATAAAGCGTGATCGCTTCGGCTTCCGGTGCCGTGATGTGCACCGGCAGGACATCGGCGGCGCATCCGCTGATCGGATTTGCTGCGACCTTGTCTTCCGGCGCGTCCTCGCCGAGCGGCGTGACGCGGCGCCGCATCGTGAGACGCAGGCCGGCGCGGGTCCGGTCGGTGACTTCCAGACCGAGCGCCTGAAGCGGGGCGGTGGAAGCGTAATATTGCGCCTCCTCGATATGGAACGGCCAAAGCGTCAGGTCTCCGCAGAGGCGGAATCGGCAGGAGATCCGGCTTTCCCGTTCGATATAGGTGGCGTCCAGATAGGATCCGCTCTTGTGCGTGATGCCCTTGGCAAGGTTTGGATCGGCATAGGGAGGGTCCGCCTGGACCATTGCGACCGACGGGATCGGCGCCAGGAAATTGGGAAGGACCTGGTCGAGCAGGGCCTGGGTAAACTCGGCGAACTCGCTCTTCAGTTTAAGCTGCACCCGCGCGGCCAGAAAGGCGCTGCCTTCCAGGAGGCCGGCAATGTTGGGGTCGATCGATTCCCGCGTCAGCCCGCCGAGCCGTTCGGCGACCCCTGGAAACTCGTCGGAGAAATCCGCTGCCCGCTCATAGAGCAGTTCCAGTTCCCTGTTGTAGAATTCAAGGAATTCCCGATTCATTTCAGCATCGCGAGTTTCGTCAGGCTGATCTTGCCGGTGCTCGTATCGACGTCGGCGATGAATTCGACCGGGACGTCGAGCGGGGCGCAGACCATTTCCGCCGAAACGAGGAACCGCACCTTCTGGTCGACATCGTCGAATTGTGCGTCGCGTTCGACGGCGAGTGTCTCGGTGCGCAGGCGGGGTTCGTAATGGGCGATCGCTGCGGCCAGATCCTTGCCGATCTCGCCGACTGCCTTGTCCTCGCTGGTCAGGTGCGCGACGTCGTACAGCCCGTAATTGACGATGGATTTCTGCACGTAATCCAGGTCTTCCAGGTCTTCGGTCGATCCGAGGTCGATGGTATTGAGCAAGGACACGAGGTCGATGACCAGGTCGCGCCTGAGGGCGGTTTCATCGGCACCGCGTCGGTAGGAGGATCGCCGCCCGGCAAGCACGCGGTCGCCACCATCTCGGATCTCCACGGACTTTGTGGAATCACCCGCATCGAAAGCGCTTCGGAAGGCGTACATCAGGGGTGCGGAAAACTTCTGGTCGTCTTGTTCGCTCGCCATGGTTCCGCGCCTTCCGGAGTTTGGGCCTGCAGCGGCGGTCGAGCGGATCGGGCCACAGGATCAGGATCTTTCGGCGAGACCCTTGCCTCGGGCCGGTTACCGGACCGGGCCTTTGGTTGCGAAAGCCATGCACGATCCGTGCATGGCTTTCGAGTAGGACAGCAGGATGCGGCCGGCAATCGGATCGCCGACCGGATCCGGATCAGCTGTGCTCTTTGTTGCCCGGGATATCCCAACCATGGGTCGCCGCAGGGCCGGCCGAGCCATCCTTCGTCTGTTCGGTATAGGTCGACTTAACCTTACCGAAGTTCAGGCCGATCGTTTCCTGGACACGGTCCAGGCCGTCGGAAGCACCGCCCGTCTGATACGACGAGATGATGATGTCTTCCATCTTGATCACCAGATATTCGACCTGGGTGTCGCCACCGGCCTTGCGCACGCAGAGCGTGCCGTCTGCAATGTGCTTGCCGTTGCAGCAATGCTTCAGGATCGCCGGGGTCGACTTGTCGACATACTTCGAAAAGACGATGTCCTGAACGTTCACCTTGCCCGAACCGGAACCGCCGCCGAGGTGGGTCGTGCCGCTTTGCGACATACCCCAGGACCAGGACAGCACGTCGATTTCATTCTTGTGCTTGTCGTCCTTGGCTTCGCCGTCGATGCCGTCGAGTTTGAGGAACATATCGCCTGCCATGGCAGTCTCCTTTTCTGTGTTGCACACCGGTCACGCTTCGGCGTGCTGTTTGTTGAGGGTAAAACCCGCCCATCTCCGAACGTGCGACCCGAAACGGAGCGCACGAACTCTCTTAAACCTCTATTTGGCATCGGCCGGCAGCCTGGAAACCAGGCTCATGCCGATATCCATACCTTCCAGCTGGAAGTGCGGCCGCAGATAGAACCGTGCCGAATAATAGCCGGGGTTTTCTTCGTCTTCGAAAACCTCGACCTTGGCATCGGCCAGCGGCCGGCGCGCCTTTTCGGCCGACGAGGAATTCCGCGGATCGCCGTCGACATACTGGTAGATCCAGCTCTGCAGCCATTTCTGCAGGTCTTCGCGTTCCTTGGTTTCCCCGATCTGGTCGCGCACCATGCATTTCAGGTAATGGCTGAAACGCGAGACGGCGAACATGTAGGGCAGCCGCGAAGACAGGTTGTCCGATGCGGTCGCTTCTTCGTTGTCGTATTTTTTCGGCCGGTAGATCGACTGGGCCCCGATGAACGCCGCCTTATCGGTATTTTTGCGGTGAATCAGCGGCAACAGGCCGGATTTCGACAATTCCGCTTCACGCCGGTCGCTGATGGCGATTTCCGTCGGGCATTTCTGGTCGACGCCGCCGTCATCGGTCGGGAAGGTATGCGTCGGAAGGTTGATCACCTCGCCGCCCGACTGCACGCCGCGGATGCGCACGGTCCAACCGTATTCCTTGAAGGCGCGGTTGATGTTGGCGGCCATCGGATACGCTGCATTCATCCAGGCATATTTCTGGCCGTCGTGCCCGTCGGTCTCTTCTTCGAAAGCAAATTCCTCGACCGGAACCGACTTGGCGCCGTACGGATCCCGAGAAAGGGCGCGCGGCATGCAAAGGCCGATATAGCGGGCGTCCTCGGAATCGCGCAACGACTTCCAGGCTGCGTATTCCGGCGTGTCGAAGACCTTGCTCAGATCACGCGGGTTGGATAATTCGTTCCAGGAATCCATGCCCATCAGGGTTGGCGAAGCGGCCGCGAAGAACGGGCAATGCGAAGCAGATGAGACTTTGGCGAGGTCGCGCAGCAATTGCACGTCCGGGGCCGAATGGTCGAAATAATAATCGCCGACGAGACAGCCATAGGGCTCGCCGCCGAGCTGGCCGAATTCGGCTTCGTAAAGCTTCTTGAAGAGCGGGCTCTGGTCCCAGCGCGCGCCCGGATAGAGCCGAAGATCCCGGTAAAGGTCGTTCTTGGAGGTGTTCATCACCCGGATTTTCAGGGTGGCATCCGTTTCGGATTCAAACACCAGGTAATGCAGTCCGCGCCAGGCGCTTTCGATCTTTTGGAAATCGTCGGCGTGCAGAATTTCGTTCATCTGTGCGGAGAGCTTCTCGTCGAGGCGCGCGATCATCTCGTCGAGCGTGTCGAGCACGTCTTCTTTGATGAGGCTGCTGTCCTGCAGTGCCTGTTCGACAAGCGTCGAAACGGCATTCTCCACTTCCGTCGCGGCGCGTTCGCTACGCGGCTTGAAGCTTTGCTTGAGAAGGTCGGAGAAGTCATCGGGCGAGCGGGTGCCGACTTCCGCTTCGGCTGCGCCCTGTTGTTCGAGTTCGGTAGCCATGAGCCGCCACATCCCTTCAGGTCGGTTTGGGTCCGGCCGCGACCGGACCCGTTTTTAACAGGAGTTACTCTTTGTTGCCTTCTTCGGCGTCGCCGGCTTCGTCTGCCGCATTCGCTGCAATCGCCGCGTCGCGCTTTTCGTTCAGCGCCTGCATCATTGCGGGGTCTTTCAAGAGCGCCTTGATCTGGTCCTCGGCCGCAACCTTGCCGTCCATGTAGCGTTGCAGGTTGGACAATTGCTCGCGCGCTTCAAGAAGCTTTTTCAGCGCCGGAACCTGACGGGCGATCGCTGCCGGTTCAAAATCGGCGAACTTGTTGAAGGTCAGATTGACGCCCATCTTCTCGCCGGCTTCGTCGCCGAGCTTGTTGTCGACCCGGAAGGTGACGGCGGGTTTGATGGCATCCATGCGGTCGTCGAAATTGTCCATGTCGAAGTCCTGGAACTTCCGGTCCGCCATCGGCGGCTTTTCGACTTCGGACGCATTGCCGGACAGATCCGACATGACACCCATTACGAAGGGCAGTTCGACCTGCTTTTCCGCATCGTACGGATCTTCGTAGGAGATGTGAACCCGCGGCGGCCGGTTCCTTTTGATGAATTTCTGACCGCTGTTAGAAGCCATTATGGCACCTCATTTCATCTTACGGGACAGGCAGATAAACTTTACACTGCCAAGCAGACACCACAAAAATACTTGTACTGAAGATTTATCCATTATCATCTTCGGGTTCCCTCTTGGGAAGCAAGTCTGATAATATGATCTCGAAATCCATATTCAAGTACTTCCGTGCTTTTCCTAAGAGCATTGGGATCGGGCTTGAGGGTTCATTTGCGCGATAGAATTGATCCACACCCTTTATTAGAGCGACGGCTTCGGCCCGATTCGTGGCTTGAAAGGCGTTGCCTGACGTCTCTTCTGTGCCGCCGTCCGATGCTTCAACCTGTTGATTTTGCAGTGCTTCCGAGCTCAATGAGCGCATCTGATCGATCGACAATTCCAGGTCCTTGTCGGCAAGAACCTTGAGTCGCGCGGTGTCGACCGAGGACGGGACAAGAATTTGCATTGCATCGACAAAAGACTTGCCGACGAGGCTTTGCGCCTGGTGAACAAGGATCAATGCTGGGTTCGACGGTTCGTTGTCGGCGAAGTACTGCGAGGCCGACTGCAGCGCTTGACGGGCCGGACCGCGACCGGAGATTTCGACGCCGGCGACCACGATGGTCTGGCTGACAACCCGGGTGTCGCCGTCCTCGCCGCCGGCCGCCGCGCCCGCCATGCCATCGGCGCCATCCGAACCGTCGGCATCGCCGCCTTCCGCCGCGTCGACATCATCTTCGCCGTCGTCGGAACGGGCGAGGTCGGGCCGGGCTTCGGCGATCAGGCCGTTTATGCCGTCGATGACGGCGGCCACGCCGTCGAAAGTCGGCGCGAATTCGTAGCCCGACTTGTCGATAAACACAGATCGGATCGCGTCCAGGGATTGTTTGGCCTGCACGCCGAGCGCATAAAGCTTTTCCGACGCCTCGCGGTGGTCCTCGGCAGCAAGCGTTTCGACGATCGTGCCGGAATCGAGCTCGTTCTCGCCCTCCCGGATCGCGACATCGCCAAGGGCAACCCGTTGCGCCCGGTACGTAATCGGACCATGCCGCCGGTCGGTGACGAGCGGGGCGTATTCGAGCGGGAGAATGACCGTCTTCAGGTCCTCGATCGTCGAGATCGCGGCCGACCGCATCATGAAGTCTTCGCCCTCGCCGCGCGGATAGACCGCATCCCAATGGGTCTGCAGAAGGTTCTCGATGCCGATCAGGCATTCGAAAAATTCCGCCGGCTGACCGAACAGAATGCGGAACTTGGCTTCCAGGCACAAAAGCCGGATGTCCCGGCACTGTTTCAGATAGTCGGCGAGGATCTTGGTCTGTTCCCGCAGGTCGATCGTCGCCCGGTCAAACTTGAAAAAACTGTCCGGCAGCAGGCTTTCCGCGGTGAGCAGATGGTTGAAGTATTCCGGATCGGTCTGTTCCAGGTCCGGGCCGCAGGGCGGTTCTTCCGCCGTATCCTCCAGAAGCCAGGAATACCGCATCAGCGTGCCGCGGCGTGGGTCGGAAAGGGGGGCAGGGGCATGGGCGTCGCTCAGTCTCGGCTATGGGTGACCGGCGGCGCGACCGAGCCGTCGGCGGTAAGAGGAACGACCGGACGTCGTCGACGTCACAAGTATTTGGCGCGCCAGCAAAGGCGCATTTCAGTCTTAGATCAACCGACCGCCGATTGAAACATATCGGTGCGCGGCTGCTTTACGGGTCGTAAAGACCGGGCAAAACCCGGTTAAGACGTTTCCTTGTCGGGCCAGCAGACGGGTAGAGCGCCTGACCCTGTACTGGTAGCCGGCCCGATCGGTTTCCCGGACTGATGGCGTAACCTATCACATCGTCAGCCGGCCCAAAGCTATTCGAATCCATAGGGCCGGAAACGGTGTCGGTCAGACTCTGCCAGCCCGCGGGCGTTTGCTTCACCCGGTTGCGGCGCCGTCACTGCAGCAGAATTCGGGTCTCCACGCGCCGGTTGATCGCGTCGAGCGGATCCTCGACACGCGGTGACGTTTCGCCGAAACCTTTGGCTTCGAACCGTTCACGTGCGATGCCCTGGCTTTCCAGGAAACCGATCACGGCTTCGGCGCGCCGCACCGAAAGGCTCAGATTGTACTGGTCGGTGCCGCGGGCATCGGTATGACCTTCCACGGCGAACCGCGCTGCTTCGAGCCTATCGTCCTTGAGTGCCTTGGCGAACTCGCTGAGATTGGACTGCGCTTCCTGGGTCAGGTTGTGCGACCCCACGTCGAACGTGACCAGCATGTCGAAGGTCGACGGCGGTTCAGCTTCCTTGTCGCATTCCCGGGCCGTTCCGACACAGATACCGCGGGTCAGACCGAGGCCCGGCTTCTTGGTGAAGAAGTTAACGACGTCGTCGGCTTTGTACGCCGGGTCGGCTGACGCAGAGGTTAGACTCGTCAGGAAAACGCTGGCGATTGTGAATACTTTCAGGCGATATGAGAACACGTGAACTCCTAAAATTAGCCGCCCGCTATTGAAATAGACTATCGGAATTTCGATGTGATATGTCAAGATTTGGCCCGGCAAAAACTATATCAGGACCTTCAACCGCCATGGTAAATCAGAAACTTCAAGATACCCGCATCGCCGTTCTTACAACGCCGCTCGGCAAGGACAAATTGGCGATCACGCGGTTTGATGGCACGGAGGGCCTCAGCGAACTGTTTGAATGCCGGATCGAGGCGGTAAGCGACGACGAAAATATCAATTTTGATAAGGCTTTAGGCCGTAATGCGTCGGTATCGTTCAAGACCCATGACGGCAGCGAACGGCATTTCGACGGGATCCTGACGGAAGCGCAATGGCTGGGTGTGCGCAACACCGAGTACGTCTATCGCATCGTGTTGCGTCCCTGGTTCTGGTTGCTCGGGCATCAGAGCGACAGCCGGATATTCGCCAATATGACGGCGCCGGATATTATCGCCGAAGTATTCGGGGAACACGGCTTCGCGAAATTCCGTAACAATCTGAGCAAGTCTTATCGCACGCTCGAGTATTGCGTGCAGTTCCGCGAATCAGATCTTGCGTTTGTCTGCCGGCTTATGGAGCGCGAAGGTATCTCTTACTATTTCGAACATGAAAAGGGCCAACACACGCTGGTCATGGCGGATTCCAGCACGTCGTATCAGCCGATACCGGGATCCACCCGCCCTTTTATCCCGCTCTCCGCCGGCGAGCGGCGGGAGGAAGAACACATCTACCACTGGATACCGGAGCGCCGGTTCACGTCCGGCAAGGTGGTTCTGAACGATTACGACTTCAAGAAGCCGACTTCCGACATGAAAGTCGACAAGCAGGGCAACGGCGCCTATGCCAACGCCAACCTGGAAATGTACGAATATCCGGGCAATTACTACGAGACCGGCGACGGCCAGAATTACGCCGAAGCCCGGCTCAACGCCGAGCAGGCACTGGACAAGCGCGTTCTGTGTTCCGGCGATTCCATCCATTGTTATCCGGGCGGTCTGATGACCCTGAAAGATCACCCGAACGGTGCGCAGAACCGCGAGTATCTGATCCTTCGCGCGACCCATACATTCGTGTCCGAATCCTATCGCAGCGGTGCGGTCATGGATGCCGACGACACCTATCAGGGCAATTATGAATTGCTGCCGAGCGATCGCGATTTCGCTCCGCTTTGCACGACGGAAAAACCGCGCATCTATGGTCCGCAAACGGCCCGTGTCGTCGGCGACGGCGAGATCGATGTCGACGAGGACGGCCGGGTGCTCGTCGAGTTTCACTGGGACCGGGACGACAAGAAATCCCGGCGCTGCCGCGTGGCGCAGGTCTGGGCCGGCAAGGAATGGGGCGGCATCTTCATTCCCCGGGTCGGCATGGAGGCGGTGATCAACTTCCTGGACGGCGATCCCGACCGACCTTTTGTGTCGGGAACGGTCTACAACGAAGACAACAAGCCGCCCTATTCGCTGCCGGGCGACAAGACGATCGCCGGCTGGAAGACCGAATCCTCGGAAGGCGGCGGCGGCTACAACGAGTTTATCTTCGAGGACAAGGCCGGCAGCGAGAAGATCCGCTTTCATGCCGAAAAGGATCTGGAGGGCACTGTCAAGAACGACGAGACCCGCGAAGTTGGCAATGACCGCGACACCGAGATCGGCTCCAATGACACCCTGGACGTCGGCAAGGTCCTCGACATTGAGGCGGGCCAGAAGATCAGGCTGAAATGCGGCCAGAGCACGATCACCATGACGCAGACCGACATCACGATCAAATCGATGACGATCAAGGTGCAGGCCTCGATGGATTTGACGACCAAAGGCCTGTTCGCGACCCATAAGGCCGACGCAATCATGACGATCAAGGGCGGCATGGTGTTTATCAACTGACGGGGCCGTGCGACACCGCGCGACGCATCCCGGATCCGGCGGTTTTCTGCTTCGTCGGATGGAATCGGAGAGACTGCGAAGACCGGAGGACACCCGGTACTTTGGAGGGAGGAACGTGTGAAAACCATATTGGCGCGGCCGCATGTCGGCCGCCACGACTGTCGGTGCTGTTCGCCGCCAAGAAGCGGATCCTTCGCCGCGTCCCCCGCCTTGCGCCTTTCCGGCCGCTTCCCCGCCATCTGCCCGCCGAATGAAAACAGAGGTTCCTGAATGTCTGCACGGCTGCGTTTCAACACCGCCCATGAGGTCTATGAAGCCTTTCCGACGGTTTATGAGGATATGACGGCGAGCCCTACCGGCGATCCGCCGCTCCGGTTCCTCGAAGGCCTCAGCCGGTCCGAGACCCCGGAAGAGGCGATCACCTTTTGCGCCTATATGCTGCCGCGGCGCGAGGCGGTCTGGTGGGCGCATCAATGCGTGACCTACAACGGCGCGGAACTGAGCCAGGAGGAACGCGATCTTGTGACGGTCGCAGAAAGCTGGGTCCGGGAGCCGGACGAAGACCATCGCCGGACAGCGCTTGCCGCCGGCATGAACGCTCCCATCAAGACGCCGGGAGCCTGGGTTGCGCTGGCCGCCGGATGGTCCGGCGGGTCCATGGCCATGGATCCTGAATACCCGGTGCCAGCCCCGGCGCACTTGACCGCCAAGGCGTCGAACGCCGCCGTTCTTGGCGCCCTGGCGCGGGTCGATGTCGGCCGGCGTGCCGAGACCCTGAATGCCTATGTGACCGGAGGCGTGAACCTTGTGAACGCCGCATGATGGCCGCGTGACGGACAAAACCCTGTAGGCTGTTGCGTTGCGGTGCGGGCTGGGATCGACGGCGATTGCCAGGTCCGTGCAGCTTGCTCTTGCAGGATCTTTCCGATTGCGTAAAAGCCGCATGCATCGGCGCCGGCGACTGATATAGTGTCTGCGTCCTCGACCGGTATCGACGCCATGACGATCTTGCTTCGTGTAGACAATTTCGACGCCATGCCCGACGGCGGTCCGACCTATTACCAGTCGGACCGGCGCGGATTCGACGTCGGCCGCGACACCCATCTCGATTGGACGCTGCCGGACCCGAATCGTCATGTTTCGGGTAAACACTGCGAGGTCCGCTTCGAAGACGGCGGCTATGCGCTGTATGACGTATCGACCAACGGGACGTTCCTGAACGGCGCCGGCGATCGGGTGAAATCGCCGTATAGGCTGCGCAACGGTGACCGGCTGACGATCGGCCATTATGTCATCTCCGTCGAGATTTCCGGCATCGATGAAGCGGCCGGTGCGGCGGAGGCGCCGCAGGCCGCGCCCCAGACGCCGGATCCGGCCGCCGAGGCCTGGACGCCGGCGCCACAACCGGCGGCCTTTGAGTCCAACGACATCTGGGCCAATGATTCCGCGGCCCCCGCACCCATCGACCGCCGCGATCTGGTGCCGCCGAAACAGCGGGCGCCGCGCGAGGCCGGCTTCGAAAGCCAATACGTGGAATTGCCGCAGACGTTCGAAAATCCGCAGGCCTTCGGTGGCACGCCCGATCCGGCGCCGCCGGGATCGGCGGCATGGGGGGCTCCGGCGCCGGTGCCGCAACCTTCCGCACCCCAATCCGCAACACCCCAGGCCCCGGCACAGCAGACGCCCGCACCGCCGCCCGGATCCCGGCCGACAACCGACAACCCGGCCGGATTTGCCGCACTGGGAGGAGGCGAAAGCGAACCGTTCGCGCCGCCGCCGGTCGGTGCCGGTGCATCGGCTGCGACGCCAGGTCCCGAACCCGCCGCAGCGCCACCCGTTCCGCCGGCGCCGGTCCCGCCGGCGTCCATTCCTGCGGCGCCTGTCGCCGCGCCACCGGCTCCCGCACCTGCGGCTCCAACGCCATCGCCCGCACCGGATCCGGTCTACCAGGCTGCGCCTCAGGCGTCCGGCCCGGCCGGCGATTTCATCCAGCACTTCGCGCGCGGCGCGCGGGTCAACCCGGCGGATTTCGCACATCTCGATCAGGGCGCCCTGGCCGAAGAAGTCGGCGCCGTGATGCGCATCGTGGTGGAACGGCTTGCCGTGTTGCTCGCCGCACGCGCCAAGGCGAAATCGATCACCAAGAGCGCCAACCGGACGATGCTTGCGGCCGATGACAACAACCCGCTGAAGTTCCTGCCGTCCGCCGACGAGATCCTGACGGTGATGTTCACCCGGTCGCGTCGCGGGTTCAAGGATGCCGGCGGCAGCGTTACCGAGGCGTTCGGCGATCTGGAGCGCCATGAATTCGCGACGATTTTTGCCATGCAGAAAGCTTTAGGCCGCCTGCTGGAAGACATGGCGCCCGACGCAATCGAAGCGGAAATCTCGTCGTCGGTTTTCTCGCTGCCGCAATCCAAGGCCTGGCAATTGTACCAGAAGCGTTGGGAGGACAAGAGCGAGCGTCATGAAAACGGCATTCTCGACGAATTCCTGAACCATTTCGCAGAGTTCTACGACCAGCAGAACAAGGCATAACAGGACTGAACGCTGCGTGTTCCTGCCCAAAGTTCGGGCACTCGGGAATTGAACTGTTTAACGAATTGCAAACGATTCGTTGTAGATGTATTCGATGGTATCAAAGACCGTTGCAGCGGGGAGCGATGCATCGGGTTCCTGTCCGGGCCGACAAGCCGGGCCTACGTGGAGAAACGCGTGCTTCCTGTCAAATGTGTCTCGCTCGGTCTCGTTGCCGCGCTGGCTGCGGCTGTTCCTGCTTTCGCCGACGACGACCCGACGCACAACCTGACCGTCGGTCTCGGTATCGGCTTTACAGCCGACTACGAGGGGTCTGACGATCTCCAGGTCATCCCGATCGCGCCGATCACCTATGAAAACCGGTTTGTCACGATCCGTTCCATCGGGCTCGGCCTGGAAGCCGACCTCGTGCCGTCGAAGGCGATCGATATCGGACCGATGTTCCGGTACCGGTTTTCGCGTGACGACGTGGATGATGTGCGCATCGACGCCTTGCCGGATGTGGATGCCTCGTTGGAACTCGGCGGGTTCGTCCGGACGGGCGTTCCGCTGGAGCTCCTCGGCATCGACGATCCGACAATCATCTTCGCCCAGTTGAGCGCCATGCACGACGTGATCGACGGCCATGGCGGCGCCCTCGTCGAGGGACGGACCGGCGTGATTCGGCCTTTGACGGAATCCTTGACCGGCATCGTCAGCGTTTCGACGACCTATGCGTCGGAAGACTTCATGAATTCCTTTTTCGACGTGACTGCCGCCGGATCGGCGGCCAGCGGATTGCGCGCCTTTGATGCGGATGCCGGCTTGAAGGATGTCGGTGTCGCGGCGATCCTCAATTACAAGATCAATGACAAGTGGTCGACCACGCTGCTCGGCGGGTATTCGCGGCTGATCGGCGATGCGGCAGACAGTCCTGTCGTGACGGATGCAGGCTCGGAAAACCAGTTCATGGCGGGCTTCAGCGTTAATTACAAGCTGTTCTGACGACTGCTCGATCGTATGGCGGGCCTACCCGGGGCCCGCGTTCGGTGAGGTCAGGCGCACATTTCCAGCATCCTGAGCGGCACCCAGCCGGTTTCGCCCATGGCATTTCGGCACCATGCCCAGCCGTGGTGTTCGTCCAGGACGGTGAGCATATCGCCGACGGCACAGCTCAGTTCCATCGCCCAATAGTCGCGCTGCGCGGTGGCCGGTCCGGCGCTCGCGGCACGCAGGCCGGGATGCACCAAATCGTCCGGAATCCAGCCGGCGCGACCGTCCTCGGCCACCGCCCAGAGCCAGCAATGGCCGTCCCAGATATCCTTGCGTCCGGTCAGGGTGACGGCATCGCCGGCCCGCACGCAGATCGGGTCGGGATAGGACCTCTGATGAGGTTGGCATACTCGGGCTTGCTTCATGGGTGTTGCCGGGCGTAAAGGGGAAATCCCATGCTAGCCGGTTTCTCTTTCCAGCTATGACAGGAGAGACCGGTGGAAAGTGCGGTCCGATAACGTTCAAGCGATCCGCAGCCGATATCCGGCGCCGCGGACGGTTTGCAGGCAGGCGCCCCGTGCGGCCAGTTTGCGACGCAGCCGTCCGACATAGACGTCGACGATATTGGTCAGCGGATCTTCCGTCGCACCCCAGACGCTGTTCAGAATGCGTTCCCTTGAAAACACCCGGCCAGGCTTCGACAGAAACAGCTTCAGGATCTCACGCTCCTTTGGTGTGAGATCCAAAAGCCGGCCGTCGACCGTCGCTTCCAGGCTTTCCAGATCGAGCGCGATTGATCCGGCCCGCAACACCGTCTCCGATTCCGCATCGGCGAACCGGCCCGATCGGCGCGCGAGCGCCTCGATGCGTGCGATGAGTTCATCGAATTCGAACGGTTTGACCATGTAATCGTCAGCACCGATCTTCAATCCTTCCACCCGCTCGTCGAGCGCGTCGAGTGCGGACAGCATGAGGATCGGTGAGAAATCCCGTCTGGCGCGCAGCTTGCGGCAGAAATCCTGTCCCGGCAGGCCGGGCAGCATGAGATCGAGCACGATGACGTCGTATCGTTCCTGAAGCGTCAGCTCCAGTCCGGTTTCCGCGTCGACCGCGTGGGTTACCGTCCAGCCCTCGGCGCGCAGGCCGCGCATGATGAAATCGGCGACACGCGCCTCGTCTTCCACAATGAGTATGTTCATGGCGGTGGCCGGGTCAGGACCACAGGAGACGCGAAGGCGTGGCCGGGGCGGTGGGTTGCGGGGTGAATTGCATGGACTTTCCTCCGGTGCGAAAGCAGTTTGTGTCGAGGAAAACGATCCGGGGCCCGGTTTATTCCCGACGCGCCGAACAGTCCTGGTTGCTGCCCTTCGCGTAGTGTTCGCACGACCGTCAGAGCCGGTAACGTATGCGGTGCGCAATGCCGGTTTCGAGTGGCGAAACGGTGACAATCCGATCGTCGCGGCGCCGGGTCCGGGGCGGAACCGGCGCCGCATCCGACAGGATCAGGAGGCGATGGCGAGGCGCGGTCGATCAGGGAGCATGAAGCGGGCCTGGACCCCGTGTCCGGGTTCGCTTGTCAGGGCGATCTTTCCGTCATGCGCTTCGATGATCGATTTTGCCACCGGCAAGCCGAGACCGGCACCGCCGTCATATCGGATGGCCGCATTCGATCCGCGGAAGAAGCGTTCGAAGACGTGGTCGATTTCAGCATCGGTAAGCCCGGGACCGTTGTCGCTGACGGTGACCGCAAATCCGCCGGGCGCAGGGTCCAGGCGTACCTTGATGGTGTCGCCGCCATATCGCAGCGCATTTTCCAGGAGAATCGTGACCACCTGCTGGATCCGGCTCGGGTCGGCCCGCACGACCGCCGGTCGGATCGCGGCCTCGAAGCCGATTTCGCTGCGACCATTGCCGAGCGTCTGGCAGGCTTCGAGCGCGTTGTCGACCAGTTCGGCCAGATCGACTTCCTTTGGCCGGATCCGCACGTCACCCGTTTCCTGCCGCGCCACGAATAACAGGTCGTCGACGATCCGGGCCGTGTGGTCCGCCGCTTCCCGGGTACGGATGAGAACGTCACGGTAATCGTTCGGCAGATCGTCGCCGCCGCGCAGCGCCACATCCGCTTCGCCGCGGATAATGGTCAGCGGCGTGCGCAATTCATGGCTCACATCGGCCAGCAGCCGTCGCCGATTGGCCTCCGTCTCGCGCAGCGTCTTGAGGAGGTTTTCCAATTGCTCGGTGCGTCGTGACACCTCATTTTCCAGTTTGTCCCGCGACGCGCTGAGAAGGTCCTGACGTTCGGCCACCTTGGCGATCATTTGATTGAAAGCATCCGCCACCCGGTCGAGCTCGGTATCGCCGGGCACGGCCAGCCGGTACGTGAGTTCGCCGCGACTGACCGCACCGGCGCCCTCCAGGAGGCGTTGCAGCGGTTTGGTGAGCGCACTGCGCAACAGCAGTATGCCGAAGAATGCGGTCAGCGCCGCCATCAGGCCGGCGGCGACGGCAGAGCGCTGGTAATTGGCGACGGCGACTTTCACCTCCGCGACGGTTTCCGCCACTTCCTCTTCTTCTTCGGCAATGGCCTCGTCGAGAAGGGCGTGGAATTCGGAATCCATTTTCCGGTCGAACATTTCTGCAAGCCGGGCTTTGTAATGGGCAGGATCTATCCCTGCATTGGCGTCGCGGATCCGGGTGAATTCGCGTACCAGCGCTTCGATCTGTCGCTCGATGTGCGCCAGCAATTCCAACTCTTCGATTTCCTCGTCGCCGACAAGCAGCACCTCGGCCGCGATGGTCGCCCGCAGCGTGGCAATGTCGCTTCGGATCGTGTCCAGGAGTTCCGCCTTGTGCGTGCGCAGCCGTTCGGTTCGGGCCGGCTCTTCGGACGCGCCGATCAGCAGCGAGTCGCCGAACTGTTTGAACAATTGGAAAGTATGGCTGGACATCTCCAGATAGTGCTGGTGCACCTTGTGCGCCAACCGCGACCGTTCCAGGTGATACTCCGCAGACCGTGCGCTCCAGAACGCCAATCCGGCACTGATGAGCGCTACGGCCAGGAGACCGCAGAAAGAAAGCGTGAGTTTGGTCAGATATCGCATGGACGGTTTCCGACCGGTCAGGCGGCGCAACGTGGCGCGAAGAAACGGGCGGCCGGTCCGGATCCGTCAATCAGGTCGCCGGGCGCACCCGCTTCCGCCAGGCGGCCGTTTTCGACAAACCAGATCTCGTCCATTTTTCGCGCAAGCGCGAGGTTGTGCGTGATGATCAGGGTCGTCGCATCGTTCCGCCGGATCAGCCGGTCGACGAGCAGCGGGCCCTCCGCATCGAGCGCGTCGTCCGGCTCGTCGAGCAACATCAGCCTGGCGTCGGACAGCGCTGCGCGGGTCAACAGCACCCGGCGCGTCTCGCCGGCCGAAAGGTTCCGGCCGCCTTCCGCCAGCCGGCCGTCGAGACCGCCGAGCCGGTCCAGGACCGGGCCGAGACCGAAGTTTTCAGCCTCGGAAATGATGACGGCATCGTCGGGACGGTTGGCAACGCCCATGGTGAGCGCCCGGCGCAGGCTGCCGGCGAGGATAGGAGACCGGGCGCCGACAAGCGTGATGAGTTTACGGCGTTCTGCCGCGCCCAGGCTGCTCGGCGCGCGATCGCCGAGCCGAACCTTTCCGGCTTCCGGCTGTTCCAGGCCGGCGGCCAGGTTGAGCAGGGTCGACTTGCCGGCGCCGTTGCCGCCGACAATGGCGATTTTGCGTCCGGCGGCCGCCTTGACCGTGATGTCGGCAAGGACCCCGGCGGTGACGCCGGTAAAGCGCAGCGACTGCGGAATATCGGTCTTGCGTTGCTGCGACGTCGCGCGCGCCCGTTCCAGTTTCGGAATGGCCAGCAGTTTTTCGCATTTTTCGCGCGCCGCTTCCCAGGCGCGATGCCGATCCCAAACTCCGGCCAGGTCCCGCATTGGTTGGATCATCAATCCGACGGCAGCCAGCGCGCCGGCGGTCTCGGGAGCCGGTACGCCCGTGCGCAGCGCAACGAGAAAGACGCATGCCGCGGCGATGCCGGAGACCGCGTCCGGGACGGCGCGCAGCAGGGCCGCGCCGCGAGCCCGTTCCAGCGCCGACGCGATCAGCTTTTCGGTGCGGTTCAGGAGGTGATTGGTTTCGGTGCGCGTGCGTCCCAGCAGGCGCAATTCGGGAGCATGCGGAATCCGTTCGCTCATGTCGGCGGCAAGGCGTGCCCGTCGCGCGCGCAGCCGCCGGTGCACCGGGCCCAGACGCGGTCCGGCGAGCACCATGGCGAGCAGCCCGAGGGCGATCGGAATGCCGGCGGCGATGCCCAGATTCGGATCCAGCAGAAACAGGATGCCGGTGGCCGTCGGCAGGACGATGCCGGCAGAGATCAGGCGTGCAACGCCGAGGCTGACCCAGCCGCGCACGGCGGCAAGGTCGCCGACGAACCGCATGGCAAGCGCGCCGTTGCGGCGCATTGCGACCTCGCGGGCGGAAATCTGGGTAAGATGGGTGAACAGTCGCACACGGAGCGCCGATGCGTAATTCTGGCCGACCTCTTCCGCGACGACGCGTTCGCAGAACCTGAAAAGCGCGATTGCAAGGCCGGCAAGTGCGACCAGGCCAAGCGCGGTCATCGGCAGCGCCGGACTGGCATCGCGGAACGCGGCGAAGACGTCGCGGGTTGCGAAGGCGGCCATGCCGGCGGACGCGGCCTGACCGAGAGCGAGGGACGCGACCAGAGCGATGCTCCAGGCGCGTCCGTCGCCGGACAGGGGCGGGAGCCGGCTCATGCCGCGATCCCGACATCGGCAAGGGTGCCCGGCTGCGGCAGTGCCGAACGCGACCCTGCGGATCCGATGATGCCGGAGAGCAGCGCATTGGCCTGGGCAGGATCGCACAATTCGTCCTTGGAAATCACCCGGACGGCAGTTGCTGCCTCTGCTTCTGCAGCGCCGAGCGGGGAGCAGCTGACCATGCCCGTGACGGCCGCCGGTTCGATGCCCATTGCCCGAAGGGCGGTGCACCCGCCCGCCGAGGCGAGCGCGTCCGGCGCGGCGAACACGACCCCGGCAAAGCAATCCTGAATACGCTGCTTTCGCAGGAGTTCGCCGGTCTCCTTCTGGAAAACGCCGTCGGCAAGTTCGACGATGGCCACTTCGCATCCCTCGCGTGCCGCATGGGCGAGCAGCGTGTCCAGACCGGCTTCGATCCGCTCGGCGGTTTGCTGGTAGGTCGAAACCATGCCGACATCGGTGAAGTCGGCGACATAATGCGCGCCGGTATCGATAAAGGCGTTGAAATCGCCGAACGCACCGGTACCTGTCGCCTTGATGGCCGCGACCCGGTGACCGGCCCGGCTCAATCCGTGGGCCAGGCTGGCGACTGCGGTCGTCTTGCCGGAATTCATCGACGCACCGACAACGCCGATCACATGCAGGCCGTTCGGTCGGATGGATTTTTCCAGGGCGTAATGGTCAAGGTTCAGCACGCTGCCGGTCGCGTCCATCAACAGGCCGATCGGCACGATCCGGGTCGGGGCGGCCATGCGGCTGTGGCTTTCCCGCATCCGCCCGATCACGCCGCCGGCGGCCAGCATGTCGGATCCCTGCGGATCCAGTTCCGCAACGCCCTCGAACTGGTCCGGTGCGTATCGTGCGCCGGAGGCCAGCACCACAAGGTCGCCGGTGTAAAGCTGCGACGTGCGGCCCTCGGCCAGCTGGATTCGCTTGTGCGAGCCGATCCGCTCGACGCGGCCGAGCACCAGGTCGCCGGACTGCGCGGTTTCCAGTCGTGCCGACATGCAGACGGCGTCCTTGCGGTTGACCCGGCGGGTGGCAAACGACCATTTGGCAAGGGAAAGCACTTCGGTCGTGATGGGGGTAATGGCAGTCATGTCAGTCTCCTTTCAGGCCCGGTCCGCCGGGCATTTGCGTCGTCTTTGTTGAATGTGATGGTCTTCGTTGAAGAGCGCTTGTCAGTGGGATGAACGATCCCGAACGGTGTTGTGAATGAAGGATGAACACGCCGCGTCGGGAACGATGACGGCATCGAGACCACCGCGTTCGACACAGGCGCGAAAGTCATGGCCGCAGGCCGGCAGCACGATCGACGTGACCTTGGCCTCCAGGGCGCGCATTTCGGCAGCCCGTCGGACGGCCTCGGCCCACCGGGCCGCCCGTGTCGCGCGGTCCGGACCCTGCTGCCGGTCGATTTCCGGGCCCGACCGGGTGTTCGGATCGGGAATGTTATCCAGCGCTCCGACACAGACCTGGATCGGCAACCGGAGAAAGAGGTCGAGATTGCTGCGCATGCGCGAACCCCAATCGTTGGTGCTGTCCGCGTGCGGTCGAAGGCCATAGGGAAAAACGGCTTCGTCCGGGAAGGTGTACCAGCCGGCCGATGTCACGGTCAGCCGCGATACGAGATGCGGGTAGAGCATGGCGAAGCGGTGAACGAATTGCGCGCCGCCGGAAAAACCTGCCAGATCGAAGGTACGGGTCTGCCAGAATCCGGCCAGACGCATGTCGTTCATCAGGTCGAGCAGCGCCAGATCGGCGCGCTGGCCGCGTACGACCTGCTGATAGCGGGGCCACGTTGCTTCATCGAAAACTGGTGCGATAACCGGGAGGTCAACGGCGGCCGCGCGTGTGGCGAGAAGTCTCGCCTGATCCTCGGCTTCGCGACTTATGCCGTGCACCGAAACGATTGGCGGGGCGAGCGGCGTTATCCGGGCCGGCAGCGCCAGCCAGCAGGCCAGGGAGCGGCGTCCGGTTCCCGCGCGGCGCAGGATTTTGACATCCTGCGCCGCGGAAACCGCTGCCGGTGCAGCGACGAGCATGATCTGGATTCCTTGCGACGCGATAGTGCTCAGGCGGCCTTGCCGAAGACTTCCTCGGCGCGGGCACGGGGAAGCATGTCGAAGATCATGTGGATGCGATCCTGATCGCCGTCGTTATGGGCTTCGTGCATCTGGTTGTTATCGAACCACCAGAGCTCGCCTTCCTTCATCCGGATTTCTTCGTCGGCGGCCTTCAGCCACGAGCCCTTTTCAGACCGCAGGACGAAGTGATAGCGGTTGCGGACGCGGTAATACTCGCCTCGGTCAATGTGCGGATAGACACGCTTGCCGGCCGGCAGGCAAACCACTTTCGCCCGTCCGAGCAGGCTGTCCTGCTCCGCGGCGAAGTCGGACAGGAACGAACGGGCCAGCGGGTAACGCTCGGAACTGGTGGTCCATCGGCTTTCGTGCACGTCGCGCCGTTCGCGGTCGCCGATAGCGGACTTGCGCAGGCCGCGCAACGGAATCGCGAGCGCCTCGCGCTGAACCTTGATTTTGTCCTGGCGTCCGGTTGACATGTCCCACGCGCCGTCGACCGACGCGATCTCGTCCAGGAAAGGCTTGGGGTCGATCGCGGATTTCATGCACTTGAAGTACTTCATGTCGTCTCCTCTTGAAAATCATTCGGGCGTTCGCCCTGCAGTCAAAAACGGCCGGCCGCGCGGCTTATTCCTCCCGGTGATGAAAAATTCCGTCGTCCGGTAGGAACGGAAGTGGCCCTGCTGAGGGGAAAATCCAATAACTATTTGATTTTTAACATATAATTTAGTGCGCGTTCACAGCTCTGTTCGGCAATGTTCATCCGGTTTTTAGGATTTGTTCATCTTCGGCACATTTGGCCGAACCGGTCCAATGCGGTGACCTGCATTGCGGCGCTCAGGTCCGCGTCCGACCGGCGGGCGGCCGGCGCGCCGGGATGGCGTGTGATTGTGGCGCCTGCCGATGAGATCGCGCGAATTGCCGATGGGCCGCCGTTATCGCGAAAAAATGTTATCGATAACACTTGACGAAAGTTACCGGTAACGTGAATCATATGGAGGCATTCGTGACGCGTCGTCTGCCGGTCTGCAATCGGCAACGGTCCTGTGCTGGCCCGGGTTCCGGGACGCACGACGAAAATGCGCAAAAAAAGATTCCGGGGCCGACTGAAGGGTATCCGGCGGGGCCGCTCATGCATCCGAACGAGCAGGCGGCCGACAGGGAGGAAGGTGCCGTGGCGTCAGATCAGCCGATCGTGGCCATGCGCGGGATCGTCAAGCGGTTTGGCGGTGTCGTCGCGCTGAATGGGGTGGACCTGGAGGCCTATGCCGGTGAGGTGCTGGCCATCGTCGGCGACAACGGCGCCGGCAAGTCGACGCTCATCAAGATCCTGACCGGCGTCTATCAGCCCACCGAAGGCGCGATCGAACTGGACGGCCAACCGTTCACGATGGCCAGCCACGCCGACGCGATCGCCAACGGCATCGATGCCGTCTACCAGAACCTGGCACTGGCCGATCATCTGACACCCGCGGAAAACCTCTTTCTGGGCGCCGAATTGACCCGCTCGGTCTTCGGCGTCAAGTGCCTCGACAATCGCAGAATGCACGACGAGGCCGTCCGGGTCCTGAAGGAGAGGCTCGGCGTCGAACTGAAGAGCATGGATGTGGCGACCGAGAGCCTGTCCGGCGGTCAGCGTCAGGCGGTCGCCATTGCCCGGGCCGTGCGCCATGACGATTTGCGCGTGCTGGTCATGGACGAACCGACAGCGGCGCTCGGGCCGCAGGAGACCGCCCGCACGCTGAACCTGATCAACGCCCTGAAGGGACAGGGTCTGGCTGTCATCGTCATCTCCCACTCGCTTGACGATGTCTTTGCGATTTCCGACCGGATTCACGTGCAGCGGCGCGGCCAGTGCGCCGGCGTCGTGCGCACGGCCGACACCACCAACGAAGAAGTGCTCGGCATGATCGTCGGCACCAGGACGGCCGCCTGAGCGGCGAGGACACATGGCCCTATCGGAACCGCACAAAGCGCCTGACACGCGTCCCCTGGCCGAACGGCTGGAACCCTATCTGAGTTTTCTCGGCCCGCTGGCCATGATCCTGCTGATTGCAGCCTTCATGGGCGTGGCGGAGCCGGCCCGCTATTTCCGCCTGTCCAACCTCAACCAGATTCTACTGGACGCCGCACTCTACATGCCGATGGCGATGGCCATGACCTTCGTCATCACCCAGCGCGGCATCGACCTGTCGATCGGCTCGGTCGCCGCCTTGTCGGCGATCATCATGGCCTTTCTGATCAAGCAGTACGGCTTTCCCGCCTGGACCGCAGCTCTGATTGCGCTGGCCCTCGGGGCTCTGATGGGCCTCGTCAACGGCCTGGTGATTACCCGTTTCCGGGTGCCTGACCTGATCGGCACGCTGGCCATGGACCTCGTCTATCGCGGCTTTGCGCTGGTGCTGGCCAAGGGCCTGGTGCTCGCCCGTTTCCCCGATCTTATCACCGAGATCGGCCGCGGACAGGCGCTGCAGATCCTGCCGACACCTGTCGTCATCGGCCTTTTGACGCTGATCGCCGGCTATTTCATGCTGAAGTCCACCCATTTCGGCCGCTATACCATTGCCATCGGATCCAACCCGGAAGCCTCTGCGATGACCGGCATCTCGGTCGACCGGCACAAGGTCTATGCCTATGTGCTGATGGGCGCCATGGCGGCGCTGGCCGGCATCATGCTGACCGGCAAGCTGAACGCCATCCAGGCGACGTCGGCGCCGTATTTCAATCTGCATGTGATTGCCGCGGTCGTTGTCGGCGGCACGTCGCTGTTCGGCGGACGCGCATCCATGCTCGGCTCGCTGGCGGGCGTTCTCCTGTTGTCGATGATGATCAATGCGCTGGTGACGCTGCGCATTGAGTTTTTCTGGCAATCGGTTGCCTCCGGCGTCGTCATCATCGTCTCGGTCGCCACCTATACGTGGCTTCAGAAGAAAGACAGGGACGGCAGCGGCAGCCTGTTCGCGGCCCTGGCCAATCCGGACAACCGAAAATTGGCGGCTTTGACCGCCTGGCTCGTCGGCGGGCTCGCGCTTCTCGCGCTCGTCGGCCTCGTTTTTGGCGGCCCGCCCAATCCGAGCGGATAGGGCAGGTCTCGAATCGTGGCTGAAGCCACATCATCCTGGGAGGAAAAGACGTGAAAACATTACAGCTTGCACTGACGGCCTTGCTGTTGGCCTCAACCGCGGCCTTCGGCCAATCCTTGCCATTGAAGGAATTGCCGGGAGACGCGGACCGCGATCACTGGCTCCCTGGCCAGGTGAACAAGGACGGAGCGCTGGAGGCCCTGCAGAACATGACCGGCGCCGAGGCGGTTCCGTTCAAGGGCCAGCAGGACAAGCCGATCCAGATCGCCCTGATCTATCCGTCGGCGGATGTGTCGGATTTCTGGGCGCGTAACTACCTGGCACTGACCAAGCGGCTCGACCAGCTCGGCATCAAATACGAAACCCGCGAATTCGCCTCGCGCCAGATCGAACATTCGCTGCAGGCGACCTATGCCGCCCAGGTGGATCAGGATTCCGACATCTACGACTTTGTCATTTTCGGTCCGTCCGAACTGGCAACCCAGGCCGACAACATCGACAAGCTGGCCAGCAACGAGAACCTGACGACCTTCGTCTGGGCGTTCCACACCCCGCTCAAATACCTCAAGACCCAGCCGGCCGCGTGGTTCGACTTTTCCTCCGCCTATGGCGCCCTTAAGATCTGCGATTACATGGTCGAGCGCCTCGGCAAGGACGTTACTTATGCGATGAACCGGGGCATTCCGGGCATCACCGACAACCAGCGCTCAGGCGATTTCAAGGACTGCGTTGCCGAAAAGGGAAATTGGAACGTCGTTTACGAACATTACGGCGAATACCAGCGCGAGGGCGGTTTCGAGGGCACGCAATTGATGCTGCAGGCCTATCCGGAAGCCAAGGTGATCCACAATGCCAATACGGCCATGTCGATGGGTTCCGTCGAGGCACAGGTCGCGGTCGGCAAGGAGAAGGAAATCTTCTCGACCGGCTGGGGCGGCACCGGGCTTGAACTGGACGCCATCCGCCGCGGCGAACTCGATGCAACCCCGATGCGCATGGGCGATGATGTCGGCGCAGCGACCGCCGAGGCGATCAAGGCGCATATGGAAGGCCGTGCGGAAGAATTGCCGCTTGTCTTCCTTGGGCGCATCACGGTTGCCCACGATCAGATGAGCATCGAGGAAATCGACGCGCTCGAACAGGAAGCGTTCCGCTTCTCCGGTGTCGGTGCGCTGAAGCGCTGAGACGCCTGAAAAAACAAACGGTCGACCCGGCGCTGGCTCTATCCGCGCCGGGTCGTTGTCTTTCGGGCATAGGTCGAATGCCCGCCGAACTGTTTGGACCGATCGCCTCAGCGGCCGGAAGCGCCGGGGGTCAGGGCGTCGAAGCGCATGATCTTGAATTCGCCTTTCGTCCCGTCCTCGCCGCCGTTCAGCACAGGCGAACGGTGAAGTTCGTTGATCGTCACGTAGATCTTGTGGTCCGGCCCGTAGGCGAAGCCGTCCGGCCAGGAAAGGTCGTCGCGCTGGAAAAGCGTCTCGTACGAGCCGTCCGGACGCACCACGCCGACCGAATCGTCGGTGATCGAGGTGATGTAGACGTTGCCGCCGCCATCGACTGTCGAGCCGTCTGAGATCGGTTTGTCGCCGTAGCGTTCCACGCGCGCTTCGAGATCCGCGGCGCTTAGGGTTTCGTCGAGAAGATCGGAGGTCTTCACCCGATACATGGACGTGCCGCTCATCGGCGCGAAATACACCCATGTATTGGTCGGATCGATGGAGATCGGATTCGCGCCGATCCGCGCCGGGCCGCCGCCAAGCGTCACGACCTTGCCGTCGATGACCATGTCGAGATCTTCTGGCCGTGTGAATTGCGAGCCCTCCAGCACACGCCGCGCCCGGCCCGTGCGAAGATCGACGACGATCAGCGCCGAGGTTTCCGGCGACCCCGTATCGGTGATGTAGATCGCCTCATGCTCCCGATCGACCGCGAGATCGTTGAGGAACGTCGTCGGCTTGGTCACCGGAGCGGCGAGATAGACGATCCGGTGCAGGCGCTCGGCGCGCGTATCCCAACCGACAAGGCGCCCGGCCTGTCCGTCGCCGGCACCGTCCAGCATCCACAGCACGCCCTTTCGGTCGGCGCGCAGGCCGAGCACGCCCTTCAGGCCGGGTCCGTCCCCATCGGGCGCGTTCGACCAGTCGGCGTTCGGATAGGGCCTGGTCGCACCCTCCGGCATGACTTCCACGATGCGCAAGGGTTTGCCGTAGAATTCGTGGACGCTCATGAAGATGCGCCCGTCCGGGCTGACCGCGATGTTGCCTGGCGGCGTGTCCGCCGAAAAACTGGCAACGGTTTCGATATCCTGGGCGTGGGCGCCGAATGCCATTGACGCGGTAAGGATTGCCGCGCCGATCCGAAAACAGACTGTCTTCATGCCGTATCCTCCAAGTTTGTCGGGTTGAGGCCTAATCCATTCGACATTGTCGATCGACAGGCGCATTTTGAAACCTGCGTTCGAAAAATCCGAATGGTATGCGATGTACGATATTGCCGATCTGGAGACCTTCATCGAGGTTGTCGAGCGGGGAGGCGTGACCGCCGCAGCCCATGCGCTCGACATCGCGCCGTCGACGGTCAGCCATCGCATCGCGAAGATCGAGAAGCGCCTGAGGACACGTCTGTTCCATCGGGACAGCCGGCATTTTTCGCCGACTGACGACGGTCGCCAGTTCTGGATGCGCGCGCGCGACATCGTCGAAGCGCTGCGGGAAGCCGAACAGGAAGCCATGGGTGGCGCATCCGGGGTACGCGGCGTCCTGAAGGTGACGCTGCCGCCCTGGGTCATGAACGCTTTCGTGGCACCGCGCCTTGCGGCTTTTCAGGCCGACAACCCTGACCTCGCGCTCGAATTCCTCACGACCGACCGGTTCGTGAACCTGGTCGAGGAGCGCCAGGACCTTGGCGTGCGCGTCGGAGCGCTCAGCGACAGCGCGCTGCGCGCGCAGAAGATCGCCGACAATGAACGTGTGATCTGTGCCTCGCCGAATTATCTCCGAAAGGCAGGCGAACCGACGAGCATCGATGCGCTCGAGCGGCATCTTTTTGTCGTGCTGCCTTGGCAGCGGTCCCTGGTGCTGAACGCCGATGCCGGCGGGACGCGCGCGATTACGCCGGCGCATCGCATCATCCTGACGGACGCCGAGGCGTTGACATCTGCTGCCTTGAACGATGTTGGCCTGGTCGTAAAATCGCGTCTCGCGATCAGCGCGCCCCTTGCGGAGGGACGGCTGGTCGAAGTGCTCCCGGGCGCATTGGCCGATGCATCGGCGCCGATTCACCTCATCCGAACCGGCGCGACGCCGCCGCCGCGAAAAGTGTCGGTGTTTTCGGATTTCCTGCGAGACGTCTTCGCAACCCGCGGCGCAAATCGATGAGAGAGCCGATGCGTGCTGTCGGGTTTTTGGGCAGACTGAAACAACGCCGGTCGCCGCCGCGGCCCGTGACGACCGAAACCTTGAGAAAAAGGGCGCCCCATGAGTGATCTTGCAGGTCGGTGCTTCTGCGGAGCCGTCCGTTGGCAGGCGGCCGGTCCGATGCTGTGGGCCGCTTTGTGTCACTGCGAGGATTGCCGGCGGGCGGCATCTGCGGACTATGTGAGCTGGTTCGGGGTCGATCGAGCGTCGGTCGTGTGGTCGGGATCACGCAGCATCTATCGATCCTCGCCGAAGGTTCAGAGAAGTTTCTGCCCGATCTGCGGCTCGCCCTTGTCGTTCGAAACCGAGATCTTTCCGGACGAAACCCATCTTTATGCGGTCACGCTCGACGACCCGTCCGTGTACGAGCCGACCGCCCATATATTCTGGTCGGAACGTCTTTCATGGGTGCGGGTGCGCGACGACCTGCCCACCCATTTGAAGGGCCTGCAAAACGCCGCACAGACCGGCGAGGTCGTTTTGAAACCGGAGGGATAGGACAGCGCCAGGAACGGCCGGCAAACGATGATTACCGAGATCGACGATTATTTTGCAAAGGGGTGCGGACGCTGTCCGCGTTTTGACACACCCGATTGTTCGACACGGCAATGGGCCGACGGACTGGGCGACCTGCGCATTCTATGCCTAGCGGCCGGGCTTTCCGAGAACGTCAAGTGGGGACATCCCTGCTACATGCATGGCGGGCGCAATGTTGCGATCATGGGGGCCTTTCGCGGCGACTTTCGTCTCAGCTTCTTCGATGCCGCCCTGATGAAGGACCCCGAAGGCGTGCTGCAGAGGCAGGGGCCGAATTCCCGGTACCCGGACATGATCTGTTTCAAGGACAACGCCACCGTCGCTGCAATGCGGCCGGTAATATTATCTTACCTGAGGGAGGCGATGGGCTATGCCGCAGCCGGCATAAAGCCGCCGAAGGACGAAAGCCCGGTCGTACTGCCCGACGAATTGATCGACGCGCTTGATTCCGATCCCGAGCTTGCCGAAGCATTCGCCAGCCTGACTCCCGGGCGGCAGAAGAGCTATGTGATCAATCTGAATTCGGCAAAGAAGCCTGAGACGCGGTTATCGCGCATCGCGAAGTTTCGCGATCGCATCCTCGCCGGCAAGGGCGCGATGGAGCGATAGCGCGCACTGTTGCGCTACGGTTCCGCCGGGTCAGAATGTTTGGGCGCTCCGGGCCACCTTCGCCGCCCGGGTTCCGGTATGTGCAGCAATCCAGCCGTTCCGCCATGCAATTGTCTGCCCGTAGCTGAAACTGGTTTCGTGTTGCGTGCCCGGCCAGTCGCTGCCCCACATCAACCGGTCTTCGCCGAGCCGGTCGACAAGCCGGTCGAACAGCGCTTGTGTCGCCGGCCCGGCCTGGGCAAACGGGACGCCCGGCAGGACACGATAGGGCGCCGACACCTTGACCATGACCTTTTCCCGCGGTGCGCGGCACAGGGCGCGAAACCCGTCGCATTGCAAGGGGGCGAACGGATTGGGCAGGCCGAAATGGTCGACCACGACGCATGAATTGGATTTCAACAGACTTTTCAGGAGCGGCGGCAGTGCCGGTCCCCTGGCATGGACCTCCACATGCCATCCGAGCGCGTCGGCTCGTTTCAAAACGGTTTGCCATTCGTCCGGCTCGAAACTGTCTTCCTTGCCCAGAAGATTGAAGCGCAGGCCGATCACGCCGCGCTCGTTCAGGTCCGTCAACGATTCTTCGGAAATGCCGGAATCGACGACGGCCACGCCGGCAAGCGTAAGCTCTTCGTAAGCCTGCGCCCGCTCCAGACAATCGGTCAGGAAGCTGTTGTCGGTGCCAAGGAAGCTCGGCTGCACGAGCAGGCCGCCATCCAGGCCATGCGCCCTCAACAGCGTGACATAGTCTTCCAGGAGTGCATGCCTGTCGGGTGTGTAGCGGCGTCCGGGCGCCATGGCGAGGTCGCTGCGAAACACATGGGCATGCCCGTCGAACAGGCCGTCCTGGCCGCCGAGCAGCTGATTTGCGCCGGTCAGATCGATCATGAAATTACCATTGACTCTACTACTTCTCTATAGAAGTATACATCTTGTTAAGGAAAGGTCAACCATGTCCGCGCCCGTCCTGAAAGGGGACCACCGTCTTCCGCTCTATCAGCGCCTGGCTGACAGCCTGCGCGAGGACCTGCGCGCGGGGCGTTGGCGGCCGGGCGACCGGGTGCCGTCGGAGAACGAACTGGCCCTGGATACGGGACTGGCTGCCGGCACCGTCCGTCAGGCGCTGGCGAAACTGGTCGATGAAGGGCTTTTGGAGCGCCGTCACGGACGCGGGACTTTCGTCCGCCGCCCGAGTTTCGATCAGTCGCTTTTTCGGTTTTTTCGCTTCCGGTCGATTGACGGCACGAAGCCCGTGCCTGTAAGCCGGATACGTGCGTGCACAATCGCGATTCCATCGCGCTATGTCCGAGAAAAACTACAAATGAAAGAAGAGGGGCGCGCCATTACAATCAGACGCTTTCGTGTCATCGATGACCGGCCGGTCCTGTCGGAGGAAATCTGGCTGCCGGAAGACAGGTTCGCGGCCCTTATGGACCTGGACCTGCAAAAGGCAGGTGATCTGCTCTATCCGATCTACGATACCGAATGCGGTCAGATCGTGGCCAGCGCGGAAGAAGTGCTGACGGTCGAAACGGCGGATGACGATGTGCGTCAGAGTCTCGGACTAGAAGCGGCCGCCCCCGTCATTGTCATTGAGCGTCTGGCCAGGAGCTATGACGGCACCCCCCTGGAATGGCGGCGAAGCTGGGGCCGCGCCGACCAATTCAGCTACCACACCGAAATCCGCTAACCGGCGAAATCAAGGGAGATAATACCATGAAATCAATACGGTCTTTTGGAATTGCCCTGTTCGGGCTGGCCATGGCGTCGACGTCGGCGCTGGCCGAACCGCGCGAAGTCCGGATCGCGAGCCACGTGTCTGACCTGTCGCCGCTGCATGCCCAGTCGCAATTGTTTGCAGCCGCCATTGAGGAGCGCCTGCCCGGCCAGTTCGAGTTCAAACTGTTTCCCGGCGGGCAGCTCGGCAAGGAAAAGGCCCTGATGGCCAATGTCCAGGCCGGTTCTATCGAGATGATCAATGTCGCGTCCGGCGTGATGAAGCTGGACAGAAAGCTTGGCGTTTTCGATCTGCCCTGGCTGTTTTCCGACCGGGAACATGTCATCCGCGCCATGCAGGCGGGCCTTGAGGATGCGATCCGGGCGCGCATCGAAGAAGTCGGCGGCATGAAGGTCATCGGCGTCTACGAAAACGGCTTTCGCCATGTCATCAATTCCCAGCGCGAAGTGCGCAAGCCGGCCGATCTCGACGGTTTGAAGATCCGCATTTCCGGCGGCAAGTTCCGCCAGGGTGTCTTCCAGAAAATGGGCGCTACGCCTCAGAAAGTCTCATGGGGCGAGACCTTCACTGCACTGCAGAGCGGCGTCGTGGACGGCGCCGAAGCGGCGGCCTACGGCTTCTACGAGCAAAAGCACTTCGAGGTAGCGAGCCATCTTTCCGCGACCCGCCATGTCTACACCCCGTCCTTCCTGGTCGCGTCGAACGCGTTCTTCGACAGTCTGAATGACGAGCAGAAGAAGGTGTTTGTCGAGGTCGGGCGTGCTATCACTGAAGAGGCCTATGCCAAGTCGGCCGAGCTCGAAGAAAAGTACATCGCCGAAATGAAGACCAAGCTGACCATCAACGACGTGGATCTGGCGGCCTTCCAGGAAGCGACGGCCTCGTCCTACGACGAGTATGTGTCCAGCCAGGGCGACGAATATCTTAAATTCGTGCGCGAGACGGCCCAATAAGCGCCGCCATGCGTCTTCTGGATCGGCTGGTCGAGGCCGCGGCAGTGCTTGCTTTTGCCGCGTCCTCGCTGCTGATCCTGGTCCATGTCGTGAACCGCTATGTGGTTCTCGACTTCATGCGGGGCATCGCCCGGGACTATCCGTCCTTCGATCCAATCTACCGTTTCTTTCGCGACGGCTTGGGATCCTGGAGCGTGATGGCCGATGAGGTGCCCGGCTATCTTCTTGTCTGGATCGCCTTTCTCGGCGCCTACCTGATGCTGCGGCGGGGCGGTCACATCAGTTTCGAAACCCTCGTCGATGCGCTGCCGCGCCTTGCCGGCAAGGCCGTGCGGATCTTCAACAGTCTGCTCCTGATCGGTTTCTTTGCGATCCTCCTGGTTCAGTCGGTGCGCATGATCCGGGTTTCGGGCCGCACGGAAATCGAGACCGCTGAAATCGCGCAAGGCTGGTTCATGGCGATCCTGCCGCTTGCTGCGATCCTCTTTATTCTGGCCGTGTCCATTCGGCTTGCGGACTTCGTTCGTCCGCCGCGGGGTTCCTGAACGTGCTTGGCTGGATGGTCATCCTGCTGCTGCTGGCCATGATCGTCATGGGCATGCCGATCGGCTTTGCGCTCATGATCTCGGCTGCCATTGCCATGGCGCTGTCTGGCATCGACCTGATCATGGCGCCGATCCAGCTGTTTTCCGGCGTCAACAAGGTCATCCTCCTGGCCATTCCCTTGTTCATCTTCATGGGGGAATTGATGGGCGCGACGTCGATATCGGACCGCATCATCAATCTTGCCCGGGCGCTGGTCGGCTGGATGCGCGGCGGCCTCGCGCATGTCAACGTCGTCACCTCCATGTTCATGGCGGAAATGTCGGGCTCCGCGGTTGCCGACGCCGCGGTCATGAGCAAGATCTTCGTGCCGTCCATGCAAAAGCAGGGATATCCGAAGACCTTTGCCGCGGCCGTGACGGCAACCAGCGCCACGCTCGGCATCATCATTCCACCGTCGATCCCGATGGTGCTTTACGGCGTCACCACCAACACTTCCATCAAGGACCTTTTTACCGCCGGAATTGTGCCGGGCATCCTGCTTGCCGGGGCGTTCATGGTGACGAACTTCCTGTTCGCCCGGCGCGAGGGGCACCCGATCGACGAGCATTTCGAAATGCCCCGCCTCGGCAGCGCATTCCTGTCGGCGCTTGTCCCGCTGACCATTCCGGTTTTTGTCGTCGGCGGGCTGATCGGCGGCTTTGTCACCCCGACCGAGGCGGCGGGCGTCGGCGTGTTCGCCGCGCTGATCTATGGCTGGGTCATCGAACGGGATCTGAATGCTGCAAAGGTCTATGAACTGGCCTCGACGACCGTGCGCCAGACTTCCGTCGTAATGATGATCATCGCCGGCTCCGCCGTGCTTGGCCAGTTCCTTGCCAACGAACAGATCCCGCAGCAGATCGCCGCCGTGCTCGGTCAGGTGACCGACGAATTCATCCTGCGCATGCTGTTGATCAACTTCTTCCTGTTGCTGCTCGGCATGTTCCTGCACGCCTCGGCGGCGATTATCGTCGTCATCCCGGTTCTGTTGCCGCTCTCACAGGAAATGGGCATCGACCCGGTGCATTTCGGCGTGATCGTCTGCCTCAATCTCGGCATCGGCCAGCAGACGCCGCCCGTCGCGTCGGTTCTGCTTACGGTCTGTTCCGCGACCGGCCTGAAGATCGAAGACGTGATGCGCTATTGCCAATGGTACATCCTGGCGATGTTCGCCACGCTGCTGACGGTCAGCTTCACACCGATGACGGCGATCTGGTTCAAGTGATCGATGGCTTTGAGGTGCACAATCCGGATCGCGATTTGCCAGCGGCAACCGGATGGTCCTTGAGCGAAGCGTAACCTTTTCGGGCTCAAACCGTCTGGTCAGCCGAAGCCCCGGTAATTTGATTTTGTCATGGACTCCGCGTTTCGTTTCTTTTTAAATTGCATATGCAATCTTAATCGATGGTTCGCAGATGCATGCAACAGACGGGACAAAACATGCGCCATGGCGCGATGGCCTGCCGATCCTGACACTCTGTGCGGCACTCTGGCTCTGGCTGGCCTCGCTCGCCTGGCGTTACACCGAGGGGGCGGCCCTTGCCGCAATGATTGTTTGGCTCGCCCTTCTCATGACCTGGTTGGCCGCGCAAATCGTGCTTTCGACACGCCACATACCTGAACGCCATGCGGAGTGGTTTTCAACGATCCTCCAGGCGCTGGTGCCCACCGGTCTGACCATCGTCGTCGTTTGGGGGTGGAGCGATCTGCGTCATGCCGCCTTGACGATTGCGACGAGGGCAAGCGTTGCCGAACTACTGGCAGTCCACTGTCTGAGGCTTGCCGCCTGGGGCACGATTGCCAAGTGGAAAAAAGGCGAACTGCCGTTCTACTTTTTCCTTTGGGGAAGCATTCCCGATTTCGGTTTTGCCGTCCTTTCGATTGGGTTTACGGCATCGGTTGCGGTCGGTTTCGTACATCCGGGGGATACCGCGCTGGTGATATGGAGTGTGCTTGGCATCGCTGCCTTTCTCGGAGCGGCGGTGACGATGTACTTCGGCGTACCGCGATCCCGCATCGCTTGGCGATGGCCCCGCGTCTTAAACGGTCGGGAGCCGTCGACCCTACTGCCGTTCCGTTGGCCGATGAACCTGGCACCGGCCTATTGCGGCCCCATGTTCTGGCTGGCGCACGGCCTTCTGATACTCAAGGTGACCGCCACATGACGGATGAAAAGAACATTGCCCGGCTCGCTTTGGAGATTGCCGGGTCGTGCCCGGCCATGCGATCTCGGGCACTTGCAAGGGCGGTTGCGCGAGTCTTCGACGAGGCCCTGCGCCCGCATGGCATCAAATCGAGCCAGTTCGCGGTACTGGTGGCGATTGGCGCCTTGGGACAATGCCGACCCATGGACATTGCTGCCGAATTGCTGCTTAGCCGAGCCGCGGTGACCCGCGCGATCAACGTGCTGGAAAGCAGAAAGTGGATCCAATCGACGGAAAAGGCGGCCCGGATGCGGACGCTGGAACTCACGGCAACCGGCAAGAACCTGCTTGTGCAGGCCGAAAGCCAATGGCGCATGGCTGTTGAACGGGTCGGCAAGTCCGTCGAGGTGCTGCCTGACCCGCGCAGCATTGACGCGTTGTGAACGGTCGCGCGCCGGGTCCGGTAGGAGCAAGTGCACGGGTTGACGAACGTCAAACATAGGCGTTGCCCAGCTTATAGGTTCGCCACCGAATCTGTCGTCATGCGCTTTTGAAGGAGATCGAGATGGCGATGTCTCCCATGCTTTTTGTCTGCCTGTTTTTTGCCGGCTTCGGCGTGTTCCTGATCGGCGCCGGTGTAATCTGGTGGGTATCGCTGCAGGCCAGGCGTATGAAGAAGGAAGGAATTTTGTAAGCGCGAACGCCAAACCCAGGGTTTCAACAAGGTCTCCCGTCCCTGCGCGCGAAACGCCGTCGGCATTCCTGTTCGTCATGACGATGTCGGAACAGGTTGTGAGACTGTTTGGTTATCGGGATCCGATTTCCAGATTGACGGGCACCGAGGATCCGTTGCGGACCACGGCAAAGGCTTGAAAACTCCTTTGTCTTTCGAGCGGGTTTTGGGGGCTGATCATCGTCAAACTGTCACTATGTTTGGGCCATAGTTAGAACAAATTCGTCTGGTTCCTTCGCTTGCACGTTCGCAAGAATCTATCCGGAACATGTCAATCTAAAGTAGTCGCGGCTCAGCTGAAACGCTTGTTGAGACCAACGAAGGGCATGAACGCATATGCACAATAGATTCAAAAATATTTACCGTTGTTATTTTTCGTAAATTGGGATTATGCATCACATCATAAATATAAAGTATCGGAATTCCAAATTTCAAAAATATATTTCTATAATACTCAAAATATCTTAGTGAATTTGCGAAATCAGATGCTTTATTCACACGCGGCGATGTTAGGTAACTTCAAATCTGGCGGCAAATCCTAAGGAGGCACAATGCCAACTCAAATGGAAGTACTGAAAGCAAATCTACCGAGGCCTGTGAAACGGCCGCTCGCGTGGGTCAGATCAAAGATAATTCCAAAGAATACGGCGGCGTTAACCTATTGGAAGACCCGGCATCAAGAAGAAAATGGCCGATTTTTAAATGATTGGTATCAGAAGCGTATGTTGTGGGTGGCTGGGGAATCAGACCCGGGTTTTCTCAAATCGAAGGTAGTCGCTGATTTTGGATGTGGGCCCAGAGGAAGTTTGCTTTGGGCGAAAGATGCAGAGTTGAGATTGGGCCTGGATGTTCTGTCCCAACTCTACTCAAGTCTGTTTCCGGGCGATGTTACTTCGCACAACATGCTTTATGTGACCACCACCGAGCACGCTATTCCGATACCAAGCGATTTGGTCGATGTCATGTACAGCGTAAATTCTTTGGATCACGTGGATAATCTAGCTGACATGTGTGATGAAATCGTCCGTGTCATGCGTCCGGGCGGCGAACTCATCGCATCTTTTAACTTGAACGAATACCGAACAGCTTCGGAGCCTCAGACACTGACGACAAAACTGCTTGATAGTGTGCTGCTTTCAAGATTTGAAACTACGAGACAGGATTATTTCTTGAAGTACGACGGTGAGCAAATCTCACGCGAGGAATCCGACAAGAGAAAGTGCATTATGATCTATCGCGGAAAGCTCGTCGCATAGCGTAGATCAAACACGGCAAATCGACCCATTCGCGACCTTTCCGGCGGCGCGGCCGCCGGCTGTGAGATCGACTGAGGTTAAAACGCCTCGAGCCACAGGGCTCGCAATCCTGGCGGGGCGCCGGGCGGTCAGCGCGCCCCATCTCAGGCCCTCGGTCGTGAGATCAAAAGAGACTGCACTGCCTCGAACCCACCGGATTCGCAAGCCCAAGGGGCGCCGCGCGGTCAGCCCGCCCCAACGGAGGCCTTCGGCCGTGAGATTGTGCTTATCGACAGATAGCTGACGCTTAATTCCGGGCACATGGTTTACACCTTTTTGGCATTTGGGGAGCCCCCGAATGCCCTGGAAAGAGTGTAGACCCATGGATGAACGCCTGCGTTTTGTGGCTCGACTTCTCGAGGGCGAGAAGATGGCTC
>JBCDLT010000014.1:0-108662 GCA_038745065.1 Pseudomonadota bacterium | reverse complement strand
GTCATCTCCGACGAAGACAAGCGTGACTATGTCATGAGCCTCGGCGCGCGCGGCGTCATCAACCGCAAGGACTTCAATTGCTGGGGCCAGCTGCCGACGGTGAATTCGGAGGAATACGGCACCTGGTTCGGTGAAGTCCGCAAGTTCGGCAAGGCGATCTGGGACATTACCGGTAAGGGCAACAATGTCGATCTGGTGTTCGAACATCCCGGCGAAGCGACGTTCCCGGTCTCGACGTTTGTCGTCAAGCGCGGCGGCATGGTCGTGTTCTGCGCCGGTACGACCGGCTTTAACCTGACCATGGACGCACGCTATGTCTGGATGCACCAGAAGCGCATCCAGGGTTCGCACTTCGCGCACCTGAAGCAGGCCTCGGAAGCCAACAAGTTCGTCATCGACCGTCGGGTCGATCCGTGTATGTCGGAAGTCTTTCCCTGGGAACAGATACCGAAGGCGCACACCAAGATGTGGAAGAACCAGCACGCGCCGGGCAATATGGCTGTTCTGGTGAGTTCACCGGTTCCGGGTCTACGCACCCTGGAAGACGTCCTGGAAGCAAGCGGCCAGCACGCCGCCTGACAAATCGGTTCAGCCGGCCGGCACACCGGCGGCCAGATGGTCGATGGCCGCCTGGACGCCGCCGGTGCCATGCGGAATGTTCAACGCTTTCAACGCCACTTCTACCGCGCCGAGCGTGCCGAGGATCATCGGCGCGTTGACATAACCCATATGCGCAATGCGGAAAGCCTTGCCGGACAGGCCGCCGATGCCGGACCCCAGCGTCACCCCGCATCGGTCCTCGCAATAGGACCGGATTGCCTCCGGGTCGGTCCCGTTCAGGGTCAGCACCGTCGTCACTGACGGCGACCGTTCCTCCGGCGCTGTGACGTTGAAATCGAGCGCCCCGCTCTCTGCCCATACAGATACAGCGGCCTGCACCGCACCGGCGAGCAGCCGGTGCCTCTGAAAGACCGCTTCGAGCCCTTCATCGAACAGGAGATGCAGCGCCTGGTTGAGGCCGAACAGCATGTGTTCCGGTGGCGTTCCGCAATACTTCTGGTAATGCTCCTCGCCCTCGCGCGCCGTCCAGTCCCAGTAATGGGTCCGCAACCCGGCTTTCTCATGCGCGGCGATCGCCTTTTGGCCGGCGGCGACGAAACCGAGACCCGGCGTCATCATCAGGCCCTTCTGGGATCCGGTGACGGCGACATCGATACCCCAGGCGTCCATTTCGAACGGCATCGTGCCGAGCGACGCGATGGCGTCGACCATGAAGAGCGCCGGATGGCCGGCCGCATCGATCGCGCGGCGGATGGCGGGAATGTCGTTGGCCACGCCCGATGCCGTGTCGACCTGCACTGCCAGGATCGCCTTGATGGTGCCGGCGCTGTCGTCTTTCAGGCGGGCTTCCACCGCGGCCGGATCGATGGCCCTGCGCCAGTCTCCGGGCAGCACTTCGACGGTCACATCCAGGACCTCGGCCATTTCGCCCCAGCCCCGCGCGAAGCGCCCGCTTTCCAGCACAAGCACGGTGTCGCCGCGCGACAGAACGTTGGTCAGCGCCGCTTCCCAGGCGCCATGGCCATTGGACGCGTAGATGTAGGCGCGCCCCTCGGTCCCGAATACCGTCTTCAATCCGTCGCGACATGTATCGGTGATGCCGACCAATTCTCCCGTATATATGTCGACGGCGGCCCGGTGCATGGCGTTCAGCACCGAATCGGGCACGTTGGTCGGTCCTGGAATGGCCAGGAAGGGGCGGCCATGGGCAACGGTCATGAAGAAACTCCAGCTACGGCAAAACGGATGCAGGAAGGACGGCGTGGCGCGATCGGACAGCCTAGAGCATCGGGTGATAATGTTGCACCATTTGATGATCCAAATCGGTTCGCTCGGCGAGGCGAACGGCGCCGCGCGATGTGGGGCATCGGGCAAGCCGTTCAACGAAGCCGACGGGCTGATTTGGTTTACCAAACACGGATCTCTCCGTGTTTGGCAGACAAGCGCGCAAATCGGAAACATCCGATTTGCGAGAGGCCGTATTTTCAGCCCTGCTGGACGTCGTTGCGATCACCTTGTGGTCGTTGAGACCACGGCGGCGACCGCGCCTAGCCAGCAGAGCGGAAAATACGGTCAAATGCTGCACCATTATCACCCGATGCTCTAGACGGGCGTCAAAATAGGCCGTCGTTCCGACTCGCGCCAGATGGAATCTGCCGCATCAACTACCGGCAACGAGCGGCGCGGTAAACCGGTCGAGCGCTGCCAGAACGCTGTTTGCGACGATCCGCCCGGTGCGCGGATTTTCTTCCGACGGCACATTGTTCATGACCATTGTCGCCTCGCCGGAATCCGACACGATCGTTACCGACTGGCGATTGCGGTCGATTGTCGGATCCGCCCAGACCTCGACATCGGTCCGGTCCGGCCCAATACCGGCGAGCGCCAGCGCCGCGGCCACATTCACGTTTGCCGGAAATCCGCGGGCCGCTTCACGGGCATTGCCCGCAAACACACGCACCGGCGCTTCGAGACCGTCGAGCGAAATGCCGTTCTCCACAAGGTGCGGCGCACCGGCAAGTCCGCCCGGCGGCTTGCGGGTTTCAAGCCGCACCGAATGGATGGCGCCGACAGCCATGGCGCGCACCGTGTCCAGTCCGATCAGCGCACCGGTCGGAACGACGATGCGGGCGCCGGTCTGCCGCGCCCGGTCAACCAGGGTCATGTGATCAAGCAGCGCCCCGACCGAAAGCGGCATGAAACAACGTCCCTGCTCGATCGTCGGTTCGGCGACCGCGCGAAAGATCGCCGCGGGCGTGCACTCCACGACGACATCACACGATCGCGCCAGCCCGCCGGGATCCACAACGTCAGGTGGCGCCGCAAACCCGGCCACCCGATCCCGGGCGCGATGGTGGTCGCGCGCCGACACGGCATGGAGCCGGAGCCCCGCAATCCGCCCGGCATCCACGTGCCGGGCAACGCGCATGCCGATCGCGCCGAGGCCGGCTATGCCCAGCGACAGTTCCGACGACCCGGCACTCACGTGCAAAACCCGACATCGTTTTCGGTTGAACGGCCCATGGCGCTACGCCTTTTCGGCGGCCCGGGCCCGCCGAGCCTTGTCCGCCCGATACAAGCCGAACAATCCGACGCCGACGAGCAGGAGGCCGAGGCCCGGGCGGATGTAACCCTGCATCATGAAAAGCGGAACGGACAGGCACATCGCCAGGAGCGGCGTGTAGAAGAAGGTCCAGACCTGCTGACCCCGATCGCGCTGGTAAAGTCCGAAAGCCATCGAAAACAGGCTGAGCACGATGAAGAACAGCGACCAGGGATGGGTGATGAATTCCATCGGGTCGGTCGAGATTGCCAGCGCCCGGGCCAGCCACTTTTCCGCGATCGGGCCCAGCACGACGCCGAGAATGACCGGCGCCAGCGGGAAGCCGAGATTGCGCAGCGCATAGCCCACGAGGCCGAAGAAAAACAGCGTCCACATATCGTTGACGATGTTGTTGAGGGCGAACACGCCGATCCCGCAATACGCCAGGATCACTGCCGCGAGCATGTACATGCGCACGCGTGTAACCAGCACGAACAGACGCAGGGCGACGGATTGCAGCCCAAGCACCAGGAAGTTTGCAAAGAAAAACGCAATGAAGATCGAATAGGCGAGCACCGGCGCTTCGCTGATGAAGCTGGGGCTCGGGACAACGTCGTGGATCAGAAGTGCGCCGAGCATCACCGCGGTGATGATGTCGCCGGGGATTCCGAGCGCCATCATGGTGATCAGCGAGCCGCCGGCGGTCGCGTTGTTCGCCGCTTCGGGTGCGACGATGCCGTCGGCATGGCCCTTCCCGAACCGCTCCGGGTCTTTCGAGGCCTTTTTCGCCTGGTCGTAGGCCAGGATGTTGGAAATCGTCGAACCGGCCGCCGGCAGCACGCCGGTGAACACGCCGATCAGCGAAGAGCGCACCAGGTTGGACCAGCGGGCGAGCACCATGCGGGCCGCCTTCAGGTGTTCGATGCGGATGTTGAAATTGCCGGTCTGCGTCAGAGCCTGTCGTGCGGCCACCCGGTCGCGAATGTCCGTCATCAACTGGCTGAAAGCGAACAGGCCGATCAGCACGGGCAGGAAGGCGAACCCTTCCTGCAGGTAGTCGGATCCGAAGTCGAAGCGCGAGACGCCGTTGATATCCTCTTCGCCGACGGTCGCGATCAAGAGCCCGAAGGCGCCTGCCATCAAGCCTTTCGTTATGTTTTCGCCGGCCAGGCTCGCGGTGATCGTCAGCGCAAAGAAGACCAGTGCGAAATAGTCCCAAGGCTGGAATTCAAGGCCGATTCGCGCCAATTGCGGCGCGACCGCGATCAAGAGCACGGCGGAGATCAGGCCGCCGAAAAACGACGACCAGACGCCGAGCCCGAGCGCCAGACCCGGCTGTCCCGAGCGCGCCAGCGGGAACCCGTCGAACGTCGTGGCGACCGACGAGGGTGTGCCGGGAATCCCGATCAGGATGCCCGACATGAGCCCGCCCGACAGACCGCCGACGAAGACGCCGATCATGGTCGCGATGCCCTGCGAGGCGGACATGGAAAATGTGAACGGCAGGGTCAGCACCACCGCCATGGCAATGGTAAAACCGGGAATGGCGCCGGAAAGCAGACCCGCAATAGCGCCGATCGCCATCAGCACCAGCGTCTGGACGGTTGCAACCTCGGCAAAGGCCATTGCGATATTTTCCATGGCCCCGCCGGTCTCCCTAAAGAACGCTGAACACGACGCCCTCGGGCAGGATCACCCTGAGGCCGAACGTGAACAGGCTCCACATGGCGCCCATGGAGATCACCGCGATGAGCGCGTGCTGAAGCAGCGCCCGCGGCGACCACCCGCCGAGAATGTTAAGCAGCAAAAACACCAGCAGAATCCCGCCGATCAGTGCGCCGAGAAACGGCAAGGTCAGCAAAAAGACGAAATAGATCGCGTAGCAAAGCAGCGGATTGCGATAATGCGCGAGAAAATCACCAATCGAGCGCGGCGCGCCCGCCGGCTCGGTTTCCGCATCATGCGCCCCGCCCATGGCCGAACGGAACAGGTGGATCGCGCTCAGCACGGCGAGCACGACGAGTACCATCTGCGGCCACGCGGCGGGTGCCAGCGTGCCGTATCCCGGATCCCGGATGCTGAGCGACGACCAGCCGAGGATACCGCAGGCGGCCAGCGACAGCGCGGCAATCACCACTTCGCGATTGAGGGATACCATAAAAAGCAGACCGGCAGGAGGACGGGCCCCGTGGCCGCGCGCAATCCGTCAGGCGGACAGCGCGCGGCACGGGGCAAGGTCCTATTTCTTGAACATGCCGATTTTGACGGCGACTTTTTCGTGCGCGGTGTATTCGTCTTTGAACCAGGCCGCGTAGTCTTCCGGACCGCGATACTTGACGAGCGTGCCCTTGGCTTCGAGAGCGCTCTTCAATTCAGGATCTTCGGCGGCCTGCTTGAAGATGGAGCCCCAATGGGCCAGCACCTCAGCCGACGTGCCCTTCGGCGCCACGATGCCACGATCGAGCGAATAGGTCATGTCGACGCCGAGTTCCTTCAGCGTGGGCAGATCCGGCAGCAGCGGCGAACGGTTTTCAGCCGCGATGCCGAAGGCTTTCAGATCGCCGGTACCCAGGTGCTTGCGGGCGGTCGGAATGTTGATCGTGCCGAGTTCGATCGTATCGGAGAGAAGCGCGGTCACGCGTTCCGCCGTGCCGTCGAACGGAATGTATTTGAACTTGGCCCCGGTGAGGTCTTCGAACAGGAGCCACATGAACTGGCTCGTTGAACCGAAGGTAGCGCCCAGCTTGATGGTCTCAGGCGATTCCTTGGCAGCGTCGACCAGTCCGGACAGGTCGGCATAGGGCACTTTGCCCGACGCGCCCATGATTTCCGGCGTGCTGGTGACCTGAGCCACCATTTCGAAGGCATCCCAGGTGAAATCGACGCGTCCGTTCAGATAGCCGACGATGGCGCTCTGGTGGATCGCAAACAGGGTGCAGCCGTCGGCCTTTGCCTTGAGCGCTTCCTTCGCACCCTTGTTGCCGCCCTGGCCCGGCACCGTCACGACCTGGATCTTCGGCGTAACGTCCATGTTCTGAATGGTTTTTTCGAACAGGGAGAAAATGATATGCGTGCCGCCGCCGGCTTTCCAGGGCACGATCAGCTTGGCGGTATTGCACGGAATATCCGCAGCCTGTGCCGGCAGGGCGCCGGCAAACCCACAAACAACGGCCGCTGCGGCCACTTTCGTAAACACTGTCTTCAAATCACTCTCCCTGGGATCTTTTGATCGTTTACGGCATTGGCGCCGCCTGATGCACCGTTCGGGACCATGTCGGTCTGTCGGACAGTATCACGCGGCTTGACAACTATAGGGATGCGATTGTCATTTGCATAGCACCCGCACCGCCCGCCAGTCCGAGACCCGTCATGTCACAGTCGACCGTCGCCGTTCTCATGCCCGGAGACATGGGCCATGCCGTTGGCCGCGCCCTGCGCGAGGGCGGGCGGGACGTGATTACCTGCGTGACCGGACGCAGCGATGCGACCCGCGACATGGCGGTGCGGGCGGGCATGCGCCTGCTCCCGGCCTTTACCGACATTGCGCGCGAGGCCGACCTGATCCTGTCGATCCTGCCGCCGGCCGCCGCTGCGGCCCAGGCGCAAGCCGTCTGTGCTGCCATGCAGGAAGTCGGCCGGCGCCCGGTCTTTGTGGACTGCAATGCGATTTCGCCGAAAACCGTTCAACAGATCGGCGACACGGTCGGCAGGGCCGGCGCCGCCTTCCTGGACGCCGGCATCATCGGCCTTGCGCCCGGCAAGGGGACGCCGCCGCGTTTTTACGTTTCGGGGGCCGATCCGAATCCGCTTATGGCGCTCGACGGCCTCGGCATCGAGGTCCGGGCAATCGGGGAAACGATCGGCCAGGCCTCGGCCTTGAAAATGACCTATGCCGGCTTGACCAAGGGAACCTGGACCTTGCAGACGGCGGTCCTGCTCGCTGCCCGGCAGACCGGTGTCCTCGACGATTTGCTGGCCGAGTTCGGACACAGCCAGAAGGCGGCGCTTGCTGCCATGCGGGGCCAGATTCCGCGCCTGCCGGCCGATTCAGCCCGATGGATCGGCGAAATGGAGGAAATCGCCGCAACCTTCGCCGATGCCGGCGTCACGCCGGATTTCCATACCGGAGCAGCGGAGATCTTCCGGGTTCTGGCATCAACGCCCCTTGCGGAAGAAACCCGCGAGACCATCGATGCGAGCCGGACACTGGAACAGGCGCTGGCCGTCTATTGCGACCATCTCGGCCGTCCAGATGAGGCGGACTGAGCCGATACCGATCTAGAGACAGGGAAATATCATGAGAAAACGCAGATTGGGCGCGGACGGCCCCCTGGCCAGTTCGATCGGATTGGGATGCTGGAGCTTCGGCGGCGCCTACGGACCGACAGACGAGGCCCAAAGCCATCGGGCGCTGGCCAAGGCGCTCGATGTCGGCATCGATTTCCTCGACACCGCCAATGTCTACGGCATGGGGAAATCGGAGGACCACATCGGCAGTTTCATTCGCAACAATCCGGGGCGGTTCCGCATCGCGACGAAGGCCGGCATCACCCGTACCCCCGACACCAACGAACGGGTCTTCGTGAATGCCGCGGAGCATTTGCGCGATGAACTGGAAAAGTCCCTGCGCCGGCTCGGCATCGATCATGTCGACCTGTTCTACATCCACCGGCGCGACCCGGCGATCCCCATCGAAGACGTGATGGGCACGCTGGTCCGCTTCAAAGAAGAGGGCAAGATCGGCGGGATCGGGTTCTCCGAGATATCGCCGGCCTCTCTCGGAAGGGCGCATGCCGTGCATCCGGTGATGGCCGTCCAGAACGAATATTCGCTTTGGGTCCGCATGCCCGAACTCGGCTTGATCCAGGCCTGCCGGGATCTTGGTGTGGCGTTCGTCGCCTTTTCACCGCTCGGTCGCGGCATGTTCACCGGGGCTCCGCCGCAATCCGGTGCCTTTCCCGACGGCGACTTCCGCAAACACAATCCGCGTTTCGTAGAGCCGAACTACGGCTACAATCTGAAGGCCGTCGAGCCGTTCCGGGCCTATGCGGCGGAACGCGGCACGACGACGGCGGCGATGGCACTGGCCTGGATCCTGCACCAGGGCAACCACATCTTTCCGATTCCGGGGACCCGCACCGCCGAGCACCTGGAAGAGGACGCACGCGGCGCGGACATCGTGCTCACGCCTGACGATCTTGACGAAATCGAATCCCTGCTGCCCGTGGGCTTTGCCCATGGCGACCGGTATTCTCAGGCCCAATTGGTCGGGGCCGAGCGGTATTGCTGACCGGCAACCGGATCAGGCCACCGTGCGCAAACGATATGCGCAGATCCGGTCGCGACCGGACGTCTTGGCGGCCTGCAATTGCATGTCGGCGAGCCGGACGCAGTCGCGCGGCACGGCACCCGGCCGGTGGTCCGCGACGCCGATGCTGACCGACAGGTCCTTGTCGCCGAGATCGAGCGCGTGACAATTCTGGGCAATCGCCCGCTGCAGGCGCTCCGCGACCTTCAGCCCGCTTTCGATATCGGTGCGCGGCAGGAACACGCCGAAGCGGTCGCCGCCGAGCCGGCCAATGACATCGTCCGGTTGAGAGGACGCCACCAGCGTGGCGGCGATTGTCGTGAGAATGCGATCACCGAGCGCATAACCCAGATCCTCGTTGATACCCTTGAAGTGATCGATATCGATGAAAAGCAGGGTGCCGGCGCATTCATGCGAACCGGCCACGACGATCTCGCTTTCCAGTCTCTCGTCGAACGACCGGCGGTTCAGGAGACCGGTCAGCGTGTCGATCTGGCTGATTCGTTCCAGCCGGCGCAGATTCGCAAGCGCATCCTCGCTCTTGTAGACGAAAAACCCAACTGCCGGCAGGGCAACGGCACTGGTGATCAAGGCCATGACGGTGATCTGTTCGACCGTCAGCGGTGTGCCGAATTTGAGATGCCAGAGCACGAGACAGAATTCCGACAGCATCAACAAGCCCGCATAGATGGCGGATGTGATCAACACCACGCGGGTCGGCATGACAACATCGTTGGGTTTGTCTGCGGTTTTCTCCATCATGCGACGGAATTTACGGGACAAATCGAAAGAAGACGTGCACGGCCGGCAGCAAACTTTCCTAAAATTTGATAAACGCATATCGCCCCAAAGTGCAGTTTTCCGCGAAGCGACGTAAGGGAAGATGTCGGGCCCGGAGGCAGTGTCGAACACTTTTGTATCCGCACAAGTTACAGGGATAAAGCAACCGATCATGGTTCAGCGCCTCGCGGTATTCATCGGCCGCTTCCAGCCCTTTCACAACGGCCACCGTGCCATGGTGCAGACCGCGCTTGCCGCAGCCGACCGCGTTCTGGTTCTGATCGGTTCGCCGGACGCGTCGCTATCCCTGAAAAATCCGTTCTCGGCAGACCAGCGCCGCAACATGATCGAATCGGTGTTTTCGGCGGACATAGCGGCGGATCGGCTGCTGATCGAACCGGTCCCCGATACGACCTACAATGAGAATGCCTGGATCGCCGACGTCCAGCGGATCATCGAGCGGATTTCGGCGGGCGAACCGGTCGAGCTTTGCCGCGTAGAGGCCGCCGGCAGGACCGATGCCGCTGGCGGCCCATTTTCCTCCTGGACACCGCTGGTCATCGAAAGCCCATTTCCGGATCTGGACGGCACGCGTCTGCGAACCGACTATTTCGCGGACCCCTCGTCGCTGCCGCCGGACGCCTGTCCCGAGCCCGTAACAGGCATGCTGGCAGACTACCGTGCGACGGACGCCTTCGGCGCACTTGTCGAAGAAGCGGAGTTTTTGCGCCGGTTCCGCGCAAGCTGGGCACAGGCGCCCTACGAACCGATCTTCACCACGGTCGACGCGCTCGTGGTGCAATCCGGGCATCTGCTTGTCATCCGTCGCGGCCGGGCGCCTGGAAAGGGCCTGCTGGCATTGCCGGGCGGATTTCTCGACCCGAACGAACCGCTCCGCGATGCCGCCATTCGGGAATTGCGCGAGGAAACCCGGATCAGCGATCGGCACGGCGAGCTCTCCGCCGAATACCTCGCGACCCATATTCGGGACGCCGCAACGAAGGTTTTCGACGCACCCTATCGCTCGGCGCGCGGCCGCACGGTCACCCATTGTTTTCTGATCAGGTTGCCCGATTCAGATCCGCTTTACACGGTCACCGGATCGGACGATGCGGAAGCCGCACACTGGATCCCGCTCGGCGCACTCGATCCCTGTGACTTCTTCGAGGACCACTACGCCATCGTGCAGGTCATGCTGGGCGTATAGCGTCGGAACCGCACTATGGCGGTCAGGATCCGGCCATCAGCACCGCGTTGGAGGCACCGATAATCGCGCCGGGAAACCCGCCCTCGTCACGCTGCACGATGACGGCGCAATGGTCGGCGTCGCCACCGCCATGTGCCTTGGACCGTTTGACCGTGAGTGTGGTCGTCTCACCGTTCCAGGTACCGAGCGGCACCAGGTCCCGGACCACGTTGGTATAGGTGATGGTCCGGCCCCGGTTTTCGCCCCGGCCGATCGACACGGTCTTGGCGGATTCATAAAACACCAACCAGACCCGGGCTTTGCCCGGTTTCAGGTCTTGTTTGGCCGGGTCGAGGGAAACCGTGATCTTATCCTTGGCGATCGACAGCGAGACGTCGACGTCCATCGCACCGCCAAACTTTCTTTCCTGGCGCTTGATGGATTTTGTGATTGCCCGCCGGTCGCTGCCGACTTCGTGCTCGCGCCCGTTGATCACCACTTGCGGCGTATAGACCGACCGGTCGCCGCGCCTCGAGGCGTACGAATATTGACGTTTGGTGTTTTTGCTGCTGGCGAGCGTGTCTTTCCAGCCGAGGTAATCCCAATAGTCCACGGCATAGGACAGCGCCAGAATGTCGTCTTCCTTGGCGAATTCTTCGATCAGCGCATCGGCCGGCGGACAGGACGAGCATCCCTGACTGGTGAACAATTCCAGCACCGCGCGCTTGCCGTCCGCAAGCGCCGGCTCCGCCCGGGCCAGCGAAAGGCCCGCAAAGACCGCCAATGCGGTCAGGAAAACAGTTCCTTTTCCGGAAACCACCGCCATTTCGAATTCTCTCCGCCGAACGCAACAGGGCCGCAAGCCGTCCGGACCTTGTCCGGTCGTTCACCGCCAATCCGCCGCAAAAAGCCGTTGACCGCCGCTGTCAGATGATCCTGAGCGCGCAACCTGACCCATTCCGCGCCCTGATGCCAGTCACGTTCGCTTGACGCTTTCGCGAGCGTCGCCGTTCTCGCCTGCCGGATTCGAAAACGGCTGGCCGGACCCGCCGCGTTGCCGGTAATCGTCGTGATCGAGCGCCCAGTGCACGCTGGGAAAGGCGATTTCGTCCCGTGGAATGTCCTCGAAGCGGAAGACGTCGACCGCCATGCTTTCCGGTCCCGCGGCATAGCCGCCCGCCAGCACCGACCGGTAGATCAATTGCACCTGGGACAGGCGGGCGATCGTGTACACGGCGAGCAGTTCGGACAGGACGATGCTGGCACAGGCCTCTTCCATCGCCTCGCGCCGCGCCCCGTCTTCCGGCGTTTCGTGTTGCTCCAGATAGCCGGCCGGCAAGGTCCAGTATCCCTTGCGCGGCTCGATCGCCCTTTTGCACAAAAGGATTCCACCCTCGGTGCGCACCACCGAACCAACCACGATTTTCGGATTTTGGTAGGAGACGAAACCGCAATGGGTACACACGTCCCGTTCCAGCGTGTCGTCGATCGGGACAGTGCGGTGGAAACGGGGCTCAATCCGGGAATCGCTCATTTCCCGTCTCTCAGGATGCGACGCAGGGTTCCGTTGACGCGCGCGCCGCTTCGACCGCCGGCAAGAGCTTGTTCTGGACCAGCTCGTCTGTTAGCGGTCCGACGTGTTTGTGGGTGATGCAGCCTTGTGCATTGACCACGAAGGTTTCCGGGACCCCATAGACGCCCCAGTCGATCGATACGCGGCCGCGCGGGTCGACGCCGACGGCCTTGTAGGGATTGCCGAGAGATCCCAGGAAACGCCGGGCATTTGCCGGTTTGTCTTTCTGGTTGATGCCGAAGATCCGGATGTCATCGCGTTCCGCAAGTGCCATCAGATAGGGATGCTCGGCCCGGCACGGACCGCACCAGGATCCCCATACATTGACCAGTGTGACGGAGCCCTCAAGATCCGCGCTTGAAAACCCGGGCACCGGACCGTTGTCATCGGTCAGGCCCTCGAGCGCCAGCATGGCAAAATCCGGGACCGGCTTGTTGAGCAGTGCCGAGGGGATGACGGACGGATTGCCGCCATCGGTCAGCCGTTCATAGAACAGGGCCGATAGCGCGAAGAACAGGCCGAAGGGCAGGAGGAGCCAAAGTCGCGAAGACCCGGTCGGGCGGGTTTCTGCCTGATCAGTCATGGCCGCCCCGCGGGATTGCCGGCCGGCCATCCGAAACCGAATGGCCGAGCATTTCCAGAAGGCGGATTTGCCGGCGCCGGGCCAGCGCGATCCAGCCGATCAACGCGCCAATGGCCACCACCGTGATGCCGTATGAGGCAATCACGTAACCGGCGTGCCGCGGCAGGTCTTCGAGCATCGTCACGCTCCCTGTTGCAGACGGTCGTCGGCCGCCAGGCGCCTCAGGCGATCGACGCGCCGCCGCAGGATTTCCGTACGCATCGCGGCAAGATGCAAGACGAGGAACAACAGCGAAAAGGCAAGCGCCATCACCAGCAGCGGCCAGAGGATCGACGAATGGATGGTCGGCCCGTCGAGGCGCACCACGCTCGCCGGCTGATGCAACGTGTTCCACCAGTCGACCGAAAACTTGATGATCGGGATATTGATGAAGCCGACAAGCGTCAGCTTGGCGCACAACCGGCCGGCGGCGATCTGGTCATCAAAGGACCGCCACAGCGCGATGAGGCCGAGATACATCAGAAACAGGACCAGCACGGAGGTCAGCCGTGCATCCCAGACCCACCAGGTGCCCCACATCGGCTTGCCCCACAACGAACCGGTGGCAAGCGCGAGGAATGTGAAGACCGCACCGATCGGGGCGGCCGCCTTGGCCGAGACGTCGGCAAGCGGGTGTTTCCAGACGAGTGTACCGAGCGCCGACAGCGCCATGATCGTGTAACAGAACATGGCCAGCCAGGCCGACGGCACATGCAGGAACATGATGCGGACCGTCTCGCCCTGCTGGTAATCCGGCGGCGCCACGAAGAAAGCCATATAGAGGCCGACAACGAAACACACGGCAGTCGCGCCGACCAGCACCGGCATCAGCCGGGCCGAGATCGACAGAAACCGGGTCGGGTTGGCCAGTTCAATAATTTGCATTCCTATTCTTTACGGTGTCTTGCCAGTCTCGGCAACGACCATGCCGACGCATGCGATCATCTTGTTGCGAGAAATCCGGTGTCGTCAGCGGGTTGCGGTGCGCAACGCCGCGGCGGACGCGAACAGGCCGACGACGGCTCCGAACAGGGTCAGCGCGATCAGGATGAGGAACGGCGGCAGGAACGGATCCGGATCGGTAAACGCCGCCCGGGTTGCCGTCACGCCGAAGATCAGGATCGGAATGCAGATCGGCAGGATGATGACGGCAAGCAGCAATCCGCCGCGCGGCAGCGAGACCGTGACCGCGGCGCCGATCGCGCCGGCGAAGGCAAGACCGGGCGTTCCGACCGCCATCGTCACCACCAGCGCGCCGATCGCCACCGGTTCCAGATTAAGAAAGAAGCCGAAAAACGGCACGGCTGCGATCAGCGGCAGGGTGGTCGTGACCCAATAGGCCGCGACCTTGGCCAGCACCACCCCCTCGATCGCGTGCCCGCTGGCCAAGAGCAGATCCAGCGAACCGTCTTCGTAGTCGGCCCGAAACAACCGGTCGAGCCCCAGCAGGATCGACAGGAGCGCACCGATCCAGAGCACAGCCGGACCGATCCGGGCCAGCAGGTTCAGATCCGGACCGACACCGAACGGGATGATCGTCACCAGGGCGAGAAAGAAGGTCAGCCCGATGAAGCCCGCACCCCCAAGGCGCAGGTCGCGCAGAAACACCGCACCGATCATTGGTCGGCCCCAAGCCCGGCCGGGACCCTGGCACTGGCGTGATGCGCCGTCAGATCGAGCGTTGCCGTGACTGCAAACGGCAGCGTGAGATGGGTCGCGACAATCGTCAGACCGCCGGCACGGGTATGGGCGTCGACGATCTCGCCGAGCAGGCTTTCCGAGGGCCGGTCGAGGGCGGCTGTGGGTTCGTCCAGAAGCCAGGTGGACCGGTTCGAAACCAGCAGGCGCGCGATCGCCGCACGGCGCTTCTGGCCGGCCGACAGATACGCGGTCGGCAAGTCGGCCACCCGGTCCAGACCGACGACCGAAAGCGCTTCGCGTGCGGCTTTTCCGGTCGGCCCGTAGACCTTGCGCCAGAAGTCGAGATTGTCGACGGTCGTCAATTGCGGTTTCAGGCCGTTCTCGTGGCCGAGATAGTGACAATGATCGGCCACCCGCGCTTCCGGATCACCTGCATCGAACCGGATCGTGCCGCCGGCCGGCTCCAACAGGCCGCACAAGAGCCGCAACAGGCTCGACTTTCCCGAACCGTTGCGCCCGGTCACCTGCAATGTCTGTCCGGTGGCGATTTCGAGGTCGACGCCGGAAAAGACCGGATAGCCGCCCCGTTGGCAGGCAAGCCCGGAGGCTGTCAGGGTCGGCATGGTGTGGATCCGGGAAAGAAAGGCGGCCGAGGGTCGACCATGGTTTGATTGGAGTTGCGTTTCAATTGTGCCTATAACCCCTTCGCCGCGTTCGACGAGACGTCGCAGCCGCGTGGTGTCCCGTTGCTATATCGAATTCCGGCGCCAATTTCCAAGGAGACGTAAGACCCGGACTTTTTCCTCAGGAAAGGCAGGCAAACTCGGTTCGCGCACGCCCTGAGCCCGGGAGAAGGAGACAGGAACCAGTGACGCAATCCCTCGACAGCTTCAAGTGCCGTTCGACCCTGGAAGCGGCCGGCAAGACCTACACCTATTTCGATCTTGTCAAAGCCGAGGCCGCCGGCCTCGATGGCGTCTCCCGCCTGCCTTTCTCGCTCAAAGTCCTGCTTGAGAACCTTTTGCGGTTCGAGGACGGTCGCACGGTCACAGCCGACGATATCCGCGCCATGGCCGAATGGTTGACGAACCGGACTTCGACGCGGGAGATTGCCTACCGTCCGGCCCGGGTCCTGATGCAGGATTTCACCGGTGTGCCGGCGGTTGTGGACCTGGCCGCCATGCGCGACGCGACGACCCATCTCGGCGGCGATCCGGAGCGCATCAACCCGCAGGTTCCGGTCGACCTGGTTATCGACCATTCCGTCATGGTCGATCATTTCGGCACGGCCGGCGCGTTCCTCAAGAACGTCGAACGCGAATACGAGCGCAACGGCGAACGGTATACGTTCCTGCGCTGGGGCCAGTCGGCCTTCGACAATTTCCGCGTCGTGCCGCCCGGCACCGGCATCTGTCACCAGGTGAACCTGGAATACCTGTCGCAGACGGTCTGGACCCGTGAGATAGACGGCGAAACCTATGCCTTCCCCGACACGCTGGTCGGCACCGATTCCCACACGACCATGGTCAACGGCCGGTCGGTTCTCGGCTGGGGTGTCGGCGGCATCGAAGCGGAAGCCGCGATGCTCGGCCAGCCGATTTCCATGCTGATCCCCGAAGTTATCGGCTTCCGTTTCACCGGGTCGCTGAAAGAGGGTGTCACCGCCACCGATCTGGTGCTGGTCGTGGTCGAAATGCTGCGCCAGAAGGGCGTGGTCGGAAAGTTTGTCGAATTCTTCGGCTCCGGCCTGTCCGCGCTGTCCCTGGAAGACCAGGCGACGATCGCCAATATGGCGCCGGAATACGGTGCGACCTGCGGCTTCTTCCCGGTCGATTCGGACACGCTCACCTACCTCGAATCGACCGGCCGGGATGCCGATCGCATAGCCCTGGTCGAGGCCTATTCGCGGGTCCAGGGCATGTTCCGAACCGACGACACGCCGGATCCGGTCTTTACCGACACGCTGGAACTCGATCTCGGCACCGTCGTGCCGAGCCTTGCCGGCCCGAAGCGTCCCCAGGACCGGGTTACGCTCGCCGAGGCGGCGAGCGCGTTCCAGGCCGTAATGGATTCGGAGTTCAAAAAGGCCGGTGAAATGTCGAAACGCTTTGCCGTTGAGGGCCGGAACCATGATCTCGGTCATGGCGATGTGGTGATCGCGGCGATCACATCCTGTACCAATACGTCCAATCCGAGCGTCATGATCGGCGCCGGCCTGTTGGCCCGCAACGCCCACGCCAGGGGCCTGAAGGTCAAACCCTGGGTCAAGACATCGCTCGCTCCCGGCTCCCAGGTCGTCACCGAATACCTGAAAAAAGCCAACCTCCAGGACGATCTCGATGCGCTCGGCTTCGATCTGGTCGGCTATGGCTGTACGACCTGTATCGGCAATTCCGGCCCGCTGCCGGAAGAGATTTCCGAAGCCGTGAACCAGAATGACATCATCGCCTGTTCCGTTCTTTCCGGAAACCGCAACTTCGAAGGCCGGGTCAATCCGGACGTGCGCGCCAATTACCTGGCCTCACCGCCGCTGGTCGTCGCCTATGCGATTGCCGGGTCGCTCAACGTCAACCTGACTACGGATCCGCTCGGCAACGACAATGAAGGCCAACCGGTCTATCTGAAGGACATCTGGCCCTCCTCGAAGGAGATCGCCGACCTGATCCGTACGTCCGTGACCGAACAAATGTTCCGCGAGCGTTACGGCGACGTCTTCAAGGGCGATGCCCAATGGCAGGGCATCGAGGTCGAAGGCGGCATGACCTATGCCTGGAGCGACCGGTCGACCTATGTCCAGAACCCGCCCTATTTCGAGGACATGGGCATGGAACCGGAACCGGTTACCGACATCATCGATGCGCGGGTGCTCGGCCTGTTCCTCGATTCCATTACCACCGACCACATTTCACCGGCGGGTGCCATCAAATCCGACGGACCGGCCGGCTCCTACCTGACCAGCCACCAGGTGCGGCCGATCGAGTTCAATTCCTACGGCTCGCGACGCGGCAACCATCAGGTGATGATGCGCGGCACGTTTGCCAACATCCGGATCAAGAACCAGATGGTCGAAGGCATCGAAGGCGGCATCACGGTCCACCACCCGTCCGGCGAACAGATGTCGATCTATGACGCCGCCATGCGCTATCGCGACGACAACGTGCCGCTGGTGATTTTCGCCGGCAAGGAATACGGCACAGGATCGTCCCGGGACTGGGCCGCCAAGGGTACGCGCCTGCTCGGCGTCCGGGCGGTGATCGCGCAATCCTTCGAACGCATCCACCGGTCCAATCTGGTCGGCATGGGCGTCCTGCCCCTCGTTTTCGAGGACGGCACGTCGTGGCAGTCGCTTGGTATCGACGGTACGGAGACGGTGACGATCCGCGGCCTGGAAGGCGATATCGAACCGCGCCAGACCATGGACGCGTCGATCACATTCGCCGACGGCCGGACCGAGACCGCCCCGCTGCTCTGTCGGATCGATACGCTCGATGAACTCGACTATTATCGCAATGGCGGCATCCTGCACTACGTGCTGCGCAATCTCGTCGCTGCCTGACCACGATCGTCCGTGTTTCTTATCGACCCGCCGGGGCCGCCCGGCGGGTTTTTAGTAAACGGAACTCTTCCGGGTTCTATAAAATATCGATTTTGAGGCTTCTTTAACCTTAACCGTCTATCGTCGCCGCACTATTCCATGCGGGGGACCAGATTATGAGTATCGCGTTTCAGCAGACGACGCTTTCGACCTCGTCGCTGTCCTTCCTGTTTTCCGGACAACAGCAGCAGGGCGCCGAAGAGGCCGCGCCCGATGCGGCCGACGCCCAAAAGGCAACCGCCAATCCGATCGCCCAGGCCGCGGAAGCGGCGGAAAAAGCCGCCGTCGTCATCGATGCGATCCAGGGCGTGATCGACCAGCTTCGCGGCCGGGACCGCGAAACGCTCCAGGGCGTGAACGATTACCAACGGCTCGGACGCGGGCGCGAAGCCAGTGCCGAACGGGCCGAGGCGCAAGAGCAGACGCGACGCACCGAAGATCGCGAGGACCGTCCGCAACGGCGCATCGAATTCGAAGCAACCCGCCAGCGCATCAGCGAAACCCGCATCGAAGGCGAGAACTTCTCAGCCTCGCTGGTTCGCTCGCAATCGGTCTCGATCGGATCGGAAGGCCGGACGGCGGAAAGCACGACATTCGGCGAAATCGCGCTTGAGATCGACGGTTTCGAGATCGAGATTTCCTTCAATCAGACCGCTGAACTGGATCAGAGCGACGGTACGGCCTCTGCCGAACGGTTCGGCGAGATCACGATTTCCGGCGAGGGCTTCGAAGCCACTCTCGGCTTCCAGCAGGAACTTGAACTGGGTCCGGACGGCGTATCGGGCACGACCGGCACCTTTGCCGAGTTTGCGATCGAAAGCGACGGCTTCGAAGCGGAGTTCGCCTTCGAGAAGGTCGCCGGCTTCAATCCCAACGGCATTTTCTACAACACCGAATCCTCGGCGCGGGCTGTCTCAGAGACCGAGAGCGGCACGGTTGCGGTGGAGGTTTTCAAGCAGCTTGAGGCCTATCTGGGTCGCGGCGGCGGCGATCGCGGCCAGTCCCTGCTGTCGGTCGGCTAGCCTGAAACCCACCAGATCACAGAATCGAAGCGCGCCGGACCGGGAAACCCGGATCCGGCGCCGCTTTTTCAATCGTTCAGGCCGCATGGGCACGGGATGCCAGGTCGGCAATCGTGTGCCGCACCTCGGCCAAGCGCCCTTCCCGATCCTGCATCAGCCGGTCGGCGGCGATCAGCGTCACATCCTTCATGCCGAGGAATCCAAGCACATGCCGCAGATAGTCCGACACAAAGTCGAGCGGACCGCCGATTTCCGTGCCGCCTGAGGTGATCACGACAAAGACTTTCTTGCCAGTCAACAGGCCCTGCGGCCCCGCCTCCGTGTAGTGAAACGTGCGGCGTGCCCTCGCCACCTGGTCGATCCAGGCTTTCAACGCAGCCGGGATGCCGAAATTGTAGATCGGCATACCGATGACAAGAATGTCCGCCACTTCCAATTCGCCGACCAGCGCCTCGGAACCGGCAAGACGGGCGTGATGGGCCGCGTTCCGATCCGCATCCTGTGTGAAGTTCGCACCGATCCAGGCATCGTCGACAAACTCGATCCCCTTGGCGAGATCCCGTTCGATCACCGTCGCAGCACGATCCGACGGCGACAGGGTGTCGATCAGCTCGGTGACGAGTGCCCGCGAATCCGAGGTTTCGGTCCGGCCGCTTGAATCGACCCTGAGGATCGTCATATCGGGCGTCGATTGTTTTGCGAAATCAGACATTCATCCACCCTCCGTCAACGACGAGGTCGGCGGCCGTCATATAGCTGCTCTCGTTGCTGGCCAGGAACAGAGCGGCGTTCGCCATGTCCTCGGTGCTTCCCTCGCGGCCAAGCGGCGCCTGACCGACGACCATGTCGATAAAACCTTCGAAAGCCTCTTCGGGCACGTTCGTCTTCTGGGAGAAATGCGTACGCACGATCCCGGGGCTCAAGGCGTTGACACGAATGCCCTTGGGCCCGAGTTCGGCGGCAAGCGAGCGGGCAAACGAGCGGACCGCGGCCTTGGTGGCGAAATACAGGCTGCCGGTGCCGACGCCTTTTTCGTTCACGGCCGATGCGGTCAGGATCACGCTGCCGCCCTTCTGCATCAGCGGCAGGATCTTCTGCACTGTGAAAAAGACGCCTTTCACGTTGATATCGAACTGTTTGTCGTAGGCCGCTTCATCGATCTGTTCGATGGGGGCAAAGACCCCAAGGCCGGCATTGGCGAACAGGACATCGACGCGCCCGAATTCCGATTTGGCCTTTTCGGCAAGCGTCTGCAGTCCGCCCAGATCGCGGACATCCGCAACCAGGCCGATTACACCGTTACCCAGTTTGTCCAGGGCTTCGGAAACCGTTTCCTGGCGAGACCCGGTGATCAGCACACGTGCCCCCTCTTTGACGGCATGTCGCGCGGTCTCCAGCCCGATGCCGGATGTGCCGCCGGTAATGACCATCGTTTTACCGTCAAGCCGGGGCATATGAGTGTTTGGAGAAGTCATGGGATTGTCCTTTCCAATCCGGTATTGATGTTTTGTACTGAAAGGTATTAAATATCACCGAGAGCCAATTGCAAGAGTTTTTTACATAATGGTACAAAAAAGGACCGGACGGCCGCGCAAGTTCGATCCGGACGTCGCGCTCGATGCGGCCATCGAGGTGTTTTGGGAAAACGGATATGACGGCACATCGTTGGACGACCTGACCACTGCGATGGGCATCAACCGCCCCAGCCTCTACGGCACATTCGGCGACAAGCAGGCGCTGTTTCTGAAAGCGTTCGAGCGCTATGCAAGCGGGATCGGCAGCGCGCCGATGATGGCCTTCGAGGCGGAAGCCGACATTGGCGACGCCGTTCAGGCCTTTCTGAAAACGGCGCTGGAGGGCAATGCCCGACCGGACAGAGCGGCGCGCGGTTGCCTTCTGGGCACCTGCGCCGCGGCCGCGATCGGTCAGGTCGATGGCCTGCGCGACCGGCTTCAGGCCAAGCGGGACGCCAGCCGCGACCGGATCGCCGCCCGGTTCGAGAGGGAAAAGCAGGCCGGCCGGCTCTCATCCGGGTTGCCGTCGCGGATCCGGGCCGACCTCATGCTCGATGTGATGCAGGGACAGGCCTTCCGCGCACGGCTTGGCGCCAGTCGGGAGGATCTTCTGGAAGGGCTCGACGACCGGGTTGCCGCCATTATCGGCAATCCGGCCTGACGATCGGTCAGCGGCGTTCGAAGGCAAGCCGGGCGGCAAGCCCCAGGAACAGGCAGGCCGTCACATAGCGATAGACCCGCAACAGCCCGGCATGGGCGGCAAGCCGCGCACCGATCGTGCCGGCGAATGCGCCGATCGCGCCGTTGATCACGGTACCGCCGATATTGAGGATGGCCCCGAGAACCAAGAATTGCAGGAACGGCGCCCCTCTTGCCGGGTCCACGAATTGCGGCAGGAAGGCGAGGATGAAAACGGCCACCTTCGGATTGAGAAGATTGACCAGAACACCGTCCCGCCACGCCGACATCATGCCGCCGCTCCGCACGCTGGCCGGTGCAAGACCGGTGGCCTGTGTGCGGATCGCCTGGACGGCCAGCCACACCAGATAGGCAACGCCCGCCCAGCGTACGACTTCGAACGCCAGCGGATAGGCGGCAAGGAGCGCCGCCAGGCCGATGGCCGCAAGCAATGTATGGATCAGCGCGCCGGTGGAAATACCGATGCTGGCGGCAATGCCCCCCCGCGGGCCGCCCTTCAGACCCTGTCCGAGGCAGAACAGCATGTCGCTGCCCGGTGTGAGGTTGAGCGCAATCGCGGCAGGAATAAAGATCCAGAGTTGACCGGGATCGATGATCATTGCTGTCTCCACTCTACCCTGACCCGACCGAATGTTCTGTCGCGGCCCGGTTTGTAACCCGCGCCGACATCCGGTACGTCGTGACAGCGACCCGTCGTGCCCGCATTCCCCTCACCGAGCAACCCGATAACTTCAGCCCACCATGGCCGCCAACCGTCCCGCCTTTTCCCTTGCCCCGCTCCTGGCGGCAGCGACCGTCCTGGCAGCGGCCATTCTCTGGGGCTCGACAGGCACGATCCAGGCGATCCTGCCCGCCGACCGCGATCCGTTGGCAGTCGCCTGGCTGCGGGTTGCGATCGGTGCCATGACATTGTTGCTGTTCTGCCTGCCGATCGCCGCCAGCCGGGCCGGCCTCAGTAAAGTTCCCCTTGCCTTGGCCGCGCTCGCCGGCGCGGCCATGGCCGTCTATAATCTCGCCTTCTTTACCGGCGTCACCCTTGCCGGTGTCGGCGTCGGCACGGCGATCGCAATCGGCAGCGGCCCGATCTGGGTGGCGCTTTACGAATGGCTTTTGAGAGGACGCCGGCCGTCCAATCTGCAACTTGTCGGACAGGCCATCTGCATTACCGGCGCAATCGCCCTGGTCGCGTCCAACGAAGGCGCAAAGGCGCCGCTTGTCGGCTATGCGCTGACGGCGCTCGCGGGACTTTCCTATGCCACCTATTCGCTGGCAACCAGTGCGATCGGGCGCGCAGCGCCGGTCGGATCGGTCGCCGCCGTGACCTTCGGACTGGCAACGATCCTCATGGCACCAGCCCTCCTGTTTGCCGGGTTTCGATGGGTCGGACCGGAAAGCGCCGCGCCGATCCTGTTCCTCGGGATCGTGTCGACAGGCGTGTCCTATTATCTGTTCACCTACGGCGTGAACCGCATGCGCACTTCCGCCGCCGTCACCCTGACCCTCGCCGAACCGCTGACCGCATGGGTGCTCGCAACCCTTGTCGTCGGCGAGCCGTTGAGCGGCCTGAAGGTCGCCGGCGCCGCCATCCTGCTTGTCGGCCTCTGGATCGTGACGCAGGCCGTCGCAAAGGAAGCGAAGTCTTCCTCGAAGGGACCGACCTGATCTACGCGGCGACGCGCAAGGCGTCCGCCGTTTGCCGGATCACATCGAACGCCAGATCCACATCCGCCTTCGTCGTATCGAACGTACCGACCTGAAAGCGAATGGCGTATTTTCCGTCGACATTGGTCTGCGTCAGATAGATCCGACCGTCTTCGTTTATCGCCTCAAGGAGCCGGGCATTGAAGGCATCGGGATCGCTGCCGTCCGCCGGGACAAAGCGGAAGGTGAACAGCGACAGGAAAGGCTCGGTGACGATCTCGAACTCCGGCGTTTCCGAAAGGCGCTTCGCCAGATCCCGCGACCATTGCACATGATTGCGGATCATCGTGCGCAGGGCATCGAGCCCGTAGGCCCGCAGCAGGAACCAGACTTTCAAGGCCCGGAAGCGGCGGCCGAGCGGCACCGACCATTCGGAAAAATTGATGATGCCGTCCTTGCCCTTGGTTTCCAGAAAGGCCGGGCGGATCGCCAGCGTGCGCACCAGATCTTCCGGATCGGCCACAAAATGCGCCGCGCAGTCGAACTGCACGCCAAGCCATTTATGCGGATTGAAGACAATCGAATCCGCGGCGTCGACGCCGTCCCAGAATGCGCGGAATTCCGGACAGATCATCGCCGATCCCGCCCAGGCCGCATCGACATGCACATAAAGCCCGTGTTTGCGGGCAACAGCGCACACACCAGCGACATCGTCGGACGCACCGACGCTGGTTCCCCCGACACAGGCGATCACACCGCCGGGCAACAGGCCGGCCGCGCGGTCAGCGGCAATCGCGGCATCGAGCGCGTCGAGCTTCATGCTGCGGTTCGGGCCATCGACCGGGATGCGGACAAGATTGTCCTGGCCGATGCCGGCAATCCAGATCGCCTTGTCGATCGATGAATGCACTTCTGCCGTAGAATAGATGCGCACGGCCGGATTGTTGGCGAGGCCCGATTCATTGCCCGCCCAGTTGAGCGCCTTTTCCCGCATGGTCAGCACGGCGGCAAGCGTTGCCGAGGACGCTGAATCCTGGATCACGCCGGCAAACCTGTCGCTAAGGCCAAGCGCCTGGCGCAACCAATCGATGACCACGACTTCCATTTCGGTCGCCGCCGGCGATGTCTGCCACAGCATGCATTGCGCCGACATCGCCGTCATCAGGTATTCCGCGATGATCGCTGCCGGGCTGGCATTCGACGGGAAATAGGCAAAGAACCGCGGATGCTGCCAATGGGTCATGCCCGGTACGACGATGTCCTCGAAATCCGCAAAGATCGCATCGAGCGCCTCGCCCTCTTCGGGCGGAACCGCTTGAAGCTGTTTGGAGATATCGCCGGGTGAGACAGCCGGACGCACCGGCCGGTCACGCAGCGACAGGCGATAATCCACGCCCCATTCGGCGGCTTTTTTCGACCAGGCACGAAATGATTCCGTGTCGACCATGAAACGTCCTCTTTTGGTTATGCGACCCGCGCCGCGTTGGCGCCGTCAATGGGCAATGACGGGCTCGGCCTGCAGATCCGGGTCGCGCACGGCGACACCGGGAAAGACCGATCCTTCCTCGAACCAGGAGCGCGGCGCCGGCGTCCCCCAAAGGGTCTGGCGCTGCGTATCCGTCAGCGACCAGCGGATCGGTTCAAGGTCGGGATCCACCGTCAGGTAATCCGATGCGTAGAGCTCGATGCGATGTCCGTCCGGGTCACGCACATAAAGGAAAAACGCGTTCGAAATGCCGTGCCGGCCCGGCCCGCGTTCCATATGCGCCAGGTAGCCGGTCGTTGCCATGACATCGCATAGGTGGATCACGTTGAGCGCCGTCGGCACCCAAAGCGCCACGTGATGCAGCCGCGGCCCGACGCCGTTGGTGAACGCGATGTCGTGCACCGTCCCCTTGCGATGCATCCATGCGGCCCAGAGTTCGGTGCCGTCGTCGGTATCGGTGTATTCCGTCGTCCGGAAGCCGAGATCCGCATAGAAATCGACCGATGTCTGAACGTTCGGCGAAAAGCAGTTGAAGTGATCGATGCGCTGCGGATGCACACCGCGATAGGTGCCGTATTTCTGCAGGAGGCGATCCGCCTGGTCCATCTTGCAGAAGAATTCCAGCACGGATCCATTCGGATCCTGCGCGCGCAGGGTCCGGCCCTGATAGGGGCGTTCCACAAAATCGGCGTCAAGCCCGCCATTGTTGAACCAGTCGTACGCCACTTCCAGGTCGCCCGGCGTTGCGACCCGGAAACCCAGCGCGTTGCAGGTCGCAACGTCCGCCTTGCGCAAGGCGAACGAGTGGTGATTGCGTTCCTCCAGCGCCCGCAGGTAGAGCGCGTCCGGATCGCGGGCCGTGGTGACGAGACCCAGTGTCGAATCGTAGAAATCCTGTGCCGCATCGAGATCGGTCACGCCGAGATCGATATAGGCGCACCGCACCACATTGAAGGGCGGGGTCAGGGTGATGGGGGGGATCGGCATCGTTTCGGCTCCCGATTGTCTCCGGCGACGGCTTAGAGCATTGCGTAACTAGGCCCCGAGTCGGGGAATGCGATGAGCGCCGGTCGCAAAGGAAATGTTTTTGGTTTCCATATAAAAGTCAAAGGAATAGTCGCCGCCGTCGCGCCCGATTCCGCTGGCTTTCATGCCGCCGAACGGTGTCGGCAGGTGCCGCACATTTTCCGAATTCACCCAGATCATGCCGGCCTCCAGCGCTTCCGAAACACGGAACGCCCGACCGACATCGGCCGTCCAGACATAGCCGGCAAGCCCGTAATCCACCGCGTTGGCGATGGTGAGCGCGTCGTTCTCGTCCTTAAACGGAATGGCCGTCAGAACGGGACCGAAGATCTCTTCCTGGGCGATCCGCATGTCCGGCCGTGCCCCGGTGAACAGGGTCGGTGCGACATAACACCCGCCGCCCGGCCCGTCCGTCTTCTGGCCGCCGGCGGCAATCGTTGCGCCTTCGGATTCGGCGACATCGAAATAGGATGTCACCTTGGCCAGGTGATCCGGATGGATGAGGGGTCCGAGTTCAGTCGACGGATCGAGCGGATGGCCCACCCGGACGGCGGCGGCACGCTCAGCGAGACGCCGCGTGAAATCCTCATAGATCGAGGCTTCGACAAGCAGCCGGCTCGACGACGTGCAGCGCTCGCCGTTGAGGCTGTAGATCATGAAGACCGCCGCATCGAGCGCCCGGTCGAGGTCGGCGTCGGCAAAGACGAGGACAGGGTTCTTGCCGCCCAGTTCGAAATGCACCCGTTTCAGGGTCGGCGCACCCTGCGCCATGATCATCGACCCGGTCCGGGATTCCCCGACAAAGGCAATCGCCTTGATCGCAGGATGTTCGGTAAGCGCCTTACCGGCTTCCTCGCCGATCCCGTTGACCGCGTTCAGGACTCCCGCCGGCAGGCCCGCGCCTTCGGCAATCTCGACCAAGAGCCGCGCCGTCAGCGGTGATAATTCCGCCGGCTTGTGCACGACCGTGCAGCCGGCCGCAAGCGCCGGCGCGATCTTCCATGTCGATAGCATGAACGGCGTGTTCCATGGCGTAATGACGCCGACCGGCCCGATCGGAACCCGGGTCGTGGCGTTGAATTGGCCGGGGGCCGGCAGGGCGAGACCGTCTCGCGCCGAGGCTGCCCGGTCGGCGAAGAACCGGAAGTTTTCCGCACCGCGGATTGCCGCCTTCGCCATGAAGCGGATCGGCTGGCCGGTATCGACGGATTCGACCAGCGCGATTTCCTCCGCCCGCTCGACGATGGCATCGGCAACCGCATGCAGGATCTTCCGGCGGACATCCGGCGCCGTGTCGCGCCACCCGGGAAACGCGTCTTGGGCCGCTGAGGCCGCCTTGTCCACGTCCGCCGCCGAACCGCGCGCGGCGGAAGCGATCGGCTTCAGGTCGATCGGCGAGAGCACGGAAAATGTCTGCCCCGACTCCGCTGGCGAGGCTGCCCCGCCAATGTGATGCGGCACCGGATCGCCGGCAAACCGTTCCAGATACCGCGCCGCCGCCTGCTTGTTCTGGTCAAAATCGCCCATGGTGAAATCCTTCAGGTCGGGCTGCGCAGCCGCCGGTGCATGGAATTGGTTTTGAAACTCAGATCGGGATCGATCTCGCGCACTTCAAAGGACAGCGCGAAATAGTCTTCCGCCAGCCGGTCTTTGAAGAAGTGCCGCAGCGTCTCGAAGATGGCCTGGCCGACGGCCTTCTTGGTTTCCGCATCGCGACCGGCGCCAAGGCGCAACGCGCCGTCGAGAAAGGCGTTTTTGTGGTCCCGGTCGGCAATCGCATAATCGTCGCACCGGATCGCCCGCACCCGGACCGCCCCGACTTCAAAGACCCCGGTCGCAAGCACGGTCTCCAGCACCGCCTCGCAAAGCGCATCCATGGACATCGAACGATCGAGATTGGCGGAATATTCAAGCGTGATATGCGGCACGGTCTCCTCCACCGGACGAGCATCACATGGCTCGCATCGTTGTTGCGACTATTTATTTAACATGTTAACTATATGGCACGCACCAAGGTCAAGCAAAAACAGGTCACACCCGGGAACCGCTCATGCTCACGCTCGACAAGACAGCCCTGCGCGGCTCGATTCCGCCGCTGATCACACCGTTCCGCGACGGGGCCGTGGACGCCGATGCCTATGCGCGCCTGATTGACTTCCAGGTCGAGAACGGGTCGCACGGCATCCTCGTTAACGGCACGACGTCGGAACCGTCCTCGCTGACGGTGGAGGAACGCAATCGTCTGGTCGATGTTGCGGTGGAGGCGGCAGCGGGCCGTGTGACGGTTGTGGTCGCGACCGGGTCGCAATCCTACGCCGAAACCGAAGCGCTCACCCGCCATGCCGCCGGGCGAAAGGAAGTCGACGCGCTCCTCATCGTGACGCCCTATTATTCACGCCCGCCGCAACGCGGTCTCGTCGCCTATTACGAAGCACTCAATCGCCTGCACGACAAACCGTGGATGATCTATCACATCCCCGGCCGGGCCGCGGTCGACGTCAAGGTCGAGACCGCCGTCGAAATCGACCGGACCTGCCCGACCTTCGTGGGCATGAAACACGCGTCCCTCGATCTCGGTTTCGTCTCCGACCTGTTCGAGGCGATCGGCGACGACCTTCGGGTCTTTGTCGGATTGGAGGAATTGTCGTTTCCGATGATGGCGGTCGGAGCCTGTGGCCTGATGAATGCGGTCGGCAATCTGAGCCCGAAACCGCTCGCCGAGCTTTGCGAGGCGGTCTGGCGCGGCGATCTGTTCGGCGCACGGGACCTGCATCGCAGCCTGTTCGAAATCAACAAGGCCGTGTTCTACGACATCAACCCGATCCCCATGAAATACATGATGAAGCGCCTCGATATCCTACCCGTGAACGAGCATCGCTTGCCGCTTCTCCCGGCCGGCCCGGACCTGGAAAAGCGCCTCGACGGCGTGCTCGAACGCGCAGGCCTCGTGTGATGCGGCTCCTGACCTTTCAAACGCCCGAGGGTCTGCATGCCGGCGCCGTCGAGGACCAGGCGGTGACCGATCTGACGGCCCGCATCGGTGCCGCTTCGGTCCGCGCAATCCTGGAAAACGAGGAACTGGCTGAAAAGGCGCGGGCCGCCAGCCGTGCGGCCGATTTCCGTCTTGACGAAATCGCGCTCGACCTGCCGGTTACCGATCCGCAAAAGATCTTCTGCGTCGGGGTGAATTATCAGGACCGCAACGCCGAATACCGCGACGGATCGGCGGCCCCGGCCTATCCGTCTTTGTTCATGCGCTCGCCGCTGTCGTTTTCACCGCACGGGCAGCCGATCCTCTTGCCGCCGGAATCACCGCAATTCGACTACGAGGGCGAGATCGTTTTGGTGATCGGGCAAAAGGGCCGGCGGATACCGGCAGCAAATGCCCATGACCACATAGCCGGCCTCACCATCATGAACGAAGGTTCCGTGCGCGACTGGCTTCGGCACGGCAAGTTCAACGTCACACAGGGCAAGAACTGGGACCGGTCCGGCGGCCTCGGCCCCTGGATCGAAACCGACCTGTCCGCGATCGACCTGACGGACATGCACATCGAAACCCGGGTCAACGGCGAGGTCCGCCAGAAGGATACCACCGCCTCCATGGCATTCCCGTTCGCGCGGATCCTGGAATACATCTCCACCTTCTGCACCTTGATGCCCGGCGACCTGATCGCGACCGGCACGCCGACAGGCGCCGGCGCCCGGTTCGACCCGCCGCGCTGGCTTAAGCCCGGCGACAGCGTTGCCGTCGAGGTGGAAGGGGTCGGCATTCTGGAAAACCGGGTCGAGGCGGAGGCGGCGTGATCCCCGCATCTGACACCGCCGATCCACCCGCCAGGCGAAAATCCGACGGTTACCGCAGCACCAGCCGGGCCCTGCCGATCGCCTTGTTGCGTGCCCGCGAGGCGGTCATGGCCCGGTTCCGCCCCGTTCTTGCCGGTCATGCCGTGACCGAACAGCAATGGCGCGTGTTGCGTGTGCTCGCCGAATCCGGTCCGCTCGATGCCACCGAGATTGCCGGGCATTGCTGCATCCTGATGCCGAGCCTGACCCGCATCGTGCGCACGCTCGCGGCCGAAGGTCTGATCACCCGGTCTCGCGACACCGGTGACGGCCGCCGCCATCTCCTGACGATCACCGACGCGGGTCTCGCCCTCCTCGACCGTGTGGCGCCGGAAAGCCGGGCCGTCTACGAGGATCTGGAGAAACGTTACGGCACCGAGCGGTTGGGCATGCTCCTGGACATGCTGGAAGAACTGGCGGATCTCGGCGGCCGCACGGACGCGCAGGATCCGGGCCGCTCAGGCCAATCCGGAAGATCGGATTGATCCCGAACCGCAGATTTCAGTCTTGTTCGGCAGATTGAGGCCGCGCAGCGCGCGCTTCCTCGATCAGCCAGGCGCGAAAGGCGGCCACTTTCGGTTTCTCCGCCCCGTCTTTGGAACTCAACAGAAAATACGAAAACGACAGCGGCGTGCCGAGCGCCGGGTCGAACGGGCGCACGAGGCGACCGGCTTCGAGGTGATCGGCAACCAGCATGTCGCCGACCAGTGCCACGCCATGGCCGTCGAGGGCAGCCTGAACGGCCATGCTCTCCATCGTGTAGCGGGGCCCGCGGGTCGGATCGATGTCGGAATGGCCCGCCGCCAGCAGCCACATGCGCCAGCTCGCCTCAGCGTCTTTCCAGTCGACGTGCAAGAGCGTGTGGTGGCGCAGATCGGAGGGCTGCCGCAGGGGCGGTTCCCCGCTGAGGAGCGCCGGACTGCAAACCGGCGTGTTAACCTGGCTGAACAGCCGGTCGACCTGTACGCCCTCATACCCGCCGGCGCCATAGCGCAGAGCGACGTCGGCGTCTCCGCGGACCAGATCGACGAGGCGATCGGTGCCGTCGATACGGATTTCGATATCCGGATGCCGGCTGCGGAATCGCTCAAGCCGGGGCACCAGCCACATGGCGCCGAACGAAGGGCTGACGCTGATGGTCAGCACGTCGCTTTCCGCATGGGCGCGAAGCATCTCCGCGCCCTTTGCCAGCGTGTCGAAACCCTGGCTGAGCAACGGCAGCGCCTCCTCACCGGCCTCGGTAAGCCGCATCGCCCGGGTCATCCGATGAAACAGCGCTGTCCCGTAGAATTCCTCCAGCACCTTGATCTGGTGACTGATCGCGGCCGGCGTGACATGCAGTTCGGCGGCCGCCTTTGCGAAACTGAGGTGCCGTCCGGCGGCTTCGAAGGCTTTGAGCGAATTCAGCGGCGGGAGTGATCGAGCCATGGCTATACTCAAGAATTTCTAAAGTGTAAGGCAAGATGATTTCATTTGCGCGATCCCCGAGGATCCTCGCTTATTAACATACAACGCCGTTGCGACATCCAGTGTCAGTGGCATTCGAGGAACCCGATGAACTTAAAATATGTATTGCATGAAAGCGTCGCCATGCGGATCTTCCACTGCCAATGTCGGAGTACAGCAATCCACCGCTTGCAATGAGACGGGACGGGCGATCCGAACACCGTGTCGGCATCGCTCTGGTTGTCACCGCAGCCATAACCTACAGCACGGCAGGTCTGTTCACGAAGGCTGTCGAGGCCGGGGCCTGGGACGTGATTTTCTGGCGGGGCCTGTTCGCCGCTGCCTTCACGACTTTCTGGACCCTGCGCGGAAGGGAGTTTCGACGGAATTTTCTCGGCATTGGCTCTAGCGGCTGGACGGTGGCCGTGGTGGGAGCATGCGGCACGGCGGCGTTCATACCGGCCTTCAAGCTGACGACGATCGCAAACGTCTCGCTGATCTATGCGATCGCTCCGCTGATCGCCGCGCTGCTTGCCTGGATCGTTATAGGAGAAAAGGCATCGGCCCGAACGCTAATAGGCAGCATCGTTGCGCTCATCGGCGTTGCGATCATCGTGTCGGGCTCCGTCGGGCACATCAGCTTGGCCGGCGACATTCTGGCTCTATGCATGACCATGGCCATGGCCTCCATCATGGTCATTTATCGGAAATGGCCTGCTACGCCGGGAGCCGGTCCCGCGGCGCTGCAATCGGTCCTCTTGTTGCCTGTCGCCGTTTTGTTTGGTGATCCGCTCGTCGTCGATCCGCTGGAAATCGGGATACTGGCTGCATTCGGTCTGCTGTTTGCCATAGCGTCCGTGACGCTGGCCGAAGGCGCGAAGCGGGTTCCCTCCGGCCAGACCGCCCTGCTGAGCGCGTTGGAGACCCCGCTCGCACCGTTTTTTGCGTTCCTTGTCTTTACCGAAGTGCCGAACGCGACAACCTGGCTTGGCGGCGCGATCGTCTTGGCCGCCGTTTTGCACGCGATCGGAAACGACCGGTGATATCAGACGTCAGGGCTTGGCGACGGATCGAGAATGCCGTCGACAACGCCCCGCAGCACCGGTCTCAGGCGCTCTCCGAACCCGGCATGAAGATCCGATCCCGTGGCGCCGTCGATCAGGGTCAGAAGCAGGGCAGCCGCCACGGGACAGTCGCATGACTTGTCGATCTGCCCGGCCGCCCGGGCTCCTTCCAGGATCCGTGTCAGATGCGTGAGGGCGCCGATTTCCGCGTCGGCGAGCAGCGCGCCCACGCGTTCCTCCCGCGCCCCTTCAGCCGCGATTTCAAGCGCCAGACGACCGTAATCCGCCTCCCCGACGGCCGCCACTGCTTCCATGAGCGCCTCGACCAGCGCCGAGCGGAGATCCGACGCACCGTCGAGCCTTGCAAGAAACGCCTGCGTTTCGTCCCGTTCCTCCGCCACCAGCGCGGCGATCAGATCGGCCTTTGACGGAAAATAGCGATAGAGCGCACCGGGCTGCATGCCCGCCGCATCGCAGATCGCCGCCATCCCGGTCTGGTGAAAACCGCGCTCGATGAACAGCGCTTCTGCGGCCCGCATGATCTGCGTCCGCTTGCGTTCAAAGGCAGCTTCGTCGCGTTTTCTCGCCAATCAAGACCTCCCTCGATCCGGATGTTCTTGACAGAACTCCGGTTCGGTCAAATATAAGAGTGAATGATCATTCTCATAATTGGATTGTTCCCATGAACGAGACTATCCCCGATTCGCGTTCACCGTCCGCCCCGGAAGCGGACCTTTCAGACCTGGCCGGACTTCCCGAAACGATCTTGACGGTCCTCGGTGCCGCGGCCGGTTTGTTGATCCTGATCGGTGTTCCGGTTTTCCTGATGGAGCTCTGGAAGCTGTGGCGCACGGGCGGCCTGACGAAACGCCGCCTTTCGGGCATGGTAACCAGCGCCTTCTGCCTTATCCCCGCGGGCATCGTCGAAGCGATCTTCACCGGCGCGCTGATCGCCGTATTCTTTGCCGCCGGATCCGTCTCGCCCTGGTCCCTGCCGATCACCGTGAGCACGGCTCTCGTGTGTCTGATCCTCGTTGATTTCCTGTACTACTGGGAGCACCGGCTCGGGCACGAAGTAAATCTGCTCTGGTCGCTCTATCATTCGGTGCACCATTCCGGCGACCATTTCGACCAGACCATCGGCCTGAGAGTGAGCTTTGTCGACTTCTTCATCACCCCGCTGATCTACCTCCCGCTGGTGTTTGCCGGATTTCATCCCTTCCTGGTGCTGACCTGTTTCGGGCTCGTGCTTGCCTGGCAGCAATGGATCCACACCGAATTGGTCGGACGCCTGCCGTTGCTCGATCCCTGGCTCAACACACCCTCCAACCACCGCGTCCATCACGGCCGCAACCCGGATTATCTCGACCGCAATTACGGTGGCATCCTGATGATCTGGGACCGTCTTTTCGGAACCTATGCGCCGGAACGCGAACCGGTCGATTACGGGCTGGTCGAGCAATTGCGGTCCCGCAATCCGGCTGCCGTACATTTTTTCGGCGTTTGGAAATTCCTGCGGGATTTCCGTCGGCGCACGCAAACGGTCGGTTTCTTGCGTCATATTTTCGGTTCACCCGCAACAGACCCGGACAGCCCGAAAGGAAAGTCTATTCCGCCGCAAAAAGCCGTTCGGCCATGACGCCGACGCGGCTCTCGATCGCCGCGCAGGCATCCAGGATGAGATCCTCGCGGAACCGGCGGCCGACGATCTGCACGTTGATCGGCATGCCGTCGGCAAAATGCGCGGCGATGTTGCCGGCCGGCAGGCCCATGAAATTCATCGAACTGGAATAGATGCTGGCGCCGAGCACCTCCATGACGCCTTCCCGGCCCTCTGCGTCCCGGTTGGAGGTAAAGATCGGCTGCAGCAGGAACGGCGTCAGCACCAGCGGATAGTCCTGCAGGAAGAGCGTCCATTGCCGAACGAAGTGCGAGCGCCTGGCAAAGCCGCGCAAGAGTTCGTCGCCTTGATACGGATCGAAACAGGCAAAATAATCGTCGAAGATCCGATTGATCGTGGCGCTGCCATGTGTGCGGACATCGTCACCGACCAGCGCCTTGACCTCGCCGAACAGACAACGATTCGCTTCGCTCGCCGCTTCGCGAAGAAGCGGCGGCTCGACCTCCTCAACGACATAACCGGCATCGGCAAGCACATCGCGCGCAGTGTCCAGCGCCGCCTCCACCGACGGATGCAGGTCGAACTCGAACGGGTTTTTTGTGAACGCAACCTTGACCGGACCGTCCAGCGCCGGACCCTCAAACGGCATCGGCACCATCCACGGGTCATGCGGATCATAGGTGACGAGCGCCTGCATGCCCCGCCGCACATCCCGGACTTCACGGGCAATCACACCCTGAACCGACATGATCTGCGCCAGGAGACCGCGTTCGACGGTCGCGGATGCATTGTAGGCCGGCACACGACCGAGCCCGGGTTTTACGGTAGCGGCACCTGTCGCCGCTGAGGGAAATCGCAGCGACCCGCCGATATCGTTGCCATGCGCGATCGGACCCATGCCCGACATCACCGCAGCCGAAGCACCGCCAGACGATCCGCCGGCCGATGCCCAATCGTTCCACGGATTGAACGTGCGGCCATGCAATTCGTTTTCCGTGGTGGCCCGAAACGAGAATTCCGGCGTATTCGTGCGACCGATGACGATCGCACCGGCCTTCTTCAGGTTGCACACGACCGGCGAATCGCTCTCGGCAATAATCGATTGAAAGGCCGTCACACCGTTCGGCGTGGCCCGCCCGGTCTGGTCGATGTTTTCCTTGATGGTGACCGGAACGCCGTGCAGCGGACCGATCGGGCCGCTGGCGGCCTGGATGCGATCGTGTTCCGCCGCTTGTCGGATCGCCTCGTCACCGAGGTCGTCGACCACCGCATTGATCGCCCCGTTGCGCGCGCGCATCCGCTCGACCGTTTCCGTCACCGCTTCCGTCGCGCTCACCGAGCCGCTTGCAATGCGGTCTGCCAGCGCACAGGCGCTCTCCTGCCAGAGGGGACGGTCCACCATGCTGCATATTCCTTCAGGCTGAGTTGTGCCGGTCAAAAGCGCCGGTCACAAGAATCGACAAACGTGAATTGTGAGAGAGGCATTGGTCAAAAACGCAGTTCAAGCACCGTAATGGCAAAGGTCCGGATGTAAAGGTTCGTGAGGAAACGACGCTTTTTGGCGGATTGAAAATGCGCCGGACCGGTTACTGGAAATTGCGGCCTTTCGGCAGGACCGACCGGGTCTTTTTCGCCAGCGCCTCGAAATCCTGCGCGATGTCGGGATGTTCCTTGACGAGGCGCGCAAGCCGGGAGCGCGGCTTGATCTTCTGGCGGATATCCTCCTGCGGGCGCTTGACCTCGTCGGCATGGGCCAGCCCGTCGATCTCGCCGGCATCCTCCGACAGACGGGTGAGCAGCGGCGTCAGGTCCTCCAGCCGATCGGCGACGATATGGATCACGCCGGATTCCGACTGCACCCGTCCCGAGACCCCGACACAGCGCGCGCCGAGCACGATCGGCCGGTAGGCCTTGAGTACTTTCGGCCACACGATCACGTTGGCAATGCCGGTTTCGTCCTCCAGCGTGGCAAACACCACGCCCTTCGCCGAGCCCGGCCGCTGGCGCACGAGCACCAAGCCGGCGACCCGGATCCAGCGGTCCTGCTTCCAGGTATCGAGCGCGGCATTCTCCCGAAACCCACGTTGGGCGAGGTCCGCGCGTACGAAACTGAGCGGATGCGCCTTCAAGGAAAGCGACAGGGTCCGGTAGTCCTGGATCACGTGTTCGCCGAGCGGCATGTCCGGAAGCTCGGCTTCCGGTTCGGCGCGCAGGTCCGGCAGGACCGGCGTATCGAATAGCGGCAGCCGCGTCTCGGCGCCGCCATCGTCGAGCCCCTTGATCTGCCAGAGCGCCGCGCGCCGGTCGAGACCGAGCGAACGCATGGCATCGGCCCGCGCCAGCCGTTCCAGCACCCGTTTCGACAACCCGGTTTTCAGCCACAGGTCGCGGACCGATCGGTAGCCCGATCCGCGATTGTCCAGGATCCGGTCGGCATCCGCCTCGTTCAGGCCCTTGATGCGCCGAAGGCCGAGCCGCACCGCGTGGGTGCTGCGGATGGTGGCGCTCATGGAAGAGTGCCGGGCCTCGGCGCGCTGCCCTGCCGGCGCATCCGGTTCCAGCGTTGCGTCCCAGTCCGAGGCATTGATGTCGGGGGCGTGCACGACGACCCCGTGTTCGCGCGCATCGCGCACAATCTGCGCCGGAGCGTAAAAGCCCATCGGCTGGGCGTTCAGGAGCGCCGCGCAGAACACGTCCGGATAATAACATTTCAGCCAGCACGAGGCGTAGACCAGCAGCGCGAAACTCGCCGCGTGGCTTTCCGGAAAGCCGTATTCGCCGAACCCTTCGATCTGCCGGAAACAGCGTTCGGCAAACGCCGCCTCGTAGCCGTTCGCGACCATGCCCTCGATCATCTTCTTCTGGAAGGAGCCGATCGTGCCGACCCGTCGGAACGTGGCCATGGCGCGCCGCAGCCGGTCGGCTTCGGCGGGCGTGAAGCCGGCGGCGACGATGGCGATCTTCATCGCCTGTTCCTGGAACAGCGGCACGCCGAGGGTTTTCTGCAGCACCGCTTCCAGTTCCTTCGACGGATACGTCACCGTTTCCAGCCCCTGGCGGCGCCTCAGATAGGGGTGCACCATGTCGCCCTGGATCGGTCCCGGCCGCACGATCGCGACCTCGATGACGAGGTCGTAGAAGGTCCGGGGCCTGAGACGCGGCAGCATGGTCATCTGCGCCCGGCTCTCGATCTGGAAGACGCCGAGCGTATCGGCGCGGCAGATCATGTCGTAGACCGCCGGATCCTCGGGCGGAATGCCGGAAATCGTCAGCGGCCGGTCGTAATGCTGCGCCAGGAGGTCGAAGGCCTTGCGGATGCAGCTCAGCATGCCGAGCGCCAAGATGTCGATCTTGAGGATGCCGAGCGCATCGAGATCGTCCTTGTCCCATTCGATGATCGTGCGGTCTTCCATCGCCGCATTCTGCACCGGCGCCAGCCCGTCGAGCCGTCCGCGGGTGATCACGAACCCGCCGACATGCTGGGAGAGATGCCGGGGAAAGCCGACAATCTCCTGCGACAGGGCCAGAACCTTGGCGACCAGCGGATCGGCCGGATCGAGACCGGCCCGCAACGCTTCTTCCTCCGAGACGCCGTTATTCGACCAGCCCCAGATATTGCCGGCCATGGCCGCGACCGCATCCTCCGACAGACCGAACGCCTTGCCGACCTCGCGCACCGCCGAACGTGACCGGTAGGTGATCACGGTCGCCGCCAGACCGGCCCGGTCGCGGCCGTATTTGCGATAGATGTACTGAATCACTTCCTCGCGCCGCTCGTGCTCGAAATCCACATCGATATCGGGCGGTTCGCGGCGTTCCGGCGAGATGAAGCGTTCGAACAGGAGATCGGCGCGGTCCGGATCGACCTCGGTGATGCCGAGACAGAAGCAGACGGCCGAATTTGCCGCCGATCCGCGCCCCTGGCACAGAATGCTGCGGGAGCGGGCAAAGCGCACGATGTCGTAGACGGTGAGGAAATACGGCGCGTAATCGAGTTCCGCGATCAGCCCCAGTTCGTAGTCGACGGCCTTGATCACCTTGTCCGGCGCCCCGTCCGGATAGCGCGCGGCCAGGCCCTCGCGGGCCAGCCGCTCCAGTTCCGCCTGCGGCGTTGCGCTTTCGCCGGACGGCTCTTCCGGATATTCGTAGCGCAGGTCGTCGAGCGAAAACCGGATCCGGTCGATCAGCCGCACCGTTTCGGCAACGCTTTCCGGATAATCCCTGAACAGCCGCGCCACATTTTCCGGTGTGCGCAGATGCCGTTCGGCGTTTTTTTCCAGAAGCCGGCCGGCATTGTCGAGCGTGACGTGTTCGCGCACGCAGGTCAGGACGTCCTGCAGCGGCCGGCGGCGCGGATCGTGATAAAGCACATCGCCGAGCGCCAGCGCCGGCACGCCGGCCTGTTCCGCCAATCGGTGCAGATGGAAGAAACGGCGCTTGTCCGATTGCCCGTAGAGCGGCGCGATTCCGAGATAAACAGAGCCGGCGAACTTTTCCCTGAGCCGACCCAGGACATCCACGCAAGCCTCGATCTGATCCTCCTGCGGACAGGGCGCGAGCAAGAGGCCTGCGCCATGCGCCAGAAGATCGTCGAGGGTCAGGTGACATTCGCCCTTCGGCGCCCGCCGGTTGCCGACGGTCAGGAGCCGCGACAGCCGGCCATAGGCCTTGCGGTCCTGCGGCCAGGCGAAGATGTCCGGCGTGCCGTCGAGAAAGACCAGCCGGCAGCCCGGCACGTAGCGGGTTCCGGTTTCCTTGGCCGCGCTGTGCGCCCGCACGATTCCGGCCAGCGAATTGCGGTCCGTTACGGCAAAGCCGTAAAGCCCGTTGCGCGCCGCCGCCACCGCGATCTCTTCCGGGTGCGAGGCCCCGTGCAGAAAGGAGAAATTGCTCGCCACCGCCAGTTCGGCATAAAGCGGGTCGCCGGCCGTTCGCGCGTTCACGGGAACAGCCCCTGCATGTACCAGCGTGGCATGGGAAGCGGCGCCTCATCGGCTTCGGCTGCACCTTCAGCATTTGCCGCGTCATCCGGCGCCGGATCGGCGGCGCCGGCGCCACCGTAAAGCCCCTCGCGGAACAGCCAGAACCGGCGCCCGGCCGCATCCTCGACCCGGAAATAATCCCGCGGCGGTCGTGTATCGCCCTGCCACCAGGGCGGCGCGATGCGTTCCGGCCCCTCAGCCAGGCGCACGTCGTAGGAAACCTTGCGCCAGCGAAACCGGATCGGCGGTCCTTCCGGCACTTCGGCAAGCGTTTCGATCGGTTCGGCCGGCGACAGGAAGCGGATCGGACGGGCGGGCGGCGCATGCGCCGGCAGACCGGCCGTGCCGGGCCAGGCGAGCGCCTCCTCGCAGGCGAGCGCCGCGGGCACGGCAATCGCTTCCTCTTCCGGCAGGTGTGAATTGCCCGGCAGAAACCGCGTCACGTTTTCCATGCCGAGCCGGGCGCCCAGCCGGTCGATCAGCACGTCAACGCTTTCATCGGCCCGCACCCGGCCGCGCATGTCGATCTGGCGCGGCGCGTCGCAAGCACTTTCCAAAACGGCAAGGCGGATAAGGTCGAAGCCGAAGCCGGCATCGATTTCGGTCTCGGTCCCCTTCAGGCGTTCATCGAACAGCCGCACCATCAGGGCGGGATCGCGCAACGGCCGGCCGGTGCCGACCCGGATCCGGGTGACCACGCCGTCGACGCGGAACAAGGCGGCTTCGACGAGGCGCGCGCCCTCGCCGCGCAGCGCCAGGGTCTCGGCAATTGTCTGGCCGAGCGATCCGACAACCTGCAAGACCGCGTCCCGGTGCAGCACCGCTTCGGCAAAGCGCCGCTCGGCGACCAGCGCGGGCGGCATCAGGCGCGGCGAGAGGCTTTCCCCGGCCTGGCCGAGCGCTTCGTCGAGCCGCGTGACCACAACGAGGCCGAAGCGGCCGGCAAGCGGTGCGCGCGGCCGTCCGATCAGATCGGCGATGTTGCGCAATCCGACCTGGGCGAGCCCGTCCACGCACTCGGGCTCGAGTCGCAGGGCGGCGATCGGCAAGGGCGCAATGGCCTCGCGTTCACCGCCGGCAGGAACAAGGGTATTGCGGCCGTGCCGGGCCAGCGCCGCCGCGGCCGCGAGCGTGCCCGCAATCGCCGCCCGTGCGGCAAAACCCTGTTTTTCCAGGCGCCCCACCAGATCGTCGCGCAGCACCGCCTCCCCGCCGAACAGGTGCGCGCAGCCGGAAATGTCGAGAAGCAGACCGTCCGGCGGGTCGAGCGCGACAAGCGGCGTATAGCGGTCGCACCAATCGGCGAGCGCCTCAAGGAGGGCGGCATCGGCAAGCGCGTCCTGTTCGCTCGCGTCAAGATCCGGCACCCGGGCGCGGGCATCGGCAAGCGTCAGGCCGGCATGCAGGCCGCGCTTTTCCGCGCTTTCATCGACGGCCGTCAGACGCAGGGCGTTCTTCAGCTTGGCATAGACCGCGCGGGGCGGGCGGGGCATCGCTCCGCCCCGCAACCGGCCCTCCTTATGAGGCGCGTCTGAGCGCCACGACGCTCCCCAGAGCCTGCGGGCGAGCCGGTCGGTCGCCAGGCGCGGCAGCCACAGCGACAGAATCCGGCGTGACGAGGCTGAAGCTCGGGTCATAATGGTTCCACTCCACTATCCAGCGTGCGGTCGGACCGTCCCGGTTCTTGACCAGCTCGATCTGCCAGGCGGCCCGTCCGAGACCGGCGTGATAGCCGTCGAGCGCCCGCGAGGAAGCGGGCGTGACCAGCCAGCGGGTGCGCGCGGCCGAACAATCGGGCGGCGCGCTGGTTCTCATAAGAAGCACCGGCTTTTCCGCCCGGGCCGCGCGCAGCGCCAGCCGCCGCGTCGCGGTCAGGTCGAGCGCGCGGGTCACGCCACACACCTCGCCGATAACGGCGCCGAGACCGGAACAGTCCAGCCCTTCCTCAAGCGCCCAGAGCGTTTCCGGAACCGATCGCGCATGAACCGTCACGACCTGTTGCGGATCGCCGCCAAGTGCGTTGAGGCCCGGTCCGTGCAGCCGCCCGGCCTCCCGGGCACTGACCGGATCCTGCACCCACAGGACCGGACGCCCGCGTTCCGACGCGCTCCTGTCCATGTTTGTCAGGAGACCGGCAAGAAACCCGGTCGCAGCCCCCGCGGCACGGGCTTCGGGCGCATGAATTTCGTGCAGCGCGTTGAGCGCCAGCCCGCCCCCGGCAAACAGCGCATCGACGGCGTCCAGGCCAAAGGCCAGCGACCGGGTGGGGGAATCGTGGTAAACGGCATTCGTACTTGCTTTGTTCTCATACCCTGAAAAAGCGTCCCCGCGTTGCTGGCCTGCATCATTGGCAGGAGCCGCCACATCCAGCGTTTCCGCCGGACCGGGCCGGTTTTCCATGCGGGCGATCACCCGCCGCAGATCGGACATTGTCCGTGCCATCGTTCAAAACGTCCTTCGGAGCATGGCGGGCGCCTTCTCGTTCAAAAGAGGGTCGTTCGCGCCGCACATTCATTTTGTTCATTTTTTGTTCTCATAAAGATTCCAGTCCGGCTCCGAAGAGTCAAGAGGCGCACCCGTCACGCCCGATATTGTCAGAACGCTTGCTTTCCAGACGCGACCGCCTTTCCATGCTGACCGCCTTTCCCGGAGACGACGCCTACCGAACCAGGAGACATCGAACCATGCATATCGGTCTGATTGGCGGGATCGGTCCCGCCGCGACGGATTTCTATTACAAGAGTCTGATCTCGGCTTTCGCACACAACAAGAAGGAGCTGCAGCTCACCATCGTCCATGCCGACGCTCCGACGCTCCTGGCCAATCTGACAGCCGGGAATGCGACCGCGCAGGTCGCGATCTACCAACGCCTGACCGAAAGGCTTGTGGCGGCCGGCGCGGATTGCGTGGTCGTGACCTCGATTGCCGGGCATTTCTGCATCGACGCCTTCGAAGAGATCTCCCCGCTTCCGGTGATCGACATGCTGGTTGCGGTGAAAGACGCGGTAAAGGCCCGCGGCCAGAAACGGCTCGGCATCCTGGGAACGCGCAAGGTAATGGAAAGCCGTTTCTACGGCGGTCTTGCCCCGGTCGAGATCGTGCCTCCCGACCCGGACCAGATCGACGCCGTCCACGACGCCTATGCCACGATGGCGGCCGCCGGTCAGGTCACCGATGTGCAACGCTCGGTTTTCGACCGGGCGTGCACGTCCCTGCTCGAACAAGCCGGTGTCGACGCCGTCATTCTCGGCGGCACCGACCTGACCCTGGTCTACGACGAAGCCACATCCGACTTCCCCGTGCTCGACTGCGCCGCCGTGCATGTCGGGGCGATCATGGCAAAAGCCTTAGAACGGTAACGCTTTCGGATCCACGGAAAGAAATAAGGTTTATCATTTTGTCGGCACAATGGCTTCTTATCGTAAAAGTATAGACCGGCTCTGCCGAATGTCTTCATGCTGGGGGAAGCAATATTGACAGGCCTGAATTCTGCCTATTCCGACAGGAATCTTCTGGCGCAGCGGGGCATGAACCCGCATGCGGCATCGCATCTCCGCCGGGCATATTCCTAGGGCCGGCGCCGTGGCACTGGCACAAGGCAGCTTGCTGCGATTGACCCTGATCGGCGACTTCGCCGCATCGGCCGCCGGGCGTAACATCACTGTCGCCTCGACGGCCGGACGCCTGCTGTTGGGCTATCTGGCACTCAATCCGCAAAGATCGGAACGCCGGGAAAAGCTTGCAGCGATCCTCTGGGAGGATTCCGACGATCACCGCGCGCGCCGCAATCTGCGCCAGGCCCTGCATCATCTCAGGACCGATCTGGGGCGGAACTGGGACGGACTGGAAGCCGACAAGACGCATGTTTCCCTGCGGGGCGGACATGTTGTTTCCGACATAGATGAAATCGTCGGCGAACTGCAGGCCGGGCGTGTGCCGGATGCGCTGCTGACGCCGCACGGCATTCAGAACCGGCTGCTGGCGACGGTCCCGGACGCCGGCGAATTGCTGACAAGCTGGGTCCGGTTGACCCGAACCGGCATCGAAAACACCTTGCGCAGCGCGCTTGAGGCGATCATGGAACGCGGCGAACCGCAGCAGGCCGAACGCGCCGCCCAGGCGCTGCTCTGTCTCGACGCGTCGGACGAACAGGCGGCCCGGCACCTGATCCATTTGTATGGCGGGCGCGGCGATACCGGCCGCGCCTTGCAGGTCTACAAGGCGCTCTGGGATCATCTCGACGACCAGTTCGGCATGGAACCCGCACCGCAGACACAGGACCTGATCGTGCAGGTAAAATCCGGAGACCTGCCGGCGCGCCAGCCCGATGCAGCATCGCAGGCGGCGCCGGCACCGGCAACGGCGCCTGCCGCCGTCCGCCGGCTCGCCATCGGCGTCCTGCCGCTTTCCTCGGCCGGCCGTTCCGGTGAAGCCACCGAGATCGGCGATCTGTTCCGGACCGAACTGATTTTCCGTATGGCGCGGTTCCGCGAATTCGACGTTATCGATGCCGGCATCAACCCGAACCCGACCCAATACGAGCTGAAACTGATTTTGGCGCCCGGCGGCGATCAGATCGTGCTGCTTGCAACCCTGACCCGTTCTGCCGACGGTACGGTGCTTTGGGGCGACCGCATCGAACACGTTCCGCAGCAATGGTGGGAACACCAGGCCCGCCTCGCCGGCAAGCTCGCCGCCGCATGCAGCCTCAACCTGTCACGCGCCCGGCTGTCGGAAATCGCTCACCTTTCCGGAACCGCGGACGCGCTGGACAATTGGCTGCTCGGCCAGCGTTTCCTGACCCGCTTCCGGTCCGACCGCTGGGAACGCGCGGCCGCCTGCTATCGCAAGGCCATGCAGATCGATCCGGGCTTCTCCATGGCCTTCAGCTCGCTCGCCCAGCTCTACAATGTCCGGCATCTGGTCAATCCGGGCCAGAAGCCGGACCCTGAATTGCTCGGCGAGAGCAGGGCGCTTGCAAACCGGGCGATCGCGCTGGATCCGCTCGACAGCCGCGCGCATCTGTGTCGCGCCTGGGCCAGTTGCATGCTCGGTGAATTCGCGCAAGCCGAAGCCGGTTTCGCGATCGCCCGGCAATGCAATGAAAACGATCCGTGGATCGTCATCTCCTGTGCGCTCGGATCGGCCTTTTGCGGCGACATCGATACGGCGAATGATCTGTCGGACCGGTTTCTCAACGAAGGCTGGACGACCACCGCGCCGCATTGGGGATACCACGCCACGCTGCGCTTTCTTGGCGGCGACGATGAACGCTGCATCGCCGCCGCCGAGAATGCCGGTGACGGTATTCTGAACATTCCTGCCTGGCGGGCCGCGGCCCTGTGGCATAGCGGGCGGCCGGAGGAAGCGTCCGCCGCGTGGCGCATATTCGAGGACCGGGCCCGCCAGCAATGGACCGTCCCGGAAGAAGCTTCGACCGAAGCGGTCCTCGATTGGTTCCTGTCCGGCTTCCCCATCCGCATGGGCGATGCCCGGGATCGCCTCGCCGAAGGCGCCCGGTCTGCCGCCTTTTTTCAGGCCCCGCCCGCGGCGTAGGCTCGGTGTCCTGTCATGCACATTGCGTGCAGACGTAGGCCGCCATGTAGGGATCGATGAAGCGTCGGAACGGATCGTCCGAGATCGTCACCTCGTAGGTCGCCCGGCCGGAATCGTCTGCCGCCGGCGCCATGTCGTCGACGCCGAAATCCGGTTTGTCCGGATCGACATCGCCATAGACCCGGGCGACATGCACGACCACCGGCCCGTCATTCGCCAGATGGCTTTCAAGCAGATCGGCTTCCGGCAGCACCACCGAAAGGCGGTCCGGCGTTCTCAGCAGCAATTCGACATGCTCGACACCCGGACGCAGTGAGAAATCCTTTGCGTCCAGCCCGGTACTTTCAAGCGCCTGGACGAAGTCCGTCACGCGGATCACGCAAATCCGGTCACCTTCCATGACATGCGGCGGCCGGGTGGACGGATCGAGTGTCCAGTCGCGGATCAGCCGGCCGAAACGGCCCATGGCCCGATTGGTGTGAAGCACAATTGGATTTTGCATGATGATTTCCTTTGACGATGATGCAATGCCCGTCAGCCCGACCGCATCCTAACAAACGCATCGACGCTGCAAAGCCGGTTCGCCGGCCGTTTAACGCTGGGCCAACGCCGCTTTAACGCCGCAAGAGACGCCACCCTGGTCGACTGTACCTGCATCGCCGGATGGGCCGCGCGATGCGCGCGTACGGGCACCGGCTGCAGCCGCGTCCGATTAATCTAAGGAAAGCATTATGTTCAGTTCAGATTTTGCCTGGCTCAATTTCGACAAGGAGTTCACGCAACCGAACGAGGAGGCGACCCGCACCTTCGTCATCGACGAGGAACCGGTATCCGCCGTGGCCTCCGGGTCCGCCAAGAGTTCGGAAGGCTACATCCTCATCCAGGCCGAGGACGTCGGTAATTCCTCTACCGACGAAGGCGACCCGATCACCCACCGCATACTGATCAACGGCAAGCACCTGCCGTCCTTCGACATGGTCGACCGGGACGGCTGGAACCTTTGGATGGACCGCATTCCCAAGGACTTTCTTAAAAAAGGTCAGAACCGGCTGACCGTCCGCCGCCGGGCGGTCGATCGTTTCCGTGTTGCCAACATTGTCGTCCAGTGGCGCGAACGCCGCGCCTGATGCGCACATCCCGAACCCGGCCCGGATTGAGCTGGCCGGATGGAGGAGTGTCGTTTTCGGCGATTTGAAAAAGAAAGGATTTTACCATGACCACTGCTCTTACTGACCAAGGCTCCGTCTTTGTGCGGGCCCTCAGCCTGACCCTTGCGGCCGTCATCATGATGTCGTCCGTGGCCGAGGCCAAGATCAAACGCGGCTGCAAGGCCTGGTACGAGGTCGACATCATCCGTGCGTCCGGTATCGCTAACGTGGCGACGCCGCCGTTTACCTACGGGCAGTTTTCGGCACGCCGCGGCTGCGGCAACAGCGTACCCAACCGCTGCCGCCGCCGGGCCCGGAATTCCGCGCATCTGTGCATGAACGACCACTGGAATTCCGGCTTTGTCGGCAAGCCGCAATCCTGCCTGAATTCGGCGATCCAGGCCTATTACACGTCCGACCTGAAACGCGCGATCCAGAGCGCGTCGTGCAACTACATTGCCGGCAAGTCCTGGCTGCGCGGCAAGAGCCGCTATTGGATTTCCGTCCGCGCGCGGACCAGCGGCGACAAGGAATGCCCGAAAAAGGTGACCCTGTCGTCGAGCTACCGGTTCCGCTGCGGATAAGCCGCAAAGAACGACCCCGAGATACGGCAGCCCGGCGGCGCGATGCGTCGCCGGGCATTTTCATGAAGCTGTCAGGTAGGCGAAATGATCCGGAACCGGTAACTCGGCCAGACCGGACCGTGCAGCCATCTCTCAAAGGCCCGGCGAAAACCCGCCTCGTCGACGGCGGCACGGATAGACGTTCGAAACCAGAACCAGGCTTCGGCGGGATGGTCGGCGTCCTGCGGCGGAAACACATAGGCGCAGCCGAGATAGCCATCGTTTTGCGGATCCGCGATGATCCAGGCGAACGAGCGATTCAGCGAAAACTCTTTCTGGTGCCAACCGAGGTCGACGAGATCCTCTTCCCGTGTCAGGCCTTCCGGCCAGGAACCATCGTCGAAAACACCTTTCAGATCCTCGACGCTCTCGACAACGGCATCGTAATCCTCCGCCAGATCGGCGATCGTGAGGATGCGCAGTCGATAATCGCCAAGGGTAAGATGTGTCGGGATCGTTCGTCCGGCGAAATCGGGATGCGCGCGCATCATGGACGACAGCCGCCTCCCGCAAAAAAGAGCGCCATCACTCCGCCGCGTCGCTGATGACCTTGGCCGGACGCCGGAACGGATTATCTTCCGGGATTTCGAAATCCAGTTCGATCTCGCCCTTCTTCCAGGCGTCGTGCATGTAGCGGAAAGCCGTCACGCTCATCCGCATCAGATGGTCTCCGGCCTTGATCGGCGGATATTTCTCAAGCACCTCCGGCGTTCGGAACGGTTCAAGCGGTTCGACGACGCTGTCGTAATCCAAGCCGAAAAACAGCGGCATCGAATAGCGTTCCCGCCCGGTATTGACGACCCGGTGCTGCGTCGACTTGAACCGCCCGCCGGACCAGGTCTCGAAAATATCGCCGATATTGACGATGAAACATCCCGGCAGCGGCGGCGCCTCGATCCAGTAGTCCTCGGCGTTCATGACCTGCAGGCCCGGACCGCCCTGCAGAAGAATGGTGAAACACTCAAAATCCGAATGCGCGCCGATGCCGACCATGTCCTTGTTCATGGGCATGTCGTTTTCGACATAGCGCAGAAGCCGCAATTGCGAGGTCGGGAAGGTGATGTGCCGGCGCAACAGGGCCGGGTCCACATCGAGCGCGGCAGCAAAGGCGTCGAGCAGTTTCAGGCCGAGCGCGAAGACAGCATCGTAATAGCCGACAACCGTCTCGCGCCAGCCCGGCAGGTCCGGCCAGACATTCGGACCCGTCATCCGCCACCCGGCGACATGGTCCGGATGCGTCGCCGGCGCATCGAAGGACAGGTCGAACGCGTCGTTGAAATTGATTGTCTTTGGAAAACCGGACCCGTTTTCCTCGAACGGCACATAGCCGCGGTGATGCGTAGTGAAGCCGCACCAGTAACGCATCTTGTACCGTCGCGGCATCGCATGAAAGGCCTTGGAGGCGGCAAACAGCGCGTCCACCTGCTCCTGCGCTATGCCGTGTCCCTTGATGTAGAAGAAGCCGGATTCGGACGCCGCCCGGCCGAGCGCATCGGCGACCGCCCTGCGGGCTTGACTGTCGGTGCCGTGAAGCGGCGACACATCGATGACCGGCAGATTGGCCGCATCGCTTCCCAGCGCCCGTTGATCGTCGGTTCCGTCCGCCATGGTCATCGCTTCACTCCTGCCGGTCCGCGCAACATCATCGCGCAAACCTAATCAATGAACAAAGAATAAGCAAAACAAGTCTTTGCGTAAATATTAGGCAAATGCTGACACGACTGACAGAAAAGACGGGCAATCCTGATGAAAAAAGGCGGAATCCGGGCACAGAAGCACTGGCATGGCTCTTGCTTAACAAACCCTTAATGGCCGGAACCACGCGACGGCCGACAAACGAAAGCCCGACAGGAGGGACAGATGACCCGATCGAAAACCCGGCCGACAGCCTCTGGCGCCCTGGACCGTCGTTCCGCGCTGAAGCTTGGCGCCGGCATGGCGGCGCTCGCCGCGACATCAGCCCTCGCCGCGCCGGCGCTGGCCAAAAAGCGTACGCTCAAGGTCGGTGCCTATGGCGGCTATTTCGAGAACAGTTTCAAGGAACATGTCTATCCGGCATTTGCCGAAGCGACCGGCATAACCATCGAAAGCGTCACCCAACCCAATTCCGCCGACTGGCTGGTCACCATGCAGCAGGCGGCGGCGTCGAAGACCGTTCCCGCCGACCTGTCGCTGTATGGCCGCGACACCATGATCAAAGCCAGCCGGATCGGCGAACTGCTGGCGCCCCTGGACATTGCCAAGGTACCGACGGCCGACAATCTGGACGGCTATTTCCTGTATGAAGCCGGCGACGGCCTGCTCGGCGTCGGCGCCATGGCCTGGTTCACCTCCATGGTCGTCAATCCGAACCAGGTCGAGGCGCCGACAAGTTGGGCGGACTTCTGGGATACCGAAAAATTCGAAGCCTCGCTCGGCATTTCCAAACAGTTCAACAGCAACTTCCTGGACGTGGCCGCCGCCACGTTCTTCGACGGCGAAGCCACCCTCAACACCAAGGACGGCATTGTCGCTGTCATTGAGAAGATTTCCGAACTGAAGCCCAACGTCGCGCTCTGGTGGTCGGCGGAGAGCCAGATGGAGCAGGCCCTGAAAAACGAGGACGTAATCGGCGGCATGTATTACCACGACGTCTCCTCGCTGATGGCGGCGGAGGGTTTCCCGATCGCATCGATCTTCCCCAAGGAAGGCAATCCGCGGGGCTACGGTTCATGGTGCCTGTCGACGCTCTCCGAAAAGTCCGCTGAAGCGCATGAGTTCCTGGCCTTTTCTTCCGATCCGGCAACCCAGGCCCTGATGAGCCGCAAGATCGGCACCGCACCCGTGGTCGCCCGGGAGAAGACCGATCTGACGGACGAGGAATTTGCAGGTGTATCCGGCACGCCGGCCATCACACCGGCCTATGAGAGCTATCTCGACAACGAGACCTTCATCAAGGACACGTGGGAGAAGATGCTCGCGACCTCATGACCATCGAACGGGCCCGGAATGGCGGACCTGATGAATGGCGGACCTGATACTCAGGGGGATCAGCAAGGAATTCGGCGGTGGCGTGCGGGCCGTCGATTCCGTTGACCTGACATTTGCGAACGGCGAACTGACAGCGCTGCTTGGTCCTTCCGGCTGCGGCAAGACAACCTTGCTGCGCATGATCGCCGGTCTCGACACGCCGACCGGCGGCCGGATCCTGCTCGGCGGCGAAGACATCACCGACGTGCCGGCCCATGCAAGGCGGTTCGGCATGGTATTCCAGTCCTTCGCCCTGTTCCCGCATCTCAACGTCGAAGACAACGTCGCCTACGCCCTGGCGATTGCCGGCATGGACAAGGCTCGCCGCCGAAATCGGGCGCGCGAGCTGCTTGATCTCGTGCAACTTGCCGATTATGCCAGCCGCCGCATCGGCGAATTGTCGGGCGGCCAGCGCCAGCGTGTGGCGATCGCCAGAGCGCTCGCCCAGGAACCGCGGATCTTCCTTCTGGACGAACCGATGTCGGCGCTGGACGCCAAGCTGCGTGAGGACATGCAGGTCGAATTGCGGCTCTTGCAGCAAAAACTCGGCATCACGACGATCGTGGTCACCCACGACCAGCGCGAAGCCATGACCATGGCGGATCGCATCGTCGTCATGTCGGCGGGACGCACCGAACAGGTCGGCCCGCCCCAGGAGATCTACAACCGTCCGGCCTCCCGCTTCGTGGCCTCGTTTATCGGCAAGGCGAACTTCCTGGACGGCACGGTTCGCGACGGTGCGGTCGAAACCGCCGGCGGCGTCTTGCATCTCGACAATCCGGCACCCTTCCGAAACGGCGCACCGGTATCCCTGGCCTGCCGGCCCGAAGCAACGCATGTCTCTACACGGTCCCGGCAGGCCGGAAACGAGATCGCGGCACACGTCACGTTCATCCGCGACATCGGCCCGAACCGGGAAGTCTTCCTGGATGCCGGCAACATGCCGCTGATTTGCGAGATGCGCGGATCCGAGAGCGACGACCTGGCGGTCGGCGCCGCCGTCTTTGCGCATTTGCCGCCCGAAGCCCTGCTCGTCTTTCCCGGCGATCAGACCGGCACCGCCCCATGACCGTAACCGGCTACACAGTTTCGGACGGACCCGATACCGGGCGTGCAGCACCGTCGCTCGACTGGCAGCAGGCCGGCAAACTGTCCGGACGGATCGTCTTTGCACTCCTGGTCACCGGCCTGGCGCTCATCCCGTTTGCACTCGTTTTCGCCATCAGTTTCGGGCAGAAGATCGAAGGCGCGGACTGGCACTGGGCCTTTGTCGTCGAAAACTACAGCCGCTTCTTCGTCGGGATTGCCTGGCCGGAATCGGTATCCTTCCTGTACAGCCAAAAGCTGTTTTACTCCTTCTATTACGCGGCTATCGCGGCCTGCCTGGCCGTCGCGCTCGCCTTTCCGTTCACCTATCTGATGACCCGGCAGTCACGGAAACTGCAGGCCGTCTGGCTGGTGTTCCTGCTTTCCACGGTCTCCCTGTCGGAGGTCTTTGTGGTGATGGGGTGGGACGTGTTGTTGTCGAACCGGTCCGGTCTGCCGATGCTGTTTCGCGAATCTGGCGCGACCGCCTGGCTGAAGGAAACCGGGTGGTTCCAGGTTCTGCGCGATGCCGGCCTTGCCAATCCGCGCAACGTCAAATTCAAGACCTCGACCTTGGCGACCGTTGTCACGATGGCCTATCTCGTGTGGCCCTACGCGGTGATCCTGCTCTATCCGGCGCTCAGTCGCATAGACAATTCCATGATCGAGGCCGCCCAGACGATGGGCGCAAAACCGGTGACCGTGATCCGCACGGTCGTGTTGCCTTCGGTCCGCATCCCGATCATCGGCGCGACGCTGCTGCTCTTTGTTTTCCTCCTCGGCACCTATGTCACCGTCACCGTTTTTGCCGCGCCCGCCCAACAGACGCTGACCATTTCGATCTATGAGGCGATCCGCGGCGCCACATTGAATGCGCCGTTCGGCGCGGCACAGGCGGTCGTCCTGCTGGTGACCGCCGGGCTGTGCCTTCTCGCAAGCGGCGGGCTTGCCCGCTGGGCGGAGCAACGGCGATGAAGTGGGCCGGACGCATCTATATGGCGTGGTGCGCGCTGTTCATGACCTTGCCGATCCTGGTGATCTGCGGCGCCGCCCTGAACGGCGGGCGCACCATGCTGTTTCCGCCCAAGGACCCGACCCTCGCCCGGTTCGCGGAATTCTTCGTTACCGAAGAGCAATGGGTGCGCAGTCTCCAGAACTCCATTCTGATCGCCGTCCTGAGCGCCGGTATCGCGGTTTTGATTGCCTGGCCGATCGCCTACGAGCTCTGGCGCCGCGACACGAGGCTTTCGCGCCTTCTGTCCGGCATTGCAACACTGCCCTTCGTCCTGCCGCCGATTGTCTTTGGTGTCGGGCTCGGCTTTTTCTGGGGCTTCGGCGGCGGGCTCGGCCAGATATGGTCGGGCATATTGAGCCACGCCATCCTCCATGCGGCGCTGCCGCTCGTCACGGTTTCGATCGGTCTGCAATCGATCGATCGCGCACATATCGACGCCGCCTCGACCATGGGCGCAACCGAAGGTCAGATCTGGCGCACGATCGTGCTGCCGCAGACCTTCGCCTACACGATGTCCGGCTTCTTCTTTGCCATGGTGCTCAGCTTCAACGAATTCATCGTGATGTTTTTTGTGTCGTCCTCGAGCTATTCGACCGTCACCCTGCAGATCTTCAACTCGCTGCGGAACGGTTTCACGCCGACGATGGCGGTCGGCGCCATCACGTTCATCACCGCGTCGGTTATCGTCTTCGGTCTCGTCGGCCGGTTCGGCGATCTGCCGCGCCTGATGGGCGCCGATCCGGCCCGCAAGGCCTGATCGCCGCCCCCTTCGCATCCCAAACCGGAAAACCGGTCGCTAAAAAAGGAGATCGTCCCATGCCCCAGCAACCTCTGCTCGTCGGCCGAACAGCCCTGCTTGTCATCGACATCCAGAAGGGCGCCTTCATGGACGGCGCGGACAACGGCATCCCCCACATGCCCGGGTATCGGGACAACATGGTCACCGCCTGCGGCGTCATCGAAGCGGCCCGCGCGGCCGACATCCCGGTGATCTTCTTTCAGGAAGCCCATCGACCGGACATGATCGATTTCGGCCGGGAACTGGACGGCAGCGAAGGCGTGCATTGCGTGGAGGGTCGTCTCGCCACGGAGATCGCCGACGAAACCGGCTTTACCCCGGCCGACTATTTCATCCGCAAGCGGCGTTATTCCTGCTTCTTCGGCACGGATCTGGAAATCCTCCTGAAAGGCCTGAAAGCCGAAACCCTGGTGCTTATCGGCGGCATGACGGATGTCTGCGTCCACTACACCTTCGTCGACGGCCATCAGCATGATTATTATTGCCGGGTCGTCGCGGATGCCGTCGGAGGTACGTCGCCGGCCGCACATACCGCCTCGCTCAACGCAATGGAATACCTGCAGACGGGTGCCGTCCGCCAAAGCGCTGAAATCATGAAGGCCTTTGCCGCGCACCGCGCCGAGGCCGCGTGACGGTCCGACATCAACTCCATCTCGATGACCTGCAGGGTGTTTGGCACCGCGTTTGGCTGTCCGCGCCGGGTCATCACGATTCGACGACCCGGGTATCGTGGGTTCAGGCCGGTACCCGGCATGTCGACCTCCGTTTGCCGGAACGGGTGCCGGACATCGCCGGAGCCCGGGCACTGAAAGATCTCGACGCGGCGACCTTGCGCCTCCTGGCCGCATTCGAGGGATTTGCCGGCACCACTGTCCTGGACGATGACGTGTGCACCTGGCAGCGGGAAATCAATTATCAGGGCGCGCCGCAAGGTCCGGATGTCGGCAAACTTGAGCACACGCCCGACGGACTGCTCGAGACCGGCCTGCTTGCGAACTATTCCGAGCTCTGGCGTCTCGGCGACGCCGGTCCTGCGCTTGCGCATCGGTTCGTTCTGGACGATCAGATCGTCGTGCTGGCCTCATCCGGAAAGACGTTCGGTCTCGGGCGGGCTCGGCCCGATGCGATGCGGGAACCGACCTCATTCCCCAGACAGGTCGAAAGCGCGCTCGAGGCGGGCGATCAGTCGGCACTCGGCCACCTGTTCGATCAGGAATTCTGTTTCGGAGAGTTGCAGGACGGCGCCGGCATGATCCGCCACTCCACCAACCCGCTGAGGGTCGGGGATCGGGCGTTCGAATGTTCGGATCTGACCAGACCACGTCCTGAAATCGTCCTTTATCGAACCGACTTCGCCGGAAAGGCGACACAGATCACGTTGCGGTAGCAGGACCGAATCCGACCGGCTGTTTACGGATCCTTGCGATTTTTCTGCCAGTGAAAATACCGATGCCCGCGCCCGTGCGACGAAGGACACCGGTTTTCATGACGCAGACTTCAATTCTCGACAAAGCCCCCCAGGCGACCCCTGCGCTTCTCGGGATCGGCACGTTTTTTCTGATGATGCTGGCCGGATCGGCTCTTCTGAACGATCCGGACACCTATTGGCACATCGCCACGGGCCGCTGGATCCTTGAAAACGGTGCGATTCCGAGCACGGATCCGTTTTCCCACACCATGACCGGATCGGACTGGCATGCCCATGAATGGGCCGCCGCGATGATGCTGGCCGGTGCCCATTCCCTGGCCGGCTGGACCGGGGTCGTCCTGGCCGCCGCCTTTGCCTTCAGCCTGACGCTCGGCCTTTTTGCCTGGGGCCTGTCGACCTATCTGCGCCCGCTATACGTCGTTATCCTGGTGGCCATCGCCTTTGTCGGCATCAGCCATCATCTGGTCGCCCGTCCGCATGTGCTCGTCATGCCGGTGCTGATGCTTTGGCTGGTGCTTCTGGTCTTTGCGCGAAGCCGGGGCACGCGCCCGCCGCTCGCGGCCGCGCTCCTCATGATTCCCTGGGCCAACATGCACGGCTCGTTCCCGATCGGCCTCGCGCTCGGCGGCGTTCTCGCCCTGGAGGCGCTGCTTGACCAGTCGGATCGGGAAGGCCGTCTCAAGGTGATCCGGGACTGGGGTTTGTTCCTGGCGCTCGCCACCGCCGCCGCCTGTGCAACGCCTTATGGTGTCCAGGGCTTCCTGTTTCCCTTCCACATCGGCGGGATGGACAAGTCGTTCAAGTGGATCATGGAATGGCATCCGCCGAATTTCCGTGAATTCCCACCGGTGGAAGTCTGGCTGATGGTCGTGCTCGGCGCCGTGTTTGTCCGTGGACTGAAGGTCCCCGTCCTGCGATTGGTGGTTTGTCTCGGCCTGCTGCACCTAGCCTTGTCGCATGTCCGCATGGCGGAATATCTGATCTTCATCTCATCGCTGCTTCTGGCGCCGGTCATCGCCGCACAATGGCGCGACGCCCCACGCGATCCCGACCCGGCGCCGCTCTCCGAGGGCACCTGGACGCGGCTGCGCATTGCCGCCTGCGGGCTCCTCACCGCTGGACTGGCGGTTCTCGTCGTCACCGACATCGCCCCGTCCGACCGAAAAAGCCCGGTCGCCGCACTCGCCGTCGCCCGCCAGGCCGGGCTGACCGACCGGCCGGTCTTCAACGAATACAATTTCGGCGGCTATCTGATCTATGAAGGGATTCCGACCTTCATCGACGGGCGCGCCGACATGTACGGCGACGCCTTTCTTGACCGCACGCTGACGGCGGCGACCGATCCGCTGGCCAGCCCGACCCTGTCGGCTCTGCTAAAGGAACACGGGATCGGATGGACGCTTCTGGCCGTCAACGACGTGTCGGCGCGCCTGCTCGACAAGGATCCCGCCTGGCAGGAGATCTATCGCGACCACATTGCCGTCATCCACGTTCCGGCAACCGGTCGGGAAACGCTTGCCGACATCCGAAAGCCGATGGGCTTTCCAGGTTCTGTTCAGCAATAAAGGGCCAGACCGCACTTCTTAATGTGGCAATGCCTCCAGAAACCGCATCGGCTGTCCCTTGCCCGGGGCCATCAACTCTCCTTGCCACATCACAAGGTGCCCTCGCACTATTGTACCCACCGGCCAACCGGTTACAGTGACGCCGTCATAAGGGGTCCATCCTGAGCGTGATTCAATCCAGTCGTTTGTGATTGTTTCCCGGCGATTGAGGTCCACGATTGTCAGATCGGCATCGTAGCCGACTGCGATGCGGCCCTTGTTGGCAATCCCGAAGAGGCGATTGGGACCGGCGCTTGTCATGTCGACAAAACGCTGCAGGCTGAGTCTGCCGGCGTTGACATGGTCGAGCATGGTCGGGACAAGCGTCTGAACGCCGGTCATGCCCGAATGGCTGTCCGGATAGACATGCTCCTTTTCCTCGCGCGTGTGCGGAGCATGATCGGAGCCCAAGATATCGGCGACAGCGTTTTCCACGCCCGCCCAGATCTTTGCGCGGTGGCTCTTGTCACGCACCGGCGGATTCATTTGCGCATAGGTGCCCAGACGCAAGTAGGCACTGTCGTCCAGCGTCAGATGATGCGGCGTGACCTCGACGCTTGCCACATCCTTGTGGTCGGCGAGAAACGCGATCTCCTCGCCCGTTGAGATATGCAATACATGAATGCGTTTGCCGGTTTTACGCGCCAGCGAGACGAGGCGTTTGGTGCAGTTGAGAGCCACTTCGGGCGAGCGCCAGACAGGGTGGCTTGATGGATCACCGGGCACGCGCAAGCCTTTGCGTTCCTCCAGCATGTATTCGTCTTCGCTGTGAAAGGCGGCTCGTCGGTTGATCGCGGTCAGGATAGCTTCAACACCCGCATCGTCCTGCACCAGCAGCGACCCGGTGGACGATCCCATGAAGACCTTGACGCCAGCGCAGCCGGGAAGTCTTTCAAGCTCGGCCAGTTCGGATACGTTGTCGTGCGTCCCACCGACGTAGAAGGCGAAGTCGCAATGCATCCGGTTGGTCGCCGCAGCGATCTTCGCCTCAAAGGTCTCGCGCGTCGTCGTCAGGGGATTGGTATTGGGCATCTCGAAAACGCCCGTCACACCACCTTGGACGGCACCGCGCGAGCCGGTCTCGAGATCTTCCTTATGCGTCAGGCCCGGTTCGCGAAAGTGGACTTGTGTGTCAATGACACCGGGCAAGATATGCAGGCCCTCGCAGTCCACGGCCTCATCAGCGCTTGCGGAAGAAAGGACGCCGAGCGCCACAATGCGACCGTCATTCACACCAATGTCAGCCTTGCCCACGCCATCTTGGTTGACGATTGTTCCGTTCCTGAAGATAACGTCATGGTGTGGCATGTTTTTTGCCGGTTCTTCCGTTTTCACCGTCGTATGGATGGGGCTTGTGAATAGCAAGCAAAACAAGAAGATGCACCGATACGCTGGGGTCGATTTTTTAGCAATTCCAGCACTAGGAGACACCCTCGATAACCCCGCCGTAGGCCGCCCGAATCACCCGTCGCGCCCTCATTGGTGCCGGATGAGGAAAAAGGTTGCCTACAGCCATACTTGTTGATCCAGTCGCTTCTTGGCGCGTCCTTATGTCCGCATTTGATCGGTTCTTCCGTAAACCCGCGGTGCGCGAAGCACCAATAACCTTGCCGGCGTCGGATGAAGTGCCCGTGACGCTTCTGACCGGCTTTCTTGGATCCGGCAAGACGAGCCTGCTGAACGAAATACTTAACAGCCCCGGATTCGCCGACACTGCCGTAGTCGTCAATGAATTCGGGACCATATCGATCGATCATGAACTCGTTCATGCCGGTCAGGAACGATATGTCCTGACAAGTGCAGGGTGTCTTTGTTGCACAGCAACCAGCGATATCCGAGAGTCGCTTTTCAAACTTTACCAAGGCCGCCAACGCGGCGAGTTACCGTCCTTTTCAAGGGTGATTGTGGAAACGACTGGGCTCGCCGATCCAGCAGCAATTGTGAACAGCCTTATTCCCGGCGGTGCACCGGTCGTCACACAGCAAGACCAAGTTGTTGCGAGTCAGTTTCGGCTCGCCAGCGTCATTTCCACGCTGGACTCGACGTGCGGCGACGATGCCATCAGCAACCACATGGAAGGCTGGAAGCAGATCGCTTTCGCGAATGACGTTGTGCTTACCAAGTCTGATTTGCTCGACGTCAACCGCGATACGTGGCAAGAGCGGCTAGCTACGATAAATCCATCCGCAATGCTGCACGATCGGCACGCCGACGACTTCAGCCTCGTGAGTTTGTTTCCTAACGGTACTTATGATCTGACCAACAAGGTCGACGACGTCATCGGTTGGTTGGCTATGGAGACGGTGGTTGGACAAGCGCACGATCACGCGCACGATCCAAACCGGCATGGGGGTATCCAGGCCCTGCCTCTCATCCATGAGACTCTCCTCGATCCCCGCAGAGTTCAGGGTTTTCTCGATATCCTCACCAGTCAGCGCCATGCCGGTATGCTGCGACTGAAGGGTCTGCTCGGATTGACGGATGACCCGGCGCGCCCGCTTGTCGTGCATGCGATCCAGCATAAGCTCTATCCTTCGAAGCGGCTGGCACATTGGCCGAGCGACGACAAGCGCAGCCGCCTTATGCTGATCGGCCAGGATATGCCACTCGGACCTATCCAGGAATTGTTCGATGGCCTGATCCCGCGCTCCAAGAAAAAACGCAGAAAAAGTGTGTAACGATGAACAGCTTCGCCAATCCGTTTATGCGACATGCCTCGACGCCGGTATTCGCTCATGCCGCGGAAATAAAGCGATGGGCGCGCCAGGCGCTTGAGTTGGACCAAAAGGTCATAATCTCGGTCAACGAGATCGCTTGCCCCCAGCCCGATTGCCCTCCTCAGGAAACCGTCATTCTCGTACTGAGAGCGGGGAGCGCCGTGAAGCTGAGCATCCACAAGGCGCTCGCCGATGTCGTTGAAGCGGACGTCATTGACGCTGCGCGCGAGGCAGAGGCCTTGGAGCCCGCGTCATCAACAGTTTCGTGACCGGATCGAATGCCTTCTCAGTCTCTGTGAAGGCAATTCGATCAGCCACGCCTCCGCATGGAGCGGAACAGCACGTTAGAAGCAAGACCGGACGCCCACACGAAAACCTGCTCAACGGACAGGGGGCGGCGCGAACACTTCGCACAATGCATCGGGAGATGTAGTGCTTAGCCGCCCACCCCGCTGGATCCGGCGATCGAGGCAAGGAATTCCCGACGCAGGTCACGATCGGTCTTAAACGCTCCCAGGAACCGCCGCGTGAACATGCTGACCCCGGGTTTGCGGATGCCGCGCGTCGTCATGCACATATGCGCCGCTTCGATCACTACCGCCACGCCTTGTGGCTGGAGCACGTTCTGGATCGTGTTGGCAATTTGAGTGGTCAGCGTCTCCTGGATCTGCAGACGCTTGGCGTAGACTTCAACGACCCGGGCAAGCTTACTGATGCCGACTACGCGCTTGTCGGGGAGATAGGCCACGTGGGCTTTTCCGATGATCGGGACGATATGGTGCTCGCAATGCGATTCGAGCCGCATGTTACGAAGCACGATCATGTCGTCATAATCGTCTGTTTCGTCAAATGTTCGGCCAAGAAGCTCAGACGGATCAGTGTTGTAGCCGACAAACATTTCCTCGTAGGCGCGTACGACCCGCGCAGGGGTGTCGACCAAGCCTTCCCGATCCGGATCGTCGCCTGTCCATTCGATCAATAGGCGGACGGCAGCCTCCACATCGGCCCGATCAGGTCGCCTTCGACCTGCTTTCTGGATTTTTTCTCGGGCTACACCCTGCAATGCAACATCCATCTTAGCCTGACTCCTCGACTGACTCTTGTTCCCAAATATGCAATGTTATAACGTTACCTACAAGATCCATCCGTGATTCGCGGAGAGAGAGATTTACCGATGTTTCACGCCCCAAGACGGGCCGGAGAGCGAGAGCGTCACAGAGCTACGAATGCCTTGCGCTCGGCGGAGCGCGCCTGCAAAACGAGAGGCGTTCAGTTCACCCCGATCCGACGCGCGGTCCTCGAAGCGCTATGGCAAGCTAATCAGCCGATCGGTGCTTACGATCTGATCCTAAGGCTGGGAGAAAAGCTGGGCCGAACACTCTCGCCGCCAACCGTCTATCGCGCGCTCGAATTTTTGCTCGAGCAAAAGTTCATCGCCCGCATTGAAACCAAAAAGGCCTTTCTCCCCTGCACATGTCCCGATCATGCGCATACCTGTGTGTTTTTCATCTGCGATGCCTGCGGCAGCTTCGTCCATGTCGATAATCCATCGACAGACGTGTTGTTCGATTCCGATGCTGCCGAGTTTGGCTTCAAGATCGCCAGGCGTGTAGTCGAGATGTATGGCAAATGTGCGACCTGCCAGGCAACGGCCAGCGCAGCTTCCTGATACCGAAATTAGAAGGACCGATACCCGTGGCAGATCACGACCTTGCCGGTGCCAAACCCGTTTCTCTTTTGACAGGCTTTCTCGGAAGCGGAAAAACGACCGTTCTCAATCATCTTCTGCGGCATCCAGACCTGGCTCGCACGGTCGTCGTCATCAATGAGTTCGGCGAAATCGGGCTTGACCACGAACTGGTCGAAGCGGCGACTGAGAACCTTGTTCTGCTGCAATCGGGTTGCTTGTGCTGCACCATCCGCGGCGACTTCGTTGAGACATTGCATAACCTTGTTGATCGCGTCGAGCGCGGTGAAATCGATGGGTTCGATCGGGTGGTCATTGAGACGACCGGCCTGGCTGATCCGGCGCCCATCCTGCATACCCTCATGACCGACAGTTTCATTGCACATACGTTTCGGCTCGACGGCGTCATCGTAACCGTAGATGCGGCGGCCGGCGCCGCTACGCTCGATGCGCAAGACGAAGCGGTCAAGCAAGCCGCCATGGCTGACCGTATCCTTTTGACCAAGACCGATCTTGTCGAACCTGACGCTGTTGAGGCACTTCAGGCGCGTTTGCGGGTTCTCAATCCAGGAGCGCCTATCATCCGAGCCCACAATGGTGCCGTTGAACCGTCACGCCTGCTCAATGCCGGACTCTACAATCCAAAGAGCAAGAGCCTTGATGTCCAGACCTGGTTGAACGCCGAGGCTTATGGCGGCCCCGATCAACATCATGCGCATGGTCACCACCATGGCCATGATCACAGCCACCATCATGGTCATCAGCATCACGAAGGTGATGTCCACGACCATCACCATCACCACGACCATGAGCATGACGTAAACCGCCATGACGATCGAATCTCGGCTGTCACCTATACCGTCGACGAGCCGATCGGCGCGGACGTCTTCGATAAGTGGCTCGAAACTCTGATGCTGCTTCGCGGCCCCAACATCTTACGCATGAAGGGCATTGTGAACGTCGAGGGAGCGCCTGCTCCGTTTGTTCTGCACGGCGTCCAGCACATTTTTCACCCACCGGTCGTGCTAAGAAACTGGCCAAGCCATGATCGGCGCAGCCGCATCGTTCTGATCGGCCGGGATCTGACCGACGATTTTCTCAAGCAAAGTTTCAGCTTCTTGGGGTCCGGCCATCAGCGCCAGCACGACCACCATGCCAGTACAGAACATGCCGCATGAGCATCGCACCGGATCCGGCTCCAAGTCCGGCCGCACTCGACCATCGACCATGCGCACCAAAGTCATGATCGTCGGCGGCCGGGCTGATGCGGACATGGCGCGCGTCCTGCGCGATCGCGCGCTTCCGGACATGCGCCTTGTCAAGAGAGACCGAATTGGGGCATGCCCGAAGGGCATGGGTTTTGTTCAGAATCTGAAATATGTCGGCGTCGCGGCGCCGCGAAGGCTCGCATTATGAATGGCGTCATTTCTGCAGCCAGCGTTTTTGTCCGCGCTGTCAGCATCACCGTCGCTGGCCTTCTGGTCGGATTTGTCCGTCTCTATCAAATTGTTCTATCGCCCACCCACGGCCCGACCTGCCGCTTCCAACCAAGATGCTCGGCTTACGCCATCGAGGCGCTGCAGCGACATGGGCCAATTTGGGGCTTGTTCCTGACCGCTTGGCGTCTGGCGCGATGTCATCCGCTCGGCGGCTTTGGCTACGATCCGGTTCCGGTAGAGCGCCCCTCTTTTAAGCTACTGCTCTTGAGGTTTATTCATGGTCCGAATCACTCTGCCTGACGGCGCCGAGCGCGAATTCGAGCTGCCCGTAATCGGGTCGGAGATCGCATCAGCCATCGCGCCATCCCTGCGTAAAAAAGCGGTAGCCATGGCCATCGACGGCCGGCTCACAGACCTCGCCGACCGAGTCGACCGCGATGTGTGTGTCGAATTTTTCGGCCGCGAGGATCCGCGCGTGTTGGAATTGATCCGCCACGACGCCGCCCATGTCCTGGCCGAGGCCGTGCAAGAGCTGTTTCCCAACACACAGGCCACCATCGGGCCGGTTACCGAGAACGGCTTCTTCTACGATTTCGCTCGCGACACGCCGTTCACGCCCGACGATTTGCCGTCGATCGAAGCACGCATGCGCGAAATAATCGCCCGCAATGAACCCTTTACCCGGGAGGTCTGGGGTCGCGAACAAGCGAAAGACTTTTTTCGAAATAAGGGGGAGACATTTAAGGTCGAGTTGATCGACGCCATTCCGGAAGGCGAAGACATCAAGGTATATCGGCAGGGCAAATGGCTCGATCTTTGCCGCGGCCCGCATATGACTTCGACGGGGAAGATCGGTCAGGCTTTCAAGCTCACCAACGTCGCCGGCGCCTACTGGCGCGGGGATGCCACCAAGCCCATGCTGACGCGTATCTATGGAACCGCCTTTGCGACACAGGCGGAACTCGATGCACATCTCAAGATGATTGAGGAGGCCGAAAAGCGCGACCATCGCCGGCTCGGCCGCGAGATGAACCTCTACCATTTCCAGGAGGAGGCACCCGGCTCGGTCTTCTGGCATCCCAAAGGCTGGACGCTGTTCCAGAATCTGATCGGCTATATGCGCGAGAGACAGGCGGCGGCCGGCTATATCGAGGTCAACACGCCCGACATCATGGACCGACACCTGTGGGAAACCTCCGGCCACTGGCAGAACTATCGCGAGCACATGTTCACCACAAAAACCGAGGATGATCGGGACTTTGCGCTAAAGCCGATGAATTGCCCCGGCCACATGCTGATCTACAAACAGGGCCTGAAAAGCTATCGGGATATGCCGCTCAAGATTGCCGAGTTTGGCAAGGTCCATCGCTACGAGCCGTCTGGCGCGCTGCACGGGCTCCTGCGCGTACGCTCCTTCACCCAGGACGACGCACATATATTCTGCGCGGAAGACCAGCTCACCACGGAGTGCATCGAGGTCAACGACCTGATCCTCTCCATCTATCGAGACTTCGGCTTTACCGAAGTCCACATCAAGCTGTCGACCCGACCCGAGCACCGGATCGGCTCCGATGAATCCTGGGATCGTTCGGAAGCCTCGCTCAAGCAGGCTCTTGATACGCTTGGACTTTCTTACACGATTAACGAGGGCGAGGGTGCCTTCTACGGACCGAAGCTCGAATATGTGTTACGCGATGCCATCGGCAGAAACTGGCAATGCGGCACCCTCCAGGTCGACTTCAACCTACCGGTGCGTTTTGGTGCTTTCTACATCAACGAGCGCGGCGAGAAGATTGCGCCGGTTATGTTGCACCGGGCATTGTTTGGCTCGCTGGAACGCTTTACCGGCATCCTGATCGAGCACTATGCAGGGCACTTCCCGCTATGGCTTGCACCGACGCAGGTGGTCGTCGCAACGATCACCTCCGACGCCGACACTTATGCGCAAGAAATCGGAACGCAACTGGCCGCGCATGGGCTTCGCGCCGAACTCGATCTGCGCAACGAAAAAATCCCTTACAAAGTGCGCGAGCACAGCCTGTCCAAGATCCCGGTTCTGCTTGTAGTCGGCAAGCGCGAAACCGCGGAGCGGAGCGTGTCGGTGCGGCGGCTGGGATCGCCAGCGACGGAGACCATTCAGCTCGATCAAGCGCTGAGAGTGTTGTCGGACGAGGCACGGCGACCGCATAGCCCCGCGACGACGGCACCGGCCGTCAATCTCGCAGTTGGGCAATCATGACCTTCGGTCAAGTTAACACTGCGACGCGCGACCTAGATCGATTTGCCGCCTTATCGCATGTTCCGTAGATTCGGCATTTGGGTCTAGGCGCATCGTTGCGAGCGATAATGGTGGGCGAAGCAGCCCAGCGATTGGTTCTGTTAAAATCAGAATGACCCTAATTCCGCTGGTCCGGTGCGGGTCAGGTTTTCGGTTGCCGGAGTGACAGGGCGAGGCCGCCGAAGATCAGCGCCGCGCCGAAGATCTGAATCGCGGAAAGCCGTTCGCCGAGCAGCCATACCGACAGGCTGATACCGAATATGGGTACCAGCAGGAAGAACGGCGCGACGCGGGCAGCTTCATAGGTGACGAACAGCCGGCCCCAGATCGCATAGGCAAAGACCGTAGCCAGAACGGCGGAATAGAACGCTGCGGCCAGGACCCGCCAGGACAGCGTCGCCATCAGCGCGGCAATCGACCCATCCGCTTCCAGCACCAGCGACAAGGCCAGAAGCGGCAGCGGCGACACCACGCTCATCCAAACGGCCACGCCGAGCATGTCGACACGTCCAAGCCCTTTGAGAAGGATGTTACCGCCCGCCCCGCAAGTCGCGGCCGCCAGCATCAGGCCGAGCCCGACCAACGCTGCCGATTCGGAGCGGTCCACGATCAGCATGACGAGGCCCAACGCCGCCAGGCCGATTGCCAGGACTTGCCGGAAGGTAAGGCGTTCCGAAAAGATGATCGCCGCGAGCGCGATGGTAAACAGGGCCTGCGTGTGGATCAGAAGCGAAGCAAGCCCGGCCGGCACGCCCAGCGTCATGGCAACGAACATCAGACCGTATTGCCCGATACCCAGGAAAAGGCCGATGCCGATGAGGACCCGCCACGGCACATCCGGGCGCGGAACGAAAAATACAAACGCCGCGGCCACGAGAAACCTCAAGAATGTGAAGAAGAAAGGCGGCGTTTCGGCTAGGGCGACAGCGGAAACCGGAAAGGTCGCACCCCAAAGGAAGGCCGCAAGCACGGCCAGTCCGAAGTCCCGTCGGCTGAGCGCCATGAACCGCTGTCCTCTCAGGAAGTGTGTCGAAGCCGGCGAAGCGATGCGCCGGATCCGTTCGGACAAATGATTCACAAACCCTTAACCGACCCATTAGAATTCGTCGACGCAACCGCTCTTTCGGCCGCCGGACGGAGGGAAAATTAATCGCGGTTCCGTAGATTTGCCCGCAATAACAGGGTGGATTTCGGAGCGCATTTGATGCGTTTTTCGGCAGCAGCATTGGCACAATCCGTTTTGCCGGCGCGCCTTTTCGACAAGGCGGCGCCCGCATTGCGCCAGGCCGATTCCGTTCTGACAGGCACTGATGAACGGGCCAGGACCCAGCAGGTCGCCCTGAAGACTTTCGCTGTCCGGCTCGTTGGCGCCGTGCTGGCCTATGCGTCCCAGGTGATCCTCGCCCGTTGGCTCGGAGGATTCGATTACGGCATTTTTGTCGTGGTCTGGACATGGATGCTGATTCTGGCTGCCGTAACGGCGCTTGGCTTCCAGACTTCGGTGCTGCGCTTCATTCCGGAATATCAGGCCAAGCGCCAGTTCGATCTTCTGCGTGGCGTGCTTGTATCGAGCCGGCGGATCACGATGCTGTTTTCCACGGCGATTGCCGCGCTCGGCTGTCTCGGCCTCTACCTGTTCGAGGACTTCGTCACCCATTACTACGTGATGCCGATCTACCTGATCGCCATTTGCCTGCCGATGTACACGCTGTTCGAGGTTCAGGACGGCATCGCCCGATCGCAGAACTGGATCGATCTGTCGATCGTGCCGAACTACATCTGGCGCCCGGTTCTGCTGCTTGTTGCCCTGGTCGGAGCAGGATGGGCCGGTTTCGACCTGAATGCGCAGACGGCCTGCTTTGCTGCAATATTCGCCTCCTACGCCACCGCGCTGTTCCAGTATTACGGTCTGCATCGCCGGCTGCCGAAGGTCATCCCGGCCGGCGCCAAGCGCTTCGAGACGGCGACATGGGTACGCATCTCGCTGCCGATCTTCATGGTCGAAGGGTTCTTCTACCTGCTGACCGGTTCCGATGTCGTCATCGTCAGCCAGTTCCTGCCGCCCGAGGATGTGGCGATCTACTTTGCCGCCGCCAAGACCATGGCGATCATCCATTTTGTCTATTTTGCCGTGAAGGCGGCGTGCGGACACCGGTACTCGAAATTCTACTATTCCGGCGACGGGCAGGGGTTCGCCGATGCGGTCCGCGACGGCGTGTTGTGGACCTTCTGGCCGTCTGTCGCCGCGGCCGGCTTGCTGCTTCTGTTCGGCAATGTGCTTCTGTCGCTGTTCGGTGACACATTCGATGCCGGCTATCCGCTCATGTTCGTTCTGGTCATCGGCGTGCTGGCCCGGGCATCGGCCGGTCCGGTGGACGTTCTTTTGAACATGTCGGGCCACCAGCGCGTCTGTGCCGCGGTCTACGGAGCCACCTTCGGCCTCAACGTGCTCCTGAACTACCTTCTCATTCCGCATTTTGGGCTGCTCGGCGCTGCCCTGGCGACCACGACGGCGATGATCTTCGAGACGGCCCTGCTGGTTTACACGGTGCATCGGCGCCTTGGCCTGTTTCTCTATGTCGCTTTCTTCAGATCCCGCGCCGCCGCCGCACCCCCTCTCCGACCGGATGTCACAAACTCGGAGGCCGCTGGAACATGAGTGCTGTCGGGGATCCGTTCCATCGCCGGGTATCAATGGCCGAAGAGCGTGTCGCCAACGGCATTCGCTCGCTCAAGGCCGTCGGATCGGCAACGCCGTTTGATTTCTCGGTCATGCCGGTGGCCGAGGTCGCCACCCATGAAACCGCGTGGCGGGCATTGGCTAACAGCGCAGCCGAGCCGAACCCGTTCTTTCGGCCGGACTTTCTGTTGCCGATTGTCGACTACTTGCAGCCGGCCGATCCAAGAGTGCTGATGGTGCGCAAGAACGGCCGTCTCACCGGCGCGTTCCCGCTGGTGCGCACGACCATCGGCTTTGGTTTTTCCGGACGATACGATGCCGTCTACTTCCACGATTACGGCCCCGTGGGGACGCCGCTCATCGATCGCGACATGCTGGAGGTGACCGCCGACGCACTCTACCGGGCCGCGCACCGCGAAATCCCGCGCGGCATCATTGTTCATCTGGACGCCAACGGCCCGGTCTATAACGCGCTCTGCCGCGCGGCCGAGCACCATGGCCTGCCGCCCCTCATTCTGGACCGTTTTGAACGGGCCGCGCTGGACGCGACACGGGACATCGATCACTTCCGCCAATCGGCACTGACCCGCAAGAAGCGCAAGGAACTGGCGCGTCAATACCGCCGCTTGAGTGAACTCGGGCCAGTGCGGGCGCATGTCCATACAGATCGGGGAGCGATCGCCGGAGCGTTCGAGCGCTATATCGCCCTGGAGGCGCTTGGCTGGAAAGGCCGGCGGGAAACCGCGCTGGGTTCCGATGCGGCGCGCATGCGCCATGCGTCCGACATTGTCAACGCCTTCGCCCTTTCAGGCCGGATCCGGATCGACGAAGTAGCGGTCGGCAATGAGGTGATTGCAAGCCTCATCAGCTTTGTCGACGGAGATCGCCTGTTCACCTGGAAAATTGCCTATCGGGAGGATTTTGCCCGGTATTCGCCCGGCAATCAGCTGATCCTCGGACTGACCGGATCGCTGCTCGATGATCCGGCCATCGTGGCCGCCGACTCCCTTGCTGCCCCGGATCATCCGATGATCGATCACTTGTGGCGGGAACGCCTGTCCGTCGTTCAGGCCTACTTCCCGTTGCGCCGGGGGCTGCATCGCCCGACGGCTCTGATGCAGGCGGACCGCGTGGCCTATCGCACGGTGCGCGCCGCGGCCAAACACCTCAGAAACAGACTGAAACGCCCCAAGACACGGACGACCGAAGGATCCTGACGATGTCACTCCACCTGCCGGCCGATTTCGCGCAAGACGGCTTTCCGACCGAACCCACACCCTTTCGGCATGCGCTTGCCGATCATCCGCTTCTGCAGCTCGATGCCCTGGCCGATCTGGCGCGCCGTCTTGACGGCGACCGCGTTGAATACAATTCCGGGCGGCTCGAACCCGGCCAGAACCCGGATACGATCGCCTCGGTCGATCTGGAACCGGCAGACGTCGTTCGCCAGATCGAAACCTGCGGCGCCTGGATGGTGTTGAAAAGCGTCGAGGTCGTTCCGGACTACCGCGAAATCCTCAACACCTGCCTGAGCGATGCGGCGCGCGCCTGCGGTCACGCGACGACCGACGACGCCGGATTTTACGATATCCAGGGGTTCATTTTCGTGGCCTCGGCCAATTCGGTCACGCCGTTTCATGTCGATTACGAAGAAAATCTGTTCGTGCACCTGAAGGGGCCGAAGGCCATGCACGTCTTCGACAATCGGGGCCGATCCTTTGTGAGCGAAGAATATCTGGAAACCTATCCCGGCAAGCACCGCAATCTGGCCTATGATGCGGCGTTCGAACAAAACGCCAGGATCTTCGACTTCGAACCGGGTGACGGCCTTTACGTGCCTTATACTTGGCCCCATTGGGTGCGCACCGGCGATGACGTCGCGGTGTCGATGGCGATCACCTGGAAAACCCGACCGGTGCTTCGCAACAATACGCTGATGTTCGCCAATGCCGTACTGCGCCGCATGAAGCTTCCGCAACCGGCTCCGGGACGTTTTCCGCTCTTTGACGGCCTGAAAATTGCAGCCTTCGGCGCCGCGCGCGCGGTGATCGAACCGCTGCGTCGGTCCGAGCGGTCACGACGCCTATTGCGGGGCCTGCTGTTCGGACGCAAGGCGAACTATTATTACGACAAGCGTCCCCAAGCCGCTGGCGAATAGGACTTGAGTGCAGTCAGGCCGGCTCTGCGCGGCCGCTCGCAACCCACAGGTCGAGCTTTTGCCGGCGTCCCCGCACGGTGACGCTGCCGCGCGGCTCGAGCCGCCAGCCGAAGGCTGGATGCTCTTCCGATACTTCGGCTGCGCGCGCCAGGTCGCCGGAGATTGCAACCGGTGATTCGTGATCGCGGCTGATGCGCTCCAGGCGGCTTGCAACATTGACGGAATCGCCAACGACGGTGAATTCCATCCGTCGGCCGCTCCCGACATCGCCGGCAATCACCGGCCCGTAGTGCACACCGACCGCGATGCGCACCGGCGGTAAACCGTCACGCAGACGGTCCTGGTTCCAGCGATCGACACCTTCCACCATATCGAGCGCGCATTGCAGGGCCCGGCGGGCATCGTCGGTCTGGCTTTCGAACGTGCCGAAGGTCGCCATCAGCCCGTCGCCGAGATATTTGTCGAGCGTCCCGGAATGCGCGAACACGGTGTTGGCCATGCGCTCGTGGAACGCCCGGAGGAAGGCGATCGTCTGATTCGGCGCCATGCCTTCTGAAAGCGTGCTGAAGCCGACAATGTCGACAAACAATACGGCAGCGTTATGGGTCTGACCGCCGTCGCGCAGCGCCTCGATGTTCGAAATCCGCCCGATAACGTCGGGGGAAAAAAACCGCGCGAGACTTTCCCGTTCCAATTCGGAATCGATCTGGCGCGTCATGAAGCGGCGGGCCCGGGCAATTGCTGTTCCAAGCACGAAGGTGATGAGCAGCGTCACCACGACCTGGGTCAGCATGCCGTTGAACGACATGAAGTTCGGATGCAGATAGACCGGCAGGCTGTTGCCCATCGTTTCCGGCGTAAAGCCGTGTTCGAGCGCATTGTCGAACGTAACGGTGCCGGCGCTGAAATAGATGACCAGGAAGCCGATCGCCCAGGCCGCGGAGATCATGGTGCCGGTGGTCCAGACGACCAGCCTGGAAAAGCTGAGCGTCGAGCCGGCAAGGTAGAGCAGCAGATAGAGAAAATCTGGGAAACGGGTCCGTGTCTGGACCGGCCATTCCGTATCCGACAGACCGGTCGGCATGAGCAGAACGGCAGTGATGAGAGCCACGTCCAACGCGATGAACACAAAGGTCATCCAGCCGCGCCAGAACGGCGTCTTGCGCAGGAGATAGGGCACAACCCCCAGCACGAAGAAGGCGCCCACCCAGGACAGGTAGTAGAGCGAACGCGGCCAGGGAATGAGATAGGCCAGGAACACGGCGACGATGCCGACCGCGATCGTACGCGCCCAGAAAGCGAGCACGAGGCCCTGCTGTTCCTGATCCTCGAAAGCGCGTCTGCGTTCGTCGGCATGGGGGGTTTGCTGGCGCGCGTCGGCGACGCGATCCAGGACGCCTGAAACGAGGCTCATCCGTACCGTCTCCCCGTGACGGGGCCCGGCTTGCAGACCCCTTCGCGCCCCCACGCGCATGCATAGCAGCCTGTCGACAGGTTGCAATCTGCTGATAGCACCATCGAACATGAACGCAAAATGAACGAGCGCTTCAGACTCCGCTCAGGCAGGCAGGTTCAGGATGAAATCACATTTGGAGAGGAGAACGACGATGAAGCTGAAAATGCGCACATTCGGATTTGTTACCGCTCTGATCACTCTGTTCGGCATCTCCCTTCGCCGGCCCTGCGCCGGGCGGGTGTGACAAAGCGTCCGGAGCAACCAAGTACAGCGACGGCGCTCTGTTTCTCGCACAAGTCCGCAATGGACTTCGGCAGCGGCGACCGCTAAACAGCCGCCATGCTGAGACGCCTTTACGACTGGACCATGGACCAGGCCTCCGGACCGAACGCGCCTTACGCGTTGGGAGCGGTTTCATTCGCCGAGAGTTCCGTCTTTCCGATCCCCCCCGATGTCATCCTCATCCCCATGGTCATCGCCAACCGGGTGAAGGCCTGGTGGTATGCGACCCTGTGCACCATCACATCCGTTCTTGGTGGCCTGCTTGGATATGCGATCGGGGCTCTGTTGTTCGTCGAGGTCGCCCAGCCGATCCTCGGTTTTTATGGATATGCGGAAAAGTTCGACAGTTTCGCGGACCAGTACAATGATTGGGGGGCGTGGATCGTCTTCATTGCCGGTGTGACGCCGTTTCCCTTCAAGGTGATCACGCTTGCAAGCGGCGCTACCGCGCTCAACCTGCCAATCTTCATCCTGTCGAGCCTGGTCGCCCGGGGTCTCCGGTTTTTTGTCGTCGCGGGCCTCTTGTACTATCTCGGACCGCCGATCCGGGCCTTCATCGAGGAGCGATTGGCGCTGATGTTCACGATCTTTGTGGTGTTGCTGGTCGGCGGTTTCGTGGCACTGAGATACGTGGTCTGATGATCCGTCACGGCCGATTGAACGAACATCGCCAGGCATGTGGCAGCAGGATAGGCCGTCCGCAAGGAGAAGGACGATGACCCAGAGATTGTCCGAGACCCGAGCCGTTCCTTTTGCAACGCTGGCCTTCATCCTGATCGGCGGCGCGACAATCGCCGCCGCTTGGGGCTTCCAGTTGATCGGCGGATACCTGCCTTGCAAATTGTGCCTGGAACAGCGTCACCCCTACTACGCGGCGCTGCCGCTGGCAGCGGTCGCTCTCGCCGGTTTCTATCTCGGCTGGGGCCGCACCATCCGGGCCAGCCTGTTGCTGCTGGCTGGCGCCGCGATGCTCTATGGCGCGGGGCTTGGCGTCTATCAGGCCGGCGCGGAATGGGCTTTCTGGCCGGGGCCGGCCGATTGCGGAAGCACCGGCGACGGCGCGGCATCGATCAACGATCTGATGTCGCAATTGCAGTCGACGCGCCTTGTCTCCTGCACTGAAGCCAGTTGGCGCATGTTCGGTCTGTCGTTTGCCGGATGGAATGCAGTCGCGTCGACCGTCCTGGCGCTTGTCGCGCTTGCAGGTGCGTTATCGCTTCTGCGCCGCGCGGAGCCGGCGGTCGCGTAACGGATCCAAATCGGTTCTGAAAAGCAGCCATGTTCCGACGAGGAACGCTGAACGCGGGCCGCCTTCAGGCCGTTTCGGTACCGGCTCTTTCGATCGATTCGGCGATCATGCGTTTGGCGGTGTCGGCATCCTGCCATCCGACCACCTTCACCCACTTGTTGGCTTCGAGGTCTTTGTAATGGCTGAAGAAGTGTTCGATCTGCTGCAACGTTATCTCCGGCAGATCCGAATATGTGTGTACTTTTTCATAACGACGGGTGAGTTGCGTTGACGGTACGGCCAGCACCTTTTCGTCCTGCCCGGCCTCGTCTTCCATGATGAGCACCCCGATCGGACGGCAATTCATAACCGCACCGGGTACGATGGCCCGCTGGTTGGCAACGATGACATCGATCGGGTCGCCGTCATCCGACAGGGTATGCGGTACGAACCCGTAATTGCCCGGATAGCGCATGGACGTGTACAGGAAACGATCCACGTACATTGCTCCGGCGGCCTTATCCATCTCGTATTTGATCGGTTCGCCGCCGACCGGAACCTCGATAATCACATTCACGTCTTCCGGCGGGTTTACCCCGATCGGTACGGCATCGATACGCATGGCAAGGATCCTGGTTTATGACTGTCGGGAGACTACGCGGCCCGCGTGTCAAGACAAGCTAGACTTTCGGCCTCGGTCGGCGGGAACGACTGTCCCATCATGCTGACGGGAGGTGACCTCCGCTACAAAGGCTCACCGGGAACGCTGCGTCCGGTCAGGCCGCGTTCGGCCAGGCGAAAACCGAGACGTCGAGCTTCGACTGACCGACGGTCTCTTCGGAGCGGGCAACGATCTTGCCGCCGCAGGAACGATAGAAGGCGACCGCCCGATCGTTTTCGGACAGGACACGCAGGGCGATGTCGTTGAGCTTGTTGCGCCGCAACAGCCCCTGTCCCGCTTTCAGCAATTTGCGCCCGAACCCGAGCCCCTGATAGTCGGGGTGGACATACAATTCGTAGATTTCACCGGTATAGGTAAGGCGCGACATGCGTGAGCGGCCGACCGATACATATCCCGCAACGGCACCGCAGACTTCAAGCACCAGAACGGCGCCGCCCTTTCGGATATTGTAGGCCCACCATGTTTCGCCGCGCCGAGACACCATGCGTTCCAACGCGACGCCCGGAATGATCCCCCGATAGGCATTGCGCCACGCCGCGTCGTGCACGGCCGCGATGGCGGCGGCGTCTTCCGGTACGGCGATACGAATATCGAGTGTCGTGGTCGACATGCGCCAAGCATAAGGCGAGACCGTCGCGAAACGAAAGGCCCTGCGCGGGAAAAATTAAGACAGGATTAACGACGTTGCCCGCGTCTTGGCGCACTTAAGCGCATGATTTCAGCGGCACGGGCCACCTACAGCCAGCCGCCTACTGGAAAAAGCGGCGCAGTTTCAATGATGTTATGCCTGAACCAAGATCCCAGCCCCGGTCAGGCGGCGCCGGCCAGTTTCTTGCGTTCCGCCTTCTTGCGTTCGTGCGGATCGAGAAAGGCCTTTCGTAGCCGGATCGATTTTGGCGTCACTTCGACAAGTTCATCGTCGGCAATGTAGGACAGTGCCCGTTCCAGCGACATCTTCATCGGCGTTGTAAGCCGGACCGCCTCGTCCTTGCCGGCGGCCCGCACATTGGTCAATTGCTTGCCCTTTATGACATTGACCTCCAGGTCGTTGCCGCGCGTGTGTTCGCCGACGATCATACCCTGATAGACCCGCGTGCCCGGCTCGATCATCATCGGCCCGCGATCCTCCAGGTTGAACAAGGCATAGGCGGCTGCATCGCCGTCGCTGTTGGAGATCAGGACGCCGGTATGGCGCCCTTGAATGTCCCCGCGATAGGGTTCGTAATCGTGAAACACCCGGTTCATGATCCCGGTGCCCCGCGTATCGGTGAGAAACTCACCGAGATAGCCGATAAGGCCGCGTGTCGGCACGAGCAGGATCAGGCGCTGCTTGCCGCCGCCGGAGGGCCGCATTTCCAACAGCGTGCCTTTGCGCTCCGACAATTTCTGCACGACGGCACCGGCGAATTCCTCGTCGACGTCGATCGTGACTTCTTCGATCGGTTCCAGTTGACCGCCGTTTCCGGTATCGGGACGAAACACGACACGCGGGCGCGAAACGCCCAGTTCGAAGCCCTCGCGGCGCATGGTTTCGATCAAAACGGCCAGTTGCAATTCGCCGCGGCCGGCGACTTCGAACGCGTCCTTGCTGGCCGAATCAGAAATCTGCAGGGCGACGTTGCCTTCGGCTTCCTTCATCAGTCTTTCGCGGATCACCCGGCTTTGCACCTTGTCGCCGTCCTGGCCGGCGAGCGGCGAATCATTGACCTGGAAGGTCATAGACAGGGTCGGCGGATCGATCGGCTGTGCCGGCAGTGCCTGGTCGACCGTCAGGTCGCAGATGGTGTCTGCCACCGTCGCCTTTTGCAACCCGGCGAGCGAGACGATGTCGCCGGCCTCGGCCTCCTCCACCGGCTGACGTTCCAGGCCGCGGAACGCCAGAACTTTCGAGACGCGGGTGGATTCGATCGATGACCCGTCGCGCGACAGCGCCCGCACCGACTGGTTCGGCTTGATCGATCCGGAGACGATCCGGCCGGTGAGAATACGGCCGAGAAAGGGGTCGGCGCCAATCGTTGTGACGAGCATGCGGAACGGGCCGTCCTCGATCGCCGGTTCGGGCACATGCTCCAGCACGAGGTCGAACAGGGGCGCCATATCGTCTTTCGGCCCTTCCGGCTCGGCGGCCATCCAGCCTTCTTTCGCGGAGCCGTAGAGCGTTGGAAAGTCCAGTTGATTCTCGTCGGCATCGAGCGCTGCGAACAAGTCGAACGCCTCGTCCAGCACGGCGTCCGGCCGGCTTTCCGGTTTATCGATCTTGTTGATCGCAACGATCGGCCTGAGGCCGAGGCCAAGTGCCTTGCCCAGCACGAACTTGGTCTGCGGCATCGGCCCTTCCGCCGCATCCACGAGCAGGATGACACCATCGACCATGTTCAGGATACGCTCGACCTCACCGCCGAAATCGGCGTGTCCGGGCGTATCGACAATGTTGATGCGATGCCCCTTCCAATCCAGCGATGTGACCTTGGCCAGAATCGTGATCCCGCGCTCTCGCTCCAGGTCATTGGAATCCATCGCCCGTTCAGCAACCCGCTGGTTATCCCGAAAAGTGCCGGATTGCTGCAGCAGCTTGTCGACGAGCGTAGTCTTTCCATGGTCGACATGGGCAATGATCGCGATGTTGCGCAGGGACATGACAGGTTCCGGTTTTCGGGAAATCACTTCCGGCGACCGACCATAAAAAATGCGGGTCGCGCGGCTTGTCGGTGTTCGCATAGCCCGATTTGCGCCAAAACGGAACCCGAAAGTGCTGCAATGCAGCACGCTTATGCAAAAGCGTCGATGTTTACCCTAATTTAAGGCTTAACTTGCGATTAACGACGGTCTGCGGGATAAACGACGCAACAGGTTTCGATCTTTCGCCGTTTTTGGCCGACGTGCATTTCGGCATGAGATCCTGTTCCGAATACTCCATCAAGCACATTCCTGGGAGCCGACGGCTCCCATTTTTTTGGCAAGTGCTGGCCTGCACTTCTCATACTTGCCATGGTCTGCGTAGCGCTGTCCTTGGGGTCGCATGCAAGCCCCGCCTGCTCCAATACGGATGTTTCCATGTTGGCCGCTGAGTGCGCAAATCGGAGACATCCGATTTGCGTCGCGCCCCTCAACCCAGCCCCGCTGCGCTTTCAGGATCGCTTTTTGCGTGACGACCGTTTGAATGCGACGCAGACCATGACAAGTATGAGAAGGGCAGGCTAAAGTGACCACCGATGCTGATCCGCGACCAGGGAGTGCATGATGGGTCAATTCCGCAAGATGGGTTGGGTCGCACTGATCGTCGGCTTTTCGACCGGGTTTGCAATCGCCCAGACACCCGCACCGCCGATCCTTTCCGGCGATGACCGGTTTCATCCGGTCATTGCGGACAACGGCATGGTATCCAGCCAGGAGGCTCTCGCGACAGGCGTGGGTGTTTCGATTCTGGAGCGCGGCGGCAACGCGGTCGACGCCGCAGTGGCGGTCGGTTTTGCGCTCGCCGTAACGCTGCCACGGGCCGGCAATCTCGGCGGGGGCGGGTTCATGCTCGTGCACCGGGCAGCCGAAGACGAGACGCTTGCGATCGATTATCGCGAACGGGCGCCGGCGGCCGCTTTTCGGGACATGTTTCTGGATGCCGACGGCAATCCGGACAATGACAAATCGCGCTATTCGGGGCTGGCGGTCGGCGTTCCCGGCACGGTTGCCGGCCTTGCCCTGGCGCATGCCCAATATGGCAGCGGTACGCTGACCTTTGCCGATTTGGTCGCCCCGGCTATTTCGCTGGCCGAAGACGGGTTTCCGGTCTCCGTCGATCTTGCCTTCTCCCTGGCTGCTTTTGAAAAACGCCTGAAAGACGATCCCGACGCCGCCCGCATCTTCTACAAGCCTGACGGCGGTCTCTACCGGCCTGGCGAGATCCTCAAACAACCCGATCTCGCTAGGAGCCTGAGGGCGATTGCCGAGAACGGACCGGCCGGCTTCTATCCCGGCCCGATCGCCGAGGCGATCGCGGCGCGGGTCACGGAGATCGGCGGCGCTATGACCCCGACCGACCTTGCAGACTACGAACCGGTTGTGCGCCAGCCGGTGACGGGCACATATCGTGGATACGAGATCCACTCCATGCCGCCCCCCTCATCCGGTGGTGTGCATATCGTGCAGATCCTGAACATTCTCGAAGGCTTTCCGATCGGCTATCTCGGTCACAACACCGCAGACACGATCCATCTGATGGCCGAAGCCATGAAACGGGCTTATGCGGACCGCAGCCAGTATCTTGGCGATCCGGACTTTGTAACCGTTCCCGTGCCCGGCCTGACATCCAAGGGATATGCCGAATCGTTGCGCGCGGAAATCTCACCGAACCGCGCCTCCGTATCCGCGCAGATTCGCCCCGGCGATCCCGCCCCCTATGAAAGCAACGAAACGACCCATTTTTCCGTCGTGGACAAGGACGGCAACGCCGTTTCCAACACCTATACACTGAACTTTTCCTATGGCGTGCGGCGGATTGCGACCGGCACCGGCATCCTGCTCAACAACGAACTCGACGATTTTTCCGCCAAGCCGGGGACCGCCAATGCCTATGGACTGATCGGCGGCGACGCCAATGCCGTGGCACCGGGCAAGCGGCCGCTGTCCTCCATGAGTCCCACACTGGTCTTCAAGGACGGCGCTTTTGTCCTGGCCACCGGATCGCCTGGCGGCAGCCGAATCATCACGACGGTGCTGCAGGTCCTGATGAATGTCATCGATCACGGCATGAACATCGCGGAAGCGACCAATGCCGTGCGAATCCATCATCAATGGCTGCCGGACGAGATCCGTGTCGAAGCGGATCTGGGGAACGACACGGTCCGGCTCCTGGAACAGCGCGGACATGTCGTATCCCGCAAACGTGTCATGGGATCGACCCAATCCGTGCAGGCCGTCGGAGACCGATTGCATGGCGCAGCCGATCCGCGGCGTCCAGGTGCCTTGGCGGCCGGTCACTGATCCTCTGATAAGACTGGTTGGATGCAACGACCAGCCGCAAACGATAGCGCAGGCCCGGTCTTTGTCAGATCAGCCCGCCGCCCGGTCGTGGCAAAAGTGGCAAACCTGTGAAAGCGACGGTTTGTTCGTCTCCAGGGAGAATACGGGACAGGCTGCAGACCGGGCCGTGCAGGCCCCCTACTTGATGCTTCGATGATGCGATCAAGGGTTATCCAGAACCTATCCACACCTTCGTGGAAATTGGCGCGAAATTTGGTTGCTGGTGCCCGATTTTCAACACGATCGCCCGTTCTGTTGCACAAGTGTGCATAAAACGTGGTCTGTCAAAGGCACTCTTAAGTCTTTGTTAAACAAAGTACCAAAAGGCTGAGCGGGATTTCCGGATCGGATTCCGCTGACCGATAGCCTGTGCACTCGGAACGGAAATCCGATCGACAATGGCGGTGATCGACCGGAGACTATCATGGCGCGAAATATTGGCGGATTTGACGATGATCTGCGGATCCTAACGACCGGCGGGTCGCACAGCGACGGTTCGGTCACAACAGAATCCCGACCGGCTGAGAGGCCATGCCTCGACATCCTCGTCCTTGATGACGAGGCGGCAACTTTGGACCCTTTATTGCGGGCGCTCGAGCGCATGGAGGCGTGCGCGGTGCGCATCGTCGGCGTGCAGTCACCGGAAGAGGCCTTGAGTGCAGCCCGGGACCAGGACTTCCACATCATGTTCCTCGACGAAGCAACGGTCGATGCGGCGATGCCGCTTCTACAGGCGTTGGCGCGCAGCGAACCGTCCTGTCCGCCCATTGTCCTGACCGCACCGGCTCCCGATGGAGCGTCAGGTCCGTCGCACTTGGCTGACGGTTGGCAGACGATGGACAAGGCCACGATCTCGCCGCTTGCCCTTGAAATGAGCATCCGCACGGCGCTTGTACGCGCCAGACGTCGCGATATCCTGATGGCGCAGCTCGAAACAATCAGCACCGTCGGAGAATCGTCCGACGAAGTGCTGCCGTGGCTGAAAACGTTGCTGGCCGCAGTCGATAAGACCCACAGCGGGGCGGTGCTTGCCATGAACCGGACGGAAAACGAGACCGCACGCCGCCTTCTACTGGATTCGGCGGCCCAGTCACGCGCGTTGAAGACCGATCTTCTCGACAAGGTGACCCGCCTTGAAAATTCTCACCGCTCCTTTGATCGCGCCCGTTCGGAAATCGACCTGACCGGACTTGTTGCCGACGTCGTAGCGGATTATCGCGCGGAGGCGGAAAGGCGTGGCCAGACCCTGACCTATCTGCGGCCGGACCTTCCCGTAAAGGTCGATGCCAATCCGAGCACCGTCCGGGATCTTGTCCGCGTAGCGTTACGCAACACACTCCGGCACAACGGTTGCGAGACGAACATTCGCGTCGAGCTGTCGTTTGTTCACGGCGCGGTGCGCCTTTCCATTGTCGACACCGACCCGGGCGGCCACTGGACATCGGCCGAAGAAAAAGGTCACGATGCGCGTCCCGAACCGGAAGAACGCGCCGGCGGCCTGCTGCTCATTGAAGACTTGATGTTCTCCTGCGCCGGCATCGTGGAAACCCGCTGCGACAGCGGGACCAACTATCTGACGTGTGTGTTTCCAAGGCGGCGCGGGCACTGAAGACGACGTCAAACGGGTTGGTCGCCCTGACCGATGTTTCGGGACGGACCTGCCTGCCGGTTAGACTCCCGCTTCCGCGCTTGCCTTGCACGCTTTCCTCGGATTGAATTGCGCATCCTGCCAGACCGATTGTCCACCCCGACCGGGCGCGGACGACCCTTCGGTTTAAGATCGAGGAAACCATCATGACAAAGACTGCTCTCGTTACGGGTGCGGGATCCGGCATCGGCCGGGCAACCGCATTGGCGCTTGTCACTGCCGGATACAAGGTCGCGCTCGTGGGCCGGCGCCGCGAAGCCCTTGAGCAGACGGCCCAAAGCGCAGCGGGGCAGGCTCTGCCTCCTTCTGTCATGCCATGCGACGTCACTGACCCGGATGCGGTCGATCGGCTCTTTGGCGATGTGGAAACGGAATTTGGCCGGCTCGACGTCGTGTTCAACAATGCCGGCACGAACATCGATGCGACCGGTTTCGGCGATCTGACACCGGCTGACTGGACGAAGGTGATAAACGTCAACCTGAACGGCGCGTTCTTTGTTGCGCATGGTGCTTTCAACCTCATGCGGCGCCAGGCGCCACAAGGCGGACGCATCATAAACAACGGCTCGATTTCAGCCCATGCGCCACGCCCGGGATCGGCTCCCTACACAACGTCAAAGCATGCGATTACCGGTCTCACCCGGTCCATTTCACTCGACGGGCGAGCGTTCGACATTGCCTGCGGTCAGATCGATATCGGCAACACGGCGTCAGACATGACGGAACGCATGTCCGGCGGCGTCCCTCAGGCAGACGGTTCCGTCCGTCCGGAACCGGTCATGGACGTATCAAACGTCGCGCGCACCGTTGTGCTGATGGCCGACCTGCCACTCGATGCCAACGTTCAATTTGTTACCGTGATGGCAACAAAGATGCCATTCGTCGGGCGGGGCTGACGCCATTCGGCGGCCAGAAGCCAATTCATGCAACAGCGCAACAAAAAAGGACGGCGCTGCCGCCGTCCCATTTAATCTTGCATTCGGTGCGGGTCGAAATCCGGTATCCCGGACTTCAAAACTGCACCTTAGGCAGCAACCCGTGCGCGACGACGGCTGAGGAAGCCGAGACCGATAAATGCCGAAACCAACATTAACAATGCCGGCGGCAAGGGAACTGCGGAAATGAACGCATTGTACGACCCGCCAGCGCTAAGCGCTGTACCCGAGATAATAAGCTCCAAATTTATGGGCGCGGGAAAAACAGACGTGATTAGTGTGGAGGCAAGGCCGGTGGCTATGCCGGATCCATCTGTCACTGTCACCGAATCCAGCACCGCCAAATTAGTCGCGTCAAATAGAGTAACGACAAGATCGGCAATGCCGAAATTGGAACCCGTCGGATCTGCAAACGTCACATCGAAGCTGTATTGAACTGACTCAGCACCGTTAGCCCCGGTATCAGGAAGTGAGAAGAAATATGTGTCGCTGAATGCACCGTTTCTGTCTTCGTCACCGGTGAGAAAGCTAACACCAGTTGTAAGGACATTGTTGTCGCCTGGATCGATAAAGACTGTGACAGCGCTGCTCGTCGCAACACCGCCGAGCGATAGCATGGCAGCGATCGCTGTCACGCCCATCACTTTACTAAGTAACTTGTACATGTACTTGTACCCCGATTTGGTTTTTCACACCGCCACTGCACCGTTTGTTCTATCAAAGTGGCTTACCGAGTCAACGGTGTTTTTGCACTGCATCAGTTATTTTTGGTTAACTTTATCAGAAAAACGAGCCTCGATATCAGGTATTGGCACAATTGGCGCATCCGATCGTGCATGCAAAAGGGTCGTTGACTCCATGAATGCCCCAGTTCCAGGCAAATATCCGCCCTTCGAGTGAACTGTTCCATTTTCGGAAAATGTGAAAACAATAGCCTCTGAATTAAGCAATCGTCATGTATTTTGGCTAATTATTGTGCACATATACTACAATAAGCAATACATCTTTCGAAGGGCTTGCAAACAAAAGTGAGAATCTGCCGTTCAGCCGTAAAGCGTATTTGGGTTTTCTGCCGGGTGGTAACCTCACGCAATTGCTTTAACCGAATTGTAACGCGGTCGGGCCGGGCCGCATGCGGCGAATGAATGTCATCCTCAGATGCCCCCGGAAGGATCGATGACCGCCTGGCGGTACACCTTTCCTGGAATGCGACCGTGAAAATACCGCCGCTGGACACGGCAAATGGCGTAGTGTAGTCCCTAACCGAACAGCGCCGCCTTTTGCATCCCAAACAGGGTCTAACGTCACGCCTGTCGGGGCCACCGGTTTGAAATTCATATGCCGGAAAAGGTTTCGACATAATCATGCACTTGGCAACCAAGACAGGCGGCAAGGCGAAATGGGCGAAAGCAAATCCGCGCCGTGGCTCCTTCGCAGGCAAATCAAGACCGTCTGAAGCCGAGGTGACCGAGTAAGCGGTACAACGCAAGTCCCTGAAGCAGGTCATCAGACCTGGCGACGACACCCGGCAGGCGCTTGAACGGCGTCAAATTGGTAACGCAATGTCAGCCGCGCAATGCCAGTCGGGCGAGAAGTCTGCCAGACAGACGAACGTCGTCTCCGTCACTTGGAGGACAGCGCAAAAGCGGTGGCTCGAGCGCCATCCCATCGATTGGGGCGCTCAGCCTCCACCCTGTCAGCCTCAAAGGCGCGGGCGGCCGCCGGCCTTCCGGACCTACAGTTTTTATGCGGTTGCCCGCGCCCGCCGACGACTGAGGAAGCCGAGCCCGAAAAGTGCCGTGCCCAACATAAACAAGGCCGGCGGCAACGGAACTGCCGAAACGGTCGCCACGTCAAGATCGATGGTGGCGCGGATCGTGTTCGCCGACAGATTGCCGTATGCGATCCGCACGAAGTCGGACGCACCCGCAGCAATGGTTGTCGCGATGGTGAAGGACGTTGAAAGGCCCTCGGCGACCGATTGGCTGCCAGCTCCGTCCCAACCGACGGTCAGCCCCCCGAGGAACGAACCGAACCTCTGATCGATCGAGTTGACCGCCAATTCAACCGTCTGAGTGGTCGGACCGGTGTTCGAAATTTCGAAAACGATCTGTCCGGCCTGATCAGTCCGCACGAATGTGGCGAGAAAGGAATAGGGTCCGCTGACGATGTCGAATGCACCGTCATCCGCGATCGCGTTGGTCAGATCGCTGTCGGTGATTGTACTCGACGCATCGACGGATACGGCCCCACTGGAGACAACCCCGCCGAAGACAAGCATTGTGGCAGTTGCCGTCGACGCAGCGACTTTACTCAGCAACTTATACATACACTCCATACCCGTTTTGGCTTTTTGACGCTGCCAGCACACGAGTCTTTCTATCAAAGTGGACTGTCAGGTCAACGACATTTTCGCGCGATATCGCTTGTTTACTGTGAACAATGCGAAACGACGCGCGGCCGATTTAGGGACTGGCGAAGCTTCGGTCCAGAAAATCCACTTAATTATAAAGTCATTGGCCGGGCGACATAAATCCAAATGTTAAATTATTGTTAACACGTCCAACAAACTCGTTATTCTTTGGAGTGAGCGGAGGTTCATGCCGCAGGAAGATATTGTATTCGTAGAAGAAGTTCTCGCCGTTTCATGGGATATAGGCCAGATTGAAGACTTTGCCGGCCGGTTTGTTTTTACCGGCCCATCTGCGGCATTGCAGGCGCAATCGTCTGGCCCGTTCATCCACACAATTCAGCATTTTCATGATCGCTCTGCCCGCAGATCCGAATCGGCCTCCGTCAAATCACCCACATACACGACGCCATCACGGCACGCCGCGCTGAACGCGGACAGAAGCGCTGCACGATGACACCGTTGTTAAAGAGGCACCGGTGACCGACCTGAGACATAGGTGACGTTTTGTACCGGACACATGGGTAACACCTCCGGCATGCAATTGCATGTCGGAGGTGTTGATGCCGTGGAAAGAAAGTTCGGTAATGGAAGAACGTCTTCGTTTCATTGCCCGCCTTTTGGAAGGCGAGCGTATGTCCGACGTCTGTCGGGCCTTCGGCATTTCCCGCAAAACCGGCTACAAGATCCTGAACCGCTATCGCGAAGACGGCGCTGAAGCGCTGTCTGATCGATCGCGCAGGCCCGTCCGCTATGCCAACCAACTGCCCGAACAGATTGAACGGCTCATCGTCGACAGCAAACGGGAAAAACCCCACTGGGGCGCCCGCAAGATCCGAGAGCTTCTGGTCAGAAAGCTGGCCGGTGACGTCCGTATCCCTGCCAAGAGCACGGTCCATGCCGTGCTCGACCGACACGGGCTCGTCAAACGCGCAAAACAACGGCGGCGACAAAAAGCCAAGGGAACAGTCCTGTCCCAGGCCGTGACGCCCAATGCCCTGTGGTGCACTGACTTCAAGGGCGAGTTCAAGCTCGGCAACGGCCGATATTGTTACCCTCTCACCGTGACCGATCAGGCCTCGCGCTATCTGTTCGCCGTCGAGGCCTTCGACAGCAATCGTCAGGATGGCGTCATCCAGGTCTTCGTTCGCCTGTTCAAGGAGTATGGCCTGCCCGACGCGATCCGCTCCGACAATGGCGTGCCCTTTGCAAGCCCTAACGGCCTCTACAATCTCTCACGCCTTTCCGTGTGGTGGCTGCGGCTGGGGATCGCCATCGAACGTATCAAGCCAGGCCATCCTCAGCAGAATGGCTGCCATGAACGCATGCACCTGACACTCAAGAAGGAGACCACCAAACCGGCCTACCAAAACAGCCTTCAGCAGCAGGCCCGCTTCGATGACTTCATCAAGGAATTCAATGAGGAAAGACCCCATGAAGCGCTCGACATGAAAACCCCGGCAGAACTCTACCAGCCCTCACAGCGCCCCTATCAGGGCCTGCCCGAGCTGACCTATCCCTTCCACGACAAGGACATGATGGTCACCTCATGCGGACGCATATGCATGCAGAAAAAGAAAATAAACCTGTCCACCGTCATGGCCGGCCAGCGCGTTGGAATCACAGAAGTCGACGACGGCATTTGGCTCGTCAGCTTCATGCACTATGATTTGGGATACATCGACCTGGAACAAAAAACCTTGCAGACAATCGACACACCGTTCGGCACGAGTGTGTTACCCATGTCTTAGGTACAAACTGTTACCTATGTGTCCGGGTCGGACACAATGTGTGTGGCGGAGAGGAAGGGATTCGAACCCTCGAAACGGTTACCCCGTTTACTCCCTTAGCAGGGGAGCGCCTTCGACCACTCGGCCACCTCTCCAATTCCGGAATTACGCTGATTTCAGGGGGTTTTGCAAGGTCGAATATCGGCAAGGGGACAGATTTGGGGCGGTAGCGTGCGCGAAGCGCCGGCCGGGAGCGGATTTTCCGGCAAACAGGAGCCGATGGGTCAACCGTGTCGCACGGGTTGCGTCGGAGGCGCTGTATCGGTGGACGCGCTTGTGGGCCAAAGCCCTTGTGCCCGGTTGAAGGACGCCGGGTGCGACGCGTCTTGCTGATCCCCGTTCAGCCGGAAGGCCCCTGCCCGGCAAAATGAAGCCGGATGCATTGACCGATCCGCTCTCACCCCGCACATTGCCTGCGGCGGCGAAAAAACGTCTAAAAATCTGCCACCCGTGCCGGAGCCCATCGATGACGCTTCTGGAAAAAGCCATTGAGATTGCCCTCGACGGCCATCGCGGCCAGGTCGACAAGTCCGGCGAACCGTACATCCTGCATCCGCTTCGCGTGATGGCGGCGTTTCGCGACGAGACCCATCGGATTGTCGGCGTTTTGCATGACGTTCTGGAAGACACGCGCTACGGTCTAGACGATCTTGCCGCCAACGGCTTTTCCGGTGAGATCTGCACGGCGCTGGTCGCGCTCACCCGCCGGCCCGGGGAAAGCTACGAGGATTTCGTTGCCCGGGCGGCGGCCAACACGATCAGTGCCCGGGTAAAGATCGCCGACATCCGGGACAATCTTTCGCGGATCGAAAACCTTCCCGAGGCCGAGCAGCAGCGGCTCGGCCGGCGCTACGAAGCCGCGCTGCGCGTCCTTCGCGCTGTCGCCTGATTTCCGGATAGTCGCCCCCGCCGTCCGGGATGCCGGTTCCCCGGCATCCGCCTTGACGGGTTCCGGGATAGCCTGTTGATCCTGGCCGGCAATGTTACGGTCCCGAAACGCGGGACACGAGACGAGATCCGCCTCCCCGAACCGCATTCCTTGGAACGAAAGGCACGTTATGACAGCCCTGCCCGCCGCCGCATCCGACAACCCGCGGCTGGGCATCGTGCTGATCGTCATCGGCATGGCCTGCGTGTCGGTCCAGGACGTGCTGATCAAACAGCTTGCCGGCGATTATCCGCTGCACCAGATCGTCTTTGCCCGGTCCGCCGTCGCCATCGTCTTTTCCCTTGCCTTCATTCACTGGGAAGGCGGGCTGGCGGCCCTGAAGACCGATACACCCGGTCTTCACCTGATCCGCGCGCTGCTTGTCGTACTGGCCAACATGACTTATTTCGCCGCGCTTGCCGTCATGCCGCTCGCCGATGCAACCGCGCTGTTCTTCGTGGCACCGCTCTTCATCACGCTTCTGTCGATCCCCATTCTCGGCGAACCCGTCGGCCCACGGCGCCTGATCGCCGTTGTCGTCGGGTTCTGCGGCGTCGTGGTGATGATGCGTCCCGGTTTCGGCGACGACGCGGACGGGTCGGGCGTGTTTGGCGCCGTGCTGATCCTGCCGGTGCTCGCCGCGCTGTTTTATGCGCTTAACCAGATGATGACCCGTCGCCTGGGTATCAAGGCGCCGGCATCGGCCATGGCGATCTACATCCAGGGCACGTTCCTGATCGTCTCTACCCTGTTTTTCCTGACGGCCGGCGACGGCCGGTTTGCTGCAGGAACGGAGAATGAAAGCGTCCGGTTCCTCCTGCGGTCCTGGCGCTGGCCGGAAGCCGGAGACGAATGGCTGTTCCTGGGATGCGGGCTGACGTCGGCGGTTGTCGGCTACTGTCTCTCGCAGGCCTATCGGATTGCCGATGCGGCAAGTGTCGCCCCGTTCGAATATGTCGCGCTGCCGCTTGCCGTGTTCTGGGGCTGGCTCATCTGGGACGACCTTCCCGATGCGTGGGCGGCCGTTGGCATGACGCTCATTCTGGGTGCCGGTATCTACGTCTTCGTACGCGAACAGATCCGCGGCCGTTCCGTGTCGCGCAAACGCCCGCTTCGACGGTGGTGATGTCTGGCATCGGACAAACCGGCGAACGCGATCGATCGCTTATATACGGCATGCCCGCGACAAAATCGGCCCCCGCAATGCCTGTGACACGGACTGAGGACAGGTCGGTATTGTAGATTGTAACAATAAGTTAACCACTTCACCACGAGAATCGGCCATCCTTGATCGAGTCACAAGGAAGGGGGATTATGGCCAACGGTGACAAACAGCCGAGCCACTGCGAGTTTTCTGACGGTGTAGCCGGTTTCCTGCGCGACAATCCGCGCGGCCAGGACCGTTTTTTCGAGATCATGGCCAAAAAGCCTGACAGCGATGTCCCGAATACCCTGGTCGCACGCTCAGAGCAGGAAACCAACGTCAAGACGCCGGTCTGAAGCCGCCCGGCACGCTCCCGCCTTGAGGAGTGAACCGCGCGGCCCTGCGGCCGCTTAAGCGTCGAGATAGTCGCGTGCGGCGCGTTGTGCGCTGGCGATTTCGGCTGCGGACATTTCATCCGCCAGTTCCTGACGGTAGGCAATCGCCGAACGATTGCCGCGCATGGCCGCCAGATTGAACCACTTGTGGGCTTCCACATAATCCGCGGCGACATCACGCCCGATGGAATATTTCATACCCAATTGAAAAAAGATTTCCGCGTTGGCTTCCGTGTTCGCGAAAGCGCCTTGCGATGCATCTGCAACGTCATACCGAGCCATAACTCTACCCTTTGTCCCAGCCGTCTAAGGCTTGTCTGCTAGACACTCACCCACCCGCGTTTCAGCGCGTTGTGGGCAAAGGATGGCGAAGCCGATTGAATCTGACGTTAAAGACCATCGTTAATTTCAGCTAAATTTCATGTAAATCTCGCGTTAAGAAACTCATTTACAGCAAGTTAACATGCCAAATCCCAAATACATCCAAATATAAAATCTGAATATGCTCGGAAACCTGGCTATGCCCGGACATCAACCGCTATCAATACAAACGCATGACAGCGCAAAGAAGAAGGCCAGGCAGATGCCCGGCCTTTCTGATCTTCACGTTGCCTTCTTTGAAGCATCCGGTCCGACTGGCTGAACCCGGACCCGGCCACGAGCTGTCAAAGCGGGATGTTGTCGTGTTTCTTCCAGGGATTATCCAGCACCTTGTCGCGCAAGAGCCGCAGTGCGCGGGCAACGCGCCGCCGGGTGGAGTGCGGATAGATCACCTCGTCGATGTAACCCCGTTCGCCGGCAACGAAGGGATTGGCGAAACGGGCCTCATATTCCTTTGTGTGGGCTTCGATCGTTTCCTGATCCTGGCCCCGGTAGAGGATTTCGGCTGCGCCTTTGGCACCCATGACAGCAATCTCCGCCGACGGCCAGGCATAATTGATGTCTCCGCGCAGGTGTTTGGAGGCCATCACGACATAGGCTCCGCCATAGGCCTTTCGGGTGATCACGGTCACTTTGGGAACCGTGGCCTCGGCGTAGGCAAACAGGAGTTTCGCCCCGTGTTTGATGAGGCCGCCATATTCCTGAGCGGTCCCGGGCAGAAATCCCGGAACATCGACGAAGGTGACGATCGGAATGCTGAAACAATCGCAGAACCGCACGAAACGGGCCGCCTTGCGCGAGCAATCCGAATCCAGGACACCGGCAAGCACCATGGGCTGGTTGGCGACTATTCCGACGGTACGTCCTTCGACGCGTCCGAAACCGGTCACGATGTTTCCCGCAAAGGACGGCTGGATCTCGAAGAAATCGCCTTCGTCGCAGGTCTTTCGGATCAGTTCCTTGATGTCATAGGGTTTGTTCGGATTGTCCGGAACCAGCGTATCGAGCGACATGTCCGACGCGTCGATGGACTGGTAGCAATCGATTTCCGGCAATTCCGCCGTATTGGAGGCCGGAAGGAAATCGATCAATCGACGCATTTCAAGAAGCGCCTCGACATCGTTGTCGAAAGCGCCGTCGGCGATCGAGGATTTCGTCGTATGCACCGACGCGCCGCCGAGCTCCTCGTGGGTGACCGTCTCGTTGGTGACGGTCTTCACGACATCGGGCCCGGTGACATACATGTAACTGGTATCGCGCACCATGAAGATGAAGTCGGTCATGGCCGGCGAATAGACGTCGCCGCCGGCACACGGTCCCATGATCAGCGAGATCTGCGGGATCACACCCGACGCGTCCACATTGCGCTGAAACACTTCGCCGTAGCCGCCGAGTGCGGCAACACCTTCCTGGATCCGGGCGCCGCCGGCATCGAACAGCCCGATAATGGGCGCGCGATTGCGCAGCGCCATGTCCTGGATCTTGATCATCTTCTGGGCATGCGCTTCCGACAGCGACCCGCCGAAGACCGTAAAATCCTTGGCAAAGACGTAGACGGTCCGCCCGTTGATCGTCCCCCAGCCCGTGATGACGCCATCCCCCGGGATGGTTTTACCGGCCATGCCGAATTCCGTGCACCGGTGCTGGGCGAACATGTCGAATTCTTCGAACGAACCTTCGTCGAGCAGAACCTCCAGCCGCTCCCGTGCAGTCAGCTTGCCGCGCTCGTGCTGAGCGGTGATGCGTCTTTCCCCGCCGCCCAGCCGGGCGATGGAGCGGCGGTCTTCAAGCTCGTGCAAAACGTCTTTCATGATGGGTCCGGCGGGTTGGAATGACGATCCCGGCTCATAGCATGACAAAAGGCCGGGCGGGAAGCCTTCGGCGCCCGGACGCGGCTAACCCTTTCGGATGACGTCTGCCGCCGGAAATCAGGTCGGCGAGACCCCGATGACCCGGGCCGCCGCCTTCATTTCGACCCAGCGGCGAGTCCGGCGCAGCATGGCGTCATGGTCCTCGCCCCAGGTCTCGAAGTTCCAGTCCTCGTCGACATGCGCTGCCTTCCAGGCATCGACTGTCGACAGCCGGCCCTTCCAATGGGCCAGCGCCAGCACCGCCGACCCGAGCAGCGTCGTCGTGGCATGCAGGCCGGCAAGGGTCAGGTCGTCGGCGGCGGCAAACAGCTCCGCCGCCTTGTCGCGGGTGCCTGCAGGCTGGTCGACGGGCATCAGGCCCTCTACCAGATGAAACCGCATGCCAAACGCGTCTTCAGCCCATCTGAGTATCGGATCCCAGCTCGCCTGCTGCCGGTTGACCAGGGTTTCGGGCCGATCGGCCCGGTAACACAAGAGATCGGAATCCGTATACCCGGCCAGTTGATCGACAATGCCGTCCCGGTGGGCGCCGACAACATCCAGGCCCGCATTGACCAGCCGTGTGATCGGCATGGCGCTGGCATCGATGAATTCGCTCTGTTCTTCCCACTCCTCGGCAAGCGCGCGCGCCAGCGCCGCATCGGCAACCGCGACCGTGTGGCGTTTCGGGGTCCGCAGCGGCCGGCCGTCGAGAAGAATGACATGCCCCTCCTCGCGCCCGGCAATCGTCACGTCTTCATAAAAACGCTTGGGAAGATTGGGACGCGCCAGATCGCGGATCCGGGCTTGCGGGTCGTCGGGGGGTTTGTCGGCCATGGCGTGCGTCACCCCTCGTTCCAGGCGGCGTGGTCGGCAAAGACGGCGCCGAGCGCCGGGCTGAGATCGTCAAATCCGTTCAATATCCGATCCGCCCCCGATGCCGCAAGCTGCTCGACCGCATGATAGCCCCACGATACGCCGATCGCGTGCGAGCGGGCATTCTTGGCCATCTGCATATCGAACGTGGTGTCGCCGATCACGACCGTGTCCTCGGCCCGTGCGCCGGTTTCACGCAGCGCCCGATGGATCATTTCCGGATGCGGTTTCGACGGTGCCGTATCGGCGGTCTGCAAGGTCACAAAGTGTTCGCCGATGTCGTGCAGATCCAGCACCGCCTTCAAACCGCGCTGCGATTTGCCGGTGGCGACGCCGAGCAGGACCGCGTCCCGACGGGCCAGCGTCTCGATCGCCTCGCGGGCGCCGGGAAACATCGGTTCGTGATAGGCCGGATCGGCTCTCAGCGCGTGAAATGTCGCCTTGTAGGCCTCCACCAGGCGCCGGACGCGCGCATCCACCGGTGTCCCGGCAAGCCGCGCAATCGCCTTTTCCAGCGAAAGGCCGACGATCGACAGCGTCGCCTGGCGCTGCGGCGGCGCCTCACCTTCTGCTTCGAAGGCCCGCCGCATGGCCTCCACGATCATATTCTGGCTATCGACCAGGGTGCCGTCGCAGTCGAAGAGAACAAGAATCATGGCGACCCGGATCTCCCGGCCTCCCTGGCCTTCCCGGCCTCCTTGTCGCGTTCGAGCGTCCTCAACCGGCTCTCGTGATCGCCGAGCGTCTTTTCGAGCAGGTCGTTGCTGCGCCGCAATTCCTTTGCAAGGGCTTCGAATTCGGGATGGCCGCCCTGCATCCGCGCGACCTCGGCTTTCATGCGCCGCCGGTTCAGCCAGACCACGGCAGCGAAGACGACAAGAATGATCGCCCCGGTGACCCACAGCACGAGATCGCTCATCGGGCCGTTTTCCTTTCGAGCTCGGCGAACAGGTTTGTGTCGGCGTCGCCGTCATCGTGCAATTCGAAACCGAGCATGTTCCAGGATTGCTGCATATGCGGCGGCAGGGGAGCCGTGACGTCGATCTCGCCGCCGTCGGGATGCGGCAGCACGATCCGTCGGGCAAGCAGATGCAGTCGGTTCTGGATGCCCTCGGGCGGCTCCCAGTTCTCAACGTTGAAGTATTTCGGATCGCCGACGATCGGGTGGCCGATATGCGCCGTATGCGCCCGCAATTGGTGGGTACGTCCGGTGATCGGTTTCAGCGCGACCCAGGAAACGTTCTTGCCAACATGTTCGACGACCGAATAAAGGCTGACGGAATGCTGCGCCGCATCGTCGCCATGCCGCGCCACCTGCATGCGGTCGCTGTCCTCGCCGTCGCCCCGCGCCAGATAAGTCGAGATCCGGCCCTGCAGCGGTTTGGGCAGACCACGCAACAAGGCCCAATAGATCTTCTTGGCCTTGCGCGAGCGAAACGCCACCGAAAGATCCGCCGCCGCACGGCGGGTCTTGGCGATGACCAGCACGCCGGACGTATCACGGTCAAGGCGGTGGATCAGGCGCGGCTTCTGCCCCTTGCGGTCGCGAAAGGCTTCAAGCATGCCGTCGACATGGCGATTGAGGCCGGACCCGCCCTGGACCGCAAGCCCGGCGGGTTTGTTAATCACCATGACCACGTTGTCCTCGTAGAGCATCGCCTCTTCCAGGACGGATCGGTCGGTGCGATCGCGTATCGTGTTCATGGTCTGTGGCCGGGCCGCCTGTTCGGAGACCGGCGGCACCCGCACCGTCTGGCCTGTGGCCAGGCGTGTATTGCTCTTTACGCGTCCGCCGTCGACACGCACCTGGCCCGAGCGCAGGAGCTTTTGCAATTGCCCGAAGCCGATCCCGGGATAATGCAGCTTGAACCAGCGATCGACCCGCATGCCGGATTCGTCGACGGCGACTTCCTGTTGGTTGACGCTGGATTTGGCGGTCTTTTCTGCAGGCATCGTTCCGCCCGTTATCTGTGCTGGTGTTCCGGACCGATCGCTGGCCGGCCGGACGGCTCGGTTTCATTCATCTGGATGGCGGGCATGACCGCCGATGCGACTTCCCGGCGCGTATCGATCGAGGCGACGAGCGATGCGACTGCCCGGTCTCGCGCGGTTGGCCGATCCAAAACTGTGAGTGGTCCCTCATACGCCGTTTATGCCGGCCTGACAAAGCTGGTATGCACGATTCGCAAAGCGGAAGGCGCCACAGGTCACATGCCCCGAAAGAGCACGCCGCCGAGCAGCAGGAGATAGGCGAGCGCCAGGCTCTCGAAGAGATAGGACCCGACGAAGGGGACGCTGACCCCGGCGTACTTTACGGCGGCGACCAGTCCGGCAAGCACGATGGAGCCGAGAAAGACCGGCAGTTTCGGCGAAGAGAGGCGCATGGCTTTGTCCTGTGATCTGACCGCGCCGCAGCGCGTCTACGGAGGATGGTGGATCGGCAGCGGTCGGAAGTGTCCGTCGATGCGATAAGTTTACCCGGAATATGCAAAACGCATGGTCGCCAAACCGGCAAACAGCGCCAGGATCGAGAGCACCACGGACGCCAACAGGTAGATGACCGCCGGCCCGTAGGCACCGCGCTCGAACAGGACTGCGAAATCGAGCGAAAACGCCGAAAACGTCGTGAAGCCGCCCAACAGCCCGGTGGCAACGAAGAGCCGCACTTCCTGACCGCCCTGCAGGCGTTGGACGAGATATTCGATGAAAACACCCATCGCGAACGACCCCACCACATTCACAAACAGCGTGCCAACGGGAAATCCGGACCCGAACAGGCGGAAGGCTGCGATGCCCGCCAGGTGTCGCAGCGCGGCGCCGGCCGCCCCGCCGCCGGCAACCAGGGCGATTTCCTTTATCAGGGTCATGGATCCTCTCCCCGCCGCAACTTGTTCCAATAGGCGAGCCGCTTGCGAATTTCGCGTTCGAATCCCCGCTCCGGCGGATCATAAAAGGTCTGGCGGCCAAGCGCTTCGGGGAAATAGTCCTGCCCGGAAAATCCGGCCTCCGTGTCGTGGTCGTAGATGTAGCCCTCCGAATAGCCTTCCGACTTCATCAATTTTGTCGGCGCGTTCAGTATGTGTTTCGGCGGCAGCAGCGATCCGGCAGACTTCGCGGTCTTCATGGCCGCCTTGTAGGCCGTGTAGACCCCATTCGATTTCGGCGCCGTCGCCAGATAAACGCAGGCCTGGGCGAGCGCCAGTTCGCCTTCCGGCGTGCCAAGAAAATCATAGGTATCCTTGGCGGCGTTGGTAATCACCAGCGCCTGCGGATCGGCAAGTCCGATATCCTCTGATGCCATGCGCACCAGCCTGCGCGCCAGAAACAGCGGGTCCTCCCCGGCATCGAGCATCCGGCACAGGTAATAGAGCGCGGCGTCCGGATCCGAACCCCGCACGGCCTTGTGCAGGGCGGAGATCAGATTGTAATGCCCGTCCTGGGACTTGTCGTAGATCGGCGCGCGGCGTTGCAGCACCGCCTGCAGCCCGTCGACGTCGAAGACTTCGCCGTCGCGCGCCGCGCGCCAGACCTCTTCCACCAGGGTCAGGAGGGCGCGCCCGTCGCCGTCGGCCATGCGCACGAGGCTTTCCCGCGCCGCATCGTCGAGCGGCAGCGCCGTTCCGGTTTCCGTCTCGGCCCGCTCGAGCAGCCGACCGAGCGCCGCCGCATCGAGTGCCTTGAAGGTCAGCACCCGCGCCCGGGACAACAAGGCCGCGTTCAGTTCGAAAGACGGGTTTTCCGTCGTCGCTCCGACCAGGGTGATCGTGCCGTCTTCCATGACCGGCAGGAAGGAATCCTGCTGCGCCCGGTTGAACCGGTGGATCTCGTCGACGAACAGCAGCGTGCCCTGGCCGGACAGGCGGCGCGCACGCGCCGTTTCGAACACTTTCTTCAGGTCCGCGACACCGGAAAATATGGCCGATATCTGCTGGAAGGCCAGCTCGGTCTCGTCTGCCAGGAGGCGCGCGACCGTGGTCTTGCCGGTTCCGGGCGGACCCCAGAAGATCAGCGATCCGAGCGTTTCGGATGCAAGCAGGCGCGTCAGGATGCCGTCCGGACCGAGCAGATGGTCCTGTCCGATGACCGCATCGATGGCCGCCGGTCGCAATCGGTCCGCAAGCGGCCGCGGGGCTTCGGCTTCAAGACCGGCTGACTGGAAGAGGTCTGTCATGGGTGCCCTCGTCTGGGACACGGGTGCCGGTCCGCTGCTTGCGCACCGGCGGCAGCACCGTCAATTGCTGAGCGTCATGCGCCGGATCTGACCATCCCGGTTGAAGGCGATACGCCACAGATAATAATCGTTCCGGGCAATGCTTGCCAGATCGCCGGTGGAGCGCACTTCCTCCCCGTTGACCTCGACCACGACATCGCCGCGCCGGAACCCGACCCGTTGCGCCGTCGAACCGCGACGCACGTCCAGGATCAACGCTCCGGTCGACGTCGTGCGCAGGCCGAGTTCGTCCTGAAGCGCAGGCGAGATATTGGAAACGACGACGCCGGCAAACGGCGACCGGCCGCCGATCCGGCGTTCCTCACGCGGCAGGTCCGGCGGCGGCACAAGGGCAACCTCGACCTCGCGCTGCCGCCGGTTGCGCAGGATCTGCAGCTTCACCTTGCCGCCGATCCCCTTTGTGGCAAAGTGATAGCCGAACCCGTTCGCATCGTCGATCACGGTCCCGTCGACGGCAACGATCAGGTCGCTGACGCGCAAGCCGGCCTGGTCGGCCGGGCTGTCGCGACGCACCCGCGTGACCAGGGCCCCCTGCGGCCGGTCGAGGCCGAGGCCCTCCGCGATATCCGACGTCACGGTTTGCAGCGACGCACCGAGCCAGGGACGCCGGACACGGCCGCCGTCACGGGCGGATTCGGCGACCAGACGCACCATGTTGGCCGGAATGGCGAACCCGATCCCGTTCGAGCCGCCGGACCGCGAAAAGATCGCCGTGTTGATGCCCACCAGGCGTCCGTTCATGTCGATCAGGGCGCCGCCGGAATTGCCCGGGTTGATGGCGGCATCGGTCTGAATGAAGAACTGATAATCGGTAACACCGACGCGTGTGCGCGCAAGCGCGGACACGATGCCGCTGGTCACCGTCTGGCCGACACCGAACGGATTGCCGATGGCAAGCACCAGATCGCCGACTTCGAGCGTATCGGAATCGGCAAACGTCACATGGGGAAACTGCTCGCGGCGATCGCGTATCCTTAAGACGGCAAGGTCCGTGCGCTCGTCCTTCAGGATGATGTCGGTGTCGAATTCGCGCTTGTCGGACAGGACGACGCGCACTTCGTCCGCGCCCTTGATGACGTGGTGATTGGTGATGATGACGCCGGCCGGATCGACGATGACGCCGGAACCGAGCGAGCGCTCCGCCCGCTGACGCGGACCGCCCGGACCGAAACCGCGATCGCCGAAGAAGCGTCGGAAGAACGGGTCGTCGAAAAACGGCGAGACCGGACGCTGGGAAACCGTACGCGTCGCATAGACGTTGACGACCGCCGGCGCGGCATCCTTGACGATCGGCGAGAACGACAATTGCATCTCGCCGGCATCGCGCGGCACGACCCGGGTCTGCGCATCGGCGGGCGCGACAACGGGCACAAGAAGCGTTGCACCCAATACGATTGCGGTCATCCAGCGCGGGATCATCGGCACCCTGCCTTTCCGTTTGATGGTATCGACGGCACCGGGCCGGGGTCCGTCGGAATGCCCCGTCGGCCCTGCCGACCGAAACTGGCCGTCGGTCGCAAAACCTTTTGCAAAGTTAGGGAACCGCACCCAGTCGTTCAACCGGTGCGCCCGGCCCACAGGCACATTCTCCACGCGGAAACGCCGTCGATAGCCAAACAAAAAGGCCGGTCGCAACGGACCGGCCCAAAACACTGTCTGCCGGTGCACGGCAAAAGCAATTTATGCGGCGACCGTTTCTTCGCTCTCGGTCTCCTCGGCTTCCATCCGCGCGCGATCTTCGGCGCCGCGGGCGCTTGTGTCCCGCTCGACGAATTCGATCACCGCCATCGGCGCATTATCGCCGTAGCGAAAGCCGGCCCGCATGACACGCGTATAGCCGCCGGCCCGGTCCGCGAACCGCGGTCCGATCGTCTCGAACAGCTTGCGCACCATCTTCTCGTCGCGGATCTGCGCGATTGCCTGACGTCGTGCATGCAGATCGCCGCGCTTGGCGAGCGTGACCAGCTTGTCGGCAATCGGACGCAATTCCTTTGCCTTCGGCAGGGTCGTCACGATCTGTTCATGGTTGATCAGCGCAGCCGCCATGTTGGCGAACATCGCTTTTCGGTGACTGGCGGTCCGGTTGAGTTTCCGGCCGCGATTTCCGTGCCGCATGGCCTGTCCCCTTATTGATACGCGGGGCTACGAAGGATCAATAATGATGCTCTTCGTAGCGCTTGGCGAGTTCTTCGATGTTTTCCGGCGGCCAGTTCTGGACTTCCATCCCGAGATGGAGGCCCATTTGAGCCAGCACTTCCTTGATTTCATTCAGCGACTTGCGACCGAAATTCGGCGTGCGGAGCATTTCCGCCTCGGTCTTCTGAATCAGGTCGCCGATATAGACGATGTTGTCGTTCTTCAGGCAGTTTGCCGAACGGACCGACAATTCCAGTTCGTCGACCTTCTTCAGCAGCGCCGGGTTGAAAGCGAGTTCCGGAACCGATTCTTCCTGGACTTCTTTTTGCGGCTCTTCGAAGTTCACGAAGATCGACAATTGGTCCTGAACGATGCGTGCCGCGTAGGCGACCGCGTCTTCCGGGCTGATGGAACCGTCCGTCTCCACCGTCAGCGTCAGCTTGTCATAGTCGAGCACCTGGCCTTCCCGGGTGTTTTCCACCTTGTAGGAGACCTTGTTGACCGGCGAATACAGGCTGTCGACGGGGATCAGACCGATCGGCGCATCTTCCGGCCGGTTGCGGTCGGCGGCAACATAGCCCTTGCCGGTGTCGACCGTGAATTCCATGCGGATCTCGGCGCCCTCGTCGAGCGTGCAGATCGCATGTTCCGGATTGAGGATTTCGATGTCCCCGACGGTCTGGATGTCGCCGGCCAAAACCACGCCCGGGCCTTCCTTGCGCACGACCATGCGCTTGGGGCCCTCGCCTTCCATCTTGATGGCGATTTCCTTGACGTTCAGGATGATGTCGGTGACGTCTTCGCGCACACCCGCGATCGAGGAGAATTCGTGCAGCACGCCGTCGATCTGAAGCGACGTGACCGCCGCACCCTGCAGCGACGACAAGAGCACGCGCCGCAGCGCATTGCCGAGCGTCAGGCCGAAACCGCGTTCCAGCGGTTCGGCGACGATCGTCGCGATGCGCGGGTTGTTGCGATCGGCCTTGGTATCAAGCTTGTTCGGCTTGATCATGTCATGCCAGTTTTTCTGAATCGTCACGCTCAGAAACCCCTTTTTCATCATGGACCGCCATGCGGCCCGGAATGGCGGAGCGCACCCCGCCCGGAAACAGCGTCAAGAAAAGCGCGGATCAGACCCGACGGCGTTTGCGCGGCCGGCATCCGTTGTGCGGGATCGGCGTCACGTCGCGAATAGACGTGATCGTGAAACCGGCGGATTGCAGCGCCCTGAGCGCCGATTCCCGGCCGGATCCGGGCCCGCGCACTTCCACCTCAAGGGTTTTCATACCGTGTTCCTGCGCCTTGCGCGCGGCATCTTCCGCCGCCATCTGCGCAGCATAGGGCGTGGACTTGCGCGATCCCTTGAAGCCCATCGATCCGGCCGAAGACCAGGAAATCGCATTGCCCTGGGCGTCCGTGATCGTGATCATTGTATTGTTGAACGACGAATTCACATGCGCCATGCCCGACGTGATGTTCTTGCGTTCGCGACGTTTGACGCGTGTCGTGTCTCTAGCCATACCTGCCTCTTTCGGCGACCCGTTCCGGGCCGCAATATCTTGCCTGTCGGCGCGTTATTTCTTCTTGCCGGCGATCGCCTTGGCCGGACCCTTGCGGGTCCGCGCATTGGTGTGCGTGCGCTGGCCGCGAACCGGAAGGTTGCGGCGGTGGCGCAGGCCACGATAACAGCCCAGGTCCATGAGCCGTTTGATGTTCATCGCCTTCTCACGCCGCAGGTCGCCCTCGACCATGTAGTCCGAATCGATCGTTTCGCGGATCTGAATGACCTCGGCGTCGGACAATTCGTTGACCCGGCGTTCCGGGGCGATGTTCACCTTCTTGATGATTTCTCCGGCCTTCGATTTGCCGATGCCGTGAATATACTGAAGGGCGATGACGACACGCTTGTTCGTCGGAATGTTTACGCCTGCGATGCGAGCCACGCTCTGATCTCCTAAAGTGCCGGTCCGGGCCGGTTTTGCCTTGGTCCTGCGTCGGTCCGGAGACGACAAAAAGGGCCCCGGTCGCACACAACCGGCACCGTCCCTGGAAATGTCACGGATTGGCGCCGGGCTATAGTCTTTTTATGGGTGCTCGTCAAGCCGTTGCGCTGGATTTCACCCGGTCCAGTGCGGCCATAATCGAAGTGGTCACGTCGTCGATGGCCTGCATGCCGTCGACCGACATCAAGAGGCCCTTGCCTCGATAAAAATCGATAAGCGGCTTGGTCTGTGCATGGTACACGTCGAGCCGCTTTTTCAGCGCGTCGGCATTGTCATCGGCGCGCGCGCCGCCGACCGTTTCAGACGCCCGTTTTTCGATCCGCTGCAGCAAGGCCGCATCGTCCACGGAGAGTTCGATCACCGTGTCGAGGCGCAGGCCCTTCTCGTCGAGCAGCGCATCGAGCGCTTCGGCCTGCGCGACCGTGCGCGGGAAGCCGTCGAGGATAAAGCCGTTGGCGCAATCCGGTTGGTCGAACCGATCGGACACGATCTGGATGACAACGGAGTCCGGCACAAGATCGCCCCGCGCCATGATTTCCTTGGCCTGCAATCCGACCGGCGTCGCTGCGGCAACAGCAGCGCGCAACATGTCTCCGGTCGACAACTGAACGATCCCGTGTGCGTCGACGATTCGCTGGGCCTGTGTTCCCTTGCCCGCCCCCGGCGGCCCAAGCAGCATCATTCTCATCGGCGTCTCCCCCGCAACTTCGATTTTTGAATCAGTCCGTCATATTGGTGCGCAAGCAGGTGTCCCTGCACCTGCGCAACCGTGTCCATCGTCACGCTGACGACGATGAGCAGGGAGGTGCCGCCGAAATAGAACGGCACGCCGGTCGCCGATATCAGGAATTCCGGGAGGAGGCAGACAATGACCAGATAGGCGGCGCCGGCAACGGTAATGCGGGTGAGCACGTAATCGATGTATTGGGCCGTGCGTTCACCCGGTCGGTAGCCCGGGATGAAGCCGCCGTGCTTTTTCAGATTGTCGGCGGTATCCGAGGGATTGAAGACAATAGCCGTATAGAAGAAGGCAAAGAACACGATGAGGGCCGCGTACAGGATCATGTAGAGCGGCTGGCCATGCCCGAGCAGCGTGGTCACCGTGTTGATCCAGTTCGATCCGCTCGTCGTGCCGTCGATTTGGCTGCCGCCGCCGAAATTCGCCAACGTTGCGGGAATCAGCAGAAGCGAACTGGCAAAGATCGGCGGAATCACACCGGACGTGTTGAGCTTGAGCGGCAGGTGCGAGGAATTGCCCTCGAACATGCGATTGCCCATTTGGCGCTTCGGGTACTGGATAAGCAGCCGGCGCTGGGCCCGTTCGACGAATACGATGAAGGCAATCACGACGACGGCGAGTGCGATCACGCCAAGGATCAGAACCGTGGACAGAGCGCCCTGGCGGCCGAGTTCCAGTGTACCGGCAACTGCCGCCGGCAACTCGGCAACGATTCCGGCAAAGATGATCAGCGAGATACCGTTACCGATGCCGCGCGCGGTGATCTGTTCGCCGAGCCACATCAGGAAGACGGTGCCGCCAACCAGCGTCACGACGGTAGTGAACCGGAAAAACAAGCCCGGATCCGTAACGATCGTTTGAGCCGCCTCCAACCCGACGGATATCCCGTAGGCCTGGAAGATCGCAAGCGCCACCGTCAGGTAGCGCGTATATTGGTTGATCTGCTTGCGCCCTTGCTCGCCCTCTTTCTTGAGCTGCTCAAGGGTCGGTATCACCGTGGTCATCAACTGGATGATGATCGACGCCGAAATGTACGGCATGATGCCGAGCGCGAAGATCGCCATCCGGCCGACAGCGCCGCCGGAGAACATGTTGAACAGGCCGATAATGCCGGTCTGTGCCTGTTGGAAGGCGGCGGCCAGGGCTTCTGCGTCGATGCCCGGCAGAGGCAGATAGGTGCCGAACCTGTAGACGAGCAAAGCGCCCAGTGTAAACAACAGGCGCTTCTTCAGTTCGTCCGCTTTGGCAAATGCAGAAAAATTGATATTCGCTGCAAGCTGTTCGGCTGCTGATGCCATACTGCGCTCCGCTCACTCGTCCTGGTGGTACCGGTTCCGGGTTCAGGCGTCTTTCGACTCGGCCTTGCCAGCCTTGATCGTCACACTTCCCCCGGCCTTTTCTACAGCAGCGACGGCGGCTTTCGAAGCACCTTCGATTTCAAATTTTACGCTGGCCGACAATTCGCCGTCCGACAGCAGGCGCACGCCATCTTTTTTCCGTCGCACGACACCGGCGGCAATCAGGGCAGCGCAATCGACGACCGCATCGGCCTGGAGCTTGCCGGCCTCGATCGCCTCTTGAATCCGCCCGACGGACACGACGTTGTATTTCTTGCGGAAGATATTCGTGAACCCGCGTTTCGGCAAACGCCGATGCAGCGGCATCTGACCGCCCTCGAACCCTTTGATCGCAACGCCGGAGCGCGACTTCTGGCCCTTGACGCCGCGGCCACCGGTCTTGCCGGTGCCCGAACCGATGCCGCGGCCGACGCGCTTGCGCTTGCCATTGGCGCCCGGATTGTCGGAGATATCGTTGAGTTTCATTGTCTTGGCTTTCCTTACGCGTCGTCGACGACACGAACCAGGTGCTGGACCTTGCGGATCATGCCACGCACTTCCGGCGTATCTTTCAATGTCGATTTCCGGTGCATCTTATTCAGGCCGAGACCGACCAGCGTCGCCCGCTGATCCTTCGGGCGCCTGAGCGGGCTGCCGATCTGTTCGACCGTCACGGTCTTCTGGGTATCCGCCATGATCCGTACTCCTCGCTGGGCCGCTAGCCGGCATCCACGGCCGCAGCATCCGATGCCGGTGCATCTTCGGATCCGCGCCGACGGGCCTGCAGGGCCGACACTTTCAGGCCGCGGCGAGCGGCCACCGAGCGCGGGGACGAGCTGCGCTTCAGCGCATCGAACGTGGCCCGCACCATGTTGTAGGCATTCGACGTGCCGAGCGATTTGGCAACGACGTCCTGCACGCCCAGTGTCTCGAACACCGCCCGCATCGGACCGCCGGCGATGATGCCGGTTCCCGGAGGCGCCATGCGCAGAAGAACCTTGCCCGCGCCGTGCCGGCCGGGCACATCGTGGTGCAGGGTGCGGCCTTCGCGCAGCGGGACGCGGATCATCGTCCGCTTCGCCGCCTCGGTCGCCTTGCGGATCGCTTCCGGCACTTCGCGCGCCTTGCCGTGGCCGAAACCGACCCGGCCCTTCTGGTCGCCGACGACGACCAGGGCGGCAAAGCCGAACCGCCGGCCGCCCTTGACGACCTTGGCGACCCGATTGATGTGCACGAGCTTGTCGACAAACTCGCTGTCGCGATCTTCGCGTTCACGCATGATGTTATCCGTTCCCGGCTGAATCAGTCCGTTAGAATTGCAGTCCGCCTTCGCGCGCCGCGTCTGCGAGCGCCTTGATGCGGCCATGATAGATGAAGGAGCCGCGGTCGAAGATCACCTTCGACACGCCGGCCGACGTTGCGCGTTCGGCGATCAGCTTGCCGACGGCCTCGGCCGCGGCCTTGTCCGCGCCGGTCTTCAGCGAGCCGCGCATATCCTTTTCCAGCGTCGATGCAGCCGCCAGCGTACGGCCCGCGGCATCGTCGATCACCTGCGCGTAAATGTGTTTGGAGGACCGGAAAACCGAAAGCCTTGGGCGCTCTCCGGCGACCGATTTCAGCTTCCGGCGAACCCGCTCGCGCCGGCGTTCTTGAGTTGTTTTGTAAGCCATGACCCGAACCGCTACTTCTTCTTGCCTTCTTTACGAACGATGATTTCATCATCGTACTTGATGCCCTTGCCCTTATAGGGCTCCGGCGGCCGATACTTCCGGATTTCCGCGGCGACCTGGCCGACGCGTTGTTTGTCGATGCCGGACACCGTGATCTCGGTCGGTTTCGGGCACACGATCTGGATCCCTTCCGGGATCGCATATTTGACGTCGTGGCTGAAGCCGAGCGCCAATTGCAGGTTGGAACCCTGCACGGCGGCCCGGTAGCCGACGCCGCTGATCACCAGCCTGCGTTCAAAGCCTTTCGACACGCCTTCCACGATGTTCGAGACCATCGTGCGCGCCATGCCCCATTGCGAGCGCGCCACCTTGGAATTGTCGCGCGGCGTGACCGAAATGCCGTCGTCGCCCATTTCGGCAAGAACCTGGTCGTTCAGCGCGAAGCTGAGTTCGCCCTTCGGCCCTTTGGCCTTCACGACATTGCCCTCGACCGCAGCGGTGACGCCGTCCGGTATCGCGACGGGTTTCTTGCCAATCCGAGACATGTTCTGTTCCCACTTCAATCCGGCCCGCTCGCCGGTATTCGGTTCTCGCGGCATGCGCCGCGCCGGCACTCACACAGACCGGATCAAAAGACCTCGCACAGCACTTCGCCGCCGACATTCTCGTCCCGGGCCTGATGATCGGCCATCACGCCTTTCGGCGTGGACAGGATCGAGACACCGAGACCGTTTGCGACCTGCGGAATGTTGCGCACAGAGGAATACACCCGGCGGCCCGGCTTCGACACGCGCTTGATCTCGCGGATCACCGGTTCACCGTCGTAATATTTGAGCTCGATTTCGAACTCCGAGCGCCCGGTGTCGTAGTCGACCGTTGCGTAGCCTCGGATATAACCTTCCGACGCGAGCACATCCAGAACCCGCTGACGCAGTTTTGATGCCGGTGTCGAAACCGAGGTCCGGCGCCGCATCTGTGCGTTGCGGATCCGGGTCAGCATATCCCCCAAGGGATCTGTAACAGCCATGGGACCGACTCCTTACCAGCTGGACTTGACGAGGCCCGGAACCAGGCCCTTGGCGCCGAGTTCGCGCAAGGCGACCCGCGACATTTTCAGTTTGCGGTAAAAACCGCGCGGGCGGCCGGAGACTTCGCACCGGTTGCGGATGCGCGTCTTGGAACTGTTGCGCGGCAGTTCAGCGAGCTTCAGGCGCGCCGTAAACCGCTCTTCCAGGGTCAGCGTATCGTCCTTGGCCGCCGCTTTCAGGGCCGCGCGCTTTTCGGCGAACTTGTCCACCATCTTCCGGCGGCGCTTGTTCTTTTCCGTCGCACTTTTCTTTGCCATGTTCCGTCCTCACTCCTGTTTGCGGCTATTGCCGGAACGGGAAGTTGAATTCTTTCAAAAGGGCGCGTGCCTCGTCGTCGCTCTTGGCGTTCGTGCACACGATGATGTCCATGCCCCAGATCTGATCGACCTTGTCGTATTCGATCTCCGGAAAGACGATGTGCTCCTTGATGCCCATCGCAAAGTTGCCGCGGCCATCGAAACTGTTCGGGTTCAGCCCGCGAAAGTCGCGCACCCGCGGCAACGCAATCGTCACCAGGCGGTCGATGAACTCGAACATGCGCGCCTTGCGCAGCGTGACCTTGACGCCGAGCGGCATGCCTTCGCGCACCTTGAAGCCGGCGATCGACTTGCGGGCCCGCGTGATGACCGGCTTCTGACCGGAAATCAGCGTCATGTCGTTTGCCGCCGCCTGCACTTTCTTGGAATCGCCGACGGCCTCGCCGACGCCCATATTCAGCACCACCTTCTCGATCGCGGGCACCTGCATGGGGTTCGAATAATTGAACGCCTCCAGCAGCTTGCCGCGCACGACGGCGTCATAATGCAGCTTGAGCCGCGGCGTGTAATGGGTCTCAGCCATCGATCAGGTCTCCCGAACGTTTGGCGAACCGGACCTTGGTCCCGTCGTCCTGGAAGCGGAAGCCGACACGGGTCGGCTTGCCGTCGGTCGGATCGGCCACGGCCAGGTTCGAAAGATGGACAGGCGCTTCCTTAACGACGATGCCGCCTTCCTGGGTCTGGGTCTGCCGCTGATGCCGCTTGACCTGGTTCACGCCGCGCACCAGGGCGCGGTTTTCCTTCGGCATGACGCGAATGACTTCGCCCGACTTGCCCTTGTCGCGTCCGGTCAGGACGACCACCGTGTCGCCCTTCTTGATTTTGGCAGCCATCACAGCACCTCCGGCGCAAGCGAAATGATTTTCATATGGTTCTTGGACCGCAATTCCCGCGGTACCGGGCCAAAGATCCGGGTACCGATCGGTTCCTTGTTGTTGTTCACCAGGACGGCCGCGTTGCCGTCGAACCGGATGACGCTGCCGTCGGGGCGGCGGATATCCTTGGCGGTACGCACGACCACGGCCTTCATGACCTGGCCTTTCTTGACGCGGCCGCGCGGGATCGCCTCCTTGACGCTCACCACGATGATGTCGCCGACGCTGGCGTACTTGCGCTTCGAGCCGCCGAGCACCTTGATGCACATCACACGGCGAGCACCCGAATTGTCCGCAACGTCCAAATTTGTCTGCATCTGGATCATGACAGGCCGCTTTCTTCTTTTTCAGTCCGTTTGCGGCGCCGACGGTCTCGCCGGTCCGCTTCCAATCCGTGTTTAACTTCCACTGTCCGTGCCGATGACGACCCAACGCTTGGTCCGCGAAATCGGCTTGGACTCCTCGATCGAGACCAGGTCACCGATCCGGTACTGGTTGGTTTCGTCATGCGCCTGGTACTTCTTTGACCGGCGGACCGTTTTCTTGAACAGCGGGTGTGTGAAACGCCGCTCGACCTTGACCACCACGGTCTTGTCGGTCTTGTCGCTGACGACGACACCCTGCAGCACGCGCTTTGGCATCTCTTTTTCCTTAACCGTTGGCCGTCGTGGACTTCTCGCGCATGATCGTCTTGACCCGCGCAATATCCCGGCGAACTTCGCGAACCCGCGCCGTGTTTTCCAACTGGCCCGTGGCCTTCTGGAAGCGCAGATTGAACTGTTCTTTTTTCAGCGCGACGAGCTTGTCCTGCAATTCGTCGGCCGTCATGACCTTGACATCGGTCGCTTTCATCGAAACCTCCTGAACCCGATCACCGGCATCCGGCAATCCGTCGGACCGCACCGCGGCGGCTACAAACTCTGGCCTAGTCCGAGATCCGCTGCACGAACCGCGTCTTGATCGGCAATTTGGCGGCTGCCAGGCGCATTGCCTCGCGGGCCACCGGTTCGCTCACGCCGTCGATTTCGAACATGATCCGGCCGGGCTTGACCTTTGCCGCCCAATATTCCGGCGAACCCTTGCCCTTACCCATCCGCACTTCCGTCGGCTTTTGCGACACCGGCACGTCGGGGAAGATCCGGATCCACACCCGTCCGACCCGGCGCATATGGCGGGTCATGGCGCGCCGTGCCGCTTCGATCTGGCGCGACGTGATGCGGGCCGGTTCCTGCGCCTTCATGCCGAAGGAGCCGAAATTCAATGCAGTTCCGCCTTTCGCGGTGCCGTGTATCCGGCCCTTGTGCTGTTTGCGAAACTTGGTGCGCTTCGGTTGAAGCATGGTTCTTATCCCTAGCGTATGATCTCAGTGTAATGCGTCAGGCGGCCTGGTCGCGCCGGCGTCCCTGGGACTGGCCCTGGCCGTCCGGGCCTTCCGTCGCCCGCCGCTCGGACGCCATCGGATCGTGCTCCATGATGTCGCCCTTGAAGATCCAGACCTTGACGCCGCAGATCCCGTAGGCGGTCAGCGCCTCGGCCGTGCCGTAATCGATATCCGCGCGCAGCGTGTGCAGCGGCACCCGCCCTTCCCGGTACCATTCCGTCCGTGCGATTTCCGCGCCGCCGAGACGACCCGCGCAATTGATGCGGATGCCCTGGGCGCCGAGCCGCATGGCAGACTGGACGGCCCGTTTCATCGCCCGCCGGAAAGCCACGCGGCGTTCCAGCTGCTGTGCGATCGAAGCGGCGACCAGCTTGGCGTCGATTTCCGGCTTGCGCACTTCCAGAATGTTGATGTGCACTTCCGACGAGGTCATTTCGCTGAGCTTGCGGCGCAGCTTCTCGATATCACCGCCCTTCTTGCCGATGACGACACCCGGACGCGCGGTATGGATCGACACCCGACACTTCTTGTGCGGCCGTTCGATCACGATTTTCGACACCCCGGCCTGTTTCAACTGCTCCAGGAGGTAATTGCGGATCGCAAAATCCTCATGGATCATGTTGCCGTAATCGTTCTTGTTGGCGAACCAACGCGAATCCCAGGTCCGGTTGATGCCGAGGCGCAGGCCGATCGGGTTGACTTTCTGGCCCATCAGGCGGCCTCCTCGATTTCACGAACCACAATGGTGAGATGGGAAAACGGCTTTTCGATCCGCCCGGCGCGACCGCGACCGCGCGGCCGGAACCGCTTCATCACCAGCGCCTTGCCGACATGCGCCTCGGCGACGACCAAGGCGTCGACATCCAGGTCATGGTTGTTTTCCGCGTTCGCGATCGCCGATTCCAGCGTCTTCTTGACGTCCTGGGCGATGCGCTTGCGCGAAAAGGTCAGGTCCGCCAGTGCCGACGCCACCGCCTTGCCCCGAATGGATGCCGCAACCAGGTTGAGCTTGCGCGGGCTGATCCGCAGCATGCGGTTCACCGCCTTCGCCTCGTTGTCGGCAAGCACGCGTTCGCGTTTGGCCTTACCCATCGTTAATTCCTCTTGGCTTTCTTGTCCGCCGCGTGCCCGTAATAGGTCCGGCTGGGCGCGAACTCGCCGAATTTGTGTCCGATCATGTCTTCCGACACGAGCACGGGAATATGCTTCTGGCCGTTATAGACACCGAAGGTGAGCCCGACGAATTGCGGCAGGATCGTCGACCGGCGGCTCCAGATCTTTATCACTTCCTTGCGCCCGGATTCGCGGACTTTTTCGGCTTTCTTCAAAAGATAGCCGTCCACAAACGGGCCTTTCCAAACCGAACGTGACACTGTCTGCCTCTCTTCCTACTTCTTGCGCAGATGGCGCGAGCGGACGATGAATTTGTCCGTGGATTTGTTCGAACGGGTGCGCTTGCCTTTGGTCGGCTTGCCCCACGGCGTGACCGGGTTCCGGCCGCCCGACGAGCGACCCTCACCACCGCCATGCGGGTGATCGACCGGGTTCATCGCAACACCGCGGGTATGCGGCCGCCGGCCGAGCCAGCGTTTGCGCCCGGCTTTGCCGAGGCTGATGTTTGACTTGTCCGGGTTGGAGACCGCACCGATGGTCGCCATGCACACGCCGAGCACCCGGCGTTGTTCGCCCGAATTTAACCGGATCAGCACGTAGCCCTGGTCGCGCCCGACGATCTGCGCATAGGTGCCGGCCGCGCGAGCGATCTGCGCGCCCTTCTCCGGTTTCAGCTCCACATTGTGGATGATCGTGCCGACCGGAATCGCGGACAACGGCATAGCGTTGCCCGGCTTGATGTCCGCGCTCGCCGACGAAACGATCACGTCACCCGGACCGAGCCGCTGCGGGGCGATGATGTAGGACAATTCACCGTCTTCGTATTTCACCAGCGCGATGAAAGCCGACCGGTTCGGATCGTATTCGAGCCGCTCAACCGTCGCCGGCATATCGAACTTGCGCCGTTTGAAGTCGATCTTGCGGTAGGTCCGCTTGTGACCGCCGCCGCGGCTGCGTACGGTCATACGGCCCTTGTTGTTGCGGCCGCCGGATTTCGTAAGGCCTTCGGTCAGCGTCTTTTCGGGCTTGCCGTTCCAAAGCTTCGACCGGTCGACCAGGACCAGCTGACGCTGGCCCGGCGTGGTCGGTTTGTATTTTTTCAAAGCCATCCTGCTTCTCCGACCTTTCCTAGAGCCCGGTCGTCACGTCGATGGCGTGACCTTCCTGCAGGGTTACGACCGCCTTCTTGTAATCAGACTGGCGACCGAGATGCCCCCGGAACCGTTTGACCTTGCCCTTGCGGACAAGCGTGTTGACCGATTTCACCTTGACCTGGAACAGCGCCTCGACAGCCGCCTTGATCTGCGGCTTGGAGGCATCGCGCGCGACCTTGAAGACGATCTTGTTGTCTTCCGAAGCCATCGTCGACTTCTCGGTGATCACCGGGCTCAGCACCACGTCGTAATGTTTCAGCTGCGTCGTCATTTCAGCCGCTCCTCAAGCGCGTCCACGGCCGCCTTGGTCAGAACCAGAACGTCGCGCCGCAGGATGTCGTAGACATTGATGCCCTGGACCGGCAGCACATCCAGGTTCGGGATGTTGCGTGCGGCCTTGCCGAAATTGTCGTCGACCTGGGCGCCGTCGATGATCAGCGCATTGCTGAGACCGAGCCCGTCCAACTGGCTTTTGAGAGCCTTGGTCTTGGGCTCGGAGGCCGTTGCGGCATCCAGAACCATGATCTGCTGCGACTGGGCCTTCGCCGACAGCGCATGCTTCAGTCCGAGCGCGCGGACCTTCTTGGGCAGGTCGAAAGCGTGGCTGCGCGACACCGGCCCGTGTGCCTTGCCGCCCCCACGGAAGATACCGACCCGCTTGGAGCCATGACGGGCGCCGCCGGTGCCCTTCTGGCGATACATCTTTGCGGTAGTGCGAGCGATCTCCGACCGGCCCTTCGTCTTATGGGTGCCGGCCTGGCGCTTTGCCAATTGCCAGCGCACCACCCGTTGAATGAGGTCGCCGCGCGGTTCCAGTCCGAAGATTCCGTCGGATACGGAAACCGACCCGGCCGAACCGCCGTCGAGCGTTTTGACATCCAGATCCATTATTCCGCTCCGTTGGCCTCTGCCTGTTCGGCGGGCTCTTCTTTCGGTGCTTCTGCGGGAGCCGCCTCAGGTGCCTTTTCCGGTGCTGCCTTGAAGGCACCCGGCATCGGCACGCCCTCCGGCAACGACCGTTTCACGGCATCGCTGATCAGGATCCAGCCGCCCCGCGACCCGGGCACTGCGCCCTGCACGAGGATCAGGCCGCGATCCGCATCCGTGCGCACCACTTTCAGGTTCTGTGTCGTGACCCGGGACGAGCCCATCTGGCCGGCCATCCGCTTGCCCTTGAACACCTTGCCGGGATCCTGGCACTGACCGGTCGAACCATGGCTGCGGTGCGAGATCGACACACCGTGCGAGGCGCGCAGGCCGGCGAAATTGTGCCGCTTCATGGCACCCGCAAAGCCCTTACCTACAGAAGTGCCGGTCACGTCGACGAACTGGCCGGCGACGAAGTGGTCTGCCGTCAGTTCGGCGCCCACCTCGATAAGGTTTTCCGGGTCGACCCGGAATTCGGCCAGCTTGCGCTTCGGCTCGACATTGGCAACCGCGAAATGGCCGCGCATGGCCTTGGTCACCCGCTTCACCTTCCGGGTGCCGACGCCGAGCTGCAGCGCGGAATACCCGTCCTTGTCGGGAACGCGTTGCGAAACGACCTGGCAGTTTTCGACCCTGAGGACCGTTACAGGAATGTGTTCCCCGGTCTCCGAATAGACCCGGGTCATTCCCATTTTCTGTGCAATTAGACCTGAGCGCATGGCACCGTCTCTCGTTTCACGCCTTACAGCTTGATTTCGACATCGACGCCGGCCGCCAGGTCGAGCTTCATCAGAGCGTCGACGGTCTGCGGGGTCGGATCGATGATGTCCAAAAGCCGCTTATGCGTGCGAATTTCGAACTGTTCCCGGCTTTTCTTGTCGATATGCGGCGACCGGTTGACCGTGAATTTCTCGATGCGCGTGGGCAGCGGCACCGGTCCGCGGACCTGGGCGCCCGTGCGCTTCGCCGTGTTCACGATCTCACGCGTCGACGTATCGAGCACGCGGTGGTCGAACGCCTTAAGCCGGATCCGAATGTTCTGGCCGTTCATGGCACAATCCCTAACAAAGACAGACCGATCAGACGGTCATGAAAAACCGGACGGCGACAAGCCGCGCCGTCCGGCAATCGGTTTGAAGGCTCTATTCCAGGATGGTCGCGACGACGCCGGCGCCGACCGTGCGGCCGCCTTCGCGGATGGCGAAGCGAAGCGTCTCTTCCATCGCGATCGGAACGATCAGTTCCACTTCCATCTCGACCGTATCGCCCGGCATCACCATCTCGGTG
>JBCDLT010000013.1:0-111595 GCA_038745065.1 Pseudomonadota bacterium | reverse complement strand
TGGGGCCGGTCTTTGTCTCACGGCTGCTCTTCGCTTCGCTCAGGCCTCCGACGGGGCGGGCTGACCGCCCGGCGCCCTTTGGGCTTGCGGCCCCGATGGGGCCGGTCTTTGTCTCACGGCTGCTCTTCGCTTCGCTCAGGCCTCCGACGGGGCGGGCTGACCGCCCGGCGCCCTTTGGGCTTGCGGCCCCGGTGGGGCCGGACTTTGTCTCACGGCTGCTCTTCGCTGCGCTCAGGCCTCCAACGGGGCGGTTTGGCCTCCCGGCGCTTTTGCGGCGGTGCCCCTTGCAATGGCACCCGCCAATTCATAGCTTTGCATCACAAAGTTATCTGTGAGGCAAAATGAAGGACATCGATCGCGCCCTGGTCGATATTGCAACCATCCGCAGCCAGTTCGCGGCCGGTGCCGTGTTTCAGGGGTTCGGTCCTGCGGTCATGGCCGTGACCGGCCTGCTTGCCTTTCTGACGCTTGGCCTGCAATCGGTTTGGCCAGGAATGTTTGCCGGCGACCCGCAGACGCTGTTGTGGACCTGGGTGATCACCGCGTTCCTGGCCGCTGTGCTTGTGTGCGGGGAGACATTTGCCCGCGCGCGGCGGGCTCATGGCGGTCTGGCGGACGCCCTCATCATCAACGCGATCGAGAACTTCCTGCCGGCGGGTATTGCCGGCGCCGCAATCGCCTTCGTGCTTTTGCACTACAGCCCCGATACGCTCTGGGTCCTGCCGGGGCTCTGGCAGATCCTGGTGGCGCTTGGCCTGTTTTCCGCCGCGCGCTCGCTGCCCGGCCCGATCCCGCTGGTCGGTGCCTGGTACCTTGTCTGCGGTCTCTGTGTTCTTGCTGCTGCCGCGACCGCTGGCGCGATTTCGCCCTGGATGATGGGCCTGCCGTTCGGCTTCGGCCAATTGCTCGCCGCCTTTATTCTCTACAGCGCGCGTGAGGACGACGATGACCGGTGAGCAAAAGGCGTCCGCCCCCGCACCGGCCTATGCCTATGACGGCCTCGACCGCGTATTTCACGAGCGCGCGCGGCTCGGCATCGTTACGTCCCTGTCGGCGCATCGCAAAGGTCTTGCCTTCGGCGATCTGAAGACACTGTGCGGTCTGACCGATGGCAATCTCAGCCGGCACCTGAAAGTGCTTGACGCCGCCGGTTTCGTTGAAATCGAAAAGGGGTACGACCGCAACCGGCCCCTGACGATGTGTCGCCTGTCCCGGGAAGGCCGGGATCGTTTCGCAGACTATCTGGCTGTGCTTGAGCGCGTGGTGCGGGATGCCGCCGAAGTGTCTGAAGGCGAACCAATATTGTCTGAAGTCCTGAGCCCGAAACCCGGGTAATTTTTTTACGGAGTAACTTGGCAATGCAAAGTAATCTGTATGGCAAACTTCATGTTGCCCTGATCATGGACGGCAACGGGCGCTGGGCGAAACGGCGCGGCCTTCCCAGGACGGCCGGACACCGGGCTGGGGCCGACACCGTTCGGCGGATTATCCGTGCCGCGCCGGATCTGGATGTTGGTATGCTGACATTCTACGCATTCTCGTCGGACAATTGGAAACGGCCGGCCGCTGAAATCGACACGCTGATGGATCTGCTGCGGCGCTATCTCAGGACGGAACTGGCGGCGTTCGTGGAGAACGGGGTTCGGTTCGTGGCCATCGGACGGCGCGACCGCCTGCCGCCGGATCTGGTTATGCAGATCCGGCACGTTGAAGCCGAGACTGCAAAAGGTCATGCCCTGACCGTTCGGATTGCGCTCGACTATTCTTCCCGGGATGCCCTGATCGGGGCGCTTGCAGCATTGCCGCGGCCGAGTCATTCGGCGGTGTCCCGCCACCTGAGCGGCATAGGCGAGGCATGCGATGTCGACCTCCTGATCCGTACGAGCGGCGAACAGCGTCTGTCGGATTTCCTGCTCTGGGAATGCGCCTATGCGGAGTTCTGTTTCACAAAAAAATGCTGGCCGGACTTCGGCGCGGCAGACCTGAAAGCCGCGCTTGTCGACTTCGCGACCCGGTCGAGGCGCTTCGGTGGGCTTGATCCGTCGCAATCCGGGCTTGGCGCGGAGGCTGTCGGCTGAAAGCGCAGCCGAACCGGCCGAACGATATCCGCCCTTTCCGACCTTGTTCCTGTCCGAATCCGGCAGCGAGGACTCATGCACGTCAAATTCATTCTGCCGGCCCTGGTGGAGGCGAAGTCGCCGTTCTGGCGGCCGATCAAATATTCGCTCTTTCCGCCGCTCGGGCTCGCTACCCTTGCCGCCTATCTGGCGCCGGACGACACGGCCGAGATCGTCGACGACCATGTCGACGCGCTGAATACCGATGACAGCCCGGATCTGGTCGTCATCCAGGTTTACATCACCAACGCCTACAGGGCCTATGCGCTTGCAGACCTTTACCGGCGCAAAGGCTGTTTTGTGGCGCTGGGCGGATTGCATGTCACCGCGCTTCCGGACGAGGCTGCAGCCCATGCCGATGCGATCTTTCTTGGCCCGGGCGAGCAGACATTTCCGCAATTTCTGGCCGATTTTCGCAGGGGCAACCCGGCGCCAAGATACGTGTCGACACATGGCCGGACCCTGGACGGCCTGCCGCCGGTGCGTCGCGATCTCATCAAGCGGGATCGTTACCTCGTTCCGAATTCCATCGTCGTCACCCGCGGTTGCCCCCAGCATTGCACCTTTTGCTACAAGGACGCCTTTTTCCGCGGCGGGCGCGGGTTCTATACCCAAGCGGTCGACGATGCGCTTGCCGAAATCGAACGCCTGCCCGGACGGCATCTTTATTTTCTCGACGACCACCTTTTCGGCAACCGGCGTTTCGCCGAGGCTCTGTTTTCCGGGATGCGCGGTATGGAGCGCGTCTTTCAGGGCGCGGCGACCGTCGATTCGGTGCTGCGCGGTGATCTCGTCGAGCGGGCTGCCGATGCCGGACTGCGCAGCCTGTTTGTCGGGTTCGAGACCTTCAGTCCGGAAAATCTTCGCGACAGCAATAAAAAACAGAACCTGGCGAGAGATTACGCTGCCGTCGCCCGTCGGCTCAGCGATCTTGGAATCATGATCAACGGGTCATTTGTTTTCGGCATGGATCAGGACGACGAGACGGTGTTCGACCGCACGGTCGAATGGGCCATCGACAATGGCCTCACCACAGCGACCTTTCATATCCAGACGCCGTATCCCGGAACACAATTGTACCAGTCGCTTCTGGCGCAAAACCGTATCACGACACGCAACTGGGACCTCTACGACACCCGGCATGTCGTCTACCGACCGCAGCGCCTTTCAGCGGCGGCGCTCAAGAGCGGGTATGACCGAGCTTATCGCGATTTTTACCGATGGAATGCTATTGCACGTGCCGCATTGACCCACGGGAATGCCAGACATCGTCTCAAACACTTTTGTTATACGGCCGGCTGGCGGAAATTTGAGCCCCTCTGGGATATTGTCATCCGAACCCGAAATCTTTCGCGAACCACGCCATTTCTTGAGTTCGTGCTTTCTAAAGTCACCGAAGTCAACCACGGTCATTCGACTGCATCCGACCGTCCAACGGAGAAGACATGGATTGGATAACTCGGGAAAAGGATCCTCATGCTCATTATCTGATGCTATGCTTGTGCTCTGAGTACTTGTGATGAATACTTATCCGAATACGATTAGCATACTTGATTCCGGAGCCATCTATGGCGAGTTACGAAGTGACGGCGGATCATTTGAACGTTCGGCGCAGTCCCTGTTTCGATAAAAACATCGTGGCGATTCTTGATAAGGGCGACGTCGTGGCAGCGCTGGACGGAACGCCTGTCCTGTCGGAGGTCGTGACACCGGATCCGACCGTGCGGACCTGGATGAAGATCGACCGGGACGTATGGGCTTCGTTGGCCAATTTTACCGCCCTGAACGATGGACGCTACAGCGTCTCCGGACCGAACGGCGCCAATCTGCGGAACGAACCCCGGCTTGCGGGTGAAACCTGGATCGGCAATCTGCCGACCGGCGATGTCGTGCCGGCCGGGGACATGGTCGCGGAAAAGGAAGATCCGCAGGTGCGCCGCTGGGTGCGGCTCGACAAGGCGGTATCGGAGGGCGGCTGGGCTTCCTTGACCTTTTTGAACAAGACGGATGCGCCGCCTTCGCGCGCCGAGCGCGAATACCGGGTGACCGCCGATCTTCTGAATGTCAGGGAGCACCCCGCGATTGATGCACCGGTCGTCGGCACTGTGAAGCGGGACGACACGTTCCCGGAGGACACGATGACGGAAGCCGACGGTCGCACCTGGCTCAAGATCGCGGCGCCGGCCGGCTACCTCTCCATGCGTTTCATGGAAAAGGTGGGGGCGGCCGTGTCGCCGGGCACACCGGCCTGGTATGCCTTTGCCAAGGGTGAAATCGGCATCAAGGAAATTCCCGGTGCCGGCGATCATCCCCGCATCGTTGAATACCACAAGACCACATCGCTGCCGGCCAACCTGCAGAATCAGGACGAAACCGCATGGTGCTCGTCCTTCGTCAACTGGTGTGTGGAACGGGCGGGATACGAAGGCACGGACAGCGCCCGCGCCCGGTCCTGGCTGAACTGGGGTGCCCGCCTGCGTGAGCCGACCGAAGGATGTATCGTGGTGTTCAGCCGCGGCAGCAATCCCGCCTCCGGCCATGTCGGTTTTTATGCAGGGGATGCAGGCACCCATATCCAAGTGCTTGGCGGCAATCAGAGCAATGCCGTCACGATCAGCCGCTATCGGAAATCCCGTTTGCTCGGATACCGGACGCTCAGAAACTGAACTGGGTCGGCGTATCCTTTTCGGCGTCCTGCCGAAGACGCCATTGATCCGCGATCAGGACGGGCAAGTCGTTTCCGCCTTCGGGCGAAGCCGTCCGATTTCGTCCCAATCATCCCAGCCCGGAAAGCGCAGCGGTCGGTCGCTATCGATGCCGGCCAGGCGGCTTTTCCAGGCCGACTTCGTGTCTTCCATCAGGCGCGCGAAGCCCTTGTCGTCCGCATAGGAAAAGCCGTGGCCCTGGACGCCATAGGAAACGAAGGGCGGGAGAATGTCGAAACCCATGTAATAGAGGGAGTATTGGGTCGACCACAGGATCTTGTCGATCTCGCCGGCCCGGCCGCCGGGCTCGAAGGCGGCTTCCGGAGCGCCCGTGGTCGCCGAACATAAAGCGCGCCGTCCGCGGAAATAGCCGGTGTCGTAGCGCATCGTGCTGGAATAGAGGCCGCCGCTGACAAACACCCGGTCCATCCACCCCTTCAGGATTGCCGGCGCCGAATGCCACCAGATCGGGAACTGGAAAATGACAAGATCGGCGCGTTCGAGACGCGCGATCTCGCGCCTTACATCGGCCGGCAGTGTATTTTCCTTGTAGGCATGTCTTTGTTCGGCAAGCGGCGAAAACACCGTCGCGTCGCTGCGCTGCACATAATGGTCCGGTTTTTCGACCGGATCGAATTCTTCCGCATAGAGGTCGGATATCTCGACCGTGTCGCCGCGTTCCCGGAACACTTCCGTGCCGATGGACGTCAGCGCGGCATTGAAGGAGGACGGTTCGGGATGGCAGTGAACGAACAGAACGTGCATGGCGCCGCGACGGTAACGCCGATGTCCGAACGAGGCAAATGACCGGCGAGAAGTCCAAGCCCGTCCGTCTTCCACCCGGCAACATAACGTAACAAATCGACATCCCGGGGCTGCAGCCTGCATGCGACAAGCGCCGCGTCCGGGGCGGCCATCCTGCCATGTCCCGTCCAGCAGAAAACATACGGGACAACACAGCGTGGCTTTGTACTCTTCTTCCGCCGCTTGGCGGCTTCCGGCGACAGCGATGGTTACCGGGCTTGCGACCGCAATCGCGGCGGGGCCGGCACAGCCGCAAGAATCGGCGCCTGTGATCATTGCCGATGGGCAGGTGATGATGCCGGCCGATGAAAAAGCTCCGGAATTCCGTACCTGGCGAGACGGCTTTTCGCTGGCGATCGGCGCCGGTGTGCTCGTCGAGCCGGATTATGAGGGCAGCAGCGACTTCACGTTCCTGCCGATACCCTATGTGTCGCTGCAATACCGGGACTGGTTCGAGCTCGATCCGACAGGGGCCTCGGTGCGTCTTTCCAAATGGAACGGCTTCGCGCTCGAAGGGCAGGTCGGCTACGACCTCGGTCGGGACGAAGACGATGCCGATATCCTGCGCGGGCTTGGAAACATCGATTTCGGCGTCACCGTCGCCGGTCGTGCGTCCTATGAGATCGGGCCGCTGGAGGCTTTCGCTTCCCTGCAGCGCATCATCGGCGGCAGCGACGGGTTGATCGGCGAAATCGGCGCGGAACTTTCCCAACCCGTCACCGAAGCGCTGATTCTATCGGTCGAGGCGTCTGCGAGTTTTGCCGATGATGCCTATATGGACGCCTATTTCAGCGTGAACAGCCTGCAATCCGCGCGGTCGGGCCTGCGGACCTTCGATGCTGGCGCCGGCCTCAAGCGGATCGATCTTTCGGCGGCCGCGCTCTATTCCTTCAACGAACACTGGTTCGTGCGCGGCGAAGCAGGCATCGGCCTTTTGACCGGAGACGCGGCCGATAGCCCGATCGTCGACAGCGACTTCCAGCCCTCCGCCTCGCTGTTCATCGGCTACCGGTTTTAGGTTCCGCTGCCACGCCTTCGCCGAAGACGGAAACCATCTCTGGAAAGGATGCCTCTTGTCGAAAAATGCCCTTACCCTGGCCGGCCTGCTCTTGATTGCCTCGCTCTTGGGCGGAAAGGAGATGGCCGACGGATCAGCAGACTTCCCGCCGGTCGGAATATTCCTGACGCTGTTCAACCCGCTGGATGGCGACCGGGTTCGCCCTTATCTCGCGGTCGAGCGCAACGGAAACCCAATGCGTGTGGCCACCCTTGTTGCCTTGTTCGGCCGCTCGCCGGAGGCCACCCGGACCATGGATTGAGAGCCGCTTACGAGGCGGGCAGGCGGATGCGGGCCGTCAGTCCGCCCTTGACATTGTCTTCCAGGACCAGCCGGCCGGCATGATGGCGCACAATCTCATCGACGATCGCCAGGCCGAGCCCGAAACCCTGTTCCAGGCCGTTGCCGGTGCGGGCGCCGTCCCGTTTGAAAAACGGCGTCAACACCTTGGAGCGCAATTCGGCCGGAATGCCGGGTCCGTCGTCCTCGACCCGAATCTCGACGTCGCCGCCATCGGTCGTTTGAAGACCGACATGGACCGAGGTCCCGAACTTGAGCCCGTTTTCGCACAGATTGGTCAGCGCGCGGACGATCGCGTTCGGGCGGCAGGTCACCACACGGCTGCGCGGTCCGGAATAGACGATCGGTGCGCCGATATCGGTGAAGTCGTCGCACACGGAGCGGGCGAGGCTGGCAATGTCGGCGCGTTCTTCGGCTTCCTCGCCGCTGCCTTCGCGCAGATAGGTGAGGGTGTAGTCAATCAGCCCGTTGATTTGGCCGATATCGGACAGGATCAGCTTTCTCAGATCGGGCTCGGCAATGCGTTCGGCGCGCAGCCGGATGCGCGTCAGCGGCGTCCTCAGGTCATGGCCGACGCTGCGCAACATGTTGCCGCGGCTCTCGATCAGGGAACAGGCCCGCAAACGCAATTCATTCAACGTGCGCGCCAGGTCCGCGACCTCCGAACTGCCATGTTCCGGCAGCGGGGTCTCGCCCTGCAGGAACCGGTCGGGATGTCGGAGACGCGTGGCGATCAGAGCAAGCGGCTCGGTGATCATGCGGACGGCGAAAATGGAGAACAGAAAGATCAGCGTCACGAAGGAAAGCGAATAATAGGTGACCGGGCCAATGAAATCCGTCGTCATCATGGTCCGCGGGAAATCGCGAAACAGGGCGACGGTTCCGTCCTGAAGATCGAAGGCAAGCACGAAGCGGTCGTCGATGAAAACCCTTTCAGCGTCGTCCGGCATATCGAAATCGGCAGCGAACAGGTTGTCGAAAGCGGTCACTATCCAGGACCGATCCGGCGCCTGCGCTGCAAGATGGCGCCAGGTTTCGCGGGGTATGACTTCGACGCGGATACCGGCGGCCGCGCCGCGCTGTTCGATAACTGCGCGATCCTGGGCCGTCGCACCTTTCAGCATGAGAGCAAACGTGTAGGACTTGTGGATCACCGCATCCGCATCAACGACGTTCGGGAAGGCCTCGTCGCGGAATTGTTCGATGACGTCGCCGGTAACGCTGACCAGGGCAATGGCGCACACGATCAGCGCGGTCATCTGACCGCGAATCGTCCTTGGCAGAAGCCAGGAATACGTCCCCATGATCAGATCTCCTCGACGGCTGCAGTGAAGACATATCCGCCGAGGCGCACCGTCTTGATCAGGACGGGCTCCTTGGGATTGTCCTCGAGCTTGTGGCGCAGCCGGCTGATATGCACGTCGACACTGCGCTCGATCGGGCCGGCGAGACCGGCATGGGTCAGTGTCAGCAATTCCTCGCGGCTCAGAATCCGGCCCGGATTGCGGCAAAAGGCAAGCAACAGGTCGAATTCCGTCGTGGTCGTTCCGACACGGACCGCTTCCGGATTGTGCAATTGCCGGCGTATGGGATCGATCCGCCAGCCGTTGAAGCGCAGCACGCGCTTGCGATCACTACCGTCCGGGTTCTGGAGCGTGCGCCTAAGGACGCTGCGGATCCGGGCGATCACCTCCCGGGTGCTGAACGGTTTGGTGATGTAGTCGTCCGCGCCCATTTCCAGGCCGAGAATGCGATCGACCTCCTCGTCGATCGCGGTGACAAGGATGATCGGGACAGTTCGGTCGCTGCGAATGCGGCGGCACAGGGTGAGGCCGTCTTCGCCGGGCAGCATGATATCAAGCAGAACCAGGTCGAAGGGATGCCGGTCGAGCATGGCCAGTCCCTGTTCTCCATCGGGGGCGATCCAGGCACGCATGGCGTTTTCTTCGAGTGCCCTGGCCAGACCCCGCGCAATGTCGTGGTCGTCCTCGACGATGAGAATGCGCGCCGATTGCGCCGTGCCGACGCGCAAGGGGGCAGAGACCATGTCCGGTTCCTTCTTCAGCTTCAGACGACACATAAGGGATCTTGGTCGTGTCATCTTCCGCGGCATTGTTGCGACATGTTAAGTTTTGTTAACAGCGGCGTGCCGGACGGTCTCGTGTAAGGCGCGCGCCCTGGCGACGAAGTCCAGTGTGTGACCAATATGAATTGGAGGCCCGAAGGCAACCTGGAAGACTTCCGGCTGCGTCTTCGAGGGGCGACTGTCGATGCATCTAAGGGTTGTAAGTCGCTGTAAGAATTGTCCACGGCAGGTTCCGGGCGCGCAGTTTGACGACGGCACCGCCTATTCGACTGACGCCACGCGTGTCTTCGCCCGTCAATCGTCCGTGGGGTTTTCAAGCGGACACGTTGCAGCGCGATAACCGGAGCGGACTCGATCGCCTCTCTGATCGATATCGATTGATATCTTTCGCCGCCGGTCCTGAAGAGTTCATGAAGGACGGGCACCGAACCGTGCGGGGTGACACGTGACCGCCGACCGACGTGCATGCGGCTCGCGTCACGCCTTGTTTGCTCTTGACGATGCAAAGGGAGTGGACAACCGCATGCCCTCCATCTGGATATCGGGCAAGGCTGGATGGCTCCCTAGATCTTCAGATTGCTCGCCGCGGAGCAGCATCATCGGAGTCGCTTTAGATCTCCCGCGCGGTCGATAAGTACGTCGTCAATCGGTCAGGGTATTCTTTGCGGGAAGCGGTCGCCAGCGTTCGAGGCGCGTGTCGACCGTTGTCGTTCGGGCGGTCCCTGCAACACTTCGAGCTCCTCGTCCGTGTAGAGGTCCGTTCGTGTCCGCCGGTTCGGTGAGCGCTTTCGGCACTGTCCAAACGCGGCCTACGAATTGACCGCCGACCCGATGGTGAACATCCTTCCGTCATCCGATGCGGAGCCTTGAGCACTGGCCCTTACAGGCGCGTCGTGATAGTCTGTTTGGGTGGTTTTGCTAGGGTAGAGAGTCAGCAAAGGAAGCGATCGAAACAGGCCATGAAGGCTTCACCTGGAACCTCACTTTAACACTTCGTAAACTTCTTCCGGCGGGTGATGTTCATCGCAGACTGATTCCGGATGCCGGCATAAACTATTGAATTATCTATTTTGTTAGCCATCACTTAAAGTGTGAAGTGCAGAGCTTTAAAGAGTTGCCGGCTAAACTCAACGTGTCAATCAAGTCTGCAAAGCGTGCAGCGAATCTCAGACCCGTTCGTCGTCGGGTGCAGTGAAATCCTTCACATCATGAACCGGCGAACCAAGTGCCTCGTCGATCGATTTTTTGATGCGCGCGCGCCTGTCATTGACCTGGTAGACCGAGCGCGCAAGGGCCACAAACGCGGTCCCGAAATCTTCGCGGCGCTCATGGTCCCGGATGCGGTTTTCGATATCCCATAAGCGTTCGTTGACCTCCCGCAGGTCCTTTAGCCGGGCGGCAATATCAGCCGCGTCGATGCCGGCGGCATCGCGCGCGGCGCCGTACCGTTCGAGTTCTCGAAGCACGATGGCGCGCTTTTCCGGGTCGGTGATCCGTTCTTTCTTGATCTGGAGAATCGACAGGCGATCGAAAAAGTCACCGTATGAGACGACGATGGCAATGGTCATGGCGGGAAGCCTTTCGGGCGTGTGCGCGCACGGATAAAAGCCTCGTCCGGCGACCGGTGCAAGTCGGCTCTACGATCGCGGATCTTCAACAAACCGGATCGTGTGGATCGAACCTGACAGGCGTGGCGGAGCGTTTTCTGCTTGCCCCGCGCAACGCCCCGACGCATCCATTGTCGAGCCTGTTGCATGTTGACCGACGAGATCCGAGACGGTCGACGGTTCGGTTCTGATCATCATCTGGCGTCTCGTCGACGACGCTTTTGCGCTGGACAGAAACCCGATGACGTAGGGATCGACACACGGTGAAATGCGCTTTCGGCGTCTTGGAAACAGGGAGGACATCGGAAATACGGTCCCTATTACAGGTTGTAGAGGCGTGGGTGTCCGAAGTGGTTCGCCTCGTTTTCCAGGAGGCCGACAGGCCGTTTTTTGCACCAACGGGGCCGGGTTCAGAAACCGAGCCGCGTCGGTAATCGGAAGCTATGGAGGCGTTCTGTCGCCCTGCCAGGTTGGTGTGCGGGCACCTTAAAACGCGTCCGGTCGTTAACTTTTGCCAAGGGTTCGGGAGCGGCTGGTCGGCCGCTCCCGCAGAGACCGATCCGTTGTCTAGTTGAGCGCGGCGTCGGTGATTTCAGACGTCCAGGCGCCTTCCGGCCGCTTCGTGATCACCGGGTCTGAGCCGGCACCGAGCAGGGTTTCGACGGTACGCTCGTAGTCCGCCTCAAGCAGCGCGCCGTTCGAGCCGGCCGTCAGTTTGGCGATCTCGCCCATCATGCGGCGCTGGTGCTTTTCGGTCTGGGCACCGGTCGCATCGTTTTCAAGGACGATGTCGGCTGCTTCGTCCGGGTTCTCCTCGGCGTACTTCCAGCCCTTCATGGAAGCCCGCACGAACCGCACCAGCTTGTCCTTCATCGCGTCGTCCTTGAGGCTGTCCTCAAGCACATAAATGCCGTCTTCAAGGGTCGATACGCCCTGTTCTTCATACTTGAAGACCACGAGGTCGTCCGGCGTCAGGCCGGCGTCGATGATCTGCCAATATTCGTTGTAGGTCATGGTCGACACGCAGGCCGCCTGCTTTTGCAGGATCGGGTCGACGTTGAAGCCCTGTTTCAGGACCGTCACGCCGTTGTCGCTGCCGTCGGTCGGAATGCCGAGCTTGCTCATCCACGACAGGAACGGATATTCGTTTCCGAAGAACCAGACGCCGAGCGTCTTGCCGCGAAAGTCCTCAGGGGATTCGATGCCGGAATCCTTGCGGCAGGTCAGCATCATGCCGGACCGCTTGAACGGCTGGGCGATGTTGACGATCGGTACGCCCTTTTCGCGGGTTGCCAGTGCGGAGGGCATCCAGTCGAGGATGACGTCCGCGCCGCCACCGACAAGTACCTGGGCCGGTGCAATGTCGGGTCCGCCGGGCTTGATTTCGATATCGAGGTTTTCCTCGGCGTAAAACCCCTTGTCCTTGGCCACATAATAGCCGGCAAACTGGGCCTGGGTGACCCATTTCAACTGCAAGGTCAGCTTGTCGGCTGCCATGGCCGAAACGCTGGCGAGCGAAAACACGCCGGCCATCAACACTGTCATCGTCTTCTTCATGTCGTTCCCCTGTTTTGGTGGTCTTGATTGAAGCTCTTATCCCGTCCGTATCGACGGGTGCCAGAAGGTCATGGAGCGCTCGATCAGCGCAATCAAACCATAAAACGTCGAACCCGCAAGGGCGGCGACCGCGATCTCGGCCCAGACCATGTCGATGTTCATGCGGCCGACCTCGGTGGAAATGCGAAAGCCCATGCCGACGACCGGCGTGCCAAAAAACTCCGCGACGATCCCGCCGATCAGCGCCAGGGTGGAATTGATCTTGAGCGCATTGAAAATGAAGGGCAGGGCGGCGGGAAGCCGCAGCTTGATCAGCGTCTGCCAATAGCCGGCGGCATAGGTGCGCATCAGGTCGCGTTCCATGGCGCCGGCGGCCGACAGCCCGGAGACCGTGTTCACCAGCATGGGAAAGAAGGTCATGACAACGATTACGGCGGCCTTTGAATGCCAGTCGAAGCCGAACCACATGACCATGATCGGCGCAATGCCGATGATCGGCAGGGCCGCCACGAAATTGCCGACGGGCAGGAGGCCGCGCTGCAGGAACGGCGAGCGGTCGACGGCGATCGCAACCGCAAAACCGCTTCCGCAGCCGAGCGCGTAGCCGATAAGCACGGCCCGCAGAAAAGTCTGCTGGAAGTCCGCCCACAGGATCGGCAGGGAATTCAGAATACGCTCCCAGATCATCGAAGGAGGCGGCAGCAACACTGTCGGCACGTTTAATCCGGTCGTGACGGCTTCCCAAAGGAACAGGAGCGTCGCTCCGAAGATCAGCGGGATGGCAAGGCCGACCAGCCGGCGGGTCACGCCGGCCCGGATACGCATGGCGGACAGACGTTCGACCAGCCACCAGGCAAGCAGCCACGTGGCGATGACGGCAATCCATCCAAGTGCCGTCGACGGCGCTTCCGTGCCGAATGTGGCGAGCGCGAAATAGCCGGCGAACAACGACGACGCGGCGATCAGGGCGGAGCCGGCCGTGGTGTTCATGTCGTGCCGCCTTCGGGGCGCTGGCCCATGCTGCGCAGGACGATGGTCTGCGCGAGGCCGACCAGCATCACCAGGATCGCGGCCAGCGCCGCGGCCGACAGCAAGGCCGACCAGATCTGGATCGTCTGACCGTAATAGGAACCCGCCAGCAGCCGCGCACCGAGGCCCGCAACGGCACCGGTCGGCAATTCGCCGACAATGGCGCCGACAAGAGAAATGGCGACCGCAACCTTCATCGACGTGAACAGAAAGGGGATCGACCGCGGCCAGCGCAGTTTCCAGAAGGTCTGGAACCGGCTGGCATTATAGGTGCGCATCAGGTCCAGTTCGATCGCGCTCGGACTGCGCAATCCCTTCACCATGCCAACGACGATTGGAAAGAACGACAGATAGGTCGAAATCAGCGCTTTCGGAAGGACGCCGGACAGGCCCACGGCATTCAGCACGACGATGACCATCGGCGCGATCGCCAGGATCGGGATGGTCTGAGACGTGATGATCCAGGGCATCAGCGACTTGTCGAGCGCCGTCGAATAGACGATGGAAACCGCCAGCACGATGCCGAGCACGGTGCCGAACAGGAACCCAAGCAGGGTCGCCGAAAGGGTGATCCAGCCATGGTAGATCAGGCTGCGTTTGGAGGTAATGCGCTTTTCGACCGTCGTTGCCCAGATTTCCTGGAACACCTGGTGCGCGGCCGGCAGGACCGGGCGGTCCTGCGCCATCGTATCGCGAACGAGATCGGTTATCGTCCAGTCGCGGCCGGCCTTTTCATAAACGTCCAATTGCCAGGGCGCGTTCAGGTAAACCGTAAAGCCGTACCATATGGCGATGATCGCTGCGACCACGACACAGACCGGCAGGATCCTGTCCCGTTTGCGCGTCGCAGTCATGGTCGCGCCCCGCTGGTCATGGGTTCCTCACTCGTCATAGGAATGACCGGCCCGCAGGCCCTCGCGGACCCGGTGAGCAATTTCAAGGAAATCGGGCGTTTCGCGAATGTCGAGGGGCCGGTCGCGTGGCAGCGGACAGTCGATGATTTCCGTCACCCGGCCGGGCCGGGGCGACATGACGACGATCCGGGTCGACAGATAAACGGCCTCCGGGATCGAGTGGGTTACGAAACAGATCGTCTTGTCGGTCCGTTTCCAGAGCGTCAGAAGCTGCTCATTGAGGTGATCGCGCACGATCTCGTCGAGCGCTCCGAACGGTTCGTCCATGAGCAGCAGGTCGGCATCGAAGGAAAGCGCCCGCGCGATCGACGCCCGCTGTTGCATGCCGCCAGATAATTGCCAGGGAAACTTCTTGCCGAACGACGACAGATCGACGAGGTCGAGGACCCGCTCGATGCGGGCTGCGCGCTCGCTCTTCGATACGCCCATGATTTCGAGCGGCAGGGCGATGTTCCGCTCGATTGTGCGCCACGGATAGAGCGAAGCGGACTGGAAGACATAGCCGTAGGCCCGGTTCAGGCGGGCTTCTTCCGGTGACACGCCGTTGACGGTAATCGAGCCGCCGGTCGGTTTTTCCAGATCGGCGATCACCCGCAACAAGGTTGTCTTGCCGCAGCCGGACGGCCCGATGAAGGAGACGAACTCCCCCTTGCCGATTCTCAGATCGACGTCGGAGAGGGCGTGGACAGGACCGTCGCCGGTCTGGAAGGTCAGGCAAAGCCCGCTGGCATCGACGACCGGGCCCGTCATCGGCCGGCCGGGCGCGTCGATCGTGTCTTGTCGCTCCAGTTCCAGGCCCCCATCAAACCCCACTTGCCGGAATGCCAGACCGTTGGACCTTGCGCGGTGCAGTGATTTCCTTCCATTGCGACAGCGCCCGGTTGACGGCTTGGAACGGTTCGCGCGGTACGTACTCGCCGTGTCCTTCGCGTGTCTTTATCGCACCGTCCTCGATCGCGACCTGACCTCGGGTCAGGGTATAGCGGGGCAGGCCTTTCACGTGCTTGCCTTCAAAGACGTTGTAATCGATTGCCGATTGCTGGGCGGCTGCCGTGATTGTCTTTTCGCGTTCCGGATCCCAGACGACGATATCCGCGTCGGCGCCTTCCAGGATGGCGCCCTTCTTGGGATAGATGTTGAGGATTTTGGCAATGTTCGATGACGTGACCGCGACGAACTCGTTCATGGTCAGGCGCCCGGTTGCCACGCCGTTCGTCCACAGCATCGGCATGCGGTCTTCAAGGCCGCCGGTTCCGTTCGGGATTTTGGTGAAGTCGCCGACGCCGTAGCGCTTCTGTTCGGTCGTGAACGCGCAATGGTCGGTGGCCACCACCTGCAGCGATCCCGCTGCGAGGCCAGCCCACAGCGAATCCTGGTGGCGCTGGTCCCGGAAGGGAGGCGACATGACGCGGCGTGCCGCGTGGTCCCAATCGGAATGGGCATATTCGGATTCATCGAGCGTCAGGTGCTGGATCAGCGGCTCGCCATAGACCCGGATGCCTTTCTGACGGGCGCGCCGGATCGCCTCGTGCGCCTGTTCGCAGGACGTGTGCACGACATAAAGCGGCACGCCGGCCATGTCGGCGATCATGATCGCGCGGTTGGTCGCTTCGCCCTCGACTTCCGGCGGCCTCGAATAGGCATGGGCTTCGGGTCCGTTATTGCCCTCGGCCATCAATTTGGCCTGCAATTGGGCGACGACATCGCCATTTTCGGCGTGTACGAGCGGCATGGCGCCGAGTTCCGCGCAGCGCTGGAATGACGAATACATTTCGTCGTCGTCGACCATCAGGGCGCCCTTGTAGGCCATGAAATGCTTGAACGTGTTGATGCCGTGCTTGCGGACCACGGTCTCCATCTCGTTGAAAACCTGCTCGCCCCACCAGGTGATCGCCATATGGAAGGAATAGTCGCAATTCGCCCGCGTCGACTTGTTGTCCCACATGCTGATCGCTTCGAGCAGCGACTGGTCCGGGGCGGGCAGGGCGAAATCGACGACCATTGTCGTGCCGCCGGACAGGGCGGCGCGGGTGCCGGATTCAAAATCGTCGGTGGAATAGGTGCCCATGAAGGGCATTTCAAGATGGGTGTGCGGATCGATGCCGCCGGGCATGACATAGCAGCCGGTGGCGTCGAGCGTCTGGTCGCCGCTCAGCCCGTTACCGATCTCGGCAATGCGGCCGCCTTCGATCCGCACATCGGCCTTATAGGTCAGATCGGCGGTCACGATCGTTCCGCCCTTGATCACCGTGCTCATCGCGCTCTCCTTGATTGGTTGGCCAGGCACTGGGGATATTGAATGCTACCGCGGAAGTTCGACCGGTTCAGTCGACGATTTCCGCTGTTTCGACCACCGCATGGAACAGGACATCTGCCCCGGCCCGGGCCCAGTCCGGCGTGATCTCTTCAGCTTCGTTGTGGGACAACCCGTCGACACAGGGGCACATGATCATGGCCGTCGGGGCAACCCGGTTGATCCAGCAAGCATCGTGTCCCGCACCCGACACCAGATCGCGGTGCGAATAGCCGAGGCGTTCCGCGGCTTGGCGCACAGCGCCGACGCAGTCCTCGTCGAACTTGACCGGGTCGAAACCGCCGGCCTGTTCGAATTCGACCGTCAGGCCGAGTTCTTCGGCGATCTTGCGTGCGCCGTCCTTCAGCCTCGTGTCCATGTCGGCGATCACGTCCTTTTCCGGGTGCCTGAAATCGATGGTGAAGACAACCTTGCCAGGGATGATGTTGCGCGAATTCGGATAGACGTCGCAATGGCCAATGGCGCCGACGGCCAGTGGTGCGTGGCTCCAGGCGATCTCGTCGACCAATTGCGTGATGCGGGCCATGCCGAGACCGGCATTGACGCGCATGGGCATCGGCGTCGACCCGGTATGGCTTTCCTTGCCGGTCAGCGTCACCTGGATCCAGTTGAGGCCCTGGCCGTGGGTCACGACCCCGATATCCTTGTTTTCGGCTTCGAGGATCGGGCCCTGTTCGATGTGCAGTTCGAAAAAGGCGCGCATCTTGCGGTCGCCGACCTCTTCGTCGCCGACCCAGTCGATGCGCTGCAATTCCTCGCCGAGCGTCTTGCCTTCGGCATCGGTGCGGGCATAGGCCCAGTCGAGCGTGTGCACGCCGGCAAATACGCCGGAGGCCACCATTGGTGGTGCGAACCGGGTGCCTTCTTCATTGGTGAAATTGGTGACGACGATCGGGTGCTTGGTCTTGATGTTGAGCTCGTTGAGCGTGCGCACCACTTCCAGGCCGGCGAGCACGCCGAGCACGCCGTCATACTTGCCGCCGGTCGGCTGCGTGTCGAGATGGCTGCCGACATAGACCGGCAGCGCATCCGGGTCGGTGCCTTCGCGGCGCATGAACATCGTGCCCATCCGGTCAACCCCCATTGTGAGTCCGGCAGCGTCGCACCACGACTTGAACAGGGCCCGGCCTTCGGCGTCGGCATCGGTCAGGGTCTGGCGGTTGTTGCCGCCGGCAATGCCGGGGCCGATCTTCGCCATTTCCATCAGCGAGTCCCACAGCCGTTCGCCGTTGATCCGCAGGTTTTCGCCGGGAGCCGCCATGGTCCGATCCTTCTTCTTACGCCGGTTTGGGGAGCGGGGTCAGGGCCGTCGGCGCGGCGTCGCCAAGCGCCGCGGATTGCAGTGCAAGCCGCTGATTTTCTTCCCGTTCGATCCGCTGAAACTTTCTGACCATCTGGTAAAAAGACTACCATTCGCGCCCTATCGGTCAAGCGGAAATGCGGCGTGGACACCCCGTATCGATACGGTTATGAAACGCGCATGGGATACCAGATCACGAGACCGGCTGAAGCCGGCGTCCCGGGCGAATTGGGCAATACTATACCAGGTGCAGAACGGATGGCGCGCAGGCGCGAACGAACCGCCGAAGGCCTTCGGGGTCTGGTCTGATGGCACGGGCATCCGGCACACAGCGACCCACCCGAATCCAGCGGGAAAAGACGGAGCGGGTCTTGGAGGCCGCGCTCGAAGTGTTTTCGACCTATGGCTATCGCGGGTCGACGGTGGATCAGATTGCGACCCAGGCGGGCATGTCGAAGCCGAACCTTTTGTATTATTTCGACGGCAAGACCGCGATTCATGTGGCGCTACTGGAGCGCCTGATGAGCACCTGGCTGGCGCCGCTTCGTGCGATTAGCGAAGATGGCGATCCGATGGATGAGATCCGGACCTATGTCCGGGCCAAGGTCAAAATGTCGCGCGACCATCCCAGGGAAAGCCGGCTGTTCGCCAACGAAATCCTCCAGGGCGCGCCGCACATTCCGAGCCTGCTGACCGGTGAACTGAAGGAACTCGTCGATCAAAAAGCCGGGATCCTCAAGGGCTGGATGACGGCCGGGAAACTGGCGCCGTGCGACCCGTATCACCTGATCTTTTCGATCTGGGCGACGACCCAGCACTACGCCGATTTCGACGTGCAGGTCCGCACGCTGCTCGGAACGGATTCCGACCAGCGTTTCGAGGAGGCGAGCACCTTTCTCGAAACGCTTTTCCTGCGCGGGCTTAAGCCCTGAAGATCGGGCCTCCGGCGCGGAGCCGTCAGTTTGCCGTGACCGTCGCGCCAAGCGCGGTCGGGATCTGCTGGGGCGCGGTGGCCGCGAGGCCGAGAATCTGGGTCAGCGGCACCGGGGCCGCCGGCGCAATCCCGACAGTCAGGGACCCGGGCTGGGCCATGAACGCGCCAAGCGCCGCCTGTGCCTCCTGAAAGAAGATCGTCGATTGCAGCGGACCGGCCGCCTGGGAAACGCCGCGCAGCAGTTCGGCACGCATCGCCTCCGGCGACAGGTTCGACGCCTTTGCGAAGTGCTCGATGAGTGCCGTTACGACGGGCGCGTCTCTAACCGAAAGATCGGCATTGTTGACCGTCACGGTGGCAATCGCCTGTTGCAGGGCTTCGGTGTTTTGAAGCGCGGCTTTCGGCAAGCCTGACAGTCCGGCCTTGAACGACAGGTTCGCGCCCTCCTGCATCGATAGGTCAAGCGTGTGAAGCGTCAGGTCCTGGCTCGTCTCATTCCAGGACAGGGAAAGGTCTCCGGCCAGCTTCAGGACGTTTTTTCCGATCGCGGTGAGCACGTCCCGGGTTACCGGATCCTGGATCAGCGCGACCGGCAGATCGAGCGCTTCCAGTTTCATTTGCAGGCTGGTTGGCACGGCACCGATGAAGCCCGATTGCTGCAGCCGGTAAAGGCCAAGGGACAATGGCGGTTGTTGGCGGGTGTCGACAAAAAGGTCCGACACCTCAAAGGCACCGATCTTGGGACCGAGATTGGCTGCCTCGAACGGATCCTGAGGTGCGCCCTGTTTGACTGCTCGGACAATGGCATCGAGGTCGGGAAAGATTACCTTGCCGATTGCCGCATGGCCAAGACGTACCGTTTCGCCACCGGCACTGTTAAAGTCGATCCCTGCGAACGACAATTCGCCGAGGCCTTCGTTGGAGACGTCCCGAAGCCGCATCCTGTCGGCGCGTCCTCTGAGGCCCGCAGGGCCATCGAAAGCCAAGCCCTCCGTTAGCCACTCATCGAGCGCCATACCACGGGCCATTTGCACGGCGAGCGCTGCGGCTTCCTCTTCGTTAACGGTTTCGCCCAGAACGGCGCGATCCAGCAGGTTGACAAGTGATTGTGTCCCGGCGCCGAATTTCACCCCGAGGACCGAATACGTGTCCGCCGTCGCTCTAAATGGTCCGACGGTAGCGGAGATGTCAGAAACGGTGGTTTCCGCAATGGCGACGCGATGGTTCGCGCCACCCGCAGTGCCCCCACCCGTCATCCAGTCCAGCATGGGTGCAATGTCGATCCCGCGCTGGACCATAGCGCCATACCGCACATCAAGCCTGTCGATACCCGGATCGGGAGCGCCGGGATCTTTCGATTTCTGCGGAAACTGCGTTTGCCGATAGGAATCAAGCCGCATTTCTTCCACGCGGCCATTGCCGATCCCCTTAATATCATAGTGCCCATATTCCATTTCGGAGAGCGTGACGCCGTCCCTGGTCTGCACCACGAGGATCCTGTCTACCGTCGTGCTGTCGGCGGTCACTTTCAGCTGTTCTTTGATCAGGTCGACAAAACGTGAGACCGGCCGTTTCGGATCCTCCTGGGGGTGCACATATGTTGGTATGAAGACATTGTTGGATGTCACGCCGGAAATGGTGCCAACGGTTACGACGCCCGCGAGATCGCCGCTCCCGCCGGTCATTGTGATCTCGTACGAACCGGGAATGGCGTAGCGTTTCACGCGATACCCGCCGGCCGTCTTTTCGAATCCGTCCAGATGGAGCTCAGCGATGGTCGCCTTGACCCGGAGGTTGCCGTTCGTACCGGGAAAGATCGGCCGCCATTCGAAACTGTAATCCTCGACCGTCACGCGGTCCGCATCGGGGCCGTCGCGGACGCCGTCATAGTCAAACACGAATTCCGTTCCGCCTTTCATACTGTCGAGCCATTCGACCACCGCGGCCCTGGCGTCGGAGGCGTGGGCGGGCAGGGCATAAACAAGAGCTAGGCCTGCAACAGCAAGGCCTAGAAAAAGGGGACTTCGGGACATCCGGATTCCTTTCGGGACCAACCGCGTAACCATCGTCGCAAGCGAGAGAGGGCAGCGCCTCGGGTCAAACGGGCAAAAAGCAGTACGAACCTGTCTTCATGTCGCATAAAAGACAACAGTTCAACGAATAGACGAACGTGCTCCGGTTTTTAGGCAAGGCGTCGAGGACCGAGGGGCGCTGCCCTGTCCCTATTCCGCTGCCATCAGCTGTCCGGTCCTCTACCAGCCACCCGAAGAACGGATACGAAGTCTGGAGTTTTTATCAAACGGTAAAGTCTGACCGGCGATCCGCGATCACGGGTATAGACGGGCCCTAATCCTTGGTGTCCTCGTGCGAACAGGGCCGGATCGAAAAACCGGACGGCAGTCGGGTGCGTTCGTCGCCGCAGGCCTGGGCCAGCCGCTTCTTGGCGAGGCCGGTAACGCCGCTGAGATTGGCGCCGCTGAAATTGGTGCGCCGCATCAGGGCATATTGCAGGTTGGCGTCGGACAGATCGGCATTGCGGAAATTCGTGCTCGACAGATCCGCGGCCGTCAGGTTGGTGCGGGCCATCCGGGCGCCCTCGGCGTTGGCGCGGCTGAGGTCGGCATGCTCCAGATCGGTGTCGGTGAAGTCGGTGCCGGACGCGATTGCCCGTTCCAGGTCGACGTCGCGCATTTTCGCGCCACGGAACATTGCACCGCTGATATCGGCCCGCCGCATGAACGCCGCACGCAAGTCGGCGTCGGAAAAATCGGCGTTGCGCAATTCCGCGGCGCCGAAATCGGTTGCGCGGAGATCGGCTTCCTCACCAAAACGGGCATCGTTCAGGCTGCTCTTTTCGAAATCCGCGCCGCGCATCTGTGCGCCGCTGAAATCGGCGCCGTTCAGGACGGATTTTTCCAGTTCGGTCCGCCGCAGATCGGCACCGACGAAGTTTGCATCCGGCAGAACCACACCCTTCATATCGGCTTCGCGCAGGACGGTCTTCTTGAAGTTTGCCTTCGGTATATCCAGACCGCGCAGCGACATGAGTTCAAGGCGACATCCGGGGCAGCCCGCCTGGTTTGTAATATCCTGCAGGGTTTCCGTGCTTGCCGGAAACGCAACGCAGACGACCAGTACACCGGCAAAAATCGCCCTTTTAGTTCCCATGAAACGCTCCTCCTGGCGGCTTTGCCCGAAAGAGGGGAGAGCCGCGTGCCCATGACGGATGCTCCTGGCCGGCCGGTCTTTCAAACCGTCTCGCAATCATTGTGGGACGCCAACCCGTTTTCGGGTTCCGGCCGCACCTGCCCATTTTCCAGCATCATCAACATTACGTTATGATCTGATATGGGTATGGTTTACTCATTCGGCCAGATGGCAGGCTGCGCAATGATCTTTCGAAAATGCTCGTAATTCGGGCATTCGTGATGTGCACTGATCGATCGCAACCGGACAACGCGGATGAAAACGGCATCCGGAGGGCGGTGCGAGCGGCGAGGGGATCTCGCCGGTGATCGGTCGAAGACCGGCAGGCCGGTCCGCGTCGAGCGTCAGTTTCGGAACGCTTTCAAGCAGGCCCTTGGTATAGGGATGCTTCGGATTGGCGTAGACCGAGGCCGTCGGTCCGCTTTCCACGATCCGTCCCAGATACATGATCGCCACGTCGTCACAGACATGGCGAACCACCGACAGGTCATGGGAAATGAATACCAGCGTGATTGCGAGTTCACGGCGCAGAAGCAGGAACAGGTTGATGATCTGGGCTTGGATCGAGACGTCGAGAGAGGCGACCGGTTCATCGCAGACCAGAATGTCGGGCTGCATGGCAAGCGCCCTGGCGATGGCGATACGCTGACGCTGCCCGCCGGAAAACTGGTGCGGAAAGCGATCGGCGAAGCTCGGATCGAGACCGGTGCGTTCCAGTTGTGCGGCGACGTAGGCCGTCGCCTCGGCCCTGGTGACCAGACCATGCGATAACGGCCCTTCGGCGATCGTATCGCCGATCCGCATGCGGGGATCGAGCGAAGCGAACGGGTCCTGGAAAATCATCTGGATCCTGGTGTCGGCCTTGCGGCCCGCGGTCATGACCGGCGCATCGTCGACGACAACCTGTCCGGCTGTCGGCGTCAGAATGCCGGTGATCATCCGTCCCAAAGTGGATTTGCCGCATCCGGATTCGCCGACCAGACCGAGCGTCTTGCCGCGCCGGATTTCCAGATCGATGCCGTCGACCGCGCGAACGGCGCGGGTCTCCACCGAGCCGCCGAGCCGGGCCGCGATCCGGTCTCCGAGGCTGAGCCGCGGGGCGAAATGTTTGGTCACCGCATCGACCTTTACCAGCGGGGCGCTCACGGCTCGGCTCCCACGGTCAGGGGATGGTGGCAACGCACGCCGCGCTGGCCGGTGCGCTGCGAGGGCGGTTCGGTGTGACAGGTGGCATCGGCGCGGCTGCACCTTGGGTGGAACGGACAGCCTTCCGGCAGCGCGAGCAGCGATGGCGTGGTGCCCGGAATCGGGTCGAGATCGGTGCCGGGTTCGGCCATGGCCGGCAGGGATTTCAAAAGGCCGGCCGTATAGGGATGGCGCGGATGCCGAAGCACGTCGGAAACCGGTCCGTCCTCGACGATGCGGCCGGCATACATGACGAGGATGCGGCTTGCCAGCGTCGAAACGGTTGCGAGGTCGTGGCTGATCCAGACAAGGGCCGTGCCGTTTTCGCGCGCCAGTTCACGCACCTCGGTCAGGATCTGCGCCTGGATCGATACGTCGAGCGCAGTGGTCGGCTCATCGGCGATGATGACGTCGGTGCCGTGCAGCAGTGCGATGGCGATCGCCACCCGCTGGCGCATGCCGCCGGAGAACTCGTGCGGGTAGGCGTCGAGCCGCGACCGGGCATCGGGGATCCCGACCCGTGTCAGGGCATCGGCGGCACGGTCCTTTGCGGCGCGGGCCGAGACCTTTTCGTGGGCGGCCAGTGCCAGGCTCATCTGCGTGCCTATGGTCAGGACCGGATTGAGCGTCATCATCGGATCCTGGAACACCATGGCAATGCGCGCGCCGCGCATGCTGCGCAGCCGCTTCTGCGGCATGCCGACCATTTCTTCGCCATCCAGACGGATGGATCCGCCGACGATGCGACCGGGCGGATCGACCAGGCCGATAAGCGAAAAGCCGGTCACCGTCTTGCCGGATCCGGATTCGCCGACCAAACCGACGATTTCGCCGCGGGCCACGGAAAACGACACACCGTCGACCGCTTTGACGATGCCGTCCCGCGTAAAAAAATGCGTCCGCAGATCCGTCACTTCCAGGATCGCACTGGCATTGCGAAGCGGCGCTGGAGCCGGCGCGCTCATCGGTTTAGCCGTGGATTGAGGATGTCGCGCACGTGGTCGCCGACAAGGTTGATCGACACGATCAGGATGATCAGCGCGACGCCCGGATAGACCGAAATCCAGTAGCGGCCGCTCATCATGTATTTGACGCCGTTGGAAATCAGCATGCCGAGAGACGGCTCGGTTACGGGCAGGCCAAGACCGAGAAACGACAGGGTGGCTTCCAGGGCGATCGCATAGGCGACCTGAACCGTGGCGACGACAATCAGCGCCGGCATGGCGTTCGGCAGGAGGTGAAAAAAGACGATGCGCATGTCGGAAAGCGGGGTCGCCATGGCCGCTTCAATATAGTCCTTGCCGCGCTCCGCCGAGGCGGCTCCATAGGCGGTGCGGGCAAAGTAGGCGTATTGCGCGGCAACCAGGGCAACGATGAGCTGCGCCTTGCCTTGGCCGAGAACCGCCACCAGAACGAGCGCCAGAAGGATGGCCGGAAACGACAATTGCAGGTCGATGGCACGCATCAGAAGTGTTTCGACAAACCCGCGCGCATAGGCGGCGACAATGCCGATCGTCGTGCCGATCACCAGGGCCAGCGACCCGGCCATCAGGCCGATCTGGATGGACACCCGCAATCCGTAGAGAATGGCGGACAGCAGATCGCGGCCCTGGGCATCGGTTCCGAGCCAGTGCACATAGCCTCCGGAACCGACAAAGCCTGGCGGGCGGCGCGCGTCCCGCAGCGACAGACCGGACAGGTCATAGGGATCCTGCGGCGTGATCCAGGGGGCCAGCACCGCAAGGATAAGCATCAGCCCGACGACGAAGAGCGCGGCCATTGCGATCCGGTCCTCGCGGAACCTGACCCAGAACGCGCGCCACGGAGAAACGGCGCCCGGCCCTTTGATTGGCGCGGTCATGTGGCCGCTCTCCGGCGCAGGCGCGGATCGAGAACCGCATAGACGATGTCGACGACCAGATTGACCGTCACGAACAATCCGGCTGTCAGGATCAGGTAGGCCACCATAACCGGTCGGTCGAGATTCTTGATGGAATCGATGATCAGCTTGCCGACCCCCGGCCAGGAGAAGATGGTTTCGGTCACCACGGCAAAGGCAAGCGTGGAAGCCAGTTCCAGGCCGAACACGGTCACGATCGGAATGGCGATCAGTTTCAAAACGTGCCGGGACAGGATCGTGGCTTCCGAGAGGCCGGCGGCGCGGGCGAACTTGACCGTGTCGGTCAACATGATCTCGCGGGTTCCGGCGCGGGCGAGCCGGATCATGATGGCGAGCTTGAAGAGCGCCAGGTTGGTGGCCGGCATGACGAGATGCGACCAGCCGTTGACCGTCAGCACGCTCCAGCCGATGCCGAAGACTTCCACCGTGTCGCCGCGCCCGCCCGACGGCAGCCAGCCCAGATTGACCGCGAAGGTGAGTATCAGGATAAGGCCAACCCAGAAGGTCGGCACCGAAAAGCCGAGGATCGATACACTCATGATGAGCCGCGCCCCAAGGCTGTCCGGCCGATAGCCGGCATAGACACCAAGCGGGACGCCGATCAAAAGAGCGCCGAGTACCGCTGTAAACACGAGTTCGATGGTTGCCGGAAACCGGTTGGCGATGAGCTGAAGAACCGGCTCATTATAGATGTAGGACCGCCCGAGATCGCCCTGCAGAAGGTTGCGGACAAAAATCACGTATTGCTCGACCAGCGACTTGTCGAGGCCGAACCGGGCAATGGTGCGTTCCCGAACGTCCTGGGTGGCTTCCGGCGGGATCAGCACGTCCATGGGATTGCCGATCGCATGGATGCCGCCGAACACGATCATCGACATCACGATCATGATGACGATGCCCTGAAGCAGACGTTGCAGGATGAATCCGGCCATGATCGCCTTTTATCCCGAGGCGGCGGATCGGACCGATCGGCACGGTACATCCGGTCGCACGCAGCAATGCGCGCCATCATCGCGGACAGCGGCAATCAACGGAAGGGGCCTTTGGTCCGAAAAAGGGCCGCGGCGATGCCGCGGCCCCGATGCGAGGAGGGAGCCTGTCACCCGGCCGGCTGAATGAAGAAGGCCTGGGTCTCCTCGTCGGCCCGGGTCGGCACCACGACCTTGTCCTTGGCACCAGCCCAGACGCTCTGCAATACGACGATGGAAATATAGGCCCGGTCCGCCATGGTCTTTTCCATGGCCTGTTCGAACAGGGCGCGCCGCTTGTCGGCGTCGAGTTCCTTGACGCCTTCCTGCATCAGGCGGTCGACTTCGTCGTTCTTGTATTCGATCCGGTTGAAAGCGCCCATCTTGACGGCTTCGTTCGGCGAATGGGCCAGCGATCCGAGCGTGTAGGAAGCCTCACCGGTCAACGTGCCCCAGCCGTTCATGAAGGCGGAATATTCCTTGCGGGCCTGGGTCGGGAAGTAGACCGTCTTGGAAATCGCGTTGACATTGGTGTCGATGCCGATCTGGGAAAACATCTGGCCAAGCGCCTCGCAGATCGCGCCATCGCCCGGCAACCGGTCGTTGGTGCAAAACAGGTCCATCTCGAACCCATCCGGATAGCCGGCGTCGGCGAGCAGTTCCTTGGCTTTGGCCGGATCATAGACCGGGGTCGGAATCTTCTCCGAAGAACCGAAGAAACCGGCCGGCATCAATTGATTGGCCGGCGTGCCGAGGCCCTCAAGAACGATCTCGACCATGGTCTCGCGATCGATCGCCATATCGATGGCTTCGCGCACGCGGGCATCCTGGAACGGATTGCCTTCCAGCGCACCACCGCCCTTGGCGCGGACCTTGGGTGTGCTGTCGCGCTGGTCGAGCTGCAGGTTCATGACATAGACGGAATCGCCGATGAAGGTTTCGATCTTCGGGTCGCTGCCGAGCGCCAGATAGTCCGCCGACGAGACATAATTGATGACGTCCACATCGCCCGCCTTCAGAGCGGCCAGACGGGAGGAATCGTCAGAGATTTCCTTGCGGACCACGCGTTCCCACGGACCCTTGCCGCGCCAATGGTCGTCGAACCGTTCCAGCACCAGGTCGCCCTTCGGAGACCAGGACACGAACTTGTAGGGTCCGGTCCCGATCGTGGCCTTGCCGGAATTGAACCCTTCGGCCGATGTCTCCGCGGTGGAATAATCCTTCGCAGCATCCGACGACACAATGAACAGACGCACAAAATCGAATGGCAGGGTGGCGGCCGGTCCGTCAGTGTTGATGTGCAGCGTGAAGTCATCGACGATGTCGACCGAAGCGACCCGGCGGACATAGATTTCCGTCGTTGTCGGACCGGTCACAGCGGGAATGCGCTCGATCGAGAATTTCACGTCTTCGGCCGTGAAGTCCGACCCGTCATGAAACTTGACGCCTTCGCGCAGCTTGAATTCCCAGGTATCGTCGTCCAGCGCCTTCCAGGACACGGCGAGCCCGGGTTCGAGCTGCAGGTCGTCGCCGGTCCAGACCAGCGGGTCGAAGATGTGTTTCACGGCATCGGCCTGCGGTCCGAGCGCGGAGAAGTGCGGATCCATTGATTCCGGTCCGCCGCGGACACCGACGGTTAATTCCTGTGCCGACACGGCCGTTGTCGCGACGCCGAAAGCGGCCGCAAGCGTGAGGGCGAGCGCATAATGTTTCATAGCGTGGAGTTCCCCTGTCTTTGTAAGCCAATCAGTCTTTTCGACCGCATCGGAGCGGTGTCCCGTTTCGGTCAATACATCCATTTGGATTATTTCCATTCGGAACTTGTATCCGTCAGAATGATGGTCCATGCTGACGGCGTCAAGACATAATTTGGCTTTGGAAACGGCCCGCATGCGCTCTCAGACGAAGACGATCGACCGCCCGTCGATCACAGGATTGCCGGACGAAGGCGAGGCTGCGGTAGGGCGTTTGGACGCCATGACGGAAGCCAAGCTGTGGCACAATCCCTGCTGGCTGACCTATCGGCTGAACTATCTGGCGCTGCGCTACAACGTGCCGCTCTATTCCTGGGTCGAGCGCACCTACGGCCTGTCGCGGCCGGAATTCGTCGTCATCTTCTCGCTCGGGCTGAAGGACGGGGCCGTGGCGCGCGATATCGCAATTTCTTCCGGGTTTCCGCAGAACACGTTGAGCCGGGCTATTCACAAACTGGTCGGTCTCGGACTGATCGACCGCCAGGCCGACCCGGAAGACCGGCGGCGTGTCGTGCTTACCTTGACCCCGTCCGGCCGGACGCTCTTCGATGAGGCGCTGCCGCAATTCGTCGATTTCGAACAGATGATGCTCAAAGCTCTGACGGAACGGGAATGCGAAACCTTGTCCCGGCTGATGGCCAAGCTCGTGCACGCCTCGCCGGACTGGCCGGATGCGATCGATCCCAAACCCGTTCCGACGGGCCACCTTGCCGCAACGGATTGAAACATCATGCATATCCGCGACATGAACTGGATGGATGTCGAAAGACAGGTGGCGGCCGACGATCGCTGCATCCTGCCGATCGGGTCCACTGAACAGCATGCGCAATTGTCGCTGTGCGTGGATGCGATCCTGGCTGAAAAAGTCTCCGTCGATGCGGCCGAGCCGCTCGGCATCCCTGTCTATCCGGTCATGCCCTATGGTTTGGCGCCCTATTTTTCAGCCTATCCGGGCACGGTGACGCTGCGGGTCGAAACCCTGCTTGCCGTGGTCCGCGATGTCATCGCTTCTCTGGCCCGCACCGGGTTTCGCCGGATCCTTATGGTCAACGGCCACGGCGGAAACGCGCCGGTGGGGGCGCTGGCAACGGAATTGCTGCTCGATCATCCCGCGCTTTCGATCAAGTTCCACAATTGGTGGAACGCGCCGCGGACGATGGCCAAGGTGCAGGAAATCGATCCTTCCGGCAGTCATGCCAACTGGATGGAGAATTTCGCCTGGACACGGCTTGCCCATGCGCCCGCACCGACCCCGGACCCGCCCAAACCGACGCCTGATCTCGGATCGCTAAAGGCGGCCGCGCCCGAAAAGGTGCGGACCCTGTTGGGAGACGGTGCATTCGGCGGCGATTACCAGAAACCGGATTCCGATATGGACGCGGTCTGGCAGATCGGCGTGCAGGAGGTGCGCGAGGCCCTGGAGGATCCATGGCCGATCCGATCCTGATCTGGGGAGCGGGCGCCATCGGCGGCACGCTCGGTGCCTATTGGGCGCGGGCCGGGCACGATGTCTGCCTCGTCGATATCGTACCTGACCACGTGCACCGGTGTCGTGCCGACGGGCTTGCGATCACCGGCCCGGTAGAGTCGTTCACACAGGTCGTGCCCGCGCTGGAACCGACCGAGGTTTCCGGTACGTATTCGCGCATCTTTCTGGCGGTGAAAGCGCAGCATACGGAGCAAGCCCTTGCCCGTCTTGCACCGCATGTGGCCGATGACGGCTTCGTGTTGTCGCTGCAGAACGGTCTCAACGAACTCGAAATTGCGGCGGCGGTCGGCGCGGAACGCACGATGGGCGCCTTCATCAATTTCGGCGCCGACTGGCACGGCCCGGGAGAAATCCTCTTCGGCAATCGCGGTGCCGTCGTCGTCGGCGAGATCGATGGATCGCTTCGCGACCGTACCCGCGACACGCACCGTCTGCTTTCGGTATTCGAACCGGAGGCCGTCCTGACAGAGGACATCTGGGCCTATCTCTGGGGCAAGCTCGGCTATGGCGCGATGCTGTTCGGGACGGCGCTTACTCCGGATTCCATGGCTGACAACTTCGCCGATCCGGAGCGAACGATCGCGTGGCGGGCGCTTGGCCGCGAGGTCATGGCCCTTGCCGCGGCGCGCGGCGTCGATCCGAAGGGCTTCAACGGTTTCGATCCGCAGGCCTTCATGCCAGGTGCCGGCGACGAAGCGGCCGACGCCTCGATTGCCGCCCTTGCCGAGTTCAACCGGCATACGGCAAAGACCCATTCCGGCATCTGGCGCGATCTGGCGGTGCGCAAGCGCAAGACCGAGGTCGATGCGCAGATCGGCGTCGTGGTCCGGCTCGCCGCCGAAGCCGGTCACAAGACGCCGGCGCTCGCATGTCTTGCAGAACTGATCCATGACATCGAGGATGGTCGGCGCGTCCAGTCGCGAGAGACGCTGCAGATCCTGATCGAGCAATGCACCTGACCTTCAACGGCCGTCTCGCGCTGGTGACAGGAGCCGCACAGGGCATCGGTCGTGCAATCGCGACCGAATTCCTCCGGTCGGGCGCCCGCGTGGTGCTCGCCGACATCGACGCGGAGGGGCTGGCCGGAACGGCAGAATCCCTTGGCGTTCCCGGTGTCGTCGTCGATCTTGGCGAGCGTGCCGGCGTGCAGGACATGGTGAGCCGGATCGCGGCGGATCATGGCATTCCCGATATCGTCGTGCATGCCGCAGGCGGCACGCGCGGCCAGGCCGGACGGCCGATCGAGGAGATCGATCCGGCGTCCTGGCAGACGATCTTTGCCGCCAATGTCGATGGCGCATTCTGGCTTGCCCAGGCGACCGCGCCGTTGATGCGGCAACACGGTGGCGGCCGGTTCATTGCGATCGCTTCTGGCGCCGGTCTGCGTCCGTCGCTGACCGGTATTCAAGCCTATACGGCTGCAAAACACGCGCTGGTCGGGCTGGTGCGTCAGCTTTCGTGGGAGCTGGGTCCCGACGGCATTACCGTGAACGCGGTGGCGCCGGGCTTTGTCCGGTCGAACCCGACAACCGAACGACAATGGCAGGCAATGGGCGCGGAAAGGCAAAGTCAGCTGATTGACTCAATTCATCTGAAGCGGCTCGGCACGGCTCAGGACATCGCGTCGGCGACCCTGTTCCTGGCTTCCGAGCAGGCCGGCTGGATCTCCGGTCAGGTCCTGTCGGTCGATGGGGGGCGGTCATGAAGGATCCGGTGCTCGCGCATCTGGCGGCCGATCGCGACGGCATCATTGACCGATTGAAGGAACTCGTGGCGGCGCCCTCCGTCAGCACCGACAGCGCCTATGCGATCGGCATGGAAACCGCCCGGGACCTGCTCATGACGCGGCTCGCCCAGTCCGGGTTGGAGAATGTCGGCCTGCTGGAAGCCGGCGGGCATCCGGCTGTTTACGCCGAGTGGCTGAAGGCGCCGGAAGCGCCGACTTTCATCGTCTACGGTCATTACGACGTGCAGCCGCCCGATCCGCTGGCATTGTGGACCTCGCCGCCCTTTGAACCGGAAATCCGCGACGGTAGGCTCTACGGGCGCGGCGTGTCGGACGACAAGGGACCGGCCTCGATCGCCCTGGAAACGCTGGCTGCGTTTCTTGCCGTTGAGGGAAGACTGCCAATCAATGTCCGGATCCTGCTGGAAGGCGAGGAAGAAGTCGGCAGCGCGACCCTGGAGGCCATGCTCGTCAAGTATCGTGACCGGCTCGCCGCCGATGCCGTGATTTCCGCCGACGGCGCGCGATGGCGGGCGGATCTGGCGAGCCTCAATGTCGGCTCACGTGGCAATTCGCGGTGTGAAATCGCCTTGCGGACGGCTCGCAAGGACCTGCATTCAGGCCGGTTCGGCGGAGCCGTTCGCAACGCGCTGCACGAACTGGTTGCGTTGCTGGCAACGCTGCATGCGCCGGACGGGTCGGTCGCGGTTGCCGGTTACTACGACGATGTCATCGAACCGGACGCCGAGCAGCGTCGTCTGATGGCGGCCATTCCCTTCGACGAAACAGGCTTCCTTGCCGAGACCGGCGGCGCGGCATTCGGCGAGCCGGACCGCTCGACCCTGGAGCGGCTTTGGACGCGCCCGACACTGGAGATCAATGGTCTGTGGGGCGGTTATACGGGCGAGGGATCCAAGACGGTGACCCCGTGCGAGGCGTTCGCAAAGCTGACCACGCGCCTGGTGCCGGGACAGGATCCGGCCGATATCGGCCGCAAACTGGAGGCCCACCTGCGCCTGCATTGCCGGGCGGGCGTAAACCTTACCGTCGAACTCGATCCAGGCGGCGTTGCGGCCTATCTGGTGCCGCCGGCGCATCCCCTGCTGAGAGCTGCCGGAGCAGCCGTCGAGACGGCGCTCGGGGCGACCCCGATCCATGTGCGTACCGGCGGAACCTTGCCGCTTTCAGATATCGTCAAAAGTACCATGGGTCTCGATACCGTCATGTTGTCGTTTTCGACAGCCGACGAAGATTTCCACGCACCCAACGAATTCTTTCGCCTTTCAGCAATCGATGACGGGACTGCCGCCTGGGTGGCGCTGTTGCGCCTCCTCGGCGCCCAGAACCCGACCATGTATGATGGTTTCCGGAATTCGGCATAAACCATCCCGGCAAACGACCGATTGCTCCCCGACCTCGTCAGATCTACCATCGCACCGGGCGAAGGGGGCGCGATGGAGAAAAGTCAGTTTTCGATTGCGGTCGAGGGGGATTCTCCCCTTCTCGGCGCGTTTCTGACAGAGGCGTTTGCCCATTTCCCGAACGCCATCTGGTACGATCGATCCGATCAGACGGATTCGGCCATCCGGACTGAAGTTCTGCTTGGCATGTTCGGCTTTTTGCGACCGGCAGACCAAGCCGCTGCACGCGCCGCGGCCGAGGCGCTCGACAACCCCGAACCGGTCGATGTGACGGTTACGTTCACGAAGTCCGGTTACAACACGCTGATCGACGTGGAGGGCCGTCGACGGCCGCGCAGCCTGTCGATCAATACCGCGGATCTGACGTTTGAAAAGCTCGACGATGCCGCCGTCCGCATCATTGACGCGGTTCACTCCGTTTTGTGAGCGGATCGATTCCGTCAGCCCGCAGCACCGTTCCGGATCACGACCTTCAGCGCATCCTTGCGCATCATGCTGCGCAACGCGTCCTCGACACCGTCGATCGAGCGCTCGCCGGTGATCAGGCGGTCGGCGCGAAACTCGGCTTTCGCCAGCAATGCCAGCGCCCGCCGCACCGTGTCGGGCCGGTGGTGATAGACGCCCTTGATGGTCAGTTCGCTGTAATGCACCAGATGGGTGTCGAGCGGGATCGTCGTTCCCGGCGCGCACCCGCCGAACAGATTGACCAGGCCGCCGGGCCTGACGGCGGAAATGGCGTCGAGCCAGACGCCGGGCACACCGGTCGCGTCGATGGCGATCCAGGCGCCGCGATTGCCCTCGGTCCGGCTGCGCACCGCGTCGGCCTGGCCGCCGCCGCGGTCGATCTCGACGGTCTCGGCAGCGCCGAGATCCCGGGCGGCAGCAAGCCGTTCAGGATTGGGATCGGCCAGAATGACCCGGTGGCCCATCGAGTTAAGGGCGGCGACGAACAATTGGCCGATCGGTCCGCCGCCGAAGACCACGATCTCGACGGGACCCAGCCGACCATACATATCCAGTTCGCAGGCATCGATGCCGTGCAGGACACAGGCAAGCGGCTCCGTCAGCGCTGCTTTTTCATAGGAAAGCGTGTCCGGCAGGACGTAAGTATTGCGCTCCACGAAACGGCGCGGCACCAGCATGTATTCCGCAAAAGCGCCGTTCAGGTAGTGCAGATCCTCACACAGGTTTTCGCGCCCGCGGAGGCACAGGTCGCAGGTACCGCACGGTGCCGAATTGGCAACGACGACGCGATCGCCATCCGAAAGACCGGAAACGCCGGGACCGGTCGCGGCGACGATACCGGCCATTTCGTGGCCGAACAGCGTCGGGACCTGAAGCATGCGCGGATGGCCGCCGCGCCGGAAGACCTTGACGTCGGTGCCGCAGGTCGTCGCGGCTTCGACCTTGAGCAGGATCTCGCCGTCGGCGGGGTGCGGAACCGGAACGTCCCGAACCTCGATGTCTTCCGGTCCGAGCAGAACGGCGCCGCGCATGGTGGCCGGCAGGACATTCATGCCGGCACCTCGCCGATTGGGTCGGCGAGCGAAGGTGTATAGAGCACTTTCAGGGCCTCGCGCCGGCGTGTGAGATCGACGCCGTGCTGGAAATGGTCAAGCGGAAGGGTGTGGGTGACCAACGCAGTCGGATCGAGGTCGCCGGTACAGATCATATCGAAGACGCGCTTTTGTTCGGCAAGGCCGCCGGAATATGTGGCAACGATCCTTTTTTCGGCCTTGAACAGGGCATTGAGATCGAATTGGGCGGCTTCGCCGTCGCCGGCATGGGCAAACAGCACCACGGTGCCGCCGGGCCTCAGCAGATCCAGGCCGGCTTCAAGCGTGGCGTTGCCGCCGACCGTATCGAAGACCGCGTCCAGTCCGGCGCCGCTCGTCAGGTGCATACCGGCTTTTGACGTTGCAGCGCCCGGTGCGGCAACGGCGTCAGCGCCAAGCCGCGTCGCAAGATCCAGCCGTCCCGGTTCCGGGTCGACGACCAGCACCCTGCAGGCCGGGAACGCGGCCTTGAGCACAAGCAGGTGCAGCAATCCCATGCTGCCGCTGCCGAGGATCGCGGCTCGACCATCGGGCCCGATCCCGGATCGCTCGACACCGCGCAGGACGCACGCCGCCGGTTCCACGAAGACCGCCTGTTCGTCGCTGATATGGTCCGGAATCAGAAAGGCGGCGCGGGATACGGCACGAGCGGCAATCAGGATATGGTCGGCAAAACCGCCCGGCGACATCAGATTGATCTTGAACTCCGGACACATGGTCTCGTTGCCGCGCTGACACAAAAGACAGCTGCCGCAGGCGACGTGATGCGGGACCACTATGCGATCGCCTTTCGAAAAGCGATCGACGCCGGGGCCGATGGCTGCAACCTTTCCAACTATCTCATGGCCAAGGACGCCGTCCGTCGGCGCTGAGCCGGTCTGAAGTTTAAAGAGATCGGTCCCGCACAACCCGGACTTGACCATTGCCAGCAGAATTTCGCCGGGGCCGGGTTCCGGATATTCCTGCATCCGCAGCCGAGTGGCACTGCCGCCAAGACAGACGACGGCACGGCTGGCGGTTTTGGGCACGACGTAGGCGGAACGCCCGACGTTGTCGGCTTCGCGGACGACCGGCGTCGTCGGAGTGTTGGGCATTCTTGTTAAGTCCGTCCGCATCATCAAAACTGAACGCACGTCGTTGGCGTTCGCTGGAAGTCACGCCCAAAAAACAGGCAAGTGTCAAGCCTCGACGACATGCAGCGCCTCGCGTCTCGATAGAGACGCGCTCGAATCCGGTTCCCTGTTGGCCTGCGTCCGCCGGCACGGTATGTACGGCGCGTTTGCCGGGCCCGCCGGCGGCTGAAGGGAGCGATGATCGTGGTCTTGGACAGGAAATGCGCCGTGGTCGGTTGGTCATGACATTCGGTCAATCCTTGCCCGGCAGGGCCCTTGGAGCGTTGCGCCGAGCCGTAATCGTCGATGCCGAAGATCGAAACGCCCCGACCAATCCACTCGGGCTCGACCGGTCATGAACCCGGATCTGGTCATTTTCGATTGCGACGGCGTGCTCATCGACAGTGAGACGATTGCCTGCGCCGTGGAGGCGGAAGAACTCAACCGGATCGGTTTTACGACCACGAAGGAGGAGATCGCCCGGCGATTTTGCGGCGTGCCGGCGCCGGACATGTACGCGGTGATCGAAGCCGAACTGGGCCGCGCATTGCCGGAAGGGTTTACCAACCACGTGGAGGATCGGATCGTGGCGCGTTTCCGGTCCGATCTGTGTGCCATACCTGGCGTGGCGCGGACGATCGAGGCCTTGCCCTGGCGGTTCTGTGTCGCGTCGAGCAGTGCGCCGGTGAAACTGTGCCTCGGCCTGATCGAATCCGGCCTGTTCGATCATTTCTACCCGCATGTGTATTCCGCTGTGCTTGTCGACCGGGGCAAGCCGGCGCCTGATCTGTTTTTGCATGCCGCGGAATCAATGCAGGCTGGCACCTGTGTCGTCGTGGAGGACAGTCTGGCCGGGGTGAGGGCGGCTCGCGCGGCGGATATGCCGGTGCTCGGGTTTTTCGGCGGATCGCATTGCGCGGCCGATCATGCGGCCATGCTGGAAGAGGCCGGCGCGCACGCCGTCTTCGACCGCTTCGAGGACCTTCCGGAGATTGTTCGGGGCCTGTGAAACGCAATTGCCGTCGCGTGTCCTGTGCCCGTTGGGTTGCGGCGCTTTCTGGACGTCCTCTCAAAAGAACGGCGGTTCGACCCTATATTCGGTCGTCCAGAACACCGTTTCCCTAGAGCTCTTTCGACCTTTGAGTATGACACCGCTTGCTGATCACCGCCTGCGCAATTTCGTGCATTCCGCCTTGCTTCTGGGCGGGATGGCGCTGATCACGTGGATCAGCATTGCCGCCAGCATCGGCCCGGCTGCGGGATTGTGGGCGCTCGCCGGTATCGGCTTCGGATTGGCGATCGCGCCGCGCGCACCCAAGAGCTGGACGCTTGCGCTGTATCGCGCGCGACCGGTGTCGGAGCAGTCCTTTCCCGCCGGGATCGGCATGGTGCGTCAGCTTGCGCGCGATGCCGAACTGCCGCGGGTTCCCGCGTTGTTTTACATTCCAAGCTCGGTGCCCAATGCTTTTGCGGTCGGTTCCGCCCATGACAGCGCAATTGCCGTCAGCGACGGATTGCTGCGCCGTCTCAATCGGCGCGAACTCTTCGGCGTGCTGGCCCATGAAGTCAGCCATGTCGCCAATCGCGATCTCTGGCTGATGAGCCTGGCCGACGTGATGGCGCGGATGACCGGGCTGGCCTGCTTCGTCGGTTTGGTCCTGCTCATGCTGAACCTGCCGCTCGTGCTCATGGGCGTGGCGCCGGTTTCGTGGCTGGCCATCGCCGTCATGATTCTCTCGCCAACGGTGATCAGCCTGATGCAATTGGGACTTTCCCGGTCACGGGAGTTCGACGCCGACCTGACGGCGGCACGCCTGACCGGCGATCCGGCGGGTCTTGCCTCGGCGCTGGAAAAGATCGCTGGACGGCCCGGCGGGCTATGGGCCAGCATCTTCATGCCGGTCCAGCGCACGCCCGACCCGTCGCTGTTGCGCACGCATCCGCCAACGGAAGAGCGGATCAGGCGGCTTTCCGCCCTTGTGCCCCGGCAACCCGTCCCGGAAACAGTGATCGCGGAGCCGGGGTTCTCCGGTCCCATAATCGTCGGGCGGCCGCGCTGGCATCGGACCGGTGTCTGGTTTTAGAGCGGTTCGCCGGTCTTCAGTCGGCCGAAAATGCCAACACGACCAGCCCGAGCACGGTCACCAGCGCGCCCGCGAGTATCGGAAATCCGACCCAGCCGTGGCCGAGAAAGCCTTCCATGAAAATGATGAAGACCGGTGTCAGATACACATAGGACAGGACCTTGGAGGACGGCAGGCGCAGCGATGCAAACTGAACCAGGAAGAAGGTGCACGCCGTCGTGAAGATTGCGAGATAGGCGATCACGCCCCAGACGATCGCCGGCATCGCCGCCCAGTCGGTCGCCACGATCTGAGGTGCTCCATAGGCGGAAATCCAGAGCATGGTCGCGAACAGGGTCCAGAACGTGAAGATCAGGACGGGTTCGCCGCGATTAAGTCGTTTGACCATCGGGGCGTACAGCGCGTGTCCGGCGCAGCCCACCAGGAAAATCAGTTCTCCCTTGCCGACCTGGAAGGCCAGGATGGCATCGATGTCGCCCTTGAAAATCACCCAGAGGGAACCGAGGCCGGCGAAAACCAGACTGAGAAGAATGACAGGTGTCGGCCGTTGATGCAGGACAAAATAGCCGAAAACGGTCGCCATAAGGGGCCCGAGCGTGAACACAGCACCGGTCGACACCGGATCGGTGATCTGCAGCGCCATGAACATCGTCACGAAGTAGGTTGCCATCAGAGATCCAAGCACGGCAAACCGCCATGGGGCGGTCGGCAGACGCAGATCCGACGGTCGAAGTATTGCGGCGACAACGCCCATTATCGTGGTCCCGACAACGAAGCGCAGCGCGTTCAAGGGGGCCGATTCAATGTAGGGAACAGCAAGCGCACCAAGGGAAAAGGACCAGGCGATGAGAAAGGCGAACAGCACCATGGCCGCGTGGCCAACGAGTTTTTCGCGGCCCGATGCCAGAGGCGCGTGCACGCCAGACCGGTCGGCGGCGGATGTCACGATTTGTTGTTTCCGGTTGAGGGGCGGATGCCCGGAATAATCACCATGTCAGTCCGGTGCCGGACGTGTCAAACGGCCGGATTGCCGGCTGGCCGCAAAAGGTGGACCAAAGTACCGATTGCCGAAGTCGGGATTGCCGTTACCCTGAGCGATCGGTTGCGCGATGGACCGGGCGACCGATACACACCCCAAGGAGGACGCCGAGATGAAAACCTGGAAAAAGCCCGTCATGCAGACTGTAGAAGCCGGGTTCGAAGTATCGCGCTATTTGCCGGCCGAACTGGGCACCTGCAAGCGCTGAGCTTTCGGCACACAAGGTCAACGCCGCTGATCGCGGCCTGTGACGGCGGTGCCTTTGCATGAAAATCAAGATTGTCGGGGCGGCAGCCGGCGGGGGATTTCCCCAATGGAATTGCAACGCCCCGCTTTCCCGGGCTGTGCGGCAGGCTCGCCCCGGGTTTCTTGCGCGCACGCAATCCAGCCTGGCTGCAAGCGCTGACGGGGTTCATTGGGCGCTTTTAAATGCGTCGCCGGACCTTCGCGCGCAGATTGCCGCCACGCCGGAATTGCAGCCGCGTGCGGACGGGCCGTTGCGCCATACGCCGATCGCCGCCGTCGTTCTGACCAACGCCGACGTGGATCACATTGCCGGGCTTCTCAACCTGCGGGAAAGACAGCCGTTCTCGCTGTACGCCACCGCTCGGGTGCTGGAAACGCTCGACGCCAATTCGATCTTCCGCGTCCTCAATCCGGCCCATGTGGAGCGTCGGGAATTGCCGCTCTCCGGCACAACGGAACTGATCGGACCGGACGGTCCCACGGGGCTTTCGATCGAGACGTTTGTGGTGCCGGGCAAGGTCGCCCTGTTCCTGGAAGACGAAGGCGCTGCCGCGGAGAATTTCGGCACCCGCGAGGGAGACACGATCGGTGTGCGGATTGCCTCGGACCGGTCCGGCGAAACACCGGGTCGCAGTGATCCGCACCGTGGCATCTACTACATTCCCGGCTGTGCACAGGTCGACGATGCGTTGCGGCAGCGGCTCGAAGGCGCCGGTTGCCTGATGTTCGACGGTACGGTCTTCGTTGACACCGAGATGCACGATACCGGGGTCGGAGAAAAGACCGGTGCGCGCATGGGGCACATGGCCATTTCCGGGCCGGACGGGTCGATCGAGGCGCTTCGCGGCCTCGATATCGCCAGAAAGGTCTTCGTGCATATCAACAACACCAATCCGATCCTTGAACCAGGTTCCGATGCGGAACGGTTCGTCACCGATCAGGGATGGGAAATCGCCTATGACGGGATGGAGATGGAGTTTTGACGGACGGCATTGAGACGCCCGCCCGATTGCTGTCGCCCGATGGTCTTGAGGACGCGCTGCGTGCCGTCGGCGCGGAGCGTTATCACGTGCTTCACCCCTTCCACAAACTGATGAATGCGGGCGATCTGACCCGGCAACAAATGCAGGCCTGGGCGCTCAATCGCTATTGTTATCAGGCCGTCATTCCGAAGAAGGACGCGATCATTTTGTCGCGATCCGACGATCCGACGTTTCGCCGGGAATGGCGGGAACGCATCATCGACCATGACGGGGATGCGGATTCGTCCGGCGGGATTGCGCGCTGGCTGCACCTTGCGGAAAGCCTCGGTCTCGATCGCGACCGGGTGACCTCACAGGAATGGGCGTTGCCGGCAACACGTTTTGCGGTCGGTGCCTATGTCGACCTGGTCTCGCATCATTCCTTCCTGGTCGCCGTCGCCTCGTCCCTGACGGAGATGTTTTCCGGGGCGGCGATTGCGGCTCGGGTACCGGCGATGCTCGCGCGATACGACTACATCACCGAAGACACGCTTGCCTATTTCAAACCAAGACTGCATCAGGCGCCGCGCGATGCGGATTTTGCGCTCGCCTTCGTCAAGCGGACGGCGGACACACCGGAAAAGCAGCAGGCGGCGATCGGTGCGCTTCGGACGAAGTGCGATATTCTCTGGGCGCAACTCGACGCCCTCTACAGCGCCTATGTGGAACCTGGTCACATTCCGCCCGGTGCGTTTCGGCCCGCGCCGGATTGAGCGATGACCGTCCGTACCCGGTTGCAGATCGACGACGCCAGCGTTCCCGCTCTACCCGGCTATGTCCGCCTGCATTATTGCACCGTCCGCCAAGCCTGGGCGGTGCTAGCGCCGGAACGGGTCTACTGGCCGGACGAGACCAGCCTGGCCATCCTTCGCCTGTGCGATGGGACTGCGAGTGCGGGCGGGATCTCGGCGAGATTGGCTGAAGACTATGACGCGCCCCTTGGCGCCGTGAAGCCGGATGTGCTGGAGTTTCTGCAGGAATGGAGCGACCGCCGGTTGCTGATCTCGGCGGAGAGCGGGAAGGGGCAGGCATTATGATGCCCGGACCGCCGATCGGCCTGCTTGCCGAACTCACCCATCGCTGTCCGCTGCAATGTCCGTATTGCTCTAATCCGAAGGCACTTCTGAAGGCGCGTTCGGAACTTTCCACCGTGACCTGGCTCGACGTCGCCGATCAGGCGGCGGATCTCGGCGCGCTGCAAGTGCATCTGTCCGGTGGAGAACCGACGCTGCGCACCGATCTTGCGGAGATCATTGCGGGCTTTGCGAGGCGCGGCGTCTATACCAATCTGATCACGGCCGGGGTCAGCCTGAAACGAGACGGCGTTGCACGGCTGGCCGAAGCCGGTCTCGACCATGTGCAATTGTCGATCCAGGGCGCCCGGCCGGAAACGACCGAATTGATCGGCCGGTTCAAGGGCGGTCACGAACGCAAGTGCACGTTTGCCGGCTGGGTGCGTGAGGCCGGCCTGCCGCTTACGATCAACGCACCGATCCATCGCCACAATATCGGCGAGGTCGCCGAGTTCATCGACCTGGCTCTGGCCCTGGATGCCGACCGTTTGGAAATCGCCAATGTGCAATATTACGGTTGGGCCTATCTCAACCGCGGCGCCCTTATGCCGGAACGCGATGCCATTGCGCGTCAGGTCGACATCGTGGAAGCGGCGCGGCAGCGTCTTGCCGGCGTCTTGACGATCGACTTCGTAACGCCGGATTATTATGCGGATTATCCCAAACCCTGTATGGGCGGATGGGGTTCCGACGTCATAACAATCGCGCCCGACGGGACCGTTCTGCCGTGCCATGCCGCGATGACGATCCCTGATCTGGAGTTTGATCGGATACCCGAAAAGACGCTCGCCGAAATCTGGATCGGTTCATCAGCCTTCAACAGGTTTCGCGGCACTGAGTGGATGGCGGAACCGTGTCGATCCTGCCCCCGCAAGCACCTTGATTTCGGCGGCTGTCGATGCCAGGCGATGGCGGTGACAGGCGATGCGGCCAATACCGATCCCGCCTGCATCCTGTCGCCTCATCACGACATGATGGCGGAGATTGCCGAAGCTGAAAGCCGCACCGATGCGCCTGATTTTGTCTACCGCCGGATCGGGGTCGGGACGGCCTGAAGGTTGCCGGTATCAGTTCGCCGGCACGACCGGCTCGACATCGCGAAATCCGACCAGCCGGCGACGATCCTCATCCCATAAGGCGAGGCGCACGCAACCGAGGCTCTCCGACAGCGTCAGCCGGTTCACCTCCCGCAATTCGGGATTGTCGCGCAGCACTTCCGGCAAGCGGTAGAACGGGATCCGGCTACACAGATGGTGGACGTGGTGGACGCCGATATTGGCCGTGAACCAGCGGAGGATCCCCGGCAGATCGTAATGAGACGACCCGTGCAGCGCGGCGTCGTGCCATTGCCATTGCGTTCCGGATTCCCAAACTGTTTGCTCGAACTGGTGTTGCACGAAGAACAGCCAGACGCCGACCGTTGAGGCGATCAGCAGGACCGGGAGATGGACCAGCAGGAAAACCGGCAGGGTGATGACCTGCAGCAAGGCGAGGATGAGGACAACAATCGTCGCATTGGTGCCCATCGCGCTAGCCCACGGCCGCCAGCCGGCACGAAACAGCCCGACCGGCAGGCGGTGCTGGACAAGGAAAAGGTAGGCCGGACCGAGCCCGAACATGACCAGCGGGTGCCGGTAGAGTCGGTATTTCAGGCGATCGATTGAGGATCGTTCCTGATACTCGGCGACCGTCAGGGTATCGATGTCGCCGATCCCGCGTTGTTCCAGACTGCCGGAGCTCGCATGGTGCGTCGCGTGGGTCTGTTTCCAGAAGGCGTAGGGCGTGAGTGTCAGGACACCGATGAGGCGTCCGGTCCAGTCGTTGGCAATGCGGCTTGCGAAGAACGACCCGTGACCGCAATCGTGCTGGATCATGAAGAGGCGTACAAGCAGGCCGGCCGTCGGCAGGATAAGCAGCAAGACCGGCCAGAAGCCGAAGGTCATGCCGATTGCCATTGTTGCCCAAAGTCCGGCAAACGGGATGACGGTAATGCCCAGTTCGAGGGCCGCGCGGCGCGAATCAGGGGTTTTGTAGCGGGCCAGTCGGCGCACCCAATGGCGGGCGTCCGGCAGTAGCGCCGCATCGGGCGCCGGATCGACAATGAGGTTCAAACCGCTGGTCTTTCTGTACGCTGCCCGACAGACACGATACGGGCGGTTCCGGCCCTTCCTCTGGCGTACAGAAAGGGTCAGTCAGAACGAGGATGACGGGAAGCGACGGTCGAACCGCTGAGCGGCGGTTGCGGCTGTCGATGGCAGGAAGGATAGGATCGAATCGGTGTGGATGATCGGACGATTCGTGCCCCCTCTGGCGTCCGACGATCCGCGCGCACAACACGACAAAAAGCCCGGTCCGTCAAGCGACGATACCGGACTTCAAACGATCTTGATTCAGATCATGCGATTTTAGCGTGCGCCGGGCTTTTTCTTCGGACCGGGAAGCAGACCTTCACGCTGCGCCAGCTTGCGCGCGGCTTTCCGGTTGCGGCGGATGGCTTCCGCCTTTTCACGCGCCCGCTTTTCGGACGGCTTTTCGTATGCCCGCCGTGCCTTCATTTCCCGGAAGACACCTTCGCGTTGCATCTTCTTCTTCAAGACACGAAGCGCCTGATCGACATTGTTGTCGCGTACAAGTACCTGCAAGATTTTTCCTGACTTTTGATGTGTCGTGCGGCCGATCGGTCGGCGACGGCCTTGATCATCACGCCCAAGGGCGTTTCTCGGGCGCGCACAATACCAATATTTTTCGAAAATGCACCCCCTGGCTGGCCATTTTTTGCCAGAAAATGCGCCTTTCGTCCCCGAATCTGCACATCGGCCAAAGCCAAGGAGATGCTGCTTGCCGCAAATCATTGGTCAGAACCGCTCTGCAGCGCCGACCTTGGAGATCCGTCGGTCCGTCACTCGCCGCCAAAGTCCGGCATGCGGTCCATTTCGTCGGACAATATCTGAAGCAGGGCAGGATCGCCCGCGACCAGCGCCGACATGGCGGTGCCGATGCGCAACTGGACCGACATGAGCGCGTTTTGCCGTTGCATCATCGCCGCTGTCATAGACGGGCTGGATATCAGGGCCTCATGCTGTTCGGACAGGGCCTGCATCCTGTCGGTTGCCACGCGCATGGCTTTCACGGCATTTGCCGCACTGGCCTGATCCGTCACCGATTCGACCGCGTCGGCAAAGGCGTGCATTTCGGCAAGGAAAGCATCGGCAACGGCGTCTGCGGTCTGTGCAATGCCGGGTGTTGCCCATGCGGCGAGCAGTATGGCGACAGCCAGGGCTCCGACGCTTGTTTGTCTCTTCATCGTTTTTCTCCGTAAGCCTGGCCCGTACGGATGGATCGCCGGGCGGCCGATACACCGAGCACGATGGCATGACCGTTCACATCCCCAAATCGGGTTATGGCCGGCCTGCAGGGTGGAGGCGGTCCCGGGCGCGCGGGCCGAGGAAGAGCAGTGCGATGAGGGCGGCCAGCCCACTCCAAAGGGCGGCTACCCACAAGGCAGCGCTATAGGCGGACAGGAAGGCTGTCTCTACCGCCGGACGCAGGGCATTTCCGTCTTCGGGAATGACTCCGAAGCGCGTCCCGCCCGTGCCGGGCCCGTCGCCGATTGCGCCGGAAAAGACAATGCTGGCAACCGACCCCAGAATGGCCACGGCGAACAGGCCGGCCAGTCGGCTGGCGGCGTTGTTCACCCCGGACGCCGCGCCGGCATTGTCGTCTGCTGCCGCGTTCATAACGGCGGTCGTCAGCGGCGCGACAACCATCGCCATGCCGAACGCGAGCATCAGAACCGGGGCGATCACGCCGAATCGGAAGTCGTCCAGATTGGCGCCGAGCAGCACCGCTGACCCGGCGACCAGCAAAGAGCCGGCGACGAGAAACGGGCGCGGTCCATTGCGATCGGCTGCGCCGCCGGCGAGCTTGGAAAACACGCCGATGATGATGCCGATCGGAAGCGAGACGAGGCCGACCTCGGTTGCCGTGAACCCGCGCCGCTCGATCAGGTCGAAAGGCAGCAGGAACATGATCCCGTAGAGTGCGCCATACAGGAAGAGCGTCATGAAGTTGGCGGACGTGAACGACCGGTCGCGGAACAGGGCCAGTGGTACCAGGGGATTGGGTGTCCGGGACTCCACCGCAAGAAATCCGATCAACGCGGCAAGTCCGGCGACAAGCGCCGCGCCGGCATAGAGCAGCATGTCCTGCGCCTCGGAGATCAGCGTCAATCCGAGCGTCAGCGCCCCGAACCCGAGCACCGCCAGTACCCCTCCCGGCCAATCGAGGGGTCCATCGACCGAACGGTTGCGGCTTTCCGGCACATGCCGCAGCGTGACGAGAATCGCGATCGCGGAGAGCGGCAGGTTGATCCAGAACACGACCCGCCAGTCCAGCACGTCAATCAGAAACCCGCCGATCGGCGGGCCCATTGCGGTGGTGATGGCGGACGCTCCGGCCCAGATGCCGATGGCACGCCCCCGGACGTCTTTGGGAAAGGCGGCCGCTATGATCGCCAGGCTTTGCGGCACCAGAAGCGCCGCACCGATACCCTTGCCGGCCCGGGCGAGGATCAGTGTTTCCACGTTCGGCGCAATCGCGCAGCCAAGCGAAGAAAGCGCAAAAACGACGATGCCGATCAGGAAAATCCGTTTGCGTCCATAACGGTCGCCCGCGCCGCCACCAATCAGAATCAGGCCGCCCAGCAACAGGGCATAGGCGTTCACAACCCATTGCAGGGCCGAGAAACTGGCGGAGAGGTCGTCCTGCAGGGCCGGCAGAGCAATGGTGACAACAGTGCTGTCGATAAAGGCCATGGCCGAGGCAAGGATCGTTGCCACAAGCACATAAGGCCGGTCGCGTTCGGGGCAGGGAGCATCGGAAGGCCTTTGCCGGGCGGCCCGGCCTTCGGGAAAGACCGGGCGATGGAGCGCCGCCGGCGGATTGTTCCGTTCCGCTGAACCGTCTGGCATGTCCGTCTCCCGCCGCTCGTGGCATATCAACCGTCCCGGTGCCGCGAGCATGGCTCGCGGAAACAGGATTTTGCTTATCGCTTGATAATGACCTTAGAATTGCGGCATCTGATGAGCTCGCGCGCCAGCGTATATCAGGGGCCTTAAGAAACTTGATTGCGGTATTGGGCTCCTCATGGACTGTCCCTTGGGCGTGCGCCGCAATAGGGCCGCACTAACCGGAAAACCGGAGCTGTGTCCCGCTCAGCCACATCGAAAAGAATGCCAGTTCGGCGTCGAGCGCCCGCTTGATGTTCGGACCTTTGCGGAAACCGTGCTGCTCGTCTTCGAACAACAGGTAAAGGGTGGGGCAGTTGCGTGCCCTCAACGCAGCGACCATCTCGTCGGCCTGTTCGGGCGGGACGACCTTGTCGAGCGCGCCCTGAAAGAATGCCACGGCGGCATTCAGCCGGTCGACATGATGGATCGGCGAGCGCGCCAGATAGGTATCGCGGTCCTGGGGGTAGGGACCGATCAGCCAGTCCAGATACCGCGATTCGAATTTGTGCGTGTGTTTGGCGAGCGCCTCGAGGTCGCCAATGCCGTAATGGCTGCCGCCGGTCTTGAAGAAGTCGTGGAATGTCAGCGCGGAAAGCGTCGTATAGCCGCCGGCGCTGCCGCCGGTAATACCGACGCGGTCCGGATCGACATGGCCTTCGGCTATCAGGAAACGGGCCGCGGCGATGCAGTCCTCGACATCGGCGAGGCCCCATTGCCGCTCCAGGGCAAACCGGTAGGCGCGCCCGTATCCGGTGCTGCCGCGATAATTGACGTCGACGACGCCGAAACCCCGGCTCGTCCAGAATTGCCGCGCCAGGCTGAGCGCGGCGCTTGTCGCCGATGTCGGCCCGCCATGCGACATGACGATCAGCGGCGGTTTTTCGTCCTCCGGCGCGCTGAAGCCCGGATTTTGCGGCGGATAGTAGAAAGCATGGGCCGTTGCGCCGCCCGTTGTCGGGAATTCCAGGGCGCGCGGCGTCGAGAAGTACGGCACAATGTCGGGCGCGATTTCGAAAGAGGCCCGGATCCTGTCGACCGCACCCGTGGCGGGGTCGATCCTGACGAGGGTCTCCGGCGTGTCCGGGGCGGCGGCGAAAGCGTAGACATAAGGCGCGGCGACCCTGACGGCGCGCAGCGTCGTGAACGGCAGGTCGACCGGTTTCAACGTGCGATCCGAAAGCGTCAAGAGGGCAAGCCGCCAGGTTCCCTTTTCGCCGAAGCTGCACACAAGAGTATCTGACGACAGAAACCCGTAGCTTGAGCCACCGAGCTGCCAAAGCGGCTGTGCGAATTCGGCTTCGCGGTCAACGAGAATTTCCGGACCCTGCGCCCCGGTTCTTGCGATCGTCCACCAGCCGGTCTGGTCGGTGATAAAGAACAAGGTGCCGTCCGGAGACCATTCGGGCTGAACGGCGGATATTCCGGGTCCCCCCGCGACGCGCTCTACCTTGGTCGGCTCACCGGCTTCGTCCAGGTCGGCACACCACAACGTGGTCTCTGTCCAAGGCATGTGCGGATGCGACCAGGAGACATATGCAATCCGGTTTCCGTCCGGGGACAGGCGCGGCGCGGCATAAAAGTCGTCTCCGCTTGCCAGGACCCGGATGGAGCCCGGATCCGCAAGATCGATCGAGACGATGTCGTTGACCGGTTCGCCGTTCACGGTGCCGGACCTGTCCGCATGGGTCTCGCGCACGGCGATCAGTCGACCGCGCCGGTCATCGAGCATCATGTCGGCATATCGGACCGAGGCTTCAGCGGTTACCGGTTCAGGGGCCGCATCGTCCGGCGCGACGCGATGGATGCGCTGGTCGGCGTGGGGACGGCCCGGATCCAGATTGGTGAAATAGACCGTGCCGCCCGCTGCCAGGAGGGCGCCGCCGCCATATTCATGCACCAGCGTGCGGGCGTTGAAGGGCGCCGGTGTCGCGTCTTCCGGTTTCCCGTCGCGGGGCAGCCGAACGACGACCGCGCGACCCTGTTCCCAGGGGCGCGCCTCGGTCCAGTACACATCGTCGCCATCCAGCACCAGATCGCCGAACCGGATCGGATGGGCGGCGATCAGGTCGGACGTGATCGGCGACGACCAGGCGCCATAGGGCGCGATGACCGGAGTGTTCTTCTGCATGGTCTTCAGGATCTCCTGCACTGCAACGGGCGCTCAGGCGCGGCCGGGGCCGCCGCGGCGCGCCAGCATGCCCTTGGACGGATTATAGGCAAAGATCGCCAGTCCCATGAACACGGCCGTGCAGGCGATGACGATGGAAGCGGCTTCCCAGTTCGGCTTGGCGTAGAGCGCGAAGCGGATCAGCTCCACTGCGTGCGTGAACGGGTTCCAGAGGCACAGGTCGTGCAGGAGCGGGCTCGATTCTTTCATGCGCAACAGCGGGTAGAGCGCAGAGGAAAGAAAGAACATGGGAAAAATCACAAAATTCATGATGCCGGCGAAGTTCTCGAGCTGCCGGATGATCGATGACAGCAACAGCCCCAGGGCGCCGAGCATCAGGCCGGACAGGACGAGGGCCGGCAGGACGGTCAGATAGCCGATCAGGGGCGGTTCGATTTCCCAGATCCGGGCGATCGCCAGAAAGACATAGACCTGCGCCAGCGACACAGCGACGCCCGCGACAAGTTTGGAGGACAACAGGAACCATCGCGGCACCGGGCTGACGAGCAGCGACCGCATGTTGCCCATTTCCCGGTCGTAGACCATGGCGAGCGAGGATTGCATGCCGTTGAACAACTGGATCATGCCGACCAGGCCCGGGGCGATGTAGACCTCGTAGAGAATGTAAGTCTCGTAGGGTTCGGTGATCGACAGGCCGAGCACGGCCCGGAAACCGGCCGCGAAAATGAACAGCCAGACCAGCGGACGGACGAGCGCGGCAACGAAGCGCTCGCGCTGGTGTATGAACCTCAGCGCCTCGCGCCAGACGATACCTTGCGCACAGCGCAGATAGCCGAGAAGGCCAAGCGGCGCGGGCTCCCGGCTTGCGGAGGCCGTGTCAGAATCCGGGGTCAGTGTGTCGATCGTCATGCGAGGGCGGCCGCGCGTTGCGGCGGCTTGGTGCCGGTCAGGGCGCAGAACGCGCCGATCAGATCCGCCTCGCCGGTTTGTTTGATGAGGGCGCCTGCAGCATTCTGGGTGAGTACCTTGCCGCTGTGCAGCACGATCACATTGTCGCGTTGATCGAGTTCGTCCACCAGATGGGTTGCCCAAAGAACGCCGAGGCCCCCGGTTTCGACAAGGGACCGGACATGGGACACGATTTCCTGACGGCTTTCGATATCGAGCCCCACGGTCGGCTCGTCGAGGAGTAGCAGGCGCGGCCGATGGATCAGCGCTCGGGCAATCTCGACACGCCGGACCTGGCCGCCGGAAAGCGCGCGGATCTTGTCCCGTGCGCGATCTGCGAGGCCGATCCGGTGCAATTCTGCCTCTGCCCGGTCTCTTGCCAGCTTCGCCGGCATGCCATGCAGGGCGGCGTGGTAGGTCAGATTCTGCATGACTGAAAGATCGGCATCGACCGTCCGGCTCTGAAACACCACACCCAGATTCTGAAGCGCCTGGCTCGATTGCCGGCGCACGTCGTACCCGAGCACGCGGATGGTGCCGCTGACATTGTCGTAAAGGCGGGTGACGAGCGAGAACAATGTGGTCTTGCCGGCACCGTTCGGGCCGAGCAATGCGCAGAACTGTCCCTGCTGCACGGTCAGGTCGACGGCGTCGAGCGCCTGTTTCTTGCCAAAGGCATGGCTTACCCCCTCAACGGTCAGCGCCGGTTGCATTTATCCTCCCGTTTCCGGTTCAGAAACGGCAGTCTACAAGTCCGCATCGTCTCGTCCAGCCGTCTGCGACGAAAAGCGGTCCGGGTCAGGCGAGGCCGATCTCGGGGGAGGGGCTTGCCAGCAGATCGCGCAGTCCCGGCCAGGCGTTTGCGACGCGGGCCAGTGCGGCAAATCCGTCGACGTTCAGGTAACCCTGTTCCCATAGGACGACATCATCCACTTGGATTGTGTGATCGATCACCATCCAGCAGATTTCACCCGGCGGATAGGCGCCGCAGGTATGGCAATGCAGGATGCGGGGATTGCCGAAAATGGTATTGCCCCACTTGTCCGGATCGGCGGTCGCCGGCTGCCGCACGCTGCAGCCGGGATGCAGGCCGGAATGCCATGAATGGGTGACCATCGGCTCGATCCCGAACAGGCCGGATACATGGGCGTAATGAGCTTCGATGGCGGCAATCGTGTCCGGTTTGCCGGAAAATCCGGTAATCGTGCCTTCGTGCACGGCGGCCCGTACCGTATCCGGGATCGGCACGAAAGGCGGTTCGTAGGGCCGCGATCCCGTCGGGACCAAAAAGTGCGTCAGTGCCACATGGCCGGTGAAACCGCGCATCGGCACGGGCTTATAGACACACATCGGAAAACGCCTGACGGTAACCTCCTCCGGTCCTTCATCCGGGCCCGGAACGACGGATCCGATCAGATCGGTTCCGGCCGGACACGTGACGCGGATCGAGCCGGCCTTCGCCAACACCGCATTGACGGCATCGTTCAGGGCGACAAAGGCACGATGGTCGAATGTGCCGAACGGCGAGGCAAGCGCTGCGGCATCCGTCGCGTAGCACATGACCGCCGGCCGGGCGGTTCTGGAGGGGGCAAAACGGTCCTGGTCGCCAAGTCGCGCCATGTAGAGTGTCTGGTCGTGCTCGGCCATGGCCGCTTCGATCGCTTCGGCGCGGCTTTCATTGCGTCCTGGAGCATCGACCTCGATCAGGGTTACCGATGCACCGATCGCACGCGCTGCCGCGGCAATGGCCTCCGGCGCGGCCCGGTCGTACCAGCCGAGCTCCGGATCTTCGTGAAAGATCACGAGGCTGTCGCCTGGCGCAAGGCCGGCGCATTGCCGAAGCAGATTGCGGGCACCCTGAGCGAGCAGATCGTCCTCGGACAGACCCGTTCCGTTGTGCATCAACGGCTCTCCGACTGAACGGACAGGAAGGTTACCTCGGGCGACAGGACTTCCTTGAAGCCATGTCCGACCTCGGCATCGAAGCTCAATGAATCGCCGGCTTCGAGGCGGATGTCCCGGCCGCCATACTGGTAGATCGCCTCGCCCTCGAGTATGTACAGGAACAGGCATCCATGGCCGGTATAGATCGGCGGCCGGATGTCGGGGCGCCGTTCCAGGCGGACCAGGATCGATTCAAACCGCAGGTTCGGACGCCGGTGAAAGCCAAGCGCGGTGAATTCGTGCTCGTGCGGTCCGGCAAGCCGCATGGATTTCAGGCCCTTGCCGCGTTTGACATGGGTGATGTCGGCCGTCGACGTGGCGGTTTCGCGAAACAGGCTGACAACGGGCACGTCAAGCGCCTGCGCCAGGGCCTGGAGGGTCGACAGGGAAGGCGATACCTGACCGTTCTCGATGCGTGAGATCATGGCCGCAGAAACGCCGGAGCGCGCCGCCAGATCGCGGGCCGTAAAAGAATTGAAATCCCGCAACTCTTTCAGCGCCCGGCCGACCGCACGGTCGAGGTCGGCGCCATCCGGCTGGCCGGAGGTCTCTTCCCCCCAGTCCGTTGGCTGCATATCGGCATGTTCGGTTTCGGCTGTCATCCGGTCCGGCCGGTTATGTTCAGGCTGCGCCCTTGTTGCGGTAGGCAAAGGCTTTGTCAAACCGCCATGTCAGATAGTCGCCGCAGGTGGTCGGGGCTTCCTTCGGCGTATGCGCTGGACCGAATACCTGGCGGGCATCGATGATGGTGTCGGGATCCGGATCGTAACACAGGACGAGGGACAGCCGTTCGCGGCCGGACCGATTGATCACCCGATGCGGGGTCGAGCGATAAGCGCCGTCGGTCCAGCGTGCCAGAAGATCTCCGACGTTGACGATCAGCGTGCCCGGGATCGGCGGCGCCGGAATCCAGCGGCCGGCCATATCCTCGACTTCCAGCCCGCCGACTGAATCCTGGCACAACACCGTCAACACGCCGAAATCCGTATGCGGGCCGACACCGAACTGCTTTCCGTCCATGCCATCGGGTTGCGGCGGATAATAGACAAACGATGCCCGGCTCAAGGGGTGTGCGGTGGTCTTCAGAAAAAAATCGGGATCCAGGTCGAGCCCGCGGGCAAACCCGCGCATCAGATGGTGGGCCACGCGGTGGCCGGCGTCAAAATAGTCCATCGCGACGGAACGCAGACCGGGAAGGAAGTCGGGCCAGCGGTTGGCGCCGCGGATCGAATGTTCGTCGGGCAGCGACCCGTCCGGCGATTCAAACCCCCAGACGAAGCTTTCCTTCAAATCTGCCTTGACGTCGTCCTGCATGCGTGCACCCCCCGAGCCGAGAAAGCCGCGATGGGTGCCTTGCATGCGGATGCCGGCCTTTTGTGCGTCCGGGCTACGGAACAGCCCGTAGGCGGCGTCCCGGGTGGCGTCGATCAAGCCTTCGGGAATGCCGTGATTTCGAACATAGATGAAGCCGACATCGCGGCTGGCGGCATGAAGCGCTTCGGCGACGGCCTGCGGGTCGGTGCCGTCGATCAACGGCGCCATGTCGATGACGGGAATGCCCTCCGGATCGTTTGCGGCTGCGTTGGCGGCGACCATGGCGCGTTTCCTCTTGTTGCTTATCATGCAATATAATGCTTCATGCGCAACAGTTCGTCAATCGTCGCCGCTCGTGTAATAGCCGACGATGTCGCCCTCGGTGGTCACGCCGAGACCGTTGAGGCAGCGGTTCACGTAGTTGAAATACCCGATGATCTGGTTGACCTCCAGGATCTGGCCGTCGTCATAGCCGGCCGCGCGGAGGGCTTCGACATCCGCCCGGGTCATGCTGCCTGGAGACAAGGTGAGCTGTTCCGCGTAGCGCAGCAGCGCCAGCGGCCCGCCATCGAATGCGTTTTCCGGTTTTTTCGCGTTGAGCGCCGCCTCGATGGCATCCGCCCGTTCGGTGTCGCCGATCAGATGGCGGGCATTGGCCCAGTGATTGGCAAGCGAATAGGGGCAATCGTTAAGGATCGACACATAGCTGGAGACGGTTTCCTGAAGCCAGGCCGGCAGCGTGTTGCTGTCGTCGTGCAGAGCGGCACGGTAGAGCGCCACGTGGCCGCGCATCGTGTTCGGCCGCAGCGAATGCACGCGCATGACATTGTCGACGGTGCCGTGCGGCGTGCGCGACAGGGAAAGAGCGTCGAGCAGGTCGGCGTCGGCTTCCTCGTCGCCGATCATTCGGATCCAGGCGGACACGGGCGGTCTCCCATTTTTGCAGCGACGGCGCGGTGTCTGCAGGCCCGCCGGGTCGCCAACGGTTCTGGTTTTTCAGCGCTCGTCGGTTTGCATCCTGCGCTCCAGCCAGCGCACACCGGCCGACACGATCAGGATGAGCACGAGATATTCGAGGACCAGGATGGTGTAGATTTCGAGCGGCCGGTATTCCGTCACCACCAGTTCGTTGGCCCGGCGGGTCAGTTCCTGCATGCCGATCACCGAGACCAAGGACGACATTTTCAGCATGTAGACCAGTTGATTGCCGAGCGCGGGCAGGATCCTGCGGATCGCCTGGGGCAGGATCACGAAACGCATCGTGTCGCGGTAGGACAGGGAAATCGAATGCGCGGCCTCGTACTGACCGCGCGCGATCGACTGGATGCCGGCCCGGAAGATCTCCGCCTGAAACGCGCTGTCGGACAGAGCGAGCGCAATCACGCCGGCCCAGAACACGCTGATCGCGATGCCGGCCATTTGCGGCAGGCCATAATAGACCCAAAGGATCAGGACCAGGATCGGCACGGCCCGAACGATCTCGACATAAACCCGATTGAACGCGCGCAGACCTCGATGGCTGGATATGCCCGGCAGAGCGACGAGCAGGCCGATCACGATCGATATCGCGATCGCCGTCAGCGACAGGGTAATCGTGTATTGCAATCCGCCGAGCAGGAATTTCAGGTTGTTGAGACCGTTCGTCGTCGTCGGCGAGACGACATACCAGCCCCAGTTCGCGGAGCACCCGCCCAGGAGCAGCGCCAGAAGGACGACAGGGACCGGTCGGGCGCGTGCAAGGAGGCGGGAAAAGGGCATGATCACACAATGCTCTAGTGATGCAGGATCTGTTTCAAAAAACGCTGGCAGCGTTCGCTCTGGGGGGATTCGAAAAACGTCCGCGGTTCGGCGACTTCGACGATTTCGCCGCGATCCATGAACACCATCGTGTCGGCGACCTTGCGGGCAAAGCCCATTTCATGGGTGACGACGATCATCGTCATGCCGGAATTGGCCAGTTCGCCCATCACATCGAGCACTTCGGCGATCATTTCCGGGTCGAGCGCGGAGGTCGGTTCGTCGAACAACAGGATCTGAGGTTCCATACAGAGCGACCGGGCGATCGCAACACGTTGCTGCTGGCCGCCGGACAATTGGCCGGGATACTTGTCCTTCTGTTCGGGGATGTGCACCCGGTCGAGATAGTGTTCCGCCCGTTCGACAGCTTCGGCGCGGGACAGGCCACGGGCGCGGATCGGGCCGAGCGTCAGGTTGTCCAAAACCGTGAGATGCGGAAACAGATTGAACTGCTGGAACACCATGCCGACGTTCTCGCGTACCGCGAGCACGCTCTCGCGACTGTCGCGCAATTCGATGCCGGCGACGACGATGCGGCCCTTTTCATGGCGTTCCAGCCGGTTGACGCAGCGGATCATGGTCGATTTGCCGGATCCGGACGGGCCGCAGACCACGACCTTTTCACCGGAATCCACGTCGAGGCTGACACCCTTCAGGGCCTGGAAGTCGCCGAACCATTTGTCGACCTCTTCCAGACGGATAACCGGTTCGGGTTCGGCAGACGCCATGGACTTCGCCCGTGCTCTTGACCCGGCTCGATGCGTTCTGGCCGGGCCGGGAAATCCGTTACGCCGAGCCTAGCAATGGCAAAAATCCTGTGCAATAAATAGTTTATTGGAGTGCAATAAATTTATCGGTTTGCAATTCCGGCGCGTGATCGATCCCGCGCGAACCGGACAAAAAGGCACGGGATCGAACGGCTTTTTGTCCGCGGTGCGTTGCGCCTTTCGGGCTTCTGGCCGATCGGGGAACAGCTTGGACAGGACTCAAAGGAGCACTTGATGAATCTGATAAAAGCGGGCGTGATGGCCGCGCTCATCGTCGTCACGGGGACACAGGCCCAGGCGCAGAGCGCGCTGAACGATATCCTGAACAGCGGGACGCTGAAAGTCGGGACGACCGGCGACTGGAATCCCATGACCATGAAGGATCCGGCGACCAATTCGTATCGCGGCTACGACATCGACGTCATGACGGAACTGGCCAAGGACCTGGGCGTCGAACTCGAATTCGTGCCGACCGACTGGAAGACGCTCGTCAGCGGGGTGACGTCCGGCAAATATCACATGACCGGTTCGGCCTCGATCTCGCCGGCCCGCGCCAAGGCGGCAGGTTATTCCAACAGCTATTTCTCCCTGGCCACGGTGCCGCTGGTCCTGAAGGACAAACTCGCCAATTTCTCGGACTGGGCGGATCTCGACAAACCCGGCGTGACGGTTGCGGCCACCCTCGGCACGACGCAGGAAAAGCAGGTCAAGGACTTCTTCCCGAACGCAACGCACAAGATCGTCGAAGCGCCGGCACGGGATTTCCAGGAAGTTCTGTCCGGCCGCGCCGATGCCCATATCACGTCGAACGTGGAAGCCTACAAGCTGGTCGCCAAGTATCCGCAAATGGCGATCGTTCCGGTGTCGGCTCCAAAGGCACCGACTCCGATTGCCATGCTCCTGCCGCAGGCGGATCAGGTCTGGATCAACTACGTGAACACCTGGATCAAGCTGAAGCAGGAGCGCGGCTTCTTCGATGCGCTCGGCAAAAAATGGCAATTGTCCAACTGACGAGCCGCTTTGCCGGCCGCGCGGCGCACCGCGCCTGATGCGGCTCGACCGTTGCACCTGGCCGCGGATCGAGGCCTATCTGAAGCGGTCGGACGGGATCTTGCTACCGACCGGATCGACGGAGCAGCACGGCCCGATCGGATGGATCGGCACGGATGCCATCTGTGCCGAGACCATTGCCGAGCGTGCGGCCGCCCGGGCGGGTGCGCTTGTCGCGCCGGTCCTGGCTTACACGCCAGCCCCCTTCAACATGGCATTTGCCGGCACGCTCTCCGTTTCGCCGGAGACGTTCCGCGCCCAGGTCACGGAGATCCTGGCGGGGCTGTACCGGCACGGCTTCGGCCACATCTATGTCCTGAACGGGCACGGGGCCAACCTGGAACCCTTGCGCGAGGCAGCATCGTCGTTGCCTGACGGCACGGTGCGGATCCGCTCGTGGTGGGATTTCGAATCCGTCAGTCGTCTGCGCGATACCTATTACGGTACATGGGAGGGCATGCACGCGACGCCCTCGGAAATCGCCATCGTCGAGGCGCTCCACGGATCCGACGACCATGAAGAGATCGCGCCGCCGGAGCCGGTCTCGGCGGAGTTCATTCGGGCGCATGCCGGCGATCGGCACGGGCCGCCGGACGCGCACAGAGCCCGGTTCCCGGACGGGCGCGTGGGATCGCATTCCAGCCTCGCACGGCCGGAACACGGACACGCGCTGATCGACGCCGCGGTGAAGGCGGTCTCCGACGACTACAGGGCTTTCCTCGATACCTGAGCGGCGCGATGTCGAGCGCTGAGGGCGAACTTCAGGTGAGGCGGTTCGCCGTCTCCGCCGGCAATTCGGGCGGGTCCTGCCAGATACAATCCGCCAGGAATGCGGCGAACCGGCCCTCGTCATCGTAGAGCGGCAATAAAAGCCGGACATATTCCTGTGGGGGCGTGCCGAAGACCGTGTTGGCGATCTCCCAGTAGTGTGGCCGACCGGTTTCCATGACTTCGCCATAGACTTCGACGAAGCGGTCGAACTGGTGCGGGTACAGCATCTGGGAACACAGTTCGCCCTCGATTTCCGTCTGGTTGCGACGGTTGTGCTCCGGACCGACCCGGATGTAGCGGATGTCCAGGCGCTGCTTCTTGTCCCGTTCGGGCTTCAAGAGGATCAGGCCGGGATGGGTCTCTACCAGGTCATCGAAAGGAAAGTCGGCTTCGCGCGGGGGGCGGGTCTCGGAGACGGCGATCCAGTGCGCAAGCAGGTCATGCAATTGCCGTGGCGCCCGTTCGGGCAACACGGCTTCGGCAAGGGGCGTGTCCGTCTTCATTGCAAAAAACACCGAGGCCCGGCGCGGCCGGGAGGCGCCGCGCGGGAGTGGCCATCTGATTTGCGACTTTCGTCGTATACTAGCAATGTGGTGGCTTGTTGCTTTAACATAAGCCGACATTGTTTTACCTTTGTCTGCCAATGCGCGATCCCTCTGTCTCGACCTCTATTGCGGACAAGTACCTGGTCGCCGCCAGCATGGGGCGCGATCTCGATGCTTTTGCCCGGGATACCTATGGGATCGATATAGGGCCGGCGGCCGAAGCGCTCGGCCTTGATGTCGATCTGTTTCAAAACATCGATGCGGCCATTTCCCAGGACCGCTTCTGCCGCCTGTTGCAAGCGCTTGCGGGTGAGGCCGAGGATCCGGAATTCGGTCTGAAATATGCCCGTGCCTATCGGGGTGGCGGCACGGGGGCCTTCGGGTACGGCATTCTCAACGCACCGGATGTGCGTTCGGCCATGCGTTTCATGTTCAAGTTTCTCAGCCTGACCTGCGATTTCGGCTATCTGCGGTATGAGGTCGGCGGATCGACAGCGCGCCTGGAATGGACGTTTTCCCCGGTCATCGTGCAACGGGAGCAATTCGTCGACTTTACCACCGCCGTCTGCATCAAACTCGTCGCGACCTATTTCGAGACGGATTGGCTGCCGAACGAAGCCCGGCTGGAACGTCAGCCGCCGAAGAAGGTCGCGAGCTATCGCCAGACGATGGCCCGGACCGTCCGGTTTTCCTGCAAATACAATGCGGTATTCGTCTCGGTCGGGGATCTGTCGGCGCCCAATCCCCGGGCCGACGAGCGCCTGTTCGACCTCATGATGCGGCAATGCGAAGCCCGGCTGCAATCCACCCGTCGGACACTCAGCCTGGAAGAGCGAGTGATCACGGAAATCTTCGAGGATCTCGGGCGGACGGATGTGGCGATCGACAAGATCGCCAAACGGCTGGCGCTCAGCGAGCGCAGTCTGCAGCGGCATTTAAAGGCCAAGAACCTGACATTCCAGAGCCTGGTCGACCAGGCCAGACGGGAGCAGTCGACCCGTCTTTTGAAGCGCACCGATCTGAGCCTTTCGGAGATCTCGGACCGCCTCGGCTTCTCCGCCACCAGCGCCTACACCCGGTCTGCGCGCCGCTGGTACGGTATGCCGCCGAGCGAGGTCCGGGCTCAGCCGTGACAGGCCGTTTCGCCGGACAGGCGGCGATTTCAGTGCCCCTCACCACGTAACATCGACAGATTTGGCTGCCGATCGATTCGCCGGTATTGCACAAAATGCCCGATTTGCGGCCGTTATGACGCTGCGGAACCCATCGAATCCTCCGGAATTGTGAGACCGAAAGTCTCACGGCCCCATGCTTTAACATTTTGCGACAGGTTTCGCAGATATTGGCATTTGAGGTGAATGTAAGCGCGAACAAATTTACTATCTTACAGTTGCAATGCTGCGGGGCGGCTACACGCGCTGGGATCAATCCGGTGCCGTCGTCCTAACTTCCGGACCGGTTGCCGGTCCATGCGAAATAACCAGTTGACAGGCATTCGGTTCTGCACCGGCGCGGGCGGGCGTATCGTCGCGCGTACAAAGATGTGCGGTTCAATGCAGCCTGTCGGAGATAACGCCGGAGGATCAGTATGTTTGGAAGCGCCGCGCAGAGAACCAACGTCACCCCTTTACATCCGGTTCAGTCGTCCGTTCCGACCGCACCGGGCCGTGTCGAAATCCTGGCGGCTCTTGACCGTGTGCTGGCAGCCGACGGCATGGCGCAATCGCCCCGGCTGACGGCATTTCTTAGCTTTATCGTGAACCGGACGCTCGACGGCGATCCGGCTTCCATCAAGGGCTATACGATCGGTGTGGACGCACTCGGCCGCTCGCCGGATTTCGATCCGCAATCCGATCCGACCGTGCGCGTTTTTGCCCGTCGGTTGCGCGATGCGCTCGCTGCCTATTATGCCGGGCCCGGCGCCGATGATCCGATCCGCATAGACATCCCGAAAGGCGGGTACGTGCCGACTTTTTCGCGGAACGAACCGGCGCCCTTTCATTTGTCCGACACCGAAAGCGATTTCGACTTGCACTCTCTCCAGAATTCGGCGCCTCGATGCGTTTCGGATCTCGCCCCGAAACTACAAAGCCATCAACGCGCGATCCTGGACCAGGTCGCCGCCACCGCCGTCAACCTGACCGGAGCCGCCACGGCAATCGTCACACTTGAAGACGGCAAATCCATCGATGTCATCGGACACCATGGCCTGCCGCTTGGCGGCTTTGACGCCAGCTACAGCCTTTCGCCCTGTCTCGATCCGACAGCGCCGATGATCGTCATCGACGATGTCGCCAGCGATCCGCGCCTTGACGGGCACCCCTTGCGGGCCCTGCGGCCGGCATTCACAAGGCTCATCATCATTCCGGTGAAGCGCGCGCGGGGCGCGGTTGCCGCGCTCATCATCGGCGATCCCGGTGCGGATTATCGGCTTTCAGCGCGGCACGCCTCTTTCCTGTGCGACCTTGCGGCGATTGCCGGCACCGCACTTGCCTTCGGCACGCTCGCCGAGCGGGACACCGGCCCCTGCAGCATGCACTGACGTCCGCCGCGATACCTAGTGCGCGGAACGAGACTGTCAGCGTTCCGGTAGGGTGACGGTCGCCAGATCCGTGCCGACGACGACATTGCCGTCATAGCCGCTGTCCCGGGCCGCGGCTTCGTAATCCTGTACCTTCAAGGCGCCGCCGGGGATCGGATACGGTCCCTGCCTTGCCGCGCCCATCGGCGGAATCAGATGGGTCAGCATGAGGGTTTTCACGCCGGCCCGTGCGGCCAGGGCGCCGAGATCGGACGCCGTGCTCTGGCGATAGAAGATCGGCGGCGGAAAGCCGCTGTCCCGGTCGGGTCCCATCACGGGGTGAATGGTCGAATGCACCAGGATGTCTGCGCCGTTCGACAGGGTCTCGACCTGGTCGGACGTCGAGGCCGCGCGCGGCGGTTTGGGATTGTCGTTGCCGGCATCGCCGCCGATGACCACGCTGCCGGCCGGCGTGTCGACCCGATAGGAGGCATGTCCCGGAATATGGCGTGACCGGATGGCCGAAACCGTAACTTCGCCGGACGACCAGACGACCTGTGCGGATTCCTCAGGGTCAAAGGTCGTCACATTGAGCAGGTCGGCCGGTCCGCCGGGCAGCCGCTTGTTGTTTTCCGCCAGTCTCTGCGCGATTTCGCCCGACTGAAGAAGCGGGTCGCCGATGTGCCGGGCATACCTGTCGCAGGACAGGATATGACCGAACGGCGATTTTGCATCTCCGCTGCAGACGAGGTCGACCTTCGGGCCCTGCGACCGGAAATGCCAGCGCAATTGCATCATGTCGGCCAGGCCTTCGGTGTGGTCGGAATGCATGTGGGTGAAAAACACCGCATTGATCCGTCCGACCGGGACTCCGAGTTTCGATAATTGCTGGGTCGTGCCGCGACCGGCGTCGAATTGCAGGAACACCGATCCGCACTGGTTGTCGTCGTTCCCGTACCGCACAAGCGTGCCGGCTCCGGCCTGTCCCTGGAACACGGGCGGTCCGCCCTGGGTGCCGGTGAGCGTGACCGACAGGCAGGGAGCAGCGCCGGCCTCGGCGGCGCCGAACAGGAAAGCGGCCATGCCGAACGTTGCGGCCGCGATGCCCTCAAGACGGGTCCGTGCCGAAGGGGTGCAGGATTGTGCCTGTTTCATGAATTCCTCCTGTTTCTGATTGTTATGGCCGGTCGAGCGGGCGCAACTCGTCCGGAATATGGCCTTCGTTGATCAGCCAGCCCTGGACCGTGTACGCGCGGCATCCTTCAAGGTGCATGGGATCGGCTGCGGCCAATCGATCGGCCTCGGCGATCGATGCGGCACGCAGGACAAGCAGGCCTTCGCCAGTTCGAGACGTGCCGGAGGCATCGGAAAGCGGTCCGGCAAAGACAAGAATGCGTCGTTTCTCCAGATCCTGCAGGAATTCCAGATGCTTCGGCAGGACCTCCGGCATGCGGGCCGCGTTCTGTGCCGGGCGACTGAGGACCGCATAGAATTCCGCGCCCAGCGAGCCGCGCTCGCGTGCCTTGGCGACATAATCCGTCCAGTCCGACATGGCGTCCTCCCCGTTGTTTCCTTGCGATTATATCGGCAAAAAATAATTCAAGCAAAAAATATCGAAATTATTTGACACATGCCAAAAATCTGGATTAACTCGACAAAACACAGGGAAACGAAACCGGGATGGCACGATGCGCTATATGACCGCCCAGACGGGCGAGGGCACGGCTCTTTATGCTGTAAAGGGCGACAGGGCGTATCGGCTGAGCGGCCAGCCCGGATTTCCAGGTTCCGATTTGTGGGAAGCGATCCGACTGGGAGCGTCCGCCACGGAGACCGCCGAGGCCGCGATGGCCGATGCCGATGCGGTACCTGTCGGCGATCTGACACCGGCCCTGCCGGTCAACACGTTTGCCAAGATCCTGTGCCTCGGGCTGAACTATGTCGATCACGTCAAGGAAGGCGGATACGACATCCCCGAATATCCGGCATTGTTCATCCGGTTCCCGTCTTCGATGATCGCCGCCGGTGCGCCGATGATCAAACCGACCTGTTCCGATCGCCTCGATTACGAGGTCGAACTGATGGTCGTGATCGGCCGGGGCGGTCGGCATATTCCGGAGGACGAGGCGTTCGATCACGTCTTCGGCTATTCCGTCTTCAATGACGGATCGGTCCGCGATTACCAGCGCAAGACGCACCAGTGGACGCCGGGCAAGAATTTCGACGGGACCGGCGCCCTCGGTCCTTGCGTTGTGACGCCTGACGAATTGCCCGCCGGCGCCGCCGATCTGGCCATCCAGTCCCGGTTGAACGGTAAGGTCATGCAAAACGCCAACACGTCCGACATGATGTGGCCGGTGGCCAAAACGATCGCCACGGTTTCGGAAGTCATGACGCTGGAACCCGGCGACATGATCGCCATGGGGACACCGCCGGGTGTCGGCCATGCCCAAAAGCCGCCGGCCTTCATGTTCGACGGCGATGTCATCGAGGTCGAAATCGAAAAGATCGGCCTCTGCCGCAATCGCGTTACCAACGAAACTGTCGCGCAGGCGGGCGAGGCGGCGCAATGAGCGACCAGATGCCCGTCCCGCAAGCCGCGCCGGCCGGAGACGAATTGGCGCGCCTGCGTGCCGCCGCGCAGGACGAGGTCCGGGTCCTGCGCAAACGCATCACGACGCTCGACCGGGACGGCATCGATCTCATCCTTTCCGGCGCCCGCTCGCATTATGCATGGTCGGACCGCCCTGTGGACGAGGCCCTTTTACGCGACCTGTACGACATCGTCCGCAGCGGACCGACGAGCATGAATTCCTGCCCCGCGCGGTTCATCTTCGTGCGGACGCCGGAGGGCAAGGAAAAGCTGTCGAAATCCCTGAAACCGGCCAACGTCAAGAAGATGGCGGGCGCGCCGGTCACCGTGATCGTCGCCCATGACCTGGAATTCTGGCGCAAGCTGCCGTTCCTGTTCCCGCACGAGGATCGCCGGCCGCATTTCGAGGGCAAGCCGGAGCACGCGGCGGATACCGCGTTCCGAAATGCGACGCTCCAAGGGGCCTATCTGATGATCGCGGCCCGGGCGCTCGGCCTCGATGTCGGCGCGATGTCCGGGTTCTCGAATGCGATCGTCGACGAAGAGTTTTTCGCTGGCACCACGCTACGTTCCAATTTCCTTTGCAATCTCGGTTATGCCGACGAAACGGCTTTGTTTCAGCGATTGCCGCGGTTTCCGTTCGAGGAGGCGTGCTCGTTTGCCTGAGGTGCGGTCATGACCACGACGATGAAATCCGACGTGACGCTGCGGGCGACGGCGACCTGCCCGAGCCATTCCCGTTCCGACGTGTCGATCCGCGACCTTGCATTCAGCATCGACGAACCGGTTGCGCGCGGCGGTACCAATGCCGGACCGACGCCGACCGACACCGCCCTGTCCGCCCTCATCGGCTGCACCAACGTCATCGGGCACAAATGTGCCGCCGACATGGGGATCGATATCGGCCACCTGACAATCGAGGCGGCCTGCGTGTTCGATCGGCGCGGTGTGACCCTGCAGGAAGAAGTCGACGTGCCGTTTCGGGAAATCGATCTTGTCGTGACCTATGACGGCACTGCAACGGAGCCGGACATCATCCGGCTTGCCGATGCCGTCAGAAAATTTTGCCCGCTCTCCAAACTGTTTCGCGAAGCGGGAACCGAAATCCGGGAGGTGTGGCGCCGTCCGTGAGGATTGCCGGTCCCGCCCTTTGGCAGGACGGCAGCCCGACAAGAACAACGCGCCGGAACCCGGAGGGACCGGCAAAACGGGAGGAAAACATGCACAAACTCGTCCAGGGACTTATCCGCCGGCCCATGCGGTCGGCTTTGCTGGCAACATGCCTTGTCGCGACCGCGCTTCCTGCGGCCGCGACAGAAACGATCAAGATGATCGCCATCGACGGCTATCCCGCCCGTGCCATGTGGGTGAAGGAGTTTTCCGGCTTCTTCATCCCGCGGGTCAATGAGGAGCTTGCCAAGGCGGGCAATTACAAGATCGAATGGCAAGAGGCCTATGGCGGCCAGATCGTCAAGCCGCGCGGCGTGCTGGAAGGCATCAAGCTCGGCCTTGGCGACATCGGCATCGTGACCACGATCTTCCACAATTCGGCGCTGCCCAGCCAGGGCATTTCCGCCGTCACGCCGCTGATATCGTCGGACGCCCGGGTCGTTGCCCGCGCGGTCGACGAAATCGCCCGCGAATTCCCCCAGATGCAGGCGGAATTCGACCGCGAGAACCAGGTCTATCTGGCGACCGGCGTGGTGCTCGACAGCTATCAGATGTTTTCCAAGAACCCGGCCTCAGGCCTGTCCGATCTCGACGGCCTGAAGATTGCCGGTGCCGGATACAATCTGCGTTATCTGGAAGGGCTCAACGATGCCGCCGGCGTGCGCGGCGGGCTGCCGAACTTCTACAACATGCTGCAGACCGGCGTGGTCGAAGCGGCGATGCTGTGGCCGGAAGCTGCCATGACGTTCAAGATCAACGAAGTGGCGCCCTACATGATCAAGGCGGATCTCGGGGCAGTGAATTCCAAGACGGTCACGGTGAACAAACAGGTCTGGGAAAAGCTGCCGGACGAAGTGAAGGACGTGCTGCAGAAGGTCGCCGTGGAGTACCGGGACCGGGTCGCCGAGGTGGCCATGGAACGCGCGGAAGTCTCGCTCGAAAAGTTCAAGGAATCAGGCGGCAAGGTGGTCGTGCTTTCGGATGCAGACCGCGAGGCCTGGGCCCGCGCCATGCCGAACATCGCAAAAAGCTGGGCGGAAAAGCTCGACAAGGCCGGAGCGCCGGGCTCGGACATGCTTGCCGCCTACGTGGACAAGCTCAAGCAGGCCGGGTCCGTGCCGGTGCGCGACTGGGTCGCGGAATGAGCCGCGCAGTTCTCCCTGCATTGACGGCGCCGACCTGACCGGGAGCGACCCGCGATGACCGTTTCCCCGATATTGTCGCGGGTCGCGCGCGCCCTGTCCCGGATCTTCGATGGCGTGGCGATCGCAGCCAATGCCATCGGCACGCTTACGGTGCTCGCGCTGGTCATCGTCATGAACATCGACGTCGTCGCACGCGGCGTATTCCACGCACCGTTCCTCGGGGTCGTCGAAGTCGTCATCTTTTCCATGGTGTTGATCGTCTTCATGCAATTGCCGGATGTGGTCCGGGTCAACCGGCTGACGCGGTCCGACGGGTTTCTGGCCTTGCTGAGTTCCCGCAATCCGAGAATAGCCAATGGTCTCAGTCGGATGATCGACGCGCTCGCCTGCGTGCTGATGGGTCTGATCGCCTATGCGACCTTTCCGGAGTTCCTGCACGCGCTTGAAACCTGCCACTATTTCACGCCGCCCGAATTCGGTCCCGAATTCACCGGCGACCTGTGGACCGACCTGAAAAACGCCACCGCACGGTGCCTCTATTTCGGTACGCCGGGTGTGTTTACCGCGCCCTGGTGGCCGGCCCGGCTGGTGATCACGTTCAGTGCGGGGCTCTGCTGCATCCTGTTTTTCTTCAAGGTCGTTCTCGGCAACGGTGCGTTCGCGCCTGCGGCGGATGGCGGTTCGGCGGTGCAGGAGAGCGGCGCATGAGCCCGGTCGAAATCGGACTGGTCTCGGTCGGGGCGATCGTCGTCCTGATCTATCTCGGCGTCTACATCCCTGTCGCGCTTGCCGGCGTTTCGTTCGTGACGATCTGGATCGTCAGCGAACGGCCGATCCTTGCCGTCAACTTTCTGCGCCAGGCGGTTGGAGACAGCGTGACGGAATACGAGTTCGCGACGATCCCGCTGTTCACCTTCATGGGCCTGCTTGTCTCGAAAGCCGGCATGGGAACCGACGTCTACGCCGTGACCAACCAGGCTTTCAGGCGGATTCGCGGCGGGATCGGCATGGCAACGGTCGGTGCGAACGCCCTGTTCGCCGCCGTCACCGGTTCCTCAATCGCCTCGGCATCGGTGTTCACCCGGGTCTCGGTGCCGGAAATGCTGAAGCTCGACTACAATCCGCGGTTTGCCGTCGGCGTCGTGGCCGGGTCGTCCGTGCTCGGCATGATCATTCCGCCGAGCGCGATGCTGATTATCTACGCCTTTGTTGCGGAAGTGTCGGTAGGCGACATGTTCATTGCCGGTATCGTGCCGGGGCTGCTCCTGGCCGTTGCCTACATCATCGCGATTTTCATCATGGCGGCGCTGACGCCGGCGTTCGTCGGCGGCCGGATCGCGGATCCCGGCGAGGAGCCGGAGCTTTCGCGCGGCGAGGTGATCGCGCTCATCTTGCCGCTCCTGTCGCTGATCGTGCTTGTGCTCGGCGGCATCTATACCGGCTGGCTGACCCCGGTGGAGGCGGGTGCCGCGGGCTGTCTCGGCGCTTTTGTGATCGCGGTCCTGAAGCGGCGGATGACGCTCGCCGGGTTCTGGTCGGCGCTGTTGGAGACCGGGCACATCACGGCCGCTATCCTGTTCCTGATCACAGCCGCCTCCTTCTACAGCCGGATGCTGGGTTTCGTCGATCTGCCGAACGCTCTGCAGGATTTCCTGACGGCCCAGACGCTCGACTTCTTCTGGATCATGGTCGCCTATGTCCTGCTCATGCTGTTTCTCGGCACGCTGCTCGACACGGCTTCGATCATCCTGATCGTCGTGCCGTTGTTCATCGACATCATCGAGCCCATGGGGCTCAGCCTGATCTGGTTCGGGATCATCACCGTGATCGGTGCCGAGATCGGGCTTTTAACGCCGCCGCTCGGCATTTCGTGTTTCGTCATCAAGTCGACGCTGAACGACGACCGGATCAGCCTGAAGGACGTGTTCCTCGGGGCCCTGCCGTTCGCCGTCGTGATGCTGATGGTTCTGATTGTGCTGATCCGGTTTCCGGTGCTCAGCACTGGTCTGCTTGGCTGATTGAGCGTCGGGAAGGGAGAAAAAAGCCATGCGGTCGGTAACGCGAGACTCAGTCACCCAGACCTTCGTGGAACTGATGGCGCCGGAAACCTCTCCGCGCCTGCGTTTCGTGCTGGAGCGTCTCGCCGCCCACCTGCACGATTTTGCCCGCGAAACCGAACTGACCCACGAGGAATGGCAGACCGGGATCGGTCTTCTTACGAAGGCGGGCGAGATCACCACGCCGGAACGCAACGAATTTGTGCTGTTTTCCGACGTGCTCGGCCTGTCGTCGCTTGTCGACATGATTCATTCGACGCAAGACGCCACAAATTCGAGCGTGCTCGGGCCGTTCCACATTACCGGTGCGCCCGACCTGCCCGTCGGCGGTGACCTCAAAGGCGACAATGACGGCGCCACCGTGCTGGTGGAAGGATTCGTTCGATGCCGGTCCGGAGCGCCGATCGAGGGCGCGGTTTTGGAGATCTGGCAGACCGCCGACAACGGCCTTTACTCCAACCAGGATGCCGCCCAGCCGGAATACAATCTGCGCGCCCGTCAGGTCACGGGCCCGGACGGCCGGTATGCGTTCACAACGATTCGCCCCGCTCCCTATACGGTGCCGGACGACGGTCCCGTGGGCACACTGCTGCATGCGACCGGACGTCACCCCTGGCGCCCCTCGCATCTGCATTTCATCGTGGAAGCCGCAGGATACCGCACGCTTGTGACCGAAGTGTTTCCTGACGATGATCCCTATCTCGACGCGGACGCGGTTTTCGGGGTGCGCGAGGATCTGATCATGCAGTATCAAAAACGCACCGATGCCTCAGGCATCGCACCGGATATCGCGGCCCGGGATCGCATGAGCAATCCCTATTACGTGGTCGATTTCGACTTCGTTCTGGCGGAGACACCGGAATGAGCCGACCGGACCTGTTCAGCACGCTGGAGGATGCCTAATGCAGATCGCGCCTGAACTGGGCGAAGCGGAGGTCGCCAAACCGGTCTCCATCACCTCGATGGTTTACGACCGGTTGCGGCGGGATGTGCTCACAGGTGCGCTCAAGCCGGGCGCCAAGCTCAAGATCGAGACCTTGCGGGACCGCTATGAAGCCGGCGCCAGCCCGCTGCGCGAAGCCTTGAGCCTTCTGACCTCGGAGGGGCTCGTCGACCGGATCGATCAGCGGGGTTTTCGGGTAGCGGAGATCTCGCTGGCCGCATTCGAGGAATTGCTGACGACGCGCTGCTGGCTGGAAGAACGCGCGCTCACGGAATCGATCCGCAATGCCGGCGTCGCATGGGAAGAAAATCTCGTTCTTGCCCATCATCGCCTGACGCGAACCGACCGGTCTGCGTCCGGAGAATTGCGCACGACAACGGCCTGGGAGACGGCGCATCGGGCTTTTCACATGGCGCTTCTTTCAGGCTGTGGATCGCGACCGCTCCTCGGCTTCTGTGAGCAGCTTTACGACCAGAACATCCGCTATCGCTATATCGCGGTCACGAGCGCCTACCCGCAGCGCGACATTGCAGAAGAACATCGTCAGATCTTCGAGGCCGCGATCGTGCGGAATGCCGACGAGGCCGTCTCGCTGCTCTTGCAGCACTACCAGGGCACCGGTGCCTATCTGAAGGAATCGTTGCTGTCGCTGGAGGGCTGACCCGGCTTACTTTTCCGATTCTGAACCACCACATGAGACGTTTGTGCGATTTCTGAAAGGCTTCGGCCCGGTGCGCCGGGCCGCGATTTTCATGTAACCGGTATCATGGAATTTTTTGGACCTGACCTTTGGACGCTGGACGGCGACAACGTGCGCATGTTCGGCGTGCTGCCGTTCACGACCCGCATGACAATCGTCCGGCTGCATTCGGGAGGGATGTGGCTTCACTCCCCCGTGCAGCCGACGCCGGAACGATGCGCCGCTGTCGAAAAACTGGGCCCGGTGGAGCATCTCGTTGCGCCCAACAAGATCCACAGCCTCGGCATCGAACCGTGGAAGGCCGAGTATCCGTCAGCCAAGGTATGGGCTTCGCCGGGGTTCAGCGCGCGTCATCCGGACATCGCCGTCGATACGCTGCTGACCAACGATGTCGATGCCCCGTGGAGCGGCGAAATCGATCATTGCGTCGTCGAGGGACATGCCGTCCTGGACGAGGTCGTGTTTCTGCACAGACCTTCCGGAACGCTCATCATCACGGATCTGATCCAAAAGCACGAGGCGGCCGGCGAAACGTGGGTTTGGCGGGGCGTCAAACACGCGGCGGGCATTCTGGGCAAGGACGGCGGCGTGCCCCTGGACATCAAGCTCAGCGTCCGCGATAAGGCCGCGCTACGGCTCAGTGTCGACCGGATCCTGGGATGGGATTTCGACAATCTCGTCGTTGCCCACGGCCATTGCCTGCAAGGCGGCGCGAAGGAGGCGGTTCGCCAGGCGTTCGACTGGATTACGGGTTAAAGCGCTTCGGGCGCCCGGTCCGCTTCGGATCCAGTGACCGATCCTTCCGGTTGCGCGTTCACTATGCCTGATCCGATTGCGTGGCGTCCGCGGCCGCCTTGCCGGCAACGAAGCCGAGGCCGATGGCCGTCAGCAGGCCATTGCCGGAAAGGTAGCCCTCGACCCGGGCGCCGGATACGCCGCAGGCCGCGCCGCCAGCGGCATACAGGTTCGGCAAGATGCCGCCGTCTCTTGTCTTGACCCGGGCTTTGTCGTCGACCGCGAGGCCGCCCTGGGTGTGAAAGACCGCGCCGGTGACGCGTACGGCGTGCAATGGTGAGACAAACGGTTTCCAGCCGGAAAAGTCGCGCCCGAAGGTGTCGGTTCGCCGATCCGGGTCCGCGTCGCGCAGAGCCCGCAGTTCTGCCAAGGTGGCTTGGAGAGACCCGGCGGGAAGCCCGCAGACGCGTTCCAGCGCTTCCGGGCTGTCCGCGCTCAGGACGGCGCCCGTCGCCACGGCCTCCCGATAGTCTGGAAACCCCAGGCCCCGTTGATGAAGCGGCTCGTCATAGATCGCAAAGGCGACGCCGCCCGGTTGCTGCAGCACCTTTTGGGCCTGTTCCGAATAGCCGGCGTGTTCGTTCGAAAACCGGCGTCCGTCCCGGTTCACCTGGATGCCGCCTTCCATCATCAGCGCCCAGGTGATCAGGATGTTGTGCGGGTGCGCCAACGAACCATGGCCCTGATAGGCCGTCAGATCGCGGGACGCCGCTCCGAGCGCCTCGCCCCAGATCACGGCATCGCCCTGATTGCCTGCGTGCCCGTAATAGGGGGCGTTGGCCATTTCCGGAATGTGTTTCGCTACGAGGTCCGGATTGCCGCCATAGCCGTTGCAGGCAAGGATCAGAGCCTTGAACCCGAGCGTTTCGGTCCGGCCGTCCGGACGGGTGATCTCAAGGCCGGCGACGCGCCGGTTCGCATCGGCAAACAACGCCGTGACATGGGCATCGGTGACCAGCGTCAGGCCGCTGCGCTCGGCGGCGGTCAGCAGGCGTCCCATCAGTGCGGCGCCCGTGCGCTCCGGGACCGCATGCATGCGGTGGATGCGATGGCCCGGATAAAGAAAGCCGTCGAGCACGTCCCATTCCAGACCATGCCGATCGGCAAGCCATTCGAGTGCCGGTCCGATCGCGTGAGTGACGGTCGTGACCGTATCAGGATCGGCGCCGCCGGCGGCCTTGTACTGGATGTCCTCGGCAAACCTTTCCGGGTCGTCGGCCATGCCACGCGCCGCCTGGAACCGGGTGCCGGGAGCGGGGACAAAACCGGAAGACAGCGCAGTCGATCCCGACGGTGTCGCGTCGCGTTCGAGCACGATCACGTCGGCACCGGCTTCGAGAGCCCTCAACCCCGCGGTCAGGCCGCAGGCGCCGGCACCGATGACGGCGATATCGCATGTCAGATCGAAGGCCTCATCGGGAACGGGGCGGATCACGCTCATGGCGGGCTAGCCGTTGGACAGTTTTTCCTGCGCCTCGGCACAGGTGATGACCGTTGAAATCGTCGCAAGATCAGCGATCGATGTGGCGTGGACTTCCGGATTGAAGGCCGCACAGCCGTCGGACAAAATGATGGTGTGGAAATCGCGCACATGGGCGTCGCGCACCGTCGAGGCCACGCCGCCATTCGTCACGATGCCGCCGACGATCAGGGTATCGATGCCGGCGCGATTGAGGGCGAATTCCAGTCGGCTCATGTAGAACGCCGAATAGGCGACCTTCTCGACCGTAATGTCTGCGGGCTGGAGCGTGTCGACAAGCTGATGGCCCCAGCCGCCCGGCGCGAAATCGCCCTTGTCGAGAAACGGTCGCAGACGTTTCAGATGATCGGATATAAATGGTTTGCCGCCCTTGCCGGGAACGAGCGTGAACTGGGTGGAAACGATCCAGCCGCCACGACGGCGCAGGGTTTCCGCCAAGGGCAGCAGGCGCGCGGGCAGGGCACCGATCTCCGGCGCGGATTGGCCGGCGCGACCATAGGCACCGTCAGGGTGCAGGAAGTCGTTCTGGAGATCGACGACCAGTAGCGCCGTTCGATCGAGCGCAAGCGGCGCATCAGCCATCGGATGGGGCCTCCGTGCGTCGGATGACGACATTGCCGAAGCGGTCGACCCGGCCGGCAAGGCCGGGATCGATGAAAATCGTGGTGTCCGGCTGTTCCAGGATGGCCGGGCCGGTAATGACCGCATCGACGGCGATGGCCAGGCGGTCGTAGACCGGAACTGCGCGGTCGGCGCCGTCGATCCGGACGGTGCGGGTCTCGTTCAAACAGGCATCAAGCGGTTTGCCGCCGTCCGGCGCAAACACGGTCATGTCGAAGGCCGGGCGCCGGCCGATCACGGTGACGCGGGTGTTCATGATGCGTACCGGGATGTTCTCCAGGAGCCGACCGAATGCCGCCTTATAGGCCTTGTCGAAGGCGTCCTGGATTTGCGCTTTGTCCAGTTTCTGCGAGCCGACGACCAGCGGAACAGAGACCGTATGAGTCTGTCCGACATAGAGCATGTCGAGTTCGATCTGCCGATCCACCGCGCTGAAGGTGACGCCGGCCCGGTCGAGAAGCGCTGCAAGATCGGCAACGGTCGCCTCGAGATCCGCCTGCATCTCCGTCGGATTAACGTCGCTCAGCAAACGGTTCACGGTGCGCACCCGGTCGTGCCGCATGTCGGCAACGACGCAGCCGAGCGCGGATGTCACGCCTGGAAAACGCGGCACGATCGCCGAGTCCAATCCGACATCGTGCATCAGGGCGCCGGTATGCAAGGCGCCGCCGCCGCCGAACGGCATGGCGGCAAAGCGCGTCGGGTCATGGCCGCGCTCGATGGAAACGAGCCGGATGGCACCGGCCATTTTTGCGTTCGCAACCCGTAGAATGGCTTCTGCTGCCGCCAGCGGATCGAGGCCGAGCGGATCGCCGACATGGGTGGCGATGGCTGTGCGGGCCGCGGCAACATCGAGCCGGTCGAGCCGGCCGCCGATCGGCCGCTCGGCGTTGATGCGCCCGAGCACGAGGTTGGCGTCGGTGACCGTCGGCCGCTCGTTGCCGAGCCCGTAGCAGACCGGGCCCGGATCGGAGCCGGCCGATTCCGGGCCGACCTGCAGAATGCCTCCGGCATCGACCGAGGCGATCGAACCCCCGCCGGCGCCGATCGTCGTGATCTCGATCATCGGCGTGCGCACGACCATGCCAAAATCGATGGCCGTCTGGGCAGCAAGTGCCGCCGCGCCGCCGGCCACCAGCGATACGTCGAACGATGTGCCGCCCATATCGCAAGTGATGATGTTGTCGAAGCCGGCCGCGCCGGCGATTGCGCGCGCAGCGATGACGCCGGCGGCCGGTCCGGACAAGGCTGTGCGCACGGGAAACGCCTTGGCCGTGTCCACAGCCATGACGCCGCCATTCGACTGCACGATCAGCACGTCGGCTTCGGACCGTCGCTTTTCGAGCGCCGTTTCCAGCCGATCCAGATATTTCGAGACGACCGGCTGCAGGTAGGCGTTCAGCGTGGCCGTGGAGACCCGCTCGAATTCGCGGATTTCCGGCACGATCTCAGTGGCGGCCGTGACATAGGCGTTCGGCCATATTGAGCGGACGGCCGCAACGGCATGGCGTTCATTCTGGGCATTGGCGTAGCCGTTGATGAAGAACACGCAGACCGATTTACACCCGGCCTCGATCAGGTTGCGGGCCCGATCGGTTACTGCGTCCGGATCGACCGGATGGCTGACCGTTCCGTCGGCATGCACCCGTTCAGCGACTTCGAGCCGGCGATCGCGCGGCACGACGGGTTCGAACTGGCCCCACAAGCCCCAGGTCGTCGGCCGATCCCGGCGGCGCATTTCCAGGACGTCGCGAAAACCCTCGGTCGTGATGATGCCGGTCGGTGCGCCCTTGCGTTCCAGAAGGGCGTTCGTGCCGACGGTCGTACCGTGCACAACGGTCGCGATTTGCGAAAAGTCATCGATCCTTTGCGCAATGCCGTCGACGAAGCCGCGGGATTGATCGTCGAGGGTCGAGGGGACCTTCGCGGTGGATACCGTGCCGGCAGCTTCGTCCCAGACGAAGATGTCGGTGAACGTGCCGCCGACATCGACACCGACCACAAAACGCGGGGCCGTCACTGACCTGTCTCCCCGTCAAAATCATAGTCGGCCCGGGCGCGTTCGGGGCTGACGAAACCGAGGTCCAAATCGCGACTGATGGCGTCATGGTCGCGCTCTCCCGGCGGGCCATATCCGCCGCCGCCCGGTGTTTCGAGCCGAACGGTTTCGCCGCGCCGTAATTTAAGGCCGACCATCTTGGAGGCGAGCGGCGGTGTTGCCTCTCTGCCGTCTTCATCGAAAACGAAGCGGTTCAGGGCGCCGGCTTCACCGCCGGCAATGCCGGCGGGTGCGGTGCGGCCGCGTTCGCCGAACAGGAACACCTCGGCCGATTCTTCCAGCAATTCGATTTCGTAGACGGCGCCGAGACCGCCCCGATGCCGGCCGGGGCCGCCGGAATCCGGGCGCAGCGCCCATTGCGTGAACTTGACCGGATAGGCGGCTTCCAGGATTTCGAGCGGCGGGATGGTCGCCGTCGAAATCGGCGCGTTGCCATGGTTGAGGCCGTCGCCGAGGGGATGGCCGCCATGCCCGCCGCCGAAGAACGAAAACATCACCCAGCGTCGACCGTCCGCGCGGTGACCGGACAGGGACAGCGCGTTGATCGTGCCATAGGCGCAGCCGTTCGAGCGGTCCGGCGCGATCTCTGCAACAGCCTGGAACACCACATCGATCAGGCGCAGGATCGTCTCGGTGTACCCGCCTACCGGCTTCGGCGCCGTCACGGCCAATAGCGTGTCGTCGGCGACCACGAAGGAGACCGGCTCAAGCACGCCGGCATTGGCCGGCACATCGCCGAAGACATGTTTCAGCGCGACGTAACAGGCGGCGATCGTGGTCGAGCGGGAGATGTTGACCGGTCCGGCGCAGGCGGGCGAGGAGCGTGAGAAGTCCATCGTCATGCGGTCGCCGTCGATGGTGAGGTCGAGCGCGATCTTCAGCGGCGTGTCGTCGATGCCGTCATTGTCGAGGTAATCCTCCGCCGACACGGTGCCGTCGGGCAGGGCGGCGATTTCGCTGCGCATCAGACGGGCCGCCCGGACCCGCAATTCCGTCAGTGCCTCGGCAAGCGTCGCATCGCCATATTCGTCGAGCAGGTCGTGCATGCGCCTTGTGCCGAGATCGAGCGCGTTGATCTGGCCGTTCAGGTCGCCGTAGAGCGAGCCGGGCAGTCTGGAATTCGCCGACAGGATGTCGATCACGTCCTGGCGCAATTCGCCGTTTTCGTAGAGTTTGACCGGCGGGATCAGCATGCCTTCCTGGAAACATTCGGTTGCCACCGGATTGTAGTTCCCAGGTACATTGCCGCCGACATCGTGCCAGTGGCCGACCGAGGCGAGATAGCAGAACACCCTGCCATCCCGGAACAGCGGCTTGACCAGCCGGAAGTCGGACAGGTGCGTGCCGCCATCATAGGGGTCGTTGAAGATCCAGACATCGCCGTCGCGCGGCCCGCCCTGCTTTTTGGCCTTGGCAATCACGGCGCGGACCGCAAACGCCATGACGCCGACAAAGATCGGCAGGCCCGATTTGCCCTGGACGAGCGTGTCGCCGGTTTGTGCATCGTAAAGGCCGTGCGAGGCGTCGTGCGCCTCGGCGATGATGGGATTGAAGGCGGAGCGAAACAGGGTCGCGTCCATCTCGTCGGCAATCTGTTCCAACCGGCCCTTCAGCACGGCAAGCGTGACGGGATCCATCGGCATTTTTCAATGATCCCCGTCATAGGATTTACCGAGGCGCAGGAGGTCCGGCGTTCCGAGCACGTCGTTGAGGCCGGCAAAGTCGAGCATGGAGTCGCGCATCGCGGCATTGCTGCCGGTCTCCAAGAGGCTTGCATAATAAGTGCGGGCACACGCAGCGAGCGCGCGCACCGCACCGCCGGGAAAGATCACCAGCCGGTAGCCGATGTCCTGCAGCTCGGATGCCGACAGCGCCGGCGTCTTGCCGCCTTCGACGATGTTGGCCATGGCCGGGCAGTCCGGACCGAGCGTGGCCACGATCTGTTGCATTTCCTCGCGACTGCGCGGGGCTTCGACGAACAGGATGTCGGCGCCGGCGTCGCGATAGGCGGCGGCCCGGTCGAGCGCCGCCGACAGGCCGTCGGTCGCGATGGCGTCGGTCCGGGCAATGATGAGCGTTTCCTCGCTCTGTCTTGCATCGACCGCGGCGCGCAGTTTGCCGGTCATTTCGCCGACCGGAACGAGGGTTTTGCCGTCAAGATGGCCGCAGCGTTTCGGCAGGGTCTGGTCTTCTAATTGAAGGGCGTTGGCGCCGGCCCGCTCGAAGACCCGCACCGTGCGCTGGACGTTGAGGGCGTTGCCGAAGCCGGTGTCGGCGTCGACGATCAGCGGCAGGGCAATGCGGTCGCGGATCGCCGAAATCGTCTCGGCGACCTCGCTCATGGCCACCAGGCCAATATCCGGCCGGCCGAACCTTGTATAGGCGAGGCTCGCGCCGGACAGATAGACGGCCTCCGCGCCGGCCTGTTCGGCGATCAGTCCGGTGAGACCGTCGAAGATGCCCGGCACGAGCAGGATGGACGGGGCGCGCAACCGCGCCTGCAACGACATCATTGGGAATGTTTCCTTGCCGCAAAGCGTTTTTCGAGATGGGGAACCAGTCCGCCGTCGCGGATCAGCGTGATGAGGAAATCGGGCAGCGGCTCCAGGCGCGTGATTGCGCCGGTGCCATCATGGGTGAGGGTTGCGGCTTCGACATCGAGGGTCATGCTATCGCCCGCTTCGCCGGCAATCGGCGTTTCCAGGGCAAAGACCGGCAGACCGAGATTGATGGCGTTACGATAGAAGATGCCGCCGAAGGAGTGCGCAACGATGCCGGCAATGCCGAGTTGTTTCAAGGCCTGGGCCGCCTGTTCGCGGGACGAGCCCATGCCGAAATTGCGCCCGGCCAGGATCAGGTCGCCCGGCTGGACGGCACCGGCAAACTCCGGATCTACCGCTTCCAGGCAATGGCTTGCCAGAACGTCGAGCGGCGCCGCCATGTATTGGCCGGGGGCCAGCACATCGGTGTCTATGTCGTCGCCGAACCGGAAGACCCGCCCCATCAGAGTGCCCTCGCAGCAAGCAGGTTGCGAGGATCGCAGAGATGGCCGGTGACGGCGGCGGCGGCGACAGAATAGGGCGAGCCGAGATAGACCTTCGATGACGCGGCGCCCATGCGGCCGCGGAAATTGCGGGCGGTCGAGGATATGCACGTGACGTCCTCGCCGAGGCGCGCGGTTCCATATCCGGCGCAGATGCCGCAGGCATTGGGCAGAATGCGTGCGCCGGCGTCCTCAAACACCGCCATAATGCCTTCTGCAGTGGCGCGGTCCTGATCGCGACGGGAAGCGGGGGCCACCAGCAGCGTTACGCCGGAGGCGCAACTCTTGCCGCGCAGGAGTTCAGCGGCACGTTTCAGATCGCCGTATTTGGCGCCGGTGCAGGCGCCGATATAGGCCACGTCCACGGGCGTATCGGGATAGAGTTCCGCATCGGCACTGTTGGCCGGCGAATGCGGTGCGGCGATCTGCGGCGCGAGCGCATCGGCGTCAAAGACATGGTGTTCGTCCAACACCGCATCGGCATCGCCCTGCCAGAGTTCGGGCGGGTCCGGGTCGGCGCCTGCCGCGCACAGATAGTCGAATGTGACCGCATCCGGGGCGATCAGCCCGGTCTGGCCGCCCAGCTCGGCAGCCATGTTGGCAAGCGTCATGCGCTCCTGCATGTCAAGATGCGCGATCGCGTCGCCGCCATATTGCACGGCCTGATAGCGGCCCCCGTCCATGCCGAGCCGGCCACAGAGCGCGAGCATGATGTCTTTCGCCGTCAGTCCCGGGCCGAGCCGTCCGGTCCATTCGATGAAGATCGTTTCCGGAACGCGGATCCAGATCTCGCCGGTCGCCAGCACGCCCGCCATCTCGGTGGCGCCGATACCGAACATATAGGCGCCGAACGCGCCGCCGGTCGGCGAATGGCTGTCGCCGCCGACAACGAACAGTCCCGGTTTCAGGTGACCGCGTTCGGGCAGGACGACATGGCAGATGCCGAGACTGTCGTAAAACGTCACGTCGCGCTGTTTTGCCCAGTGCCGGGCACCGTCGAGGATCTCTTGCGATTGCGGCGTGTTGCCGGGCACGAAGTGGTCGGAAATCAGGACGACGCGGTCCTTGTCGAAAAGTCCGGCGCCGAGGCGTTTCAGGATCGGTTCGACCCGGCGCGGTCCGCCGGAATCATGGATCATCGCGAGATCGACCGCCGCCGTCACGACTTCGCCAGACGCGACCGCCTCCCGGCCGGCCGCGCGGGCGATGATCTTCTGGGCTAGCGTCATCGGCATGGCTCAGATCCCCAGATAGGCGCGTTGCAGGTCGGGATCGTCCAGAAGGTCGGATGCCTTGCCGGACAGGCTGATCGCGCCGTTTTCCATAACAAATGCCCGGTTCGCGATTTCCAGCGATTGCAGCACGTTCTGTTCCACCAGGAGGATGGTCAGGCCCTCCTCGTTCATTTGCCGGATCAGGCCGAACATTTCCTCCACCAGAAGCGGCGAGAGGCCAAGCGAGGGTTCGTCGAGGATCAGGAGATCGGGTTCGGCCATCAGCGCCCGGCCGATTGCCAGCATCTGCTGTTCGCCGCCGGACAGGGTGCCGGCCTTCTGGGTCATGCGTTCCTGAAGCCGTGGAAACACCGTCGTTACGCGTTCCAGGTTGGCGGCGCGGTTGGCGCGGGCGCGCCGGTAACCGCCAAGCAGCAGGTTCTCCCGGACCGACAGGTTGGGAAAGACGTGCCGGCCTTCGGGCACCTGGATCAGACCGCGATCGACGAGTGCGACGGCGGAGAGGCCGGTCACGTCCTGGCCCTGAAATGTCACGCGTCCGGCACTCGGGCTGAGGAGGCCGGACAGGACCGCGTTGAACGTGGTCTTGCCGACACCGTTCGATCCGAGCAGCGCGACGATGTCACCGGCCTTAAGCGCCAGGTCGACGCCGCGCAGGATCTCGGTTTCGCCATAGCCGGCCTTCAGTCCGGACACGTCAAGCATCGGGGCCTCCGGCTGCAGACGCGTTCCTTGCCGCAAGCCGGGCGGCCATGCCCGGTCCGAGATAGGCTTCGATCACGGCCGGATCCTGCGAAATCTCGTCCGGACTGCCTTCGGCAATGAGCCGCCCCTGGTTCAGCACCCAGCTCTTTTCCGACAAGGTCATCACGGCTTGCATGACGTGCTCGATCAACAGGATGGTCACGCCGGCATCGCGGATCCTGCGGATCATCGGCAAGACGTCGCGGATTTCGCTCGGGTTCAGGCCGGCCATGACTTCGTCGAGCAGGAGCAGTTTCGGGACCGTGGCCAGTGCCTTGGCGACTTCAAGCCGCTTGCGGCCGGCGACCGTGAGCGAGGCGGCGTCCTGGTCGAGCCGTTTGTCGAGACCGACCTGTTCGGAGACCTCGCGGGCGCGGTCGAGCGCGTCGCTGCGCAAAGGCAGATGCAGATGCGCGCCGACGGCGATGTTCTCCAGAACCGTCTGCCCGGCAAAAGGCTGCACGATCTGGAACGTGCGCACCATGCCGGCCGCCGCGATGCGCTCCGGCGTATGCCCGGTGATGTCTTTTCCAAGAAAGGACACCGCGCCGGCATCCGGTTTGTGAAATCCGGTCAACAGGGCGAACAGGGTTGTCTTGCCGGCGCCGTTCGGCCCGATGAGCGAGACCAGACTGCCCTCATCGACCGTGAGGCTGACATCGTCGACCGCCCGCAAACCGCCGAATGCCTTGGAAAGTCCGGAAACATCGAGCATCAGGACGGGGCTCCCCGGGCGAGAAGCCGACGGGCGGAAAGGCGGCCGAGACCGGCAAGGCCGCGCGGCATGAACAGCACCATCAGGACCAGGAGCAGGCCGTAGAGCACAAGCGAAATACCCTGGGCATCGCCGAAGAATTCGCGGCTCAGTTCGGCGACACCGGTCAGGGCGATGGCGCCCAGCAGCGGTCCGAACAGGGTGCCCATGCCGCCGATGATCGGCACCAGCAGGGATTCCACCGAGACGGCCGGTCCATAGGCAATGCCGGGATCGAGATAGAGGAAGTATTGGGCGTAGAAACAGCCGGCAAGGCCGGTGAAGAGGCCGGACAGGGCCATGGCGCCGAGTTTGACGCGGAATGCGTCGACCCCGAGCGCCCGGGCGGCTTCCTCGTTGTCGCGCACCGCCATCAACCGGGCGCCGAAGCGGGAATGACCAAGCCACCAGACGACCAGAAAGACGGCGAGCGCCAAGGCCCATATCAGCCAGAAGAAGCCCGCCTTGGTCTCGAATTGCAGGTTGGCGATCGTGCGGTCGAGCGGGATGAGGATGCCGACACCGGCGCCTGTGAAGTCGACCGTGTTGGAGAGGATGCGCAGCACTTCGGCAAAGGCCAGCGTGACGAGTGCAAAATAAGAGCCGCGCAGGCCGTAGCGGAAGACCAGCGCGCCGATGATCGTCGCGACCAGCGCACCCAAAGCGCCACCGAACACCAGACCGATCCACGGATTGATCCCGAAATTCACCTGCAGGACGGCAATCGTATAGGCGCCGGTTCCGAAAAACGCGGCGTGACCGAAGGAGAACTGGCCGCCATAACCGCCGAGAATGTTCCAGGACTGGCCGAGCAGGGCCGCATAGAGCGTCATGATGACGGCGTTCAGCCAGAAATCCGATTCAATCACAAAAGGCGCGATGGCGATCGCGGCAAACAGGACGAGGAGAAAAACAAGCTGTTTCATGCCGATCGCCTCACGCACTGTGTCCGAGCAGGCCCGTCGGGCGGAACAGCAGGATCAGGATAAAGATCGCAAATATGCCGATCTGCCCGAGGCTTTCGCCGAGGAACAGGCCGCCGAGCGCTTCCACGACCCCGATGATCAGGCCGCCGATCAGTGCGCCGACGAAGGAGCCCATGCCGCCGAGCACAACGATGGTGAAGGCGATCAGAACAAAGCCGTGCCCCACCTGGGGGCTGACATAATAGCTCGGCAGGAGCAGACAGGCAGCGACGCCGAGGCAGGCAATGCCGATGCCGAAACTCATGGCGAAGATGTGGTCGACATCGATGCCCACGAGGCGGGCGCCCTTGCGTTCCTTGGCAAGCGCCCGGATGGCGCGGCCGAGATCGGTGCGCGCGATCACGTACCAGAGCGCGGCGGCGGTGACGAAGGCGCCGACAAAGGCGACGACTTTCGGATAGGGCAGGAAGGCGCCGAATATTTCGACCGTGTCGAAGGAATAGGGCGTCTCGATGATCCGGGTGTCGGACTTGAAGAAATACAGCGCCAGGTTCTCGATGACGATCGACAGGCCGAGCGTGACCAGCAGGATGTTCTCGTCGCGGCCGTGACTGGCCCGGCCGATGACGAAACGCTGGAGGACATAACCCAGCGCAAACATGGCCGGCGGTAAGATGACCAGCGCGATATAGGGATCGATGCCGAGCGAAACGCGCAGGTAATAGACGCCATAAAGCGCCAGCATCAACAGGCTGCCATGGGCGAAGTTGATGATGTGCAGGACGCCGTAAATCAGGGTCAGCCCGAGCGCGATCAGCGCATAGAGCGCACCGGTCGTCAGGCCGTTCAGAAAAGACGGAACGATGATCGCTAGGTCGGGCATGTCAGGTCAGGCCAAGGGAAGGCGAACCGGCGGACCGTTCGGGGCCGCCGGTTCGCTCTTGCACGTGTGACGTTCCGGCTCAGGCCGGCATCGGAAATACGGCTTCGGCGGAGGCGAATTCCTCCGGGAAGATCACCTTGATGTCGCCGCCGAGCACCTGGGTGTTCACCGGCTGGCCGCCCTGGTTCTGGCCGTCGACCATCTTGGTCGGTCCGTACGGCATGGCGTGGCCGTCCCAGGTCGATTCCGCTGCCGCGGCATTGACCGCATCCTTGTCCGTCGAGCCGGCCCGCTCGATCGCATCGGCCAGGAAGGCGACGGCGTTGTAGGCCAGGAACACTTCGTAGGTATAGATCAGGTCCTTGGCCTCGGCCGCCTTGCGCCGGGCGAGGGCGGCTTCCGATTTCGGGTTGAACCAGTGATTGCAGTCCATGATATGTTCGGCCGCTTCGGGGAATTCGGCGACGAACTTATAGCTGGAGGCCGCGCCGCCAAGCACCGAATAGATGCCCTTTGCCGTCACCTTCTGCTGGCGCATGGTGCGGGCGAGCAGGACATATTCGTTGTAATAATTTGCCGGGATGATGAGGTCCGGCTGTTTCGACTTCAATTGCAGCACGATGTTGGTGAAGTCGCGGGTCGGGTTGGCGTGCTTGATCACGTCGACGACCTCGATGCCGATGCCCGGAAGCTCCTTCTGCAGGAGGCCCGCCGTGCCGGTGCCGAAGAGCGATTCTTCGTGGATGATCATGGCGGTCTTGGCCGGCGTTCCCGAGGCCTGGTTGATCGTGTTCAGGTTGGCGACGGCGAACTTGGCGATCGTGCCGTAACCCGGCCCCATGCGGAACGTGTTCTTCAGGCCGCGCTGGACGATCTTGTCGGAGACGCCGACATCGACGATGTGCGGGGTGTTGGTCTTGGCGGCTTCCTGGGTGGTGGCGAGCGTGATCGACGAGGCATAACCGCCGACGATCGCCTGGGCGCCGCCTTCGATCACCTTGGCGGTTTCGGCTGCACCGACTTCAGGCTTCGACTGGCTGTCAGCGAGCACCGCCTCGAGTTTTGCGCCACCGAGCGCCTTGATGCCGCCGGCCGCGTTGATGTCCTCGATGGCAAGCAGCGCGCCCTGGCGGCACTGATTGCCGGAAAACGCTCCCCAGCCGGACACCGGGTGAACCAGACCGACCTTGATCGGGGCAGCCTGCGCCCTGAGGATCGCCGGAAAACCCGCGATTGTCGCGGCGCCCGCCGACAGGGCCAGCATGTGGCGTCTGCTGAGACCGTTCCCCACGGTTTTTTTGTCCGTCATGACATATCCCTCCTGTCCTGTGACGTTTGATTGTTCGGTTGATTTGTTTCTTCGTTGCCGAGCGCCGGGTCGGGGCCGGCCGCCCAGCGCATGCTTTCCTCGTCGCCGACCCGCTTCAGGTCCATTTCGAACTGATAGCGGTCCGGGCGATAGAGAACGCGGATGTATTCGACCGGCCGGCCGGCCGTGTCGGAGACGATCCGCGATACTTCCAGAAGCGGCGCGCCGGCATCGATCGCAAGCGCGGCGGCGACGGCCGGGTCGGCGAGGGTCGCGGTGACGGTCTGGCGGGCGGCGCTGACCTTGATCCCGCCGCGTTCCAGGAGATGCAGGAGCGGCAGGCGCTGCAGGTCGTCGGCGTCGAAAGCCTCTCCGATTTCGCGCGGCAGCCAGGTGGTGAGATAAGACAGGCTCTCGCCGGCGAGCGAGCGCACGCGCACAGCGCGCTGGACGCTGTCGCCTTCGGCAAGGTCGAGCGCTTCGGCGACTTCTTTCGTTGCCGGCACGTAGTCGAATTCGAGCACGGTCGCGTCGGTGGCGACGCCCATCAGCGAAATGTTCTCAAGCCAACCTTCAAGAGCAGTGCGCACGGCGGGGCGCGGCGGCGAGGGCACGACCCGGGTGCCGCGGCCACGCTCGCGGATGACCAGACCGCTGGTGGCAAGTTCGTTGAGTGCGCGTTTGGCGGTGATGCGCGAAACGCCGAAGGTTTCGGCGAGATCCTGTTCGCCCGGCAGGCGGGCTCCCGGTTCGATCTGTCCGGACACGATGCGATTGCGCAGGACGACGTAGATCTGGTGGTAAAGCGGAACGCGGGACTCGGGGACCAACCCGGTCACGCCGCCATCCGGCGCGGCATGGCCATTCTGATGCACGTGTGGAAGCGGTTGCGCCATGATCCCGGTCTCGGCTTTCCTATAATGGTATAACAATATACTTTTAAGTCCAATGCAAGCTGGATTTTCGGGAGAAGAACAATGCCGGTCATCAAGGTCACGCTGATCGAGGGGTATGATGATGCGACCCGGATCCGCATCGCAGAGCGCCTGACCGACGCGGTGCGCTCTGTCATCGCCGCTCCGCTTGACGGTGTGACAGTGGCCATCGAAGAGGTCGCTTCGGCAGGCTATATGCGCGGGCGGACATCGAAAGTACCCGGTGCGCCGCTGCCCGATCCGGAAACCCTGGTACGGAATTTTCTGACGGCGATGGCGCGGCGGGATCTTGAAGCGGCGCGTCGGTTTCTCGACAAGGATTTCACGATGACCTTTCCGGGAGGACACCGATTTACGACGCTGGAAGCGCTGGTCGAATGGGCGGGTCGGCGGTACCGCTCCGTAGACAAATCCTATGTCGGTTTCGACGTGGTGCCGGGTCGGGACGGGGTCGTCGTCTATTGCTTCGGAACCCTTGACGGCATCTGGCTGGACGGAACCGGGTTTTCCGGTATCCGGTTCATCGACCGGTTTGTCGTTTGTGACGGAAAGCTTGCCGAGCAGACGGTTTGGAACGATCTTGGCGAGGTTGTCGGAACCCGGGCGCATGACGCCGGAGGCTGACCGACGGAAGGACGACACGGGTGGGAGCGATGCCGGCAACGGATCTCTATTTCAGCCGCGCGGAATACGCTGAAAGGCTGCAGAAAGTCCGCGCGGCCATGGCGGCGGACGGCCTGGACATGCTGTTCGTCTCCGATCCGTCGAACATGGCGTGGCTTACCGGATACGACGGCTGGTCGTTTTATGTGCATCAGGGCGTGCTAATGGGGCAGGAGGGCGATCCGGTCTGGTTCGGGCGCGGCCAGGATGCAAACGGGGCCCGGCGCACCTGTTATCTCTCCGATGCCGACATCATCGGCTATGCCGACCATTATGTTCAATCGCCTGACCGGCATCCGATGCAGGTGCTTGCCCTGGAAATCGCGGCACGCGGCGGAGAGCGGGCGCGGATCGGCGTGGAGAAGGACAATTACTGGTTTTCCGCCGCGGCGTTCGAAACGCTGAAATCCGGCTTGCCGAACGCGCAATTCGGCGATGCAACGGGCCTTGTGAACTGGCAGCGCGCCGTGAAGTCGGAACGGGAGATCGAGACGATGCGGATCGCGGCGCGGCGTGTGGAACGCATGCATGCCCGCATTGCCGAGACGGCGGAACCGGGCATGCGCAAATGCGATCTGGTGGCGGAGATCTACGATGCCGGCCTGCGCTTCGACCCGGAGACCGGGACCGGCGGCGACTATCCGGCACTGGTTCCGCTGCTGCCGTCAGGAAGCGATGCGGCGGCACCGCATCTGACCTGGGACGACAAGCCGCTCAAGACCGGCGAGGGTACCTTCTTCGAGATTGCCGGCGTCTACCGGCGCTACCATTGTCCGTTGTCTCGCACGCTGTTTTTCGGAAGGCCGCCGCCGGTCCTGCTGGACGCCGAAAAGGCCGTGTTGGAAGGACTTGATGCCGGGATCGAAAAGGCCTGGGCCGGGGCGTTCTGCGAAGACATCGCCGACGCCTTCTTTTCCGTGCTCGACCGATACGGAATCGTCAAGGACAACCGTACCGGCTATTCGATCGGCCTGTCCTATCCGCCCGATTGGGGCGAACGCACCATGTCCCTGCGTCGCGGCGACCGCGGCGTGCTTGCCGAGAACATGACCTTTCACTTTATGACCGGCCTGTGGATGGAAGATTGGGGGCTGGAGATCACCGAAAGCATCCGGATTCGGGAAACCGGTCCGGCGGAGTGCTTGGCGAACGTTCCGCGCGGCCTCCTGATCAAGTAGGGCCGTCACTCCATAGCCGGCAATCCGTCGGGAAACGCCTTTTCCATGTCCAGCTGCTCTATGGCGGCGTCATCGACGAAAAAGAATCCGGTGCCGATCTTGAGCGCCTTTTTTCCGTGTCGCGGGAAGTGGCCGATATCGCCCATCGAGCGCTCTCCGCCCATCAGGTAGATGAGGTCCTCCTCGAACGGGTTGCTCAGGTGATGGCCGGCCGACGGCGTCGGAAATCCCATGAAATCTCCCGGGCCCACATCGGACACCGTGCCGTCGATGTCGATGCGGCCGCGTCCGGCCAGGATGTAGAGGAACTCCTCGTCGCGTTCGTGGGAGTGGTAGACGAAGCTGTCGCGGCCAGGCGGCACCCTTCCGATTGACAGGCCCAGCCGTTCGAACCCGGCGACTTCGGCAAGCGGTCTCAGATAGATGTCGGAATTCGGGTTGAGCGGATGACGGAAATGCACTTCGGGAGCGGCGGCGATCTGGTCCGCCTTGAGCAGCAATCCGGGTTTGGTCGACATGACGGCCTCGTTTTTACGGGGATTTGCAGTATATTTGACAATGTCAATTGACTTTGTCAAATGTAAGATCGGACGCACGATCCGGCACCGGACAGGACCTTCCGATCATGATCGCCAAGCTGACTGAGACCGACCGTCAAACGGGCCGAGAAGCGCTGGTGCGGATCGCGACCGGTCTGCTGGTCGAACACGGCCCGAACCGGCTGACCTTGCGGGCGCTGGCGGATGCTGCCGCCATGAGCCGGTCGACGCCTTATTCCTATTTCCGCGACAAGCAGGACATTCTCGATGGGATCCGCGCCGCCGGCTACAGGCGTCTGACTGCGCGCTATGAAACCGTTCTGGAGGCTGAACCCGATCCGCTCACGCGTCTCAGACGCTGTTCGGAAGCCTATGTGGCGTTTGCGATGGACGAACCGGCCGTGTTCGACCTGATGACCGGCAAAGCCTTAGACAGGGAGCGCGCGGCCGCGGAGCTGAACGCGGCGCGCGACCGGTTCATCGGCGTTGCCGGTACTGTCCTGCAGACCTGTCTCGATGCCGGACTGGTCACCGGCAATGCGGTCCACGTGCGGGTCATCACGGTCGCGGCGCTGCACGGCCTGATCCACTTGGTGCGGGCAAGGCATATCGACCCGGAAACTGAATTGCGGGCGCATCTCGCGCGCATGCTCAACATGATCGCCCGGTCGATTCTCAACCGCGACCATCCCGATATACGGGCGAACCCGGAATTGATGCGCCTGCTGGCGTGACTTTATTGGAGCGAGCGCAGCTCCAGTTCGGCGATGCCGACCGCCACATTGAATCCTTCCTGGGATTGCACGCTGAACGGCTGCAGGGCGATCGATCCTTCGAGGCCGCCGCCGAGAAGCGCATTGGCGCCGACGCCGACACCAACGGTCGCTTCGGCAGAGATGCCGACATAATCGCCTGACAGCGCTCCAGGTCCGATCTCTGTAATCGGTGCCAGCACGGCCCAGCGGATGACGGAGCTTTCCGTCGATCCGAGTTCGAGGCCGAATTTGCGGATGACGCCGAAATACGGTTCGAGATCGCCGTTCCGTTTCCGGAATTCACAGCGCAGGTCCTTGGTGGACCCGAACACAAATCCGGAGCCGCTGCCGACGATGCAATCGAGCAGGCCGATCTCAACGAAGTCCTGCGCCCGGGAGGCGCTGGTCGACGACGCGCCAAACAGGCAGACAAGCAGCGCAAGGCTGGCGCATTGCGCTCCGGCGCGGCGCGATTTCCTGTGGCAATGGGCCATGATCGGATCCGATATTGGTGTGCAGGATGCCGCCGCCGGGCGACGGCGCCCGCTCTTACCACAGATTCCGCTCACGCGTTGCCGCGATCCTCGCGCCACAGGCCGAGTTTTTCCTGGACCGGGCGGTCGGAATAGGAAAACAGGACCGCGTCCTCGTCGGCCTCGTGGCTGACCGGTTGCCAGCTTGGCGCCACGAACAGGTCCTTCGGGCCCCATTCGAAAGTTTCCTCGCCGATCCGCGTGCGGCCACGTCCCTCGACGCAAACGAAGGTCGTCGCATCGGTCGACCGGTAGCGCGCGGTCGCAAAGCCCTTCGGCACATGCTGAAGGAAGGTGCCGATCGTCGGCATGGCGTGGCCGCCGTCGAGTGGGTTCGAGTACCGCATCTTGTGACCGTGGCAGGGATCGGGGTCGCGGGTGCGGGTCATGCCGTCAAGCGCCTCGCGGGCGTAGGAATAGGGGTAGTTGAAGATCGGCGAGACGGCTTTGGCGGTCGTTCGGTCTGAATCCACCGGCACCAGGTTGTGGCCGAATTCGGAATAGGACTGACCGGGCGACCGATCGATGGGCTGTTCATCTTCGCCCAGCATTTCCGCGAATGACGCATCGAGAAACGACACCAGCGGAATGTCGAGACCATCGAGCCAGAACATCGGCGCGTCGCTCTCGTTGCCGTGGTCGTGCCAGGCCATCGGCGGCGTGATCACGAAGTCGCCGTAATGCATCAGCGTGCGTTCGCCGTTGACCGCGGTGTGGGCGCCGGACCCGTCGAGTACGAAACGCAGCGCCGATTGTGTGTGCCGGTGCGCCGGGGCGACTTCGCCCGGCAGGACAAGCTGGATGCCGGCATAAAGCGAGGTGGTGATGCGCGACTGGCCGCGCAGGCCGGGATTTTCCAGGATCAGCACCCGGCGTTCCGCTTCGCGGGCCGTGATCAAACCGCCGGCTTCCAAAAGCGCGGTCTTGATGTCGTCAAAATGCCAGAACGCAGCCTGGCAGCCACTTTTCGGTTCCGGCGTCACCAGGTCGGCGAGCACCGACCACAACGGTGTCATGTTCTGCTTGTCGATCTTGTCATAGAACGCGAGGCGTTCGGGCGTTTCCTCGGGCCGTCCTTCCATGGAGTCTCCTTTTCACGCGGGCCGCAGAAGGTGCAGCGGCTTTCAGGGCACGGGCTCTGGCGCCACCGGGATCTCTTTCAATGCCTGGCGGTCGATCTTGCCGGTGCCGGTCTTCGGCAGGTCGCTGACATAGGTGACAAAACGCGGATACTTGTAGGGGACAAGCGCGGCTTTGACGAAATCCTGCAGGTCGGCGGTCATTGCGCCGTTTGCCTCGATGCCGTCGCACAGCCTGACGATTGCGCGTAGCGAGAGGCGCTTGTCGGCAAGCTCGTGTGCGAGCACCGCGCATTCGTGTACCGCGGGGTGTTCCGCAAGGCAGCGCTCCACTTCGAGCGGATAGACCCATTGGCCGCTGACCTTGATCAGATCGTCGGCGCGGCCCTGGAATGTAAAAAAGCCATCCGCGTCCTCGACGAAGCGGTCGCCGGTATAGATCCAATCGCCGCGCATGGTTTCCGCCGTCTTGTCCGGCCGGTTCCAATAGCAGGGTGCGTTGGAATCGCCGCGGACCCAGAGCACGCCCTCCTCTCCGACGGGTACGGCGTTGCCGTCGGCGTCGCGCAACGAGACTTCATAACCCGGTACGCGTTTGCCGGCCGAGCCGAGCTTTTGTTCGGTCTCCGTGTTCGACAGGTAGATATGCAGCACTTCGGTCGATCCGAGTCCTTCGACCGGGCCGAGGCCGCTCAACGCCTTCCAGCCGTTGAAGATATCGGCGCTGAGCGTTTCGGCGGCCGAAACGCAAAGTCGCAGGCTCGACAGGTCGGCGGTCGCGGCCTCCGGTGCCCGTGTGAGCGCGGTGTAAAGCGTCGGCAGGCCGAAGAACACGGTCGGCCGATGTGCGGCGATCGCGTCGAAAATGGCTGCGGGTTTCGGCTGGCCGGGCATCAGGAGGCTCGCCGCGCCGGCCTGGAATGGAAAGGTGATCGAATTGCCGAGGCCGTACGCAAAAAACACTTTCGGGACAGAAAAGCAGATGTCGGCCGGCGTCAGCTTGAGGATCGAGGCCGCATAACTCTCGGCCGTGTAGGCCATGTCGTGGTGCAGGTGCAAGATGCCCTTGGGACGGCCGGTCGATCCGGAGGAATACATCCAGAAGGCCATGTCGTCCGGGCCGGTATCGGCCGGCTCCGCCGAAGCGGACCGGTCGCCGAGAAAATTTTCAGCCGTCAGGGTTTGCGGTGCCGCGGTCGGGCCGGTGCCGTTGCAGGCGATGACCGCTTCGAGGCCGGTGCCACTAACCGCCTCGGCATCGAACGTGGCCAGGAACGGCGCGTCGCACAGCGCAAGCCGCGCCTGCATGTCGGAAAGGTAATAGTTGAGCAGATCAGGGCGCGTCAGCGTGTTGAGCAGGACGGGCACAAACCCGGCATAGAGCGCGCCGAAAAAGGCTGCGGGCAGGACCGGTGTGTCATCGAGGAAAAAGGCGATGCGTTCGCCGCGCTCGCACCCGTATGCCGCAAAGGCCGCTGCCCAGCGTCCGGCCTCATGGCAGAGTGCGCGATAGGTGAGGGACGCCCCCGGAGCCAGCACCGCGATCGCATCCGGATCGCGCTTCAGATTGTCGAACAGGATGGCTGATGCGTTGGTGTGACGTGTCTTGTCGAATCCGATTTCACGGGCAGCTGGCGTGTCGCCGACCGGATCGACGAGGCAGGGGCCGGCCGACGTCATGCCTGGTGCCCGGTCTCGGGACGATAGGCGTCGTAGCGTGCGGCGAATTCCGGAGCGATGCGCCGCAGGCGTTCCCGGTCGACACGGCCCGACCGGGTTATGTAGTCGAAGCCGAAATCGAGCGGATCGTTCTGCATGTGATCGGCAAAGGTTTCGTACCATGTCGCGCTGTGATTGGCGGCATCGACGATCTTTTTGACGATCGGTTTGCGGTTCGCTTCGTAGGTGGCCAACGCTTCTTCGAGGTCTTCCTCGGAGAGCAGTGCAGCGGAAAGCGCGATTGCGTCCTCCATGGCGAGGCGGGTGCCCGATCCGATCGAGAAATGGGCCGTGTGCAACGCGTCGCCCAGAAGAACCCTGTTGCGATGGGACCAGCGGTCGTTCCAGACCTTTGGAAAATTGCGCCAATTGGATTTGTTCGAGACGAGATCGCCGCCGCGCAGGTTGTCGGCGAAGATATCGGCGCAGCGTCGGCGGGTCGCTTCGGCATCCATCCGGTCGAAATTCGCCGCCAGCCAGGTCTTGCGGTCGCATTCGACGATGAATGTGCTCATCTCCGGCGTGTACCGGTAATGGTGTGCGTTGAACGGACCCCATTCGGTTTCAATGAAGGTCTGGGTGAGGGTGGAAAACGGTTTGGTTGCGCCGAACCAGACGAACTTGTTGTCGAAATAGGACAGCGAGGTGAGGAAATCGCCCTCGTGGCTGCGCCGGACCAGCGAGTTCAGGCCGTCGGCGCCGACGATCAGGTCGCCTTCCAGTTCGTCGAGAGACCCGACCGGATGGGAATAGGCAATCTCAACGCCGGTCTCCGCCGCACGGCGCTGCAACAGATTGAGAAGCTTCAATCGGCCGATCGCCGAAAACCCGACGCCGTCAATGACGATGCGCTCGCCGCGATGCACGAGCGTCATGTCCCGCCAGCTTTCCATATGCGGCGTGATCAGATCGTAGGTCCGGGCATCGTCCTCGCGCAGGAAATCGAGCGCTTGATCGGAAAAGACGACGCCGAAGCCGAAGGTTGCGTCGGCGGCATTTTGTTCAAGCACACGCACGTGCAGATCGTCGCGGGCGGTCTTCAGAAGCGTTGCGCAGTAAAGACCGGCAGGGCCGCCGCCGAGCACGGTGATGGATGTCATGTCGCTGACGCGCACGGGTTACCCCCGGATTGATGCGTTTCCTCGTCAAATTTCTAGATTCTCATTCCGTATTATGCAAAGTATTTTTTATTATGAAAAACTCTTCCGCTTCCGAATTCGAGGCGACCGACCGCGCTGCCGGCGGTATCCAGTCGCTGGATGCGGCGCTCAAACTTTTGAAATGCTTGGCGAAAAGTGGCCAAGCTATGACCCTGACAGAGCTCGCGCGTGCAGCGGCCATGCCGCCAACCAAGGCACATCGATACCTCTCGAGTTTTGTCGCAGCGGGCCTTGTCGAACAGCGTGAGCGTTCCGGGCGCTACGATCTCGGGCCGGAGGCGCTCACGCTTGGCCTGTCGGCGCTCGCGCGGACCGACAGCGTCAACCGAACGGCCGATGCCTTGCCCGGCCTTGTCGGCGAAACCGGCATGACAGCGCTCTTGTCGGTCTGGGGCGACCAGGGGCCGACCGTGGTGCGCTGGGAAAGGGCGGCGTCCGTGTTTGTCACCTCGCTCGGCCTCGGGACGACCCTGCCGCTTCTCAATTCCGCGACCGGGCGCATCTGCGTGGCCTACCTGCCGGAGGCCGTCACCGCGGCCCGTATCGATCAGGAAATGCGGGCGGCGCGATCGCGCCGGGACGCGTTCTGCGATCTGACGCTGACTTCAGGTGGCATACGCAGTCTGGCGGACGCGGTTCGCGCGGCCGGTTTTGCCAGCGTCGACGGTCGTTTCATCCCGGGGCTTGCCGCGATCGCGGCGCCGGTGCTCGATTGGCAGGGCTACGCCGTTTGTGTCGTCACACTGATCGGCACGGATGCGGCCATCACGGCGCCTGAAAGCGCGGAAGTTCGTGCGCTTGCCGCATTCTGCCGGGGTCTCTCAACCGAACAGCCCGGCCCGTAGCACGATATATTGCGGTCACAGTTCGACACTGCCTTCGATCCGCGTCAATAAACAATGCCGACTGATTTTCGCCTGGGACTGCGCCAAAGGCGAGGCCAGCGACGTCTATCTCGATGACCACAGCCATCGATAAGGTGAAACAATGTTGATGACCAAGCGCAAACCGGCTTCCGTTTCAGAAATCCTTGTCGAGGGGTTCATCAAGCCGATGAAACTGACCCAAGCGCACCTCGCCGATGCAATGGGCGTGCAGCGCAAGCACGTCAACGAGCTGTGCAATGACCGGCGCAATGTGACCGCCGCCACCGCGTTGATCCTTGCACGGATATTCGGTAACAGCCCGGACTTTTGGCTCAATGTCCAACGGCGCGCCGATCTTTGGGATGCGATGCACGATCCGAAGGAACAGGCACGCATCGAGCGCGCCAAACCTTTATCGAGCGCGGCCTGATAACCGCCGCTGGCACACCTTTGCTGCCGTTAAAGGTCAACGCTGCCCTCAATCAGGATCAAGGTCTCGCCCCCGATCAGCGTGCGCTCGGGGTCGGCCGGGTCAGGCCGGATCGCAATGCGTCCATGGCGGTCGATCGATGTTCCTTGGGACACCATTATGTCTGCCGGAAGGCGGCCTTCGCTGCGCATCCAGCGGGCGAGCGCAGCGTTCAGGGATCCGGTGATCGGATCCTCGCTCATGCCGCTTGACGGCGCCAGCATGCGCACTTCGTATTGCGTCGGCGCTCCGGTGGGATGCGCGCCGATCAGGCCGATGGCCTTGAAGTCCGGCCAACGCACGGCGGACCAATCCGCTGCGAGCACGTCGTCGGCGCTCGCCAGTTCGAAGGCCTGCCAGACCGGCCCGTTTTCGAGACGGGCCGTGCGCAGGATTTTTGCCGGGTCGAGCGCCAGGGCCGCAACGATGCGTGCGCGCTCGGTCGGGTCCATAGGGTCGATCTTTGTGGGCGGGGCGACAAAGGCCGGCAGCGTGCCCGTGTGGTCGATCTCGACGAGGCCGACGCCGCATTCCTGGACAACCCGCTGAGGATCGCGCGGCGCACAGCCGGCCTTAAGCCAGCAGGCGCATGAGCCCAGGGTGGGATGGCCGGCGAACAGCATTTCGCGGGCCGGCGTGAAGATACGTACGCGGTAATCGGCAGCCGGATCCGTCGGCGGCAACAGGAACGTGGTCTCGGCCAGATTGGTCCAGGCAGCAAAATCCTGCATCTGTGCATCCGACAGGCCGTCTGCATCGATCACCACGGCAAGGCCATTACCCTTGGTCGGCGTCGAAGTGAACACGTCGCATTGCATGAAACGGCGTCGGGACATTCTGCGTGCCTTTCCGGATTGTATCGGCAGGAAACGGGGTTAGGTGGGGTCGGCAAGATGGAAGATCTAAAGTCGGGATCCTAACTGAAGTTCTGACCGTTCGCGACAGCAGATCGCACCGGTCAAGATGGCCTCGCTTGACCTGCGTCGTGTCGTTAAAACTTGACAAAAAATATCATATAATATTGTGTCGAATCTCCGGACCCAGAAGCCGTCGCGCCTGCCGATCGACCAACCAGGACCGCACCTATGCATCCCGATCCGACCCAACATCCCAAGGCCTCCTGCTCAAACGATTCGGCTCTTCTTGTTGAGGATTGCGAGTTCAGTCCCTCGGAATGCCTCGTGCTTGAGGTCATGCGGTACTTCTGCCTCGCGTTTGCCGAGCCGGCCTCGTTTTCATGGGATCACGCGATTACGCGGGCGCAGTCGGAACTCGGATCGGCCGACGGTGCGCTGGTAGCCTGTTCGGTTGCGGGGGTGCTGCGTGCCATTCGCCGGGAACGCCGTTCCCGCTTTGAATTCATGAACGCCCACTGCGCCACATGCGCGCTCAGGATCCGCAATACCGAACTGAGCGTCATGCGTCTGATCCGGGGTGCCCGGCTCGACGACATCGATCTGATGAAGGCGGCGGCGATGGTCATCGTAGAGGGACGGTCGATGGCGGGCCTGCTAGCGGCCGCACACAATTGCGGTCGCGACCTTAACTCGCTTTTCCCGGACGAATTGGCGGTCTGGCATTCGGCGCCCCGCGCGGTTCGCCTGTTGCACTGAAATTCATCTGTTGCACCAAGCCGGTCGGAGGCGCTTCCGCGCGTGTCATCGCCTTTTGACTGAGCTTTGGTGGGTACCGTGCCGGAAGGATCGATCCCTCCTTCCGGCACGGGACGACCCTAACCCTCAAGCCTAACCTTCAAGGACCACGTCGAAACCCTCGAATTGCGGGTGGCCGAGATACATGCCCTTGTTGTCGCCGGCATTCTTGTGTGCGGCGCGGAAATGCTCAGACTTCGTCCAGGCGACGAAATCCTCCTGGGACCGCCAGATCGTGTGCGACGCAAACAGCGTGTGATCGTCTTCAGACGGTCCCTTGAGAAGATGGAATTCCATGAAACCCGGAACCTGGTCGAGGTGACGGTCACGGGTCCGCCAGACGGTTTCGAACGCGTCCTCCTGTCCTTTGGCGACACGAAAACGGTTCATCGCGATATAGGTCATGATCACTCCTAGGTCCGAAAGAGAGAATTTCTGATTTTCAACGAGTAAATAGGCTAGGGCCTAGCGCACGGCAAAGCGTACCGGCACGGAAATCGGCATGCGGTTCCGGCCGCTGTTCTTCGGGAAGGGCGGAAAAGGCGCCGCGCGGCGCACCATGGCAAGGGCAGCCTTGTCGAGCGCCGGGTTTCCGGCGCTCTTGCGCAACCGGATCCCGCCGACGCTTCCGTTCGGGCTGATGACGAAGGCAACGACGGCAGTGCCCTCGATGCGCTTGCGCCGGGCATCGGAAGGATAGCGTTTCTGGCGCTGGAGGCGGGAAACGACCTTGCCGATATAGTTCGACATATCCGCTTTTCCGGAGACGCCGCGCCGTCGGCCCCCGTCGCCTGCTTGCTGGGCCCGCCGACCGCGTGTCTTGGAGCCGGTTTGTCCGGTGCTTCCGCGCGACGCCGTCTTGCGTTGCGGGGCCGCCTTCTTCTTTTCGGTGCGTTTCGGGGCTTGTTGTTTTCTGGGTTCGGCCCGCTTCTTCGCGCGGGTCTGCGTCGGCTGGGGTTCTGCTTTCGGCGTGAGCGCGGCCTGGCGTTGCGGGCGTTGCGGCTTGGCAAGCGGAATTGCGCTTTCGGCGAGTTCGGATTCAACGGCCTCGATTCGTGTTGCCGTCCTGTTCGATTGTGTAACAGGCGCCTCAACATCCGGCTGGAGGGCGGCGGTTTGCTGAGGCGGGTTGGAGGTCGTCGGCTCTACACGCGGGCTGACGACGCGAACAGGCTGAGCGGCGGTTGGTGTTGCCGGTGTCGGTGCCGAAGGCGCTTCATCGCTTTCGGCCGGGCGCGGTTCGGTCCGCGCGACTTCCTGGCGCGTCGATCTGACGGTAACCGGCGTCGCGGATCGGACGGCCTGCGGGATTGCCGAAGGGACGGCGTTCGGCACCGCCGAGGCGACGGTTTCGGGGTTCGCAGCGGTTTCGGCCTTTAAAGCTGCCGTCTCGCTCCTGGGTACGGCATCGGGTTGTGACCGGGTCAGCGTTTCGGGTCGGGCGGTAGAAAGCGGTGCGGTCTCGCGGGTCACCGGAAGCGCGACCGCATCCGGCGATGTGACCCGGGCCAGTTTCGGGCCGGTCATCTCCGTCGGTGTCGGCAAAGCCGCTGCGGGTTGAACCGATCCGTTAGGTGCAGGTGGAATCGGGTTGGCTGTGACAGGCTTCCTCGCCGATGCGGTTTCTGTCGCCGCGGTTCTTTCGGGTTTGGTAGCAGTGAGCTTTGCCGTTTGGCTTTGCGGCTCGACAGGTTCCGGCCGGACGGCGTCGAGTGTTTCGGCAACCTCTGACGGTTCAAGCTCTTCCGCCTCGCTTTCGAAAGCGGTCGCAAGGCTTACCGCACTGACGGCGACCGGCGCGCCGGCGGCGCGTTCTATCTCGATGGATTCCGGGCGTGACGTCATGGACCAGGCGACGAACGCATGCAGCATTGCCGACAGGACGAGGGCGATTGCCCAATGACGCCTCAGGATCCTCATGGTGCGCTATCCCGGACGGTGACGAGACGGATCGTTGTGCCTCCGGCCGCCCGAACGGCATCGACTATTTGCAGCAAATCGGTTCCCTCAGACCCTCTGTCGGCAACAATTCGAACCGGCTTTTCGCCAAGCGTCGACACGAATGGCTGCAGCACTTGCGGCAATTCCTCAAACGTCGCTTCATTGCCATCCACCGATACGAACCCCTCGGCTGAGAGATAGATCGCATCGGCCGGCGGGCTCGCCGGTTCGCCGTCCTGCGTGTCGGGCGGCGTGACGTCGATGTCCGGTTTCGGCGCAATCGTGCTGGTCAACAGAAAGAAAATCAAAAGCAGGAAGACGATATTAATCAGCGGCAGAATGTCGCCGTCCCTGCGCTGCGCCTGTTTAATGTCAATCCGCATGGGAGTTGGATTATGTTCCGTCGTCGCTTCAACGGGTCAGAATCGTGTTCGATACTTCCGCGCGGCGCAGCGCCGCAAGCAGGTTCACCACATCCTGTGTCCGGGCTCCTTCTCGAACCTGAACCACGGCATTCTTTGAAAACCTGCCTTCGTTTGTCAACAAATATTGGCGCAGGTCCGCCATGTCGACCGGTTCCGCATTGACATCAATCCGGCCCTCGCTGTGAAGCCGGATAAGAACAGGCGGGCGATCCGAAACCGGCTGCTGGGCCGGTCCGGCCGCCGACTTCAAAGAAAGGTCGAAATAGGATCCGAAGGTCGACGCCAGCATAAAGAACATCAAGAGCAGGAAGACGACGTCGATCAGCGGGGTCAGGCCGATACGCCGGCGGACCGGCGCCGCGCTTTCAAACCGCATCGAAAGCCGCCGTATCGCGCGCCGTGGCGACGGCGCGTTCCTGAGCGAGCGGCTGCGATTCGGCGACCCTGCCGGTGAAGAATGCTGTCATCGCATTCTCCGCCACCGCCCGATGGCGTTCGATCCGGCTCTCAAAGGCATTGAGGGCGACGGAAGTCGGCATGGCGACACCGAGGCCGACGGCCGTGGTCAGAAGCGCAACCCAGATACCGCCGGCAAGCGTTGCCGGATCCACCTGATCGCCGGCCTGTTGCAGATCGTGAAAAGCCTGGATCATTCCCAGTACGGTGCCGAACAGGCCGAGCAGCGGTGCGATCTGGGCAATCACGTCAAGCACGCGCAGATAAGATCGGCAGGCGGCCAGTTCGCGCACGGCAACACGGGCGACGTCTTCTTTCACGACTTCGACGTCGACGCCGCGATGCAGGGCCGTGATGGTGCCGAGCAGCAAGCGGCCCGTCAGACCGGGCAGAGCTTCAGCCTGCGCGAGCGCCTGACCGACATTGCCCCGCTGCCAGGCATCCAGCACCGGTTCGTAGGCGACCGAGGCGCCGACCTGGCCGGCAACGAATTGCCGAAGTTTCAAAAGAATGACCGCGAGTGCGACGACCGACAGGGCAGCAAGAATGGCAACGACAGGGCCGCCGAGTTCGATGAAGGATCCGACCCGTTCCAGAGCCAGGCCGACCTGCTCCCACAATTGATCAAGCATGTCCGGGCTCCGTTTCGCGCTGCATGGCGTTGTGTGGCGATCGCCGTCCGGACTTGCGTGACATCATTCTATACTCCGAACTTCACCGTGGCGGAGAAACTTGCCGAAAAGCCCTCGCTCGGATTGACGTTACGGTACTTGGTGTAGTCCTGATCAAGGATATTGTTCAGTGTGACGCCGACCGATACCGCCTCGTTGTGCTTGTAAGAAGCGAAAAGGTCAACCAATTCATAGTGCCGGCTGATCAGGTTTTCGCTGCCGGTCGGCACGCGATCCTGAGCATCCACCAGCGTTACGCGACCCCCGAGCGTCAACTTGTCCTCCAGCAGATTGACGCCCAATGTCGTCGAAAATGCATCCGGGCGAATGCTCTGCAGGGGCTCGTTCGTGTTCCGGTTGTCGCCGCGGATATGGCTGTAGGCCACTGTCGTGAAGAACGGACCGATCGCGTAGCTGCCTTCGATTTCGACGCCCTCGATCCGGGCGCTGGCCACGTTGCGGTACTGGAACACACCGCAGCCGGTTCCGAAGCGAAAGCAGGTCCGCGGATTGAAGCCGGTAATGTTGCCTTCGATGAAGTCGGTCAGGCGATTATGGAAATAGGTGACTTTCAAGCGCGCGGAATCGGTGTCGTGGGCGAGACCGTCGGCACTGATATTCGCGCCGAACTCGATGTTGCGCGCGGTTTCCGGTCGCAGGTCGGGATTGGGAAGAAACACGAAGGGGAAGGAGGGATCATGGGTGCCGGAGTTGAAGACCTCGGTGATCGCCGGCGCCCGGTATCCTTCGGCATAGGTCCCGTAGAACTGCAGTCCGTTTAGCGGCGTGATGCCGACCGTGATCTTCGGGGAAACCCGTGAACCGTCACTGTCCGCCCCGCCGCCTTTCAGTTCGTAATGGTCGAAACGCAGCGCGCCGATCACATCGAGCCAGGGCGTAAGGGCGATCTGGTTCTGAATGAACCCGCCAATCACGCGCCGATCGCCGGACGGCGTGAACTCGTCGCCAGTGCCCAGAGGGTCATTGGTTTCGACAGTGTCGTCGAAGGCATCGAAACCGACGGTGACGACGTGGTCGACCGGGCCCGTCGAAAACCGTGACGTGTTGTAGATGTCGGTACCAAATGTGCGGATCTCGAAATCACGCTGCGCGCCGGCGGTGGCGCCGGTCAACCGGGTCTGATCCGTCGTTGTCGACGTGAAATAGCCGCTTGCCGACAGGTCGATCAGCGGGTTGTCCGGGCTGTCATAGGTCCAGGTGGCGGAAGCCGTGGTGTCGTTGGTATCGGTCTCGCGCAGGGTCGTCCCGATCCCGGTGTCGTAGTCGTTCTCCTGGCGCAGGAACAGGCCGGACACATGATGCCCCTCGGCCGGACGATAATTGGCCTTCAGCAAGCCGGTAACCACCTGTTCGCCGGTATTGGGAACGACGTTTCCCGATCCGTCGTCATAGCTGTCGTCCCGGCGCCAGACGACGTTGGCAAGCGCGTCGAACCCCTGGCCGACCCGCGCGGCTGCGGTCGTGCTCGTCAGTGTGCCGGAGCCATTGGTGTCAAAGCGCACTTTCTGACTTGCGGCCACATTCTGATCAGGGGCCAGGAAATCCGCCCCGTCGATCAGGGAGAAGTTGACGACGCCGCCAATCGCGCCGGACCCGTAAATCGTCGACACGGGTCCGCGCACGATGTCGACCTGCTTGATGAGTTCCGGTTCGAGGTAGAAGATGCCGTTCGCGCCATGTCCGGATCTCTGGAAGTTCTGCCTTGCGCCCTCGATCATGACGTTGACGCGGCCAAAGTCCTGCAGCCCGCGGATGTTGATCGAGGATCCGGGATCGTTTCCGTCTTCCTGTGTGGCCACGCCTGGAATGCCGATCAGCACATCGCCGATATCGTTCGGCTGGAAGCGGTCGATCGTCTCGCGTGGAACGACGCTGGCCCCGGCCAGGGTTTCAATCACACTGTCTTCCGTACGTGTGGTCGTCACAGTGATGACATCGAGCGCAATCGTCTCGTCGCTTTGCGCCGGCGACCCGGGAACCAGTGTTGTGCTTCCGAGAATTCCGCAACCGACCATTGCGCCAAGGCGCTTGCCAAAACCACCCATGACCACTCCAGACATGTTGAAAAACAAGGGGATGGCTGGCTGGCATACCGCTTCGCGGATAGGGCGCTTGCTAGCTGCGTCGCGGGGACGCCGATTGACAGCGTTAGGAAACCTGACTAATTGTGTCAAGTATATTCCGGCTACAGAATGCTGCCGGCGGGCCGGGTTTCCGACGCCGTGATTCAGGCGATTGAGCCGGTTTTCAAATCACTCCGAACGCGAAGGGCTAAACATGAACGAGACGACCCATAGTGTACCGACGGCGTCCGGCTCGAACCGCGATGCCAGCATCAATGCGGGCCCTCTGAAGCGCATCAACACCGACGATTTGTTCGAAGCGGCAACTGAAGTGTTGATTCGGCATGGGGGAGCGGATTACCGGTTGCGTATTACCGCGAACGGAAAGCTCATTCTCACGAAATAGGAAAGCCGCCATGCCCGAATCGGAATTGCCGGCAGGCCGGGTCCCGGCAATACTCCGTGCCGCCCGGCTCGGTGTTGTCGCGCTTGCGATGACCGTTCCCGCAATCGGAACGGTCCTGGTCGCCCCGGTTGCTGCCATTGCCGCCGAGGCGAGCACCGTCTCCGACCGGGAGCGGGCTCGGGTGGTGTCCATCGGCACGGCGGTCACAGAAATCCTTTACGCGCTCGACCTCCAGAACCGCATCATTGCGGTCGATACGACGAGCATGCACCCGCCCGAAGCGCTCGAGCAGAAACCCAATGTCGGCTACATGCGGGCGCTGTCGGCGGAAGGCGTCCTGGCTCTCGACCCTTCCATGGTGCTGGCCGAGGAAGGAGCGGGACCGCCGGAGGTGATTGGATTGCTCGAAGCCGCGTCCGTCCCGTTCATAACCGTTCCGAGTGATCCTTCTCCCGACGGTGTCGCCGACAAAATCCGCATGGTCGCGCGCGTCATGGGGCGCGAAGCGGCCGGTGACAGGCTGGCCGCCGAAACGGCGACCTATTTCGATGAATTGGCCGCAGCGCGGGAAGGCCTCGACGACCGGCTTCGTGTTATGTTCATTCTCAGTCTTCAGTCCGGACGCGTGCTCGCGTCTGGAGCAGGCACTGCGGCGGCGGGAATCCTCGCGCTTGCCGGTGCTGACAATGCTGTTGCCGGTTTTGAAGGGTACAAACCGCTGTCCGACGAAGCTATCCTTGCCGCGGCCCCTGATGTTATTCTGGTCATGAACCGGGGCAATCATGTTCTCGATGCGGATCAGGTCTTCGGGCTCCCGGCTTTGAGCAATACTCCGGCGGCCAGAACCAGGGCACTGATCCGCATGGACGGGGCCTACCTGCTTGGTTTCGGACCGCGTACGCCGGCAGCGGCTGTCGACCTGGCGCGCGCGCTCTATCCGGAACATGCCTGGCCCGAAACCGCCAACGGAAATCGCGGAAACACCGATTGAAATGGTCAATTCGCGCGTTGCGACCACTCCCTTAAGGCGGCGGACGGCGGCGCCGGGCGATCGGCAGCATCTGGCGCAGCTCAGCATTATCGTTCTTTTCTGCGTATGCATTGGCACGGCAGTCTTTTCGCTGTCGGTCGGACCGGTGGCAATCGACGGGTTCGCGGTGCTGCGCAATTGGCTCGGGGGAGAAGGTCTCGACGCCGTCTCCCGGGATGCCATTGTGCTGTTCGAAATCCGCATGCCACGGATTCTCCTTGGTCTTCTGGTCGGAGGAGCGCTCGCCGCGTCGGGCGCCATGCTCCAGGGATTGTTCCGCAATCCTCTTGCCGATCCGGGTCTGATCGGCGTGTCGGCCGGCGCGGCGCTTGCCGCAGTAACAGTGATCGTGCTCGGCGACCGGTACTTTCCGTGGCTCAGGGAAACGCTTTCGATCTTCGCGCTGCCGACGGCGGCGATCATCGGCGGCCTGCTGACGACATGGGCGCTCTACCGGATCGCAACGCGACACGGACAGACCTCCACCGCGACCATGCTGCTTGCCGGCATCGCCATTGCAGCGCTTGCGGGGGCCCTGTCCGGCATTCTCGTCTATGTCAGCACGGACCAGCAATTGCGTGATCTGACGTTTTGGAGCCTTGGCAGCCTCGGCGGCGCCACATGGCAGAAGCTGATTGCGGCTGTGCCCTTCGTTTTGCCGGTTTTTGTGCTCTTTCCGCTAATCGGGCGGGGACTGAACGCCATGCTGCTCGGCGATTCGCCGGCGACCCATATGGGCGTCGACGTGCAAGTGCTGAAACGCCTGACCATTGTTTCCGTTGCCTGTGCGGTGGGCGCTTCTGTCGCGGTGTCGGGCGTCATCGGGTTTGTCGGGATTGTCGTGCCGCACCTGCTGCGCCTGATTATCGGGCCGGACAACCGTTTCCTCATTCCGGCCTGCATCCTGCTCGGCGGTGCGCTGCTTCTGATCGCCGACAATTTCGCCCGCACGATCGTCACGCCTGCCGAGCTTCCGATCGGCATCGTGACCGCGCTGATCGGGGCACCCTTCTTCCTTTGGTTGCTGTTGCGCCAGAAGGGTCTGATCGATGTTTGACATGCATGAGGCGGGCTTGCAGATCGGCTCTGCGTGGCTGGTACGGGAATCGACCCTGAGACTGCGTCCCGGCGAATTGACGGTCATCGTCGGACCGAACGGAGCGGGGAAGTCGACCCTTTTGAAAATGATGTCGGGCGAAATGCGTCCGACGACGGGGTTCGTGCTGTTGCGCGGTAATGACCTAAGGACGCTCGATGCCGCCTACCTTGCCGGCCGACGTGCCGTGTTGCCGCAAAGCAGCCACCTGTCCTTTCCGTTCACCGTGTTGGAGGTTGTGCGGATGGGCGTGCTGCCGGGCTACGGATCGCATGCCGACGACAACGATCTCGCCCTAGCGATCCTCGACGTGGTCGACCTTCAGGGTTTCGCGGATCGCCGATTTCAGACCTTGTCGGGCGGCGAACAGCAAAGGGCGCATCTTGCCCGCGTGTTGTGCCAGATCCATTCCTCTCCACAGGAGGCCTGGGACAAGTACGTCTTTCTCGACGAGCCGGTATCGAGCCTCGATCTCAAACACCAGGTCCAGGTCATGGAAGTCGCACGGGAGTGCTGTCGGCAGGGAACCGGCGTTTTGGCCATCCTGCACGACCTGAACCTGGCGGCGCTGTTTGCCGACCGGCTGATCATGATGCAGGACGGGTGCTGTGTTGCCGACGGACCGCCGCACGCCGTGATCACGCCCGACCGGGTCGCCGAGGTTTTCGGGATCCGGGCACTGGTCAACACGTCGCCGCCGGCCGGGCGGCCTTTTGTATTGCCGGATGCAGATGGGAAAGCGGATGGTTCTGCGGTCGACCGGATCGCCTGACCGCTGTTATTTCGGCATTCCGGTTTTTGCCGACGATCCCGGCCTGTCGGTTTGCGGCGACGCAGCGTCTGCGGGCGTGTGTTCAAGATCCGCAAGCTCAGCGATCGACTTCTGATCGAGAAACTCCACGAATGCCAGAAAGGCGCCGTCGATCATCCTTGAATAATCGGCGCCCGTATCACCGGCTTCCGTCTCGGATGACTCGGATTCCCGAAACACCGATTCGGTAGCGCGTACGACGGCGCCCAGCGAAATGTCCTCGGCAGCCAGGTTCAGTCTGACGCCGCCACTGCGCCCGCGAATCGTTTCGAGCAGTCCCGCCTTGACCAATAACGGCACCAGCTTGAAGACATTGAATTCGGTAATGCCGCAGGACGTCGCAATATCGGGGACCGTCACGATGCGACCGCCGGCCTGGGCGCAATGCACCAATACTTTTACTGCATTGTTCGTCTGATTGCTCAGCCGCATGCCGATATCTCGATTTGACTATCGTGCCAGGCGAATCCGGCCGCCTCACCGGCAATTGAGCTGGCAGCGTATTCGATCGGCTGGTCTATTGCCAACCACTTGTTGATGTCATGGTGCGGTTCCACACTATTTCCATACCGGTCTGTCGGTTCAATTTGTAGCCCCCATTTCGATGACACCGTTACTTTCTGCCTAAAGCGTACGATTTAGGCGATGACCGGACCGTAAAGAATTGAAAGACGGCCCTTTATCGACCGGCCGTGGGTGCCTGAGCCTGCTGACGCAACCAGTCCAGGAATTGCAGGGCCTGCGGTGTGAGGGGACGGGTTTTGGGCCAGATGACATACATGCCCTGGCCGACATCATAAGCGCCGTCGAACAAGCGCAGGAGCAGACCGTTTTCGACGAGCGAATCCGTCAAGTGACGCCAGCCCATGGCAATGCCCTCGCCGGCAATGGCCGCCTGCAGGACGAGGGCATAATCGTTCAACCGCAGGCCGTCGCCGCGGTCGCGATAGGCCACGCCGTGAGCGGCGAACCAATCGGCCCATTTCGGGCGCAGCCGGAACGGTTCCTCCAGATGGATCAGACGGCCTGCGGCAAGGGCACCCGCATCCTTGGGCGGCTCCGTGCCTTCAAGGTGGGTCGGGCTGCAAACCGGATCGATATGTTCTTCGGCCAGCAGAAAGGAATCGTAGCCGTCCCACTGGCCGGCCCCGCGGCGGATCGCGATGGAGACGTCGTCGCCGGTCAGGTCGACATCCCGGTCCGTGGTCTGCAAACGAAGGTCGATGTGCGGGAATTGCGCCTGAAAGCCCGCCATGCGCGGCATCATCCAGAAATGCCCGAACCCGGTCGAACAAGAGAGCGTCACATGATGGCCGCCGCGCTGGATGGCGATACCCTCTGCCGAGCGGAGGATATGCATTAATCCGAATGATACGTCCGCATAAAATCGCTCGCCGATTTCGGTGAGCGCAATCGCCCGGTGCCGGCGCTCGAACAATTGCGCGCCCAGCGCTGTCTCGATTTTCTTGACCGACAGGCTGATTGCGGGCTGAGAGACATTAAGCTCCGCCGCCGCTCGGGTGAAGGACAAATGGCGTGCTGCGGCCTCGAAGGCGAAGAGGGCGGAGGGAGATTGGATGCGGCGGATCAGATTTAGCATTAAATGAATTTATGCAAAGCGTAAGAAAATTCAATCGTCACAAACTGCGTTACGGCGCGTAGCCTGATCAGGACTGATACGGGAGGTCGGTCATGAGGGCATCATCGCGACGGGCGCGGCGATCGGACCGCGCAGTGCCGGCAGCACCGGCCTATGTCACCCGCGCCATTCCCTATTTTGCCTATCTGCACGAAGAAGGTCTGGCGCGCCTGGAAGACCAGGCGGATTGGTTGATCCAGGAAGTCGGTCTGGAATTCCGCGAGGACCCGGAGGCGCTTCGCATCTGGCGTGAAGCCGGGGCGGACGTGGCCGGCACCCGCGTGCGGCTGCCGCGCGGCATGGCGCGGGACTTGTGCCGGACGGCGCCGACGCGCTTTGTCCAGCATGCCCGCAATCCGGCCCGGTCGGTTCGGATCGGTGAGGACAGCGTGGTGTTCGCGCCGGTCTACGGGCCGCCGTTTGTGCGGGATCTCGAAGGCGGGCGGCGTTACGGCGCGATTGCCGACCTGGAAATGCTGGTCAAACTGACCTACAGCCTGCCGGCGTTGCACCATTCCGGACTGATGACCTGCGAGCCGTGCGACCTGCCGGTCAACAAGCGGCATCTGGACGCTCTTTATGCGCATATGCGCTGGTCCGACAAACCCATGCTTGGCGCCATCACCGCGAAGGAACGCGCGGAGGATTGCGTCGCCATGGCGCGCATTCTGTTCGGTGACGACTTTTCGGCCGACAAATGCGTCATCATGGGCAACGTCAACACCAATTCGCCGCTTCTCGTCGACAAGGTTGTGACCGAGGCGATCCGAACCTATTCGGCGGCCGGGCAAGGCATGATCGTCGCCCCGTTCATCCTCGGCGGAGCGATGGGGCCGGTCACGACGGCGGCCTCGATCGCGCAGGCGCTTGCCGAGGCGATGATGTGCTGCGCCTTCAGCCAACTCGTACGGCCAGGCGCACCATTCATTCTGGGCAATTTCCTGTCGTCGATGAGCCTGCGCAGCGGCGCGCCGACTTTCGGCATGCCGGAACCGGTCAGTTCCAACTACATCATCGGCCAGCTCGCGCGGCGGCTCGGCGTGCCGCTGCGCTGCGGCGGGTCGCTGACGGCGTCAAAGGTCGCCGATGCACAGGCCGCGGCCGAAAGCGCGGACAGCATGCATTCGACCGTGATGGGCGGCGCCAATTTCATCCTGCACGCGGCCGGCTGGCTGGAGGGCGGCCTGGTCACCGGGTTCGAAAAGCTCGTCATCGATGCCGACCGGCTGGGCGCCTATCAGAAACTGCTTGGCGGCATCGAGATCGACGACAACGCACTCGGGCGATCGGCCTATGAGGACGTCGAGCCGGCCGGGCATTTTCTCGGATCGGCGCACACGATGGCGAATTACGAGACCGCCTATTACGACGCGGCGCTGTCGAATTCGGACAGTTTCGAGCAATGGCAGGATGCCGGTTCCAAGGATACCGAACGGCGTGCCCACGAGCGCTGGAACAAACTGCTGCAGGACTACCAAGCGCCGCCGATCGACGCGGCGACGGATGAAGAATTGCAGGCCTTCATGGCAAAGCGCAAAGCCGCCATGCCCGATGCCTGGTACTAAACGAGGGAATTTTCATGGAAAGCCATAAAAAGGTTGTGATCATCGGCGGCGGCGTGGTCGGCTGCTCGATCCTGTTTCACCTGGCCAAGTTCGGCTGGAAGGACGTCGTACTGCTCGAACGCAATGAGCTGACATCCGGATCGAGCTGGCACGCGGCCGGTCAGATCCACACGATCTCGTCGGACCCGAACATTTCCCGCCTACAGGGCTACACGATCAATCTTTACAAGGAGATCGAGGAAGTTTCCGGCCATTCGGTCGGCATGCACAGCACGGGCGGCTTCTATCTCGCTTCGAACGAAACCTGGCGCGATTACCTGAAACGCGAACGCTCCAAGGCGCGTTACATGGGGCTCGATCAGGAGTTCATTCCGCTGGAGGAGGTCAAGCGCCGGCATCCGCTGATCGATCCCTCGCACTACATCGCCGCGCTTTGGGACCCGCTCGACGGCGACATCGACCCGTCCGGCGTCACCTACGCCTATGCCAAGGCCGCCCGGCACTATGGTGCGCGCTATTACACCCACACGCCGGTCGAAGAAACGCGCCAGCGCGCGGACGGCTCCTGGGACGTGGTGACGGCCAAAGGCACGATCAATGCGGAAATCGTCGTCAATGCCGCCGGATTGTGGGCGCGCGAGGCCGGGCACATGGCTGGCCTGCACCTGCCGGTTCAGCCCATGGAACACCATTACCTGATTACCGAACCGATCCCTGAAATCGTGGAGCGCGGCGAGGAACGGCTGCCGGCCGGTATCGACTACGAGGCCAACATCTATTTCCGCCAGGAACGCCAGGGCATGTTGCTCGGGACCTACGAGCCGGAATCGACGCCGTGGAAAGTCGGCGGCACGCCGATGGATTTCGGCCACGAATTGCTGGCGCCGGATCTCGATCGCATCGCCGACCGGCTGGAACTCGGCTTTCAGCGCATTCCGGCGCTCGGACGGGCCGGCATCAAGGACATGATCAACGGGCCTTTCACCTTCGGGCCGGACGGCAATCCGATGATCGGCCCGGTGCCGGGCATGACGAATTACTGGGCGGCCGTCGGCGTGATGGCCGGGTTCTGCCAGGCGGGCGGGGTCGGCCTGTGCCTGGCGGAATGGATGATGGACGGCGAACCGTCCATCGATGTCTGGGCCATGGACATTGCCCGGTTCGGTGATTACGCGACGCCGGATTACGGCACGGTCAAGTCTTCGGAGAATTACGAACGCCGGTTCGTCATGACCTTCCCGAACGAGACCCTGCCGAAGGGCCGGCGGCAGAAAACAACGGCGCTCTACGACCGGCTGGTGGCGCGCGGTGCGGTGATGGGCGACGGGTTCGGTCTTGAAAACGTGTTGTGGTTTGCAAACGGCCCGGAGGACGCACACGAGGAGCCGACCTTCATGCGCTCCCGGGCCCATGCCTATGTGGCGGAAGAAGTGCGGGCGGTGCGCGAGGCGGTCGGCGCGATTGAAATCGCCAATTTCGCCAAGCACGAATTCAAGGGCGCCGGCGCACGGGACTTCCTCGACCGGCTGCTTGCCGGCCGGGTGCCGGCGCCGGGCCGGCTGGCGCTGACGCCGATGCTGACGCCGAAGGGCAAACTCTACGGCGATCTGACCGTCTCCTGCCTGGACGACGACACGTTCATGCTGTTCGGGTCCGGCGCCGCACAGAACATGCACCGACGCTGGTTCGAACAGCATCTGCCGGATCAGGGCGTTGCCTATCGCAACCGGTCGGACGACTTTCATGGCATCGCAATTTCCGGCCCGCAAGCGCGAACGCTGCTGTCGCGGATCTGTCGGGACGACGTCTCCAACGGTGCGCTGCGCTTCCGTGACATCCGCTCGACTTTTGTCGGCGGCGTGCCGGTCCTGCTGGCCCGGGTCTCGTTCTCCGGTGAGCTCGGCTATGAGATCTATTGTGCGCCGCATTTCCAGTTGCGCCTGTTCGAAGCGGTCGAGGAGGCGGGTGCCGATCTCGGGCTGCGGCTCTATGGCGCGCGGGCGCTGATGTCCTTGCGGCTTGAAAAGAATTGGGGTGCCTGGACGCTCGACTACCGGCCGGACTTTACGGCGGCGCAATCCGGTCTCGACGCCTTTATCCGCTGGGACAAGGATTTCATTGGCAAGCCGGCGGCGGAAGCCGAACGGGCAAGCGGGCCCGACAAAAGGCTGGTGACGATGACGATCGACACGACGGATATCGACGTGTCGAACGACGAGGCGATCCTGAAGGACGGCGATTGTGTGGGCTATGTGACGTCGGGCGGCTATGCCCACCATGTCGGCCACAGCATGGCGCTCGGCTATGTGCCGCCGGATCTGGCGGCCGACGGGACCGATCTTGAGGTCGAGATCAACGGGGCGCTCTATCCGTCGCGGGTGACGGCCCACCCGCTCTATGATGCCAACGGATCGAAGATGCGGAGCTGACCAGGAGCTGCCGCACGATCAAAACTCTGCGTTTTCCTCGCAATCGCCGCGTTATGGCCTACCATAGCGGAAACGCGCGGAGGCTTGATCATGAAACGAGGAAACCATAACCGACTGGCAACCTTGGCCTGTGCCGTGCCGCTGCTCATTGCCGGCGCTGGCTTGACCGGAGCCCAGGCGGAAACCTTTCGCTGGGCATCGGCGACGGATCCGCAGACGATGGATCCACATGCGGTCAATTCAGCGCCCGTGCTCGGCTTTCTCAACAATGTCTACGAAGGGCTGGTGCGGCGCGGCAAGAACATGGCCATCGAGCCGGCGCTCGCCACAAGCTGGGAGGCGCTCGGCGATACGGGATGGCGCTTCAAACTGCGAGCCGGCGTGACATTCCACGACGGTTCCGCATTCACGGCCGAAGATGTGCTGTTTTCGTATCAGCGGGCGTCCAGCGAGGCGGCGGATACAGCCTCATGGTTTGCGCCGGTTTCCGAGGTCCGCGTCGTCGACGAGCTCACTGTGGATTTCCTCACGCATGCGCCGAACCCGATCTTTCCGGATTCGATTGCCAACTGGATGATCCTCGACAAGACCTGGGCGGAGGCCAATGGTGCCGTTTTGCCGGCAAAAGATACGGAAAATGCCGCGACCCTGAAAGCCAACGGTACTGGCGCCTTTCGGCTGGCCGAGCGCCAGCCCGGGCTGAAGACGGTGTTGGAGCCGTTCGACGATTGGTGGGACGTGCGCGAGCATCCGATCAGTCGGGCCGAGTTCACGCCGATCCAGAACCCGGCAACCGCGCTGGCGGCGCTGATTTCGGGCGATGTCGACATGATCAATCCGGTGCCGATCCAGGATGCACAGCGGCTGCGCGGCCGGGAAGGCGTTCAGGTGGTGCAGGGCATCGAGGCGCGGGTCATCATGCTGGGCTTTGCCCAGGCGGCCGAGACGCTGCATGGCGGGGCGGATGCCGGCAAACCCAACCCGTTCCGCGACGCGCGGGTGCGCCAGGCGGTCGGCCATGCGGTCAATGTCGATGCGATCCTGCAGACTATCATGCGCGGCAGCGCTGAACCGGCCGCACAATTGGTGAGCCCGACCATGCGGGGCTTTGCCCATGACCGAACGGCGCGGCCGGATTTCGATCCGGAAAAGGCGCGGGCCCTGCTTGCCGAGGCCGGTTACGGCGACGGGTTTTCGTTTGCCCTGAAATGCCCGAATGACCGGTATCTCAACGATGAAAGCGTGTGTCAGGGCATTGTCTCCATGCTCGCCCAGGTCGGCCTTCAGGCTGAACTCGACGACATGCCGGTGCGGTCTTACTGGCCTGAATTGCGGGCCGGGAACTTCGATATGTACTTGCTCGGGTGGTCGCCGGGCACGTTCGATGCCGAACATCCGATCCGCTTCCTGGCGACCACGCCGAATCCGGAAAAGAAGCTCGGCAGCTGGAATTTCGGCGGTTACTCCAACGCCCGGATTGACGCTTTGCTGCCGCAGATCCAGTCGGAACTGGATGAGAATACCCGCCAGGCGATGCTCGACGAGGCGGCGACGCTTCTGCAGGACGAAATGGCTTATGTGCCGCTTTACGTGCAGCCGCTGGTCTGGGGCGTGCGCGACGGCGTGCATGTGGTGCAACGGCCCGACAATTTCCTGATCCTGCGCTGGGTGCGCATGAAGGACGGATAGTCGGCCGTCACGGTTTGATCCGGTTGGAAATCACGAGGTGTATTGCCGCCAAGAGCGCGGCAATGCCGCCGCCGATACCGAGCGCGGTCAGGCCGAAACTGCTCAGGATCAGGCCGCCCGCGGCGGACCCGACCGCGGCGCCGATATAGATCGCGGCGGCGTTGAGGGCGAGTACGACGCTGGCGCTTTCCGGCGCCAGCGTCAGGAGGCGGAGCTGCTGACCGGCCATGAAGGACCATCCGAAGGTCGACCAGACAAGCATCAGCGCCATGACGGCAAGGCCCGGCAGCGGCAGGGCGGAAAACACCGGCATCAAGGCGGCCTGCACCAGCGTCAGGCACAACAGGGTGCGGAACGGACCGAACCGGTCGGCTGCCATGCCGCCAAGCAGATTGCCGAGCACGGCGCCGATTCCGAACATAAAAAGCGCCAGCGTGATGCCGTCGCGGCCATAATCCATTGTATCGGACAGGAGGGGTGCCACGAAGGTGTAGACGACGTAAAGCGCACCCAGGAAAGTCGTCGTGAACGTGACGGCGAGCATGACGGGCAGGTCGACAAGGATGCGCCGCAAGTCGGCAAGCGCCACCGGCTGGAAGGACAGACCGGCCGGCACGCGGGTCCAGATCAGCCAGAGACAGGGCAGGGCGAGCAGCACGACCACCCAGAAGGCCATGCGCCAGCCGAAGGTATAGGCGATGAAACTGCCGGCCGGTACGCCGAGCACCTGGGCGAGCGTCAGGCCGAAAAACACGGCGGCCAGCGCACGGGCGCGGCGCTCCGGAGGCGAGAGCCCGGCTCCCACGGCGGCGGCAACCGGGGTCATGACGCCCGCTCCCGCAGCGGCCAGGATGCGCGATGCATAGAGCGTCGCGGCATCCGGCGCGATCGCGCTTATCGCGTTGGCTGCGGCAAACAGGGCCAGTCCGGCTGCCATGACACGCCGACGCCCGATCGCGCCTGTCGCCGACACGAGGAGCGGCGACAGCACCGCGTAGGCAAGCGCATAGGTCGTCATGATCCAGCCCGCCTCGGCGGTCCCCATCGCCAATTCCTCTGCGACGGGATTGAGCAGGCCGACAATCACGAATCCGCCCATGCCGATCACGAAATTCGACACCGACAGGATGGGAATGATCGTCGGGTCGGCAGGGGGCGTGCGCGGCGTGTCCATATCGGTCCTGAACGGCGGGAGGCGGGCGCCCGACCCTGCCGGACAGGGGCCATGGTGACAAGGGTTTCCATTCAAAGGACGGCGATGTCCGCCGGACGGATGGATGGCATCCGCACTCGGATCGACGCCAGGCCGACACTTCACGTTCCGGTGATGCGTCATTGAACGGCGTATTTCGCCATTTAAGGTTATGACGTTGCCTCCCGATCAAGGTCCCACCGCCATGTCACGATTGCCCTTCATTTTCTCCGCCATCCTTTCCTGCCTGACTTTCGGACTATTCCTGCCGGTACCGACGGCTGGGGCGCAGGAATGCGGCGGGCCGGAGGATCCTTGTTCGGTGGCGCTCGGTACTTATTTCGCTGCCGTTCCCGAAATCCAGACGCAAGCGCCACGGCCGGCGGTCCTGTTCTTTCATGGCGGCGGCGGTTGGGGATCGCGGATCTTTAAACTGCGCCGGCAAATGACCGAGGACTTTACCGATCGCGGCTATGTCGTGCTGGCGCCGAACGGCAAGAAGCGGCCGGGCAGCCGTTTCGGGCCGGGCTGGTCGTTCATCCCCCAATTTCCGCCGCATCGCGACGATCTCGCCTTCACACGGGAAATCCTGGCGGATGCGGAAAAGCGCTTCGCGATCGATCCGGACCGGGTGCTGATGACCGGCTATTCGATCGGCGGGTCGATCGTTTCCTACCTGGCGTGCCGCGACCCCGATATCGCGACCGCCTATGCGCCGGTGGCCGGCGGGTTCTGGCGGCCGCATCCGGAGGATTGTGCCGGGCCGGTGCGGTTGCTGCACACTCACGGATGGCGCGATCAGACCGTGCCGCTGGAGGGGCGGCCGCTCAGCTCGCCGGGCGTCGAGCAGGGCGAC